>CAUFXJ010000020.1:0-57109 GCA_959596915.1 Segatella copri
GAGTGCAAAAGTACTAACTATTTTTCATTCCACCAAATCTTTTCGCAAAAAAGTTGCTTTTTCAGTCAGTTTTTAACATCTATAAAGACTTTACACAAGAGATTTTAGCTTCTTACATTATTATATATATGCGCCTGCCTGTGCACACACTCAGGCGTATACGTAAGCGCACAATACTATTAAGGTTATAATGCTTTTCAGTTAATTTACTCAAGTTTCGCAAGTTTTGTCCCATACGCCCTGAAAGGTTCTTGAACCACATGCGAAAATTCAGTTAATTTATATTTAAAAATTGACGCTTATCCGTAGCCATTAACTTTATTTCGCTGACAATACTATAAAAGGTTATAATGTTTTTAAGATAACTTATATTTTAGAAGTTTACGCTTATCCATAGCCATTAACTTTATTTCGCTGATAATATTTTAACGGCTTATACATCAAAGATACCGATTAAACTAAGTTTCTAGGAGTTTCTGCAGAAAGAAATCATAAAAAAAAGAGGACTCTCTAAAAAAAGATACCCATTTCGGAATCGTAAACAAACGCTAAAATATGTAAAAACTGACTAGATTCTTAAAATATGTTTATAAAACACGAAAAACACCCTTCACCACCCTTCACCCGTAACTATTTGGCACTCAAAATGTTAAATAAAAAGGTGAAGGGTGAAGGTTTGAAAACTCTATTTTATATATGTACGCGTGGGTAAAGGAAAAAAGGGTAAAATCAAAAAAGTACCCTAGGGTCAAAATCGGAAAAACCCTAAAAAAAGAATATAATATAAGATTTAAAATATACCCTTCACCCTTCACCTCGTTGCCACAACCCAGCTTCCATATCTTCATCATCGGATTACCTACATTTGTCTTCTGGGTTTATCCTTCGGAGATATTCTGCTATCCTTCGGAGATATTTTCTTATCCTTCGGAGATATTCTGCTATCTTTCGGAGTTATGTTCTTATCCTTCGGAGATATTCTTCCGAATGATTCCATGATATTTTTCGCACTTTATTTCCCGAATCCACGCAAATCGCACAAATCGCATAGGTAGAAAACGGAAAAGACGTATCTTTGCATTCGAAATAAAACGAATAGCGTATGAGACTGGTAGAAGAAAGAGAAGATAAGAGATTAAGATGGCAATGGCAGATCAGTTTCAACCGCAAGGAGACTGACATGAAGTCAGACATCACCATCATTCCTAGCGGCAACTATCATATCCTGATAAAGGGTCTGAGAATGACGTAAAATTACGGAATAAATGTTAATAAAGCGCAGAGATTATCGTTCGTTTCAATAAATGGCATTATCTTTGCGCTTATTATATTATTCAATAGACCATAAATAACAAAAGAAAATAGAATTATGACAGAAAAGGAAATGTACAATCTGATAAATAGTCAGAACAACCAGCAGAGCAATGGCTTTGCTGTTAATGAGAAAGAGCGAGGTATAAGCGGGGTTTTCACTGCTTTGATGCGCAAAGTGTATACATGGATGACCTTAGCTCTCCTGATTACGGGCGTTACTGCCTATGGTGTAGCTAGTAGTCCTACCCTGCTGATGACCTTGATGACAAGCCGCGGCTTGCTCTTTGGCTTGATTATCGCAGAGCTCGCCCTGGTATTCATCATTACCGGTGCCCTACAGAGACTCTCCCTGACTACGGCCACCCTACTCTTCATCGTCTACTCGGTTTTGAATGGTGCCATGCTTTCATCCGTATTCGTAGTATATACGATGACCAGTATTGCCAAGGTATTTTTTATTACAGCCGGCACATTCGGAGCGATGGCTTTCTATGGTTACACTACCAAGAAGGATTTGACCTCTTTAGGAAAAATACTCTTCATGGCGCTGATAGGCCTGATTATCGCTACCATAGTAAACATGTTCTTGAAGAGTTCTGGGTTTGATTACATTTTGAGTTACGCAGGTGTAGCCATCTTCGTTGGCTTGACCGCTTGGGACAGTCAGAAGATCAAGCAGATGCTCCAGACACAATACGACATGAGCGAAGGCGCACAGAAACTGGCACTCATCGGAGCCTTGACCCTGTATCTCGATTTTATCAACCTCTTCCTCTACTTGCTCCGCATCTTCGGAGGCAGCAACAAGGAATAATGAAAACGGGAACCTGGAATAAAGTAAAAAAACAAAGAATAACATACATAACGAGAAAGGTTGGCTTGCCCTCAACGGGTTGGCCAACCTTTATTTTTTAATTCCTAGAAAAAGTAAATGCTAGAGTTATATTCTCTTCAAAAAGTTCTACGATGCAAAGATAGAAAAAAAATTGAGAACCATGGTTTCAAAATAGCAAAAATAAGTTTCAAATGGACAAAAAGTGTCTTTTGACATTTTTCAGTGTACCACTGATTGTTGCAAACTACCTATACACCAATAACTTATGCATTTGCTCTATATTTATTAGGAGAGCAACCAAAAGAGGCAAAAAATACTCTTCTGAACGTAGAAATAGAATTAAATCCCGATTTGATAGCGATTTCCGGCAAAGGAAAGTTCGTTGACTTCAACAAGTTCTCAGCATACTGTATACGATAAGAATTCACATAATCATAAAACGTCTGCCCATTCTGTCGGTTAAAATAGCGACTCAGATAAGTACGGTTCGTACCTACAGCCAGCGCCACATCAGACAATTTCAGTTTCGGATTGAGATAGATTTTATCTTCCTCGAACAACCGCTGCACCTCAGCAGCCATCCCTGAAACATCTACTTCGTTCTGCTCTAACGGTACAATTTCAACATCGCTCAACTCATCTATCACTGACTCATGCCTATAAACAAAATAATCTATCAGCATCCAGAGTATCAGAGAGCTTACCATATAGATATTGTCGTAATCCACATTAATAACGAAACAGCTCAGCGTCCATAAAAACAGAATCAGGAAGAAGGTATTGAGAATGGCAAGAAGCCAATTCAGATTAATATTTTCCTGATAAGAAAAGCGCTCTTTCAGCTGGCGGTGATACCTCCGAATCATAAAGATAAGCAATATAAAGGTAGAGCATCCATAAATGGCTCCCCAGACAGAAAGCACATAAAACCAGATGATATTATGGGTAAAAATATAGAACACCGGCAACAAGAGGAAAGGCAATTCCAGCATAAAAGCTTTCACCCATCTGAACCAGCCCGGCTTCACCAGTTCCATCAACACAAAGCTGTAGAACGGAATAATCATCATATCCAACGAAGACGTAAGATACCACCTATGCTCGTTGTCAAAACCATAAATTAGAAAGAAAACCATGTCCTTTACCAACTGCAGGTCGACCACAATCATGAGCCACATAATCATCCGAAAGAGCATCTCCTTTCCTTTTCTCCAAAACAGGAAAGCCATCATGGAGAAGAACATCATGCTCATACCATAAATAAAACTCGTTACCGAATCCATGTCTACTTTCTATATAAATAAACAAAAAGGCACACCTATGGAGAGATATTCTAACATTCCAAAGGTGTGCCATGATATAAATTTAATGCCTTATATAATAAGGTGTAGTATTAAATGAAATAACCTGATTAGTCGATTTCCTCATCGGCCTCGTAACCTCCCATCTCACGGATAGCATTCTTCAGCATCGTATACTGCTGGTAGAGATGGTTTACAGGCTCTTCACCCTTAGTATAATCGTGCATAGGTGCCTTAAGGAAGAAACTCAAGAAACGCTGGATTCCGAAACGGCCTGCACGAGCAGCAAGATCGCTCAACAATGTAAGGTCGAGCAGCAATGGAGCAGCAAGGATTGAGTCACGGCAGAGGAAGTTAATCTTAATCTGCATTGGGTAACCCATCCAGCCGAAGATATCGATATTATCCCAACCCTCCTTGTTATCGTTGCGAGGTGGATAATAGTTGATACGTACCTTATGATAGTACTGGGTATCTTCATCGTTACCATGACCATAGAGATCTGGCTGAGCTTCTGGTTTCAGGATTGTCTCAAGAGTAGAGAGTTTACTTACCTCCTTGGTATGGAAATTAGCTGGTTCATCGAGAACGAGACCATCACGGTTGCCGAGAATATTGGTAGAGAACCAGCCATTCAAGCCGAGACAACGGGTACCGATGATAGGAGCGAAACCACTCTTGACAAGAGTCTGGCCTGTCTTGAAGTCCTTACCGGCGATAGGCATCTTGGTCTTCTCTGCGAGTTCCCACATAGCAGGAATATCTACAGTTGTATTAGGAGCACCCATGATGAAAGGAGCACCCTCTGTCAAAGCAGCATAAGCGTAGCACATGGATGGAGCTACATGCTGGCGGTCGTCAGCCTTCATTGCTGCCTCAAGTGCTGCCAATGTACCATGAATCTTCATATCTACAGGAACATAGATTTCGGTAGATGCTGCCCAGATAACAACGATACGGGCACAACCGTTCTTCTCCTTGAAGTCGCGGATATCCTGACGAAGAGCCTCTACCATCTCCCAGCGGGTCTTGCAATCCTTCACATTGTCGCCATCAAGACGCTTTGCATAGTTCTTGTCGAAAGCAGCCTTCATTGGTACTACCTTCTCCAACTCCTCGCGTACAGGATTGATATCTTTCTCCTTCAATACCTCAGCATACATAGCTGCCTGATAAGCATTCTGCGGATAAACATCCCAAGTACCGAATACGATATCATTAAGGTCTGCAAGAGGAACGATGTCCTTGTAGTGCAAATATTTCTTGTCTGCACCCTTGCCAACACGAATCTTGTCGTACTGAGTCATTGAACCTACTGGCTTCGCAAGTCCCTTGCGAGTCATGAAAACACCGGTCATGAAGGTAGTAGCTACTGCGCCACAACCAACGACCAAGATTCCCAGCTTACCTTCTGCTGGTTTAACATTAATTTTTTCCATCTTCTAAAGGTTTATTTTATATTAAGTTGATTATAATCTAAGAATTGTGTCTGCAAAGATAACAAAAACTAATTGAACCGATGCGGTTTTCGTAGACTTTTTTTCAATAATTTACAATAATTAGCTTAAAATGGATAAAAAGGCTATTCTGTATCAAAAGCCAAGTGTAGAATATTTGTATGAAAGAAGATAATATATGCATATTTATTCCACGTTTATGCATAACGAAAGACAAAATAATGTTATTTTATGCATTTTTCTTTCATTTTATTTGGTTATTTGCAAAATATATTGTAATTTTGCAGCCGTTAAACGAATAAAAATACAGCATATGAAGGCAAAGAATAGCAGATTGGAAACTTTGAAGATGCTTATATCAAGTCAGGAGTTGAGTTCGCAAGACCAACTTTTGGAGGCTCTTCACAAAGAAGGCTTTAAGATTACGCAAGCCACATTGAGCCGTGACTTAAAACTGCTCAAGGTAGCAAAGGCAGCATCTTCGAGTGGAAAATATGCGTATGTCCTGCCCAATGATACATTATATAAGAGAGTATCAAACCATATTCCAGTGAGCAAGATGATGGTGAATACCGGATTCCAGTCTATCAACTTCTCCGGGAACATGGTCGTGATAAAAACCCGTCCTGGATATGCAAGCAGCATTGCCTATAACATAGACAATAGTGATATTTCTCAAATTCTTGGAACCATCGCCGGTGACGACACGATCTTCCTGGTTAAAAAGAAAGGTACCACAGAAGAGGAAATCATCAATGCACTAGCAGAGGTAATTCCAGACGTTCACCATAAATATGTATAAGGTAGTTGCATTTTTATGCAAAACATACACCTTATTATATATAAAGAAAGAATATTAAAACAAAAACATTTTAAGATAGAAGAGAAAAAATGGAAGAAGCAGAAGTTAAAGTAATGGTGGCTGACGAAAGTCACATCAAGTACATCGACACCATTCTGACTACAATTGCAGAAGCTGCAAAGAAGCGTGGTTCTGGTATCGCCAAGCGTTCACCAGAGTATGTTGCCACCAAGATGCGCGAAGCCAAGGCGGTCATCGCTCTCCAGGGCGAAAAGTTCGCAGGTTTCAGCTACATCGAAACATGGGGCAACAAGCACTATGTTACCACATCAGGTTTGATCGTTCACCCAGACTTCCGTGGTATGGGATTGGCTAAGCGTATCAAGAACCTGACCTTTACGCTTGCCCGACAGCGATGGCCTCATGCCAAGATTTTCTCTTTGACATCCGGTTCGGCTGTCATGAAGATGAACACCCAGCTGGGTTATCTTCCTGTTACCTTTGCCGACCTGACCGATGATGAGTCATTCTGGCGTGGTTGCGAGGGTTGCATCAACGTGGATGTCCTCCATCGTACCAACCGCAAATACTGCATCTGCACCGCCATGCTCTTCGACCCAGAAGAACATCTGCCTATCAAACTTCCTCAGGAAGTGATTGAGAGAATCCGCAAGATTGACGGTCCTTCTGCAGAAATTTAAATCCTTACATATAATTTAAGGTGTTGGCAAGAATGCCATCTAAACAGTATTCATCCATATTAAACATAAAATAAAATGGCAAATAAAAAAGTAGTAGTCGCTTTCAGCGGCGGTCTCGATACATCATACACAGTAATGAAGTTGACCCAGGATGGCTGGGATGTTTATGCAGCATGTGCTAACACAGGTGGTTTCTCTGCCGAGCAGTTGAAGACCAACGAGGAGAACGCATATAAATTGGGTGCCAAGGCATACGTCACTCTCGACGTTACCCACGAATATTACGAGAAATCATTGAAATACATGATTTTCGGTAATGTGCTCCGCAACAACTGCTACCCTATCTCTGTATCTTCTGAGCGTATCTTCCAGGCTATCGCCATCGCTCGTTACGCCAAGGAGATTGGTGCTGACGCCATCGCTCACGGAAGTACAGGTGCCGGCAACGACCAGATTCGTTTCGACATGACCTTCCTGGTAATGGCTCCTGGTGTAGAGATCATCACCCTGACCCGTGATAAGGCGCTTTCTCGTAAGGAGGAAGTTGACTACCTGAACGAGCACGGTTTCTATGCAGACTTCACCAAGTTGAAGTATTCATATAACGTAGGTATCTGGGGAACCAGCATCTGTGGTGGTGAGATTCTCGACCCAACCCAAGGTCTCCCAGAGGAGGCTTACCTGAAGCACGTTACTGCCAAGGAAGAAGAGGCCGAACTGAAGATTACCTTCGAGAAGGGTGAGATCGTGGCTGTAAACGGCGAAAAGTTTGATGATAAGATTGCGGCCATCCAGAAGATTGAGGAGATTGGTGCATCTTACGCTATCGGTCGCGACTGCAACGTGGGTGACACCATCATCGGTATCAAGGGTCGTGTAGGTTTCGAGGCTGCAGCTCCTAAGCTCATCATCGAGGCTCACCGTCTGTTGGAGAAGAGCACATTGAGCAAGTGGCAGCAGTATTGGAAGGACCAGGTAGGCAACTGGTACGGAATGTTCCTCCACGAGAGCCAGTACCTGGAGCCAGTAATGCCGGATATCGAGGCTATGCTGACTTCTTCTCAGCGCAACGTAAACGGTACAGCTATCCTGAAACTCCGTCCATTTAGCTTCCAGACTGTTGGTGTCGATTCACCAGACGATTTGACCAAGTCTAAGCTCGGTGAGTATGGTGAGATGCAGCACGGTTGGACCGCAGAGGATGCGAAGGGCTTCATCAAGGTAAGCTCTACCCCACTCCGTGTTTATTATGGTATGCACCCTAACGAGGAAAGATAATATGGTAAAAGTAGGTATTTTAGGAGCAGCTGGTTATACAGGAGGTGAGTTGATTCGCCTCCTTATCAACCATCCTGAGGCAGAGATTGTATTTGCCAACAGCGAGAGTAACGCCGGCAACCTGGTGGCTGAGGTTCACGAGGGATTGTATGGCGAGACCGACTTGAAGTTTACCGCCGAGATGCCTTTCGACCAGGTAGATGTTATCTTCTTCTGCTTCGGTCACGGCAAGAGCGAGGCGTTCCTGAAGGAGCACAATGTTCCGGAGAACGTGAAGATTATCGACCTGGCACAGGACTTCCGTCTTGCTCCAGAGACTGTGGTTGCCACCCAGCAGCCAACCCCAGCCGCTCACGATTTTGTATATGGTCTTCCAGAAATAAATGAATCAAAAATAGCCGTAGCTCAGCACGTGGCAAACCCAGGTTGTTTTGCAACCTGCATTCAACTTGGTTTGTTGCCTGCTGCCAAGATGGGCCTCATCAACAGCGATGTATCTGTCAACGCCATTACCGGTAGCACCGGCGCAGGTCAGAAGCCAGGCGCCACTACCCATTTCTCATGGCGCAACAACAACATGAGCATCTACAAGGCATTCAACCATCAGCACGTGCCAGAGATTCGTCAGAGTCTGAAGCAGACACAGGGTTATCTCGATGCAGCCATCGACTTCATCCCTTACCGTGGCGACTTCGCCCGTGGCATCTTCGCTACAGAAGTGGTAAAGACCGATAAGCCTATCGAGGAAATCGTAGCAGGTTACAAGGAGTTCTACAAGAATGCCAAGTTCACCCACTATGTGGATAAGGCTATCGACTTGAAGCAGGTGGTGAATACCAACAAGTGCCTGGTTCATGTGGATAAGTATGGCGATAAGCTCCTCATCACTTCCTGCATCGACAATCTTCTGAAGGGTGCCGTGGGTCAGGCTGTTCAGAACATGAACATCATGTTTGGTCTCGACCAGACAGCAGGTTTGAAACTCAAGCCATCAGCATTTTAGATAAAAGAATTCGGAAGAACGGATGAAAAATCATTCGTTCTTCTATCATAAAAAATAGTTTGTAATAAGATAACTCTATGAGTTGTCTTTCTTAAAACATAGATTTAACATGAAACTTTACGACGTATATCCTCTTTTCGATATTAATATTGTAAAAGGACAGGGCTGCAAGGTATGGGACGATAAAGGTCAGGAATACCTCGACCTCTATGGCGGTCATGCCGTTATCAGCATCGGTCATTGCCATCCTCACTATGTAGAGATGCTCACCAACCAGTTGAACAATCTGGGTTTCTATTCCAACTCTGTCATCAACAAGTTGCAGGTAAAACTCGCAGAGCGTCTGGGCAAAGCTAGCGGTTATGAAGATTATCAGTTCTTCCTCATCAACTCTGGTGCCGAGGCAAATGAGAATGCCTTGAAGCTGGCTTCATTCACCAACGGAAGAACCCGCGTGCTTTCTATAGAGAAGGCTTTCCACGGCAGAACATCCCTTGCCGTAGAGGTAACAAATAATCCAAAGATCATCGCTCCTATCAATGATAATGGTCACGTAACCTATCTTCCTATCAACGATTTGGAGGCTTGGGAGAAGGAACTTGCCAAGGGCGATGTCTGCGCTTGTATCATCGAGGCGATTCAGGGCGTAGGTGGTTGCAACATGGTTACTCCTGAGTTTGCTCAGGGCTTGCAGGCTGCCTGCAAGAAATACGGCACCTTCCTGATTTGCGATGAAATCCAGTGCGGTTATGGCAGAAGCGGTAAGTTCTTCGCTCACCAGTGGTTGGGCATCAAGCCAGATCTCATCACCGTAGCCAAGGGTATCGGTAATGGTTTCCCTATGGGTGGCGTATTGATTTCTCCAGAGTTTACTCCTGTATATGGTCAGCTGGGTACTACCTTCGGTGGCAACCACCTGGCATGTACTGCCGCTCTCGCTGTTCTCGATGTATTCGAGAAGGAGAACCTGGTACAGAATGCGCATGAGGTTGGTGAATATCTCATCGCCCAGCTGAAGGAGTTGCAGAAGCGCAACAGTCACATCACAGAGGTTCGTGGCCGTGGTTTAATGGTAGGAGCCGTACTCGATATTCCTCACAAGGAAGTTCGCAGCAAGCTCATCCACGAGCAGCACTGCTTCACCGGTTGTGCCGGCACCAACATCCTCCGTATCCTCCCTCCGTTGGTATTGACCAAGGAGAATGTGGATGACTTCATCGAAAGATTGGAAACCGTATTGAAGGAAGTATAAACCCATTGAGATAAGGATATAAAGAAAACTCAACCCATAAAAGAAATAGGAATCACTCCTATCGTGAGCAGCAAGCCCTTTGCGGTTTGCTGCTTTTTTGTTCCCCTTATAGGAAATCATCTTAAATGTCTCTACTTTCGAATAAAAGTAATAAAAAATATTTATAGTCGATTCAGCTCTGCATTACCGGCACCAGTTCCCTTGTACTTGCTGCGTGTGGTATTGAACTTATAGCGAAGGGTGAATTGCAGGTCTCTCGTACCTCGCTTAGATACTTGCAGGAGTTCCATCTTCTGGTTATAGAGTAAGTCGGCATCCCAACATTTATAAAGCAGGTCGTTGCCTTTTATTTCCAAGGTAAGGGCATCCTTTAGGAATGACTTGCTGATGCTGACATCCAGTACATGCTGCTCTTTGGCAAGATATACGTTCATCGTGTTACCCTTGCTCTGATAGCGATAATCCGCGTTAAGGGTGATGCCGCATGACAAGGAGAAGGCATTGTTGAAGTTGCCCATGAAGATAGGACGGTTCAAGCGATAAGATGCCACATCAGTATGGAGGGTGAACCAGGGTTTCTGCATGCCCAAGTTGATTTGTGGCGCCCAAATGCCTATCTTTAGAGCGGCACTGATATAGGCGGTCATGCTCTTGAGACTCTTCACGTTCTTACGACTTATCATGGTAATAGCTTCGTCCTCAGGAATTTGCTCTGCCCAATAGATGATGGCATTGCGAGAGTCCTTGTAGTTGACCATAAACTGGATGAACTTCCATACACCCGATAATTCCACTCTGTGATTGGTTTCGTTGTCGAGATAAGGATTACCTGTCTGGCGAGTAAATCGATTCATATAAGATACATTGTTGCTCAGTTGACTATATGAAGGACGAGAGGTCTTTACCGAATAGCTCAACTGTGCCATTACCTTACCTATCTTCGCACCATAGCTGATGGTAGGAAAGAGGTTGCGGAAGGAGCGACTCTGCTCGGGCTGATAGATGCCTGCATCATAATACTTGAATCTTACATACTCGTATCGCAACCCTGCCGTGATGTTTCCTATCGGGGTGAGGCGTGCGTATTGGATAAATGGACTTGCCGTCTGCTCCTCCAATTTGCTATAAGAGTTGGCAAGGAGGTCGGTACGATTCACTTCGTAGTCATCGTTGCGACGGGTATGGATATACTCAGCTCCATAGGAGAGATTACCGCCTAAGAGAGGAGAGGTAATTACGAGTTTAGTAGCTACCATCTTATTGCTCACACGATTCTTGGAGTTGATGTTACGAGAATCGTGCTCCTGGCTCTGTTCATCGCTATAGGCATAAGCCCTGTTTGTACTGAAATAGAGGTCGGTATTCAGGTCAATAGTGGTCTTGCCCAAAGTGCCGTTGTAGTAGGCATTCAATTGATGGCTAGGGTTATTCTTGTCGACCGTCAGACCATCGGTTTTGATATAGTCGTAAAACTTACCGTCGGCAGTCACCTGACTATCAAAAAAATCTTTTGAGCGAGAATAGCCTGGCGAGGTCAAGGTGTATCTCGCACCAATGGAATGATTAGCATTGAAATCATAGCTAAAACCACTGATAAGACGATGCGATTCTATACGACCTGTTACTTCGTTGTTGTTATGCTGTTGCCAAAGCGTATCGACATGTACAGCCTGTTCGTAGGTGGCCTTTTGCATCCATGATGCATCAGAGAACTTATAAGTGGCAAAGAGATTCAGTCCATTATGGCGATAGTTCATGTTAACCTGTTGGATGGTATTTTCGTGCTTATTGTACCAATACACAGAGCGAGTATCAAAGCCGAAACCTTCGCCTTTCTTCTTGATGGTCTTGATTTTGATTACCGCATTTACCGAAGCATCGTAGGTGGCTCCAGGATTCTGGATGACTTCCACACTCTTGATGTCGGAAGATTTGATGTTATCCAACTCACTGATGTCTTGCATCTTCCTGCCGTTGATATATATAATAGGTGTACCCTTGCCGACCACCTCATATCCATCTTTCTTCTTCACGATGCTCGGCACATGCTTCAATACATCTTCAGCCGTACCCATCTTGCTAAGCACGGTTCCTGCCACATTGGTCAGCAGTCCTTCGTGGGTCTTCTTATATTGAGGAAGATGAGCTTTCACCACCACTTCGCCAAGTTCTTTGGAGAACTTATCAAATAGGGTCGTGTCGGAAATCTGTTCACCATTGATGTTCTGTGCCATCATCTGTGTTATGGTAATGCCACAGAAGGATGCTACTAACGCAAGTCTTTTCATTGTCTTATTATTCTTTATGTTGTTACTATTCTTATTTATTGCAAAATAGCAAGGCAACGGCTATGCCAAAAACATAAATAATTGATTATCAGAATATATAGAAACAAAGTCCATAAAACGACCTGTCTAAATACTTGACACTGCTGTCTAGTTATTAGACAGAAAAGCCATCAAAAAGGTTGCGATGCGACATCATCTCCTTCATATACTCATGGTATCATTATTGTATTCTTGCTGCAAAAGACTGAAAAACAATGAAATGGCAAAATCTATCACATTTTTATGAGGGACTTTTTAGAAGATTAACACACTTTTATGAGGGACTTTTCGAGTTATCCATACACTTTTATGAGGGACTTTCTACTTTTTCGTCTTTTGCTGTATCTTTTTGTATTTCAATTGGCTCTATTTCCAACTGATCAAAAATTATTTTATCTGAATTGCAAATTTCATTCTTGAATTTAGAGATATTTTTATTAGAAGCATTATTCAAATATACGACAATTCTATTTTGAATAGGTCTGATACCAACAGCAACCCACCCAATTTCGTCTCGCAATGCAGCTTTCTTGGCAAAAGATACTTTCAATTTAGCGTTTAATTCTTTTAATTCTTGAAGAGAATAAGTACAAGATACAAATGTCACATTTGAATCCGTGCCTAGTCTTTTCTTTATATCTTCTATTCCTTTTGGACTTCCATTTTTGACCATGACAATAAGTTTATTTGCCTTGACATATGAGCCTCCAAAATATTCTGGTGTTATTATGTCATCAGATGTTGTGTTGTTTTTCCTTACTGCAACATTTGCATAAGAATCATATAACTTTTCATTAAGTTGTTCTATGTTGCTTGCATAAGAAGGACTACACTTATTACTATTCTCTGCACAAGAAGAGATAAATCCTAAAAGGATTAAAGAGAAGATTGTAAAGTATAAATTCTTACTATTCATAGTTGATAAAATTTAATAATACTACAGCATGGGTTAGTTCCACCCATCGAGTCGGACTCATCGTAAAAACATTTGAGCCCGCTTCTTTCAAAAGGGGATCGAATTCGCCCCCTTAAAATTAGGGTTGTTCAACTGCTCCAAAAGTCCCAAGTACTCTAAGGTATTTTTGGTACGCAACCAATTCTTTACCACATCTTTGGGCTCAATGGGATTCTTCTGCCTTGCTATATCGGTAATGCAGATGTAATCAACACCATCCTTGGTTAGCGTCTTTATCGTTTGGTTTCTTACAATAATCTTTGCCATAAGATATTTGTTTTTGCATTCATTTTTAGTTTTTTGCGTTGTCGGTTTCCCGATTGCGAATGCGAATATACGAAAAAAATCGCTAAAATGGGAAGAAAAGAATAAAAAACAGATGAAATTCCGAAATAAAACTTGTTTTTCTCGTATTTTATGGGTTAAATACGTATTTTATAAAACGAATCCATTGGTTCACAAAAAACACGCTACATCCAGCCATACTTTTTAAATATTTTGCTTATCTTTGCACCAAACTTATCAGTATGGAAGAATATCTCATCATATCAAATGCCAACTTCTTGCTCAGAGTGGCTTCCGAACAGATAGCATACGTCTGTTCGGAAGGAAGCTATTGCAATCTTCGACTCACCAACGGCGATGAATACACCTTCTCGTTCAACCTTGTGGTCTTTGAGAAGAAAATAGTAGAGCAACTTGCCCAAACGGCTCACTTCTTTGCTCGTGTTGGCAGAAATTACATTATTAATAGTCAGCACATTTTCAGCATCAACCTCAACACTTCAGAACTAGTGTTGTACAACGAGCGGTTTAGCGAGAAATTCACCCTGCACGTCAGCAAGGAACCACTCAAACAATTAAAAGCACTTTTAGACAACTCCATAAAATCGTAAAAGGTATGAAAGAAAAAAACAATCAGGAAGAAACTTATTTCCTGGGCAAAGCACAGGAAACAAGATACACAAAATCTCATATATATAAAAAGGTATTTGGGATAGCCGCTTGCGTGATAGCAATAATAGGTATAACCATCGTCCTTATGTTCAAACCGCAAAGCGTATCACAACCTCATGTGTTAAAGACGATAGCCGTTTTACCGGAAGGTGGTCAGATGCCAATCTTCAACGGCAATGGCGACATCAACGATTTCCTAAGATGGGTGATGACAAACATCCAATATCCTAAAGGATTGGAAGACAAGCCTGCGCGAGTCGTCATCAACTTCACCGTTCAAAAGGATGGAACATTGGGATTGTTTAAAGTTCTCGAAGCTCCCAAAGAAAAAGCCTACGAGCAGACTGTGATTGAACTTCTCAAGAAAAGTCCCCATTGGAAGCCTGCCCGACTCTCCGATGGCGAGGAAGTCAACATGGAGTTTACCTTGCCTGTCGTTTTCACTCCCGAAGTAAGAAAGAAATAATCTGCAAAAACGATGAAACAGTTTAGATTGATCCTTATATTATGGCTATGTATGGCAATGAATGCCAAGGCCAACGAGACCACAGCTAATCTACTTCAACAAGGAGATAGCTGTTTGAGTAGATATGATGTATTTCATGCAACCCAATACTACCAAAAGTATCTGGAAGCAAATCCATCTCACCTGGGAGCACGCAGAAAACTGGCTTCCTGCTATCGGAAAGTAGGCAACTACACCGCCTGCATTTCTTGCCTAGACAAGATTCCATCAGATAGCATCAACCACGAAGACATGCGAATGTACTATTATGCGTATCTCAATCAGAACAACAATGACAAGGTTTCTCTCTGGGGTGAACGCATCGCATTCTTATTCCCATACGACAGTGAAATTATCGCTTCGCTTGCCGTGCATTACAATGGGTTGAACAAACCAGACAGAGCAGAAAAAGTGGCGAAGAATTACATTTCTCAATGTGATTCCACGAACTTATATGTCAACAAGGAATATGCCTATTCCCTATTCATGCAATTCAAATACGATGAGGCTATACCCTTGTATGAGAAACTGATAGCGCAAGGATTTGATAATTTCGAATCCAATTTCATCCTTGGTCTCTGTTATGAGGACCTGCCGGACAATGAAAAAGCGCTGAAACATTACCAGAAAGCAGTTCAGTTCAAAAACGACAATGCCACTTGCCTTTTCCATTTGGCTTTGATAGAGAAATCCTTCTGCATGGATTCACTGTCCATGGCTCATTTCAACCAGTCGTTAGAAGTCTCCCTACCCAAAGACAGAGCTTTGCGAACCTATAAATGGCTAGCCGACTTGCATTTCCAGCATCACAGATATGCAGACGCTGCCCGTGACTTTGAGTTATGCACCTTATACGATGAGAAAGATAATCCTCTCAACTATTACAATGCCGCCCAAATGTTCATCGCTTCCAAAAACAAGCTGAAAGCGAAACTGTATCTCCAGTTGTTCTTAGCAAATGCAAACAGACTGGAAGATAAAAAAGAGGCAGTACAACTCATATCCAAAGCCAAAGAGCAACTCAAGCAATAACCATCAAACAAACATAAACACATGAAAATAAATTTTATCTTAGGTTCAGCATTATTGCTGAGCCAGCCCCTTTGCGCTCAAAACGAAGAGGCAAAAGACACGCTTACCGCCCAGATAATGATGCAAAACCTGCCAGAGGTTTTCGTCAAGGCAACACGTCCTATCGTCAAGGCAGAAAGAGGACAGTTGGTTTACAACATGCCACTGCTCATAGAGAAAATGCCGGCAGACAACGCTTATGATGCCCTTACCCGAATACCAGGAGTAAACGAACTAAACGGCAACATCAATTATGCAGGAAAGGAACTGACTCTCATCATCAACGGCAAACCAACCACGCTCAATTATGCACAACTGGCAGAGCGATTAAAAGCCATGCCCGCATCACAATTAGCCAAAGCCGAAGTGATGCTGGCAGCGCCAGCACGCTTACATGTTCGTGGAATGGTCATCAACCTGATTACCAAAGACTATGTAGGAAAGAACCTGCTTTCAGGACAAATACAAAGCATCTGGAGCCAAAGCAAATACGGAGAAGGGGAAGGCAAAGGCAACCTGCTGTTCCAAAAAGGAAAATTCGGACTGGATGCCATGTATTCATTTACAGATGGAACATCATACGGTGAGACTACTACCAATGCCAATCATCCGCTTCAAGGGAAACGAGTAGCGTATCATGACAAGACCTCACAGAAAGCCCTTGGATTGACTCACAACTATCGCTTGGGACTGAGTTATGCATTTGCTGATAACCACCAGCTATCCCTGGCATATACAGGAAAATGGGACAGCAGTCATCCTCATCATGAAACGATGGGAACAGGCACATCCCAGCAACAGGGCAATGAGCATACCTACCTGCATAATGTAGATGCCAACTACAACCTACCCTTTGGACTACAAATAGGCATATCCTATCTCAACTACCAAAATCCCAGCCAGCAATATCTAGCAGGAACGATGCTTGACGAAGAGCGTATTCTATACACAAACAGCAAGCAGGTAATAGACAAATGGCTTTTCACCGCCGATCAATCCCACTCATTGAAGAAGGGTTGGGAGCTGTCGTATGGTATGAAATTCCAAAACAGCAACAACAGAAGCTACCAAGCCACGACCAACAAGGATGGAGCAGACATTCCAGATGCAACCAGCCAGGTGAATATCGAAGAAAGAATCTTGAGTTTCTATGGCGGCATAAGCAAACAGATAAACGAGCAAATCAGCTTGGAAGCCTCTGTCGAAGCGGAGCAGTACCATTCTCCACAATGGAACAAATGGCATATTTACCCCACACTTAATGCATCGTGGAAAGCCAATCCTGGCAACATACTCAACTTATCCTTCAGTTCCAGCTCACAGTTTCCTAGCTATTGGTCAACTATGAGCAGCATTTACTATGCCTCTACCTATATGGAGATATGGGGAAATCCTCATCTCAAGCCTTACTCTACATACGAGACCAACCTGATGTGGACAATCAAAAGTCGCCATACATTGATGGCATTTGCAGAGTTCCGACCCAACTATTCTGTGCAGTTGCCTTATCAGGCTACCGACCACCTGGCAGTCATTATGAAGGAGACCAATTTCGACTATAATCATACTATAGGCATTAGAGCATCGACGACTTTCGGTATAGGCAATTGGATGAACGGAAGTGTTTCGGCAACAGGAATCTACAGACATGACAAGAGTAACGATTTCTTTGACTTGCCCTTCAATCGCAAACATATCTCTGCCATTCTTGCCGGAAATCTATCCGCCCAGCTTAGCCGAAGCCATCACATCCATTTCATACTTAACCCATTCTATCAGTCGAAAGCCATTCAAGGACTCTATGACATCAAATCAGTCTTTCTCTTGATTGCTATGTTGAGATGGGCTTCCGATAATGATAAATGGAGCATTGTGGTTAAAGGCAGCAACATCTTCAACGAGGGATTCTCTACAAAATCAGTACAAGGCAATCAAGACTACCACATGAACATCAAGCAAGATTGGGCATCAGCCTCCATCTCCATCATCTATAAGATAGGCAAGTACAAGGAGAAGAGAACCAAGGACGTGGATACTTCCAGAATGGGAGTAAACTAGCGAATTTCTTAAAAAATCGTCAGTAAACAAGCGTACTTTCTTAAAAAATCGTCTATAAACACGCTATTTTCAGATAAAAGTAGTATCTTTGCACCGTAATTGCATTTTAACTATAAGACGACAATGAAAATAACAATTATCGGAGCAGGTGCCATGGGCGGTGCCATGGCTGAAGGACTCTTGCAGAGCGAGAAGTTCACTCCATCAGATATTACGGTATCTGACCATAACCAACCAGTATTGGATCACTTCGCAAGCGAAGGAGCCAGCGTAACTCTCGACAACCAGTTGGCTTGCCACGGCGCAGACATCATCTGTGTGGTAGTAAAACCTTGGTGCGTAGAGAAGACATTGAAGGGTATCAAGGATGCACTCAACTACAAGAGTCAGAAACTCGTAGTGGTAGCAGCCGGTGTGCCATCAGCCAACATCAAGGAGTGGCTGGACAAGGATGGCATCACCCCAACCTTCTTCCTCGTGATGCCAAACATCGCCATCGCCTACAAGCAGTCGATGACCTTCATCACTCCTGTAGATGCATCTGCTACAGAAATCCAGCAGATTACAGAAATCTTCGATGAATTGGGCGAAAGCCTCATCATGGAAGAACGTCTCTTCCCTGCTGCCACCGCCATGTCGTGTGCCATCGCTTACGCCATGCGCTATGTAAGAGCCAATGTAGAAGGCGGCGTAGAGATGGGCTTCAAGGCAAAGGATGCCCAGAAGATTGTCTTGCAGACCATCAAGGGTGCCGTAGAGCTGCTTCAGGAAACTGGCGAACACCCAGAGGCAGCCATTGATAAAGTAACAACTCCTGGCGGCTGCACCATCAAGGGTTTGAATACCATGGAACAAGGCGGCTTTACCAGCGCAGTAATCAATGGTTTGCTGGCAGGAAAGAAATAAGAAAATGATACAATGAATGCTGCACAGATTACTTTATTTGTGCAGCATTTTCGTTTTTATAAGCACAAAGAGTTATAAAAACGTAAGTTTTTTGAGCCGTTTTAAATATTTTTCGTATCTTTGCGCTTACATTTCGAAATTGCCCACCAGCAACTGTTCGATGTATTATCAAAGCAAACAATAAAAAGAATATTTTATGGACGAAGCAATCAAACAAATCGGTGAAAGGCTGAAAGGTCTCCGCGAGGTTCTCAATATTCCTGCCGAGGAAATTGCAGAACTGTGCGAAATCAGTCTTGATCATTACCTCAAGATAGAATCCGGTGAGGCGGATCCTTCTGTTTATCGCCTGTCAAAAATCTCTAAGCGATACGGCATCGACCTTGACGTATTGCTCTTCGGCGAGGAACCTCGCATGAAGGGATACTACGTTACCCGCAAGGGACAGGGACCGGAGATAGACCGCAACAACCAGTATAAATACCAGAGCCTTGCCGTAGGATTCAAGGATAGAAAGGTGAATCCGTTCATGGTACAGGTGGATCCGTTGCCAGGCGACAAGAAGCCAAACAAGAACGGACACGACGGACAGGAATATGATTATGTGATAGAGGGACAGCTCGAAGTAACCATCGAAGAAAAAGTGATGGTGCTGAACCCAGGCGACAGCATCTACTTCGACAGTAGAAAGTCGCATTGCTTCCGCTCACTCAACAATGAGCCAGCCAAGTTCCTTTGTATAATTATCTAGAAGAGTAACTATGATCGAGAGATTTCTAAAACAGACAAAATTCACTTCAGAGCAAGACTTCAAGGAGCATCTGGAGTTTATCATACCAGAAGATTTCAACTTTGCCTACGACGTGATGGACGAATGGGCAAAGATCAAACCAGACCACGTGGCACTGCTTTGGGCAAGTGAACGTGGCGAAGAAATCCGTTTTACATACAAGGACCTGAAGGAGCAGAGCGACAAGGCTGCTGCTTACTTCCAGAGTCTCGGCATCGGTCACGATGATAAGGTGATGCTGATTCTGAAGCGTCACTATCAGTGGTGGCTTGCCATGCTCGGTCTCCACAAGTTGGGTGCCGTAGCCATCCCAGCTACCCACATGCTTACCAAGCACGACATCGTTTACCGCAACAATGCAGCAAGCGTGAAGGCTATCATCTGCTGCGGCGATGATTACGTGGTAGAGCAGGTTAATCAGGCAATGCCAGAGAGTCCGACTGTCAAGACATTGATTAGTATCGGTCCGGATATCCCTGAAGGTTTCCACGACTGGATGAAGGAATGGAGCGAATGCGCTCCTTTCGTTCGTCCAGAACATGTAAACTCTAATGAAGATACCCTGCTGATGTACTTCACATCGGGAACCACAGGTGAGCCAAAGATGGTGGCACATGATCACCTCTATGCGCTCGGTCATCTGACCACGGGTGTATATTGGCACAATCTCCACGAGAACTCCATCCACCTTACCGTAGCCGATACCGGTTGGGGCAAGGCTGTATGGGGCAAGCTCTACGGACAATGGTTTGCCGGAGCCACCGTCTTCGTCTTCGATCACGAGAAGTTTACGGCTGATAAGATCATGCGCCAGATTGAGAAGTATCACATCACCTCTTTCTGTGCCCCTCCTACTATCTACCGCTTCATGATTCAGGAAGATTTCTCTAAGTATGATCTCAGCAGTCTTGAATACTGCACCACAGCGGGTGAGGCAATGAACCCATCCGTGGCAGAGACCTTCCAGAAGCTAACTGGTGTTCAGATTTACGAGGGCTTCGGACAGACCGAGACCACCATGACATTGGGAACCTTCCCTTGGATCAAGCCAAAGCCAGGAAGCATGGGCAAGCCAAACCCACAATATGATGTTCACATCCTTCGCCCAGACATGACGGAATGCGAAGATGGTGAAAAGGGCGAGATTTGCATCCGCATCGGCGATGACAAGCCTATCGGTCTCTTCAAATATTACTATCGCGATGAAAAGCAGACCAAATCGGTTTGGCACGATGGTTTCTATCATACAGGTGATATGGCTTGGCGTGATGAGGAAGGCTACTTCTGGTTTGAGGGCAGAATCGACGACGTGATCAAGAGTTCGGGTTACCGTATCGGTCCTTTCGAGGTAGAGAATGCCCTGATGACTCACCCTGCCGTAGTAGAGTGCGCCATCACCGGTGTGCCAGACCCAATCCGCGGTATGGTTGTTAAGGCAACCGTCGTACTGAAGGATGAATACAAGAGTATGGCGGGTCCAGATCTCGTCAAGAAGTTGCAGGATCATGTGAAGCATGAGACTGCTCCTTATAAATATCCTCGCATCATCGAATTCGTAGATGAACTGCCAAAGACCATCTCCGGCAAGATTCGAAGAGTAGAGATTCGGGAAAAAGACAATAAAAAGAAATAATGATTGAAGGGGCAAGGAATTTGAAGCAACAGATTCCTTGCTCCAAATAAATATCGGCATAAAATGGGAAAAAGAATCGTAGTAAAGGTGGGCAGCAACGTGCTGACCCGAGAAGACGGAAAACTGGATGTAACGAGAATGTCGGCGATTGTGGATCAGATTGTCTGGCTCAGAAAGCACGACTATGAGGTGATTCTGGTTTCTTCTGGAGCCGTGGCTGCCGGAAGAGCCGAACTGCATGTTGACCATCATTTGGACAACGTGGAGCAACGCCAGCTGTTCTCTGCCATCGGACAGGTGAAACTCGTTGGTCTCTATTACAACCTTTTCCGTGAATATAAGATAAAGATTGGTCAGGTATTGACCATGAAGGAGAATTTCGGTGCCGAAGAGCAGTACAAGAACCAGGAGGCCTGCATGCAGGTGATGCTGGAAAACAACGTGCTCCCTATCGTCAACGAGAACGATACCGTGTGCATCACCGAGCTGATGTTTACGGATAACGATGAGTTGTCTGGCTTGATTGCCAAGATGATGAATGCCGACACATTGATTCTATTAAGTAATGTGGATGGCATCTACAATGGCGACCCAAGCGAGCCTACCACCCGCATCATCCCATCGGTTTATTACGACCGCGACATCAGCGAGTACATCCTTGCCAGCAAGAGCAGTCACGGCAGAGGCGGCATGACATCGAAAGTAAAGACCGCTCACGACGTAGCCAATGCCGGCATCAAGGTAATCATCGCCAACGGCAATACGCCAAACATCCTCATCAATCTGAAGGAGCATCCGATGGAGACCCTTCATACTGAGTTTGTGGCAAGACCGCTAAACAAGTAAAATCATTAGGGATAAGAAATACAGAAACCTAAAAAAGCAGCAAGCCTATTATAGACTTTGCTGCTTTTTGTTTTTATTATGAATAGTTGATACGTTATTCTAATACCAATACGTGGCTGGTTCCATCGGTCTGGCTGAATACATTCAAACCGACTTTCATCAGATAGTCACCGCTGTACTGCTTGCCATTGCACTCCAAATCAGACTCCTTGCCAGGCATCAGATTGGTCTCCTTTACGGTATAAACCTTATCGGCATCCAAGCCCTGCATCTTCACATTCATCACAGGCTCCTTGTAGCGTGGATGCAAGTCGTATGCAAAGAGAACGGCACGCTGCTTGTCCTTACTTACATAGTTAATGGCACAGTGGTTGCCTTCGTAAGGAGACACCAGGCGATACTGGTCGCCCTCGAGAATCATAGGCTTCATGCTATCGTAGTTCTTGACAGCATTCTGCACAAACTTGTAGTCATCACCAGAAAGCGACTTGAGGTCGATATCAAAGCCCAACTTACATGAACTGCAAACATCGGTGCGGAACTTCACACTGGTATTCTTGTTCCAATTGGTTACATGCGAACCCATGGTCTTGGCTGGGAAGAACTTCGACAGACTCCACTGGATGTAGAGGCGCTCGTATGGATCCGTATCGTCTGAACACCAGAACTCAGTGAAATACTTCAGCATCTCGTAATCCATTCTGCCGCCACCACCAGAGCAAAGCATCATCGGCAACTTAGGATACTTGTTATGAATACGGGTAAGCACCTTGTAGATACCACGCACATGATCGATATAGAAATTACCCTGATTCTCCTTATGATATGGAGAATAGATATTGGTAATCACACTGTTGCAGTCCCACTTGAAGTAAGCCACATCCGGATTCTCTGTCATGATGCGATCCACGATGCCGAACACATAATCCTGCACCTTAGGATTACTGATATCAAGTACCAGCTGGTTGCGGTAATAATAGGTATCACGCTTTGGCTGCATGATGACCCAGTCAGGATGCTTCTCGAAGAGTTCACTCTTAGGATTCACCATCTCTGGCTCAATCCAAATACCAAACTTTACACCAGCCTTCTTGGCATCTCTTACCAATCCTGGTATTCCATCAGGCAGCTTGCTCTTGGTAGCCTCCCAGTCGCCGAGACCTGCATGGTCGTCCTTGCGAGGATACTTGTTGGCAAACCAACCATCATCAAGCAAGAACATATCTACCCCCAGGTCCTTGGCATCCTTCATCAACTCAGCAAGACTCTGCTGGTTGAAGTCGAAGCCGGTATTCTCCCAGTTGTTCAAGAGCGTAAGGCGATCTTCCATACCCATGTTTACCTGATACTGGCGAGCCCAATTGTGCAAATTACGGGAAGCCTCACCGATACCATTATCGCTCATGGCAAAGATAAACTCAGGGGTAGTGAATGTCTCACCAGCCTTCAGTTTATAATTAGAGGCGTATGGATTGATGGCAGGAATAACACGAAGGGCTCCCACGTTATCTACCTCGAAGGTAAAGCGGAAGTTGCCAGGCCATCCGATGGTTCCAAGCATCACCTTGCCCTCATTCTCCTTGGCAGGCTCATCGAATCCCAGTTCAAAGAAAGGCTCCTCCTGCATGGCTGCACGGGTACCCAACTTGGTATCAACAATTTTCTTACCAGCAGTCAACTGGCAAGTTTCAGGCTGGCCTTCCTTAGCCCAGTCGCTATGATAATTGGTAACGAAATACTTGTTTGCCTTGAAATAAAGCATTGTTGAGCTATATCTCCAAAGCGTTACCGGAGCTTTCTCCTTATGAGAGATTTCGCTCCACGCCTTGATGACGTTCTCCTTAGGATAAGCTGCATAGTGGAGCTTCACGGTCAGCGGATACACCTTGTCCTTAAGAGTGATGATGGTCTCAACACCTCCACTGATAGCCTTTTCTTCAGAAGACTGATAATACAAATAGGTAGTCATATTACCATCTGCATGGGTCACTGCCACTGCTGGCTCGAAGAAATCTTCAGCACCAGAGGTTGCATAAACCTCATGACCTCGCTGGCAGACGGAACCATCAGAAGCCGCATATACATCCCACTTCAGCTGATTGTAATCAGAAGGATTCTTCAACTTGTCACCCAGATACACTTGGTAGAGGCGACCCTTAGGAGAAACTTGCATCACGAGGTCGGTCTTGTCGGTTGACACTCGGATGGTCTTTTGAGCAGATGCCATGATAGATGTCATGCACATCGCTGCGATAATCATAAATACCTTTTTCATCGTTCTTTGGTTTTTACGTGATTGCTTTGTTATAATTAAACGCTATAATTCTTTCGTTATTATCTTAGAATTTGATTCCTGCAGAGAATTCCACCGTGAACGGACGGAGATAGCTACCACTCATGTACTTGCCGTCATATTTGCCAGCTTCCTGCTTGGTAATCAGCTCAGAGCCACTAATGGTACCCTTGGCACCCTTCTCGTTGAAGATATTGATGACACTCACACCAAGGCTCAGCTTCTTGTTCACATTCCAGTTGATTCCACCGAAAGTCTCCCAGTGACCATTGAAGTAGAGTGCCTCCTGAAGGTTGGCATAGGTCTTACCGAAGTAACGGAAGCTCAACCAGGCATTCAGATTCTTGGTGATATCATACTTAGGGTCCAACTCGATAAGAACCTGAGGAATCTCCTTGACAATCATGTTATTGGCATTCACACCCATAGACTGACCGTCACTGAACGTTACGCTCGCATTATAGTTCTTATACACCGGCTTCTGATAAGTGAAGAGTGCATGCATGTGGAAGTTCTTGAACGGATTGATTTCTGCCGAGGTTGTCCAACCCAAAGTCTGGATGTTATAGATGAGCAACACGGTCTTGCCCTCTGTAGTGCTAGGCTTGGTAAGATTCTGCTGGTCGATATTGTTCGACTTTGAAATGTAGGTCACC
Source organism: Segatella copri (assembly GCA_959596915.1). GTDB lineage: Bacteria > Bacteroidota > Bacteroidia > Bacteroidales > Bacteroidaceae > Prevotella > Prevotella copri_N. Next base: position 24,941 of record CAUFXJ010000020.1, read on the forward strand.
ATTGAAGAAAGGTCAATCCAATCGTTCTTGTAGAAAATACCACCACGAATCAGTGGGATGGTTACTCGCTTATACTGCTCCTCGGTAGGACCTGTACCTGCATACTCGCTGATGCGTGGGAAACGGGTGGCGATGGTAGCATCGGCTGTCAGACCAAACTGGCGGGTCAGGTTATACGTCAACTGCAAGGTGGCTGCATAATTCAATTTATCCTTGGTTACGTTCTTTGCTTCGATGCTGTGCTCGGTAGCAACAACAGAACCATCAGCAGCAGTGGCGTATGTTTTATAGTTACCCATGTGGAATCCTGAGAAACGTGGAGTAGAAATCTGCTCGGCAGACATGCGGTAGTACTCCAATCTACCACCATAGAACACCTTGAACTTAGGACTTACCTTCCATTCGTCGGTAAAGTAGAGTGCCAACTTGTTCTCTGAACCCTTGGTGTATTCTGGACTCAACTCATTATAGCCGAAAGTCTCAGAACGATGAGTTGTCTGCGTAGGATCAAGGGGATTGACATGTATCTGGCTCAATGTGCGTGGATAAGCTTCTACGGTGCCTGCCCACTGGAACGAAGACGAATAGTAATTGAGATGGTAATACCACTCGTTCAAACCAATCATTAACTTATGGTTGTTCAACTGCTTGGAGATTTCGGTAGTCAAAAGCGCATTGCTCACCTTACCAACATGCAACCAGGTGCGACGGCCTTCTATATAGCCACTGTAGGCAGACCCATCAGAAAGCTGATAGCCATCAACCTCGCTCACCTGAGAGATGGTACTTCCTCCGTAATCCACATAATTGGCACGTGGAGCATTCATATACTTGGCGTTGAATTTCCACAACCATCCATTATCAAACTGATACTGGCTGATGAGGGCAATTTCGTTGGCATGATTCTCACTGCCATCGCTCATATTCCATGTCTCCATCTTTCCTGACTTTGTATTCAAGTATTGGAAAGAACCTTGACGCTGCACGTATGAGTCCATACCAGGATCAAAGCCATCAATCTTCTTGATACTGCCGTCGCCTGAATAGATAAATGGTGCGGCATTGGCAAAATTGCCAGGGTTCTTGCTGTTGGAATACTTATATAATAAGGAGATACGTCCCTTTCCATCATTCAAGATGCGAGTGATGCCGAAATGATAAAGTTGGGTACGGTCGGCATAATCTGTAAAGCGAAGCTTGAAACTACCTGGATCGAAATTCTGATACATACTGGCAGTATAAAGCCAATTGTCACCGATTCCACCAGACAGGTTGAGATCTACATTCTGCATACCAAAATGGTTTGCCTTATAGTTGAGCTTGCCCTTGAACTCTTTCTGTCCCAACTCGCTGAAAGAAGAAACTGCGTACGCAATATTACCAGTAGCAATGGCAGACTCAGATGGAGTCATCAAGTCGGTACCTTTCAGTGAGGCATCGCTTCGCCAATGGGCAGACAGTCTGTGTACGGAAGAAGAGTAAACGGCAGGAAGGCCGTTCTCATATACGGTTACATCCTCGCTTGGCAATCCTATCTGGATTTCACGAGGCTTGTTGGCATCAGATGCATTGAGCATCACATTACGCTCTTCCTTTTTCTCCTTGTTTTCAGAATCGTCAGAAGGAAGTGCATACACTTGGCTTGCAGCAGACATCGCTACCAAAGCCATAGAAAATGTTCGGATTCTTAAGTTCATAATCTTACAGTTGTTTATTCTTAGTTTTACATGATTTCACTTGCCACCGAATGCGATTCGATTGCGGTTGCAAAGTTAAGGAGATTTTTCAGACATTGGCATCATGTGTAGGTTATGAGTAGATAAATATCAGGTTTATTAAGTCTATAACCTTCTAATAATCAAGCTATCAAAGATATTAATACTTTTTAATAGAGTAGATGGTAAAAAGAGAGATAAATGTAGTATCTTTGCAGAAAAATACAATTATAAGGCACTCTAATAGCCTATCAGATAGTAACAATAACAATTAAAAGGATAGTTATGAAAGTAGTATTGTGGTTCTTAATGATGTTTATGCCATTAATGGCAAATGCTTCTTCCGTAAACGAGGAACAGCTGTTCCATCGTTTAGACAGTTACATCGCTCAGCGAAGCAAGTTTACCCAAAGAAAAGAAGCGAAACTGCTAAGACTCAAAAAGCAACTATACACAACTTCCGACAAGCGCAGCCAGCTTAGGCTCTATAACCAGATCTACAGGGAGTATTATACCTATCGTTACGACTCTGCCATGACCTATGCCAAGAAGGGCTACCAGCTGGCAGTACAACTTCAGGATGATTATTTCATCAACCTGAACAAAATCAATCGTGCGGCAGTGCTGTCAACAGGCGGTTTCTACAGCCAGGCAGAAGACTTAATGCTAGCAATGGATGTGGAGAAAATGTCACCTAAGTTATTGCAATACTATTATTATACCTTGACTTGGGTATATAACTACTGGGAAACTTTCTGCAACAAGTCGGAGTTTCAAGAAGGATTAGAAGCCAAGAAACGTTTTTATTTAGGCAAGACTCTTGAGCATATCGGCAACAAGGAATCCGCTCTTTATTACTATCTGTCAGGAGAGTTTGAATATCTTAAGCAGCGTACAAGCAAAAAAACACTTCAGTTCTACATGAAGGCGCTTTCTGCCAGTCCCCTGAACAGCCGTGTGTATGCCTCATCGGCTTATTGCATAGCCCGCTATTATTATGATACCGACCAAAAGGATTTATACGAAAAGTATATTGTAGAAGCTGCCATCTCAGACCAGATATGTCCCCTGAAGGAGAATCTGGCCCTTCAGGAGTTTTCCACCTATCTATATAATAAGGATGCCTCCTATGCAAAGAGGGTTGCCAAATACCTCTATTGTTCCATGGAGGATGCCCAATTCTACAACAACCGTCTCCGCATGGTAGAGATTTCACGCATACTTCCCCTTATCACAGAAACGAACCATCAGGCAGAAGTACGCAAGAACCGCATCGTAACAGCATCCCTCGTCATCGTGAGCATCCTGTCGCTAGGATTCCTTGCCATGGCTTTCTTTGCATTCAAGATGAACAAGCGTCTAGCCAAGAGCCGTAGGGAGATAAAAAGCCAAAATACGCTCTTGGACGGACTGAACCAGAAGCTGCTCAACACAAATAAGCGAAGAGAGACCTATATGCATTTATTTATGGACATCAGTGCCGTATATATCAAGAAACTGGATGATTATCGCAAATTGGTAAGCCGCAAAATCAAGGCAAAGCAAACTGCCGATCTTCTGACTGCCATCAACAGCTACAAGTTGGCAGAAGAAGAGGCTGCCAACTTCTATATTCGCTTCGACAAGGCATTCATTGACTTGTATCCGAATTTCGTGGAAGAGTTCAACCAACTGCTATTGCCAGAAAAACAGATTGTTCTCCCTGCCCCTAACAGTCTCACCAAGGAACTGCGTATCTATGCACTGATGCGACTGGGAATTACGGATGGTCAGGAACTGGCCACCCTCCTGTTCTATTCTACGCAAACCATCTATAATTACAAGGCAGCCATCAGAAAGCGAGCCAAAGACCTCACCACTTTTGATGCAGCCATCAACCGACTATGCAATGTGATAGGCTAATAAATGGCAGAAAGTTGAGGAACAGCCTCAACTTTCTGCTAGATTCTTTTGTACATACTGCTTAAACTAGCCAGAGAATGTGGTTGCTTAAGTAAGAGAATGTGGTTGCTTAAGCTTACGGACACTGAATCTCGGGTTAACGGAGATAGTTTCTTGAGTTAGCGGAGACAGTTTCTTGGGTAAGAGAATACTGCTTCTCGGAGTTTGCCACTAGGCTCAGCAGCTCTGCTGAGCCTAGTCAGCAGGTCTGCCGACTGCAGTCAGCACATCTGCTGACTATAGTGACAACACCTTATTGTTGTACAATAACACACCTTATAGTTGTACAACTTTACACCTTATAGTTGTACAACCTTACACCTCATAATTGTACAACCTTATACACTATAGTTGTACAACTACAAACTCTGATGCAGAGATACTACTTTCTTCTGGAAATACAATTATTATCTGCAACTTTTTATCGTAAAAAGTGAAGAGAAAGATTGCTTTTTCGATATAAAATCGTATCTTTGCACTTTGAACAGCTAAAATCAGTAGCATCATGAAAGAACCCGGCAAGAAATACGGCGATGAAGACAACATGCTCGTCAACGACTTGCGCTCCATCGTCAGCAAGGCTCGCAGCAAAGCATTTGCTGCCGTCAATTATTCTCTGGTGGAAAGAAACTGGAGAATAGGACAACGTATTGTGGAACAGGAACAGAACGGAGCATCACGTGCTGAATACGGAAAGCATGTAATAGAGGTCGCTTCGGCTGCTCTTACAGAAGAATTCGGGAAGGGATTCTCATATACGAACATTGCCAATTACAAAAGGTTTTATCTGACATTCAACAACTTACAAATTCTTCAGACAGTGTCTGATGAATTCAAAAACTTTGCATCATGATTCATCTGTAAGTTCATCACTCGCCACTGCCGGCATCCCCACAGCCATTGTCAAGGACAAGCCTGCCAATATCGTCTTTATATTGCCCATAAGTCTTATCATTTTATCAAGTTAATAGCATATATAATGTTTAGAGGGGAAAAAATACAAAAAGAAAAGGAAACGGACAAATGAAATAGCAGAAAATTGAGAATATGGATTAGTATATAGGACCAATAAAGGCTACATCATCTACGACAGCTTCATGGATCTGTGGTCAAAGAGAATATAAACAAAAAAAATGTGCTTTAAACGTGCGGAATGTATCTAAAAAAGATAGATTCCGCACGTTTAAAGCACATTTCTCTCCTAGAAAGCCGTACATCTTACAATGATTACGACCATGGGATTATCCGACAATCCTTATGCTTGGGATGTTCAGTCGGTAGTAACAATAGACGACTTGTTTGTTCTTTGGTAAGCAAAAGGGTGTATCATAAATGAGAGGGTGTGCCATTAGTCTATGACACACCCTCGAAACTTCCTCCAAGAATTTAAAATTAATAATTAAAATATACTGTACCATAAAGAGTTGTGAGAGCAGACCATTCAAAATTATCTACTATAAATTGTCCATCACCTAATGATACTTTTTGAGCTCTAACCGTGCCATTATTCATCCAGCGTCTAGCACCAGAATGATATTCTGCTACTACATAAGGACCTTCATACTGACCTATTCTAGCACAAACACGTATCTTGACTCTCACAAATCTTCCATCCTGTGCTTTCACATACCCACCAACCACACTCGTTTGAGATATTGGTGGAGTTGGAGCTCCAAAGCCATAAGACTGAATTGAAGGTACCGACGGAACAGAAGGCACACTAGGAACCAATGGACGTCCTGTATTAGCATCCAAAGGTACATACTCAAAAGCCTGAGCACTCATGCCTAACGAAAACGCAGCGAACAAAGTCGCCAATAACACTTTTTTCATAAGTTAACCCTTTCTATTTATAAATTTAACGTTATATTATTTGGGGAACGAAGCAGTCCCTAAACTAATGGCGAAACCCACATCATCAAAAAATATATTATAGCATACAGGATGCTTTTTATACGGCAATATGCGGATTTCTGCAGAGACAATTCTTTTAATAGCACCAGTTGATGAAGACCTAAGAAACGGCATACCATAATTTTTCAAAATTTGCTTTATCGTAGTCTCTCCATCAGAAACATAGTACTCGGCAGTTCCGTAGTAAACAAAAGGTTGTTTATTTTTCCAATGTGCCTTTATCTCGTCTTTTGAAGGTTGAATATAAGAATTTATTTGAAACTTAAATCTGTAATTTGAAGGATGTTCATAACTATCATACACGATAAAACCGCCATAGTTACCCCAGATATTATAATTACTAGTATTATACCAGCTCCCCCAATATCCATCATAAAAACATGCAAAACCAAGTTCATAACTTTGAGCATGACTTTCTAATGGGGTAAACATAACTAACAAACCAAACAAAAAGAACAAATATTTCCTCATAATTATACTATTTTATTATTCATCTTCAAATACTCTATTGCACTAATAATTGCATCTACCCTAGAACAAAAGATTGCATGATCATGCTTTGATTGATTTTTATATAGGTCATAAAGCCAAGCTTTTGCTTCCTCCCTGCTTACATTCTCATCAACCACACATAGATATATATACTCAATTATCTTACGAAAGCTTGTTGCATTTGAAAATGGATCATCATTCGTATAAGGTGCATTTTTCACCTCATCTTCCAAGATTTTCTTTGCTGTTTCTACACTTGAAACCATACATTATGTCTCCAAAGCCACGGCTCCAAATGGCACTCTAATAATTGAAGATTAGCATAAACACAAAAACGTGGAGCCAGTCTGCCGCTCGTTCCACGTGTTGAGGCCTTCGCATTGCCCTATTAGTCGAAACGAGCAACGCTGAAAGCCCCACGCAAAAGTGAATATATAGTACACCATCTTGCACTATGCACTTTAGCACACAGCGACAATTAGGATATATATAATACACCCCTGGGACGTCCTCGTTGCTTTGTTTTTGACTAATAGTTTGAAGTTGCGAAGTTCCAACACGTCAAACACAAAGCGTTCAGTACGCCTTTATGTATATGTATCAATCCCTTAGCTTCCACCCTTAGGGCTTCCAGCTTGGATATGACACCGCAAATTTATGAAATATTCTCGAAATCACCAAACTTTTATCGAAAAAAGTGAAGAGAAAAATTGCTTTTTCGATATAAAATCGTATCTTTGCACTTTGAACAGCTAAAATCAGTAGCATCATGAAAGAACCCGGCAAGAAATACGGCGATGAAGACAACATGCTCGTCAACGACTTGCGCTCCATCGTCAGCAAGGCTCGCAGCAAAGCATTTGCTGCCGTCAATTATTCTCTGGTGGAAAGAAACTGGAGAATAGGACAACGTATGTGGAACAGGAACAGAACGGAGCATCACGTGCAGAATACGGAAAGCATGTGATAGAGATTGCTTCGGCTGCTCTTACAGAGGAATTCGGAAAAGGATTCTCGGAGACAAACATCATGAATTTCAAGAAGTTCTACATGAAATTCAAAGAGTTAACAATTCCTCAGACACTGTCTGAAGAATTCAAAAAGCAAAAACAGCAGACACTGTCTGCTGAATCTTCTTTGCTACTCCCAAAAGGTCAGGCGCTGCCTGACTTTTTTTAATATCATTTTCCGTATAACTATCCATTTATCTATAAAATCATCACTTTTTCTTGCATAAAGTTTGCAATTTCCGATATTTATGCTTACCTTTGCCGTTGTTAAGAGGGAACTCGTAACACATTACAAAATATCTTATCATAAAAATAAGAAAGGAAATAGCGAATGGAACTGAAAGAGACTTTCCAAAAAGTGAAGGCAGCTAGCAAAACACTTGGTTTGCTAACTGATGAACAACGTAATGAAATCCTGCAGGCGGTGGCTGACGCTATCATCGCAGAAACTCCTGCGCTTCTCAAAGCGAATGCAGAAGACTTGGCGAAGATGGACAAGGCGAACCCGCTCTACGACCGATTGCAACTCACAGAGCAGCGACTCCAGGATATTGCTTCGGATATGAGACACGTAAGTACCCTGCCCTCACCGCTCGGAAGAGTTCTCAAAGACAAAACACTCGAAAATGGTTTGCATCTGCAGCGAGTAGCCGTTCCATTCGGAGTTATCGGCATGATTTACGAGGCTCGTCCTAACGTAACCTACGATGTTTTCTCACTCTGTTTCAAGAGCGGAAATGCGTGTGTACTGAAAGGAGGAAAGGATGCAAACGCCTCAAACTCAGCGGGTGTCGAACTTATCCACAAGGTGTTGATAACTTTTGGTATTGATCCGAATGTTGTTACACTGCTCCCTGCTACCCACGAAGCTACCGGCGAAATGCTGAATGCCGTGGGCTATATTGACCTCTGCATTCCTCGTGGAGGAAAGAAGCTCATCAACTTCGTCCGTGATACTGCCAAAGTTCCGGTTATCGAAACCGGAGCCGGCGTGGTACATTGTTACTTCGACAAGGATGGCGACCTGGAGATGGGCAAGCGCATCATCACCAATGCCAAATGCAGAAGAGTGAGCGTATGCAATGCACTCGACTGTCTGCTGATTCACGAAAGCAGATTAAGCGACCTTCCTGCCCTCTGTGAAGGCCTCGCCGAGAAGCGAACCAAGATTCATGCTGATGCTAAGGCTTACGAAGTCTTAAAGGGACACTATCCAGACACCTTATTATATAAGGCAGAGGAAAGCGAAGCGAAGATGAAAGAGGCTGATGCCAACGTGAAGAGCATCTGGAACACCGAATGGCTCAGCATGCAGATGGGTATCAAGACCGTAGCTTCGGAAGATGAGGCACTCGAACACATCGCTACCTACGGCAGTGGTCACAGCGAGAGCATTGTTTCCAATGATGAAGCTGCCCAGAAGAAGTTCCAGGCAATGGTAGATGCAGCCTGCGTTTATGTAAACGCTCCTACCAGTTTCACCGATGGCGCACAGTTCGGATTGGGCGCAGAGATTGGCATCAGTACCCAGAAGCTCGGAGCCCGCGGACCAATGGCACTCGAAGAGATTACCACCTACAAGTGGTTGATTACTGGCCAGGGACAGACAAGAGCTTAACAGGACCTGCTCCGTACCCTCTCCGTACCAAGTCTTAGTTTCTGCCATGTTTGCAAGGTTTGCATGCAAACTTTGCAAACATCAAGATTCAAGAAGAAAGAACCAAGAGCAATATATATCAGAAATAACAAATAAAAAACGAAATAACAATGAAGACATTCTTTAATGTTGAAGACCTTGGCGACCTGAAAGCAGCACTCGCCGAGGCACAGGAAGTGAAAGCAAACCGTTTCGGTTATCAGGAGTTGGGCAAGAACAAGACCTTGCTGATGATATTCTTCAATAACAGTCTCCGTACCCGACTAAGTACACAGAAGGCTGCGATGAACCTGGGCATGAATGTAATCGTACTCGATGTGAATGCCGGTGCATGGAAACTGGAGACAGAGCGTGGCGTTATCATGGATGGCGACAAGAGCGAGCACCTGCTGGAGGCAATCCCTGTGATGGGTAGCTTCTGCGACCTTATCGGTGTTCGTAGCTTTGCCGGTTTGAAAGACCGAGAATATGATTATGCCGAAACCATCGTCAACCAGTTTGTAAAGTACAGCGGCCGCCCAGTCTTCGCTATGGAGACTGCTACCGTTCACCCTCTCCAGGCATTCGCTGACCTCATCACCATCGAGGAACATAAGAAGGTGGCTCGTCCTAAGGTAGTCCTAACCTGGGCTCCTCATTGCCGTGCCTTGCCTCAGGCTGTGCCAAACTCATTCGCCCAGTGGATGAATGCAGCCGATGTAGATTTCGTGGTTACTCATCCAGAGGGCTATGAACTCGACCCTAAGTTCGTGGGCAATGCCAAGGTAGAGTACGACCAGAAGAAGGCGCTGGAAGGTGCAGACTTCGTTTATGCCAAGAACTGGAGCTGTCCGGGCGTGAAAGACCCAGCACAGTATGGCGAAATCCTAAGCAAGGATATGAGCTGGACCATCGACGAGGAGCACATGAGCTGGACCAACGATGGTTGCTTCATGCACTGTCTGCCAGTTCGCCGTGGCTTGATTGTAACCGATGATGTCATTGAAAGCAAGAACAGTCTGGTGATTCCAGAGGCAGCCAACCGTGAGATTTCAGCCGAGGTTGTCATCAAGCGTATGCTCGAATCACTATAAAACAGGAAATAAGAAAGAGATTGAGGGTGTGTCATAAGTTCATGACACACCCTCTTTTTCGTTCTACTCCACATCATCCTATCCCCATTTCTCGGTATTTTCATCTTTTCATCCTGTCTATATTCTTATATCTCATATATTATCCGTACCTTTGCCGGCGAAAAAAAGAAAAACAAGATGGACAAATACATAATACTATCACCAGAAGCCAAGGGGACGTTCAACGACCGCTTGAATTTTCTGTATCTGAAACTAGGTAACTATCTCGACACCGAGAAACTGGGAAATCGTACTTTGCAATATTGTAAGGTATTCCTCAGCGACTCCCAGAACCAGACTCAGGATTTAGAAGAGTCACTCCTTTATCAGGAGTATCTGAAAGGCACAAACCTCACTATCGTGGAACAGACTCCACTGAATGGCAGCAAGGTGAGTCTGCTGATCAAGACTACTGATGATGCTACCCCTATCCTGTTCCACAGTCTCCGACTGACAGAGGAAGAAGCGAAGGGAAAGGATTCATACGAACAGACCCGAATGCTATTCGACAAATACCAGCAACTTATCGCCGGTACAGATATGACGATGGAGCGCAACCTGGTAAGAACATGGATATACGTAACTCATATCGATGTAAACTATCAGGGAGTAGTAGAAGCGCGCAATGATGTTTTCGACCAGCAAGGTCTGACGGCAGAAAACCATTATATAGCCAGTACGGGCATCGGCGGAGCTACATCCGTACGTCATGCATCTGTAGCTATCGACTTTCTGACCGTTCCCAGTATCAGGGAAGAAGACAAGCAATATCTCCAGGCACCCAACCATCTGAATCCTACTCACGAATACGGAGTAGCCTTTGAACGGGGAACCAGCCTTTCCCTGCCCCAGAAGAAACAATATTTCATATCAGGAACAGCCAGCATAGATAAAGATGGAGCAGTTGTATACGAAGGCGATATTATAAGACAAACCGGCAGATTGCTCGAGAACATCGGTGCTTTATTGAAGGATGGCGATGCGATGATGAACGATATCCAATACTTTATCATCTACCTGCGCGACATCTCAGACTATCATACCGTAGAGCAACTGATGAATCAGTTTTATCCTCAGATACCGCATATCATAGTAGAGGCAAGAGTATGCAGACCGGGCTGGCTGATAGAAATGGAATGCATTGCAGAAAAACAATCATAGAAATAAATACTACCAAATGCAGAATTTTACTTTCAAAGAGTAAGTTTCTGCATTTTTTATGATTCATTCTAATATATTTTTATTACCTTTGCCCCTGATAAGTTGCACCTTGGCAAAGAGTAAATGCTAAAACTTCACTACTTATACAAAACAAGATGCACAGATATAAAAACATATAAATCGACAAAAATGAGTGAACAGCAAACAAGCCAGTCTAGTTTTGGCATATATTCGTTATATGCATTGGGAGCCATCGCATGCTTTGTGTTCTTCCAATTCTTCTATCCCTACCATCTGTTTTATCAGGAGCAGAACCAACTGTTCCTGTCATCATGGGATTATCTGAAATCCTATCTGGACAAACCGGGATGGCTGGCCTGTCTGGCTGGCGATTTCCTGACCCAGTTTTATTATTTCCGCTATGCCGGTCCTATCATCCTTACCCTCTGTATTCTTATTACGGGACATAATGTAAAATGCGCAGTAAGAGATGCAGACATCCAAGGGAAAAAGACGGCACATATCGTAGCCTTCATCATGATGATCCTATTGGTATGTTTCAGTTTTCACTACGACTACCGGCTTTGCAGCATTCTGGCAATAGCAGGTGGCGCCAGTGTGTTCCGGGTCAGCACCAAGTTGCTCACTTCCACCCGAATGTTTCTCAAGAAGATAGAGAAGATGGACGACAATCCTTCTGCCACAGCAGGTTTGGGAGCAGCGCATTGGGTTACCGCCTTCAGCATCATTGTTTCCGTATTCGTATGCCACTGGTTCTTTGGAAATGGAGTATGGATTTATGGAGCGCTGGTATTTACAGGATGTCTTTCCCACATCAAGAAAGTGGGAACCTACTATCGCCTGGCAGCCCTCGTGATTCCTTTCTTCCTGCTGATGCTGTCCAAGCGACTCTACTTCTGCGATTTCCAGACCCTTTATACCTATCCGGGGTTCGGAAAGCTGGTAAAACCGCAAATGGATCTGGAGAAAACATTCGCAGTAGACTGTGAATATTACTTCGGTAATTATAATAAGGTAATCAACATCGTAGAAAAGACGGAAAATCCAGACCAATACATGAAGTTCTACTATAACCTCGTGATGGCGCAAAACGGATATCTTCCAGACAACCTGCTGAGATTCCAGAGCAACAACCTGGGTACATTCGATAAACTGGGACCAGACGCCCCAACCCTCACCATCAAGACCCTGAACGAACTGTATTGGGTTTTGGGCGACATGACTTTCTGCGAACGTGCCACAATGCTTGCCAATGTCTGCTCTCCGAACAACCGAAATATCAGAATGGTAAAGCGACTTGCCGAAATCAATCTGGTAAAAGGCGACTACGCAGCCACCCGCAAATATCTCCGTATTCTGCAAAAGACCTTCGTATGGAGCAGATGGGCAAACCGTGCCTTCTCCTCACTTGCCAGAAAAGCAACAGCCGATGAAAAAGCTCTCCTGCAGCAATACATCGAAAAGCGCCCGTTCATCAACCGGAAGGATACGCTACGACTGAACGAGAATTGCCACACCATCATGTGCGAACTGGCAGAAAGTAATCCAAACAACAAAATCGCCATCGACTACATGCTCTGCAGCGATCTCCTCCTGAAAGACATGAAAACCTTCAAGCGGGATTATGATACTTATTATCTCAAACAGAAAAACGGTTCCTACGAACGCCTGTACCAGGAGGCTCTCATGATTTATCTGGCGGGAACCAAGGCTAAGCCGGAAGAATGGGCAAAGTATATCAAGCGTCAAGATGTTCTGCAGCGTTTCCATCAGTATAATGAAGAACGGGGCAACCAGGCATTCAGCGATACCTACTGGTATTACTTCGACAAGGCAGAGGTGCCTAAGTTGAACATCAACTGAGGAAATAATTGACGCTAACTGTTCTTAACCGCAAGGGCAAGCTGCGCAAGCTGAACCTGAAGAACGCCAACATGATTTCTTCAAGTGTATATTATGGTTTCAGTCCATCGGGCAAATACGTCACCTTCTCTACCAATATCATCATCCCAGCCTTTCATGCCAACGCCGACAAGCGACTGGAAGTATATGATTCGAAGAGCGATACCTATCACAGTTGGTCACATACCGGCAGATGGTTTGTCTTTGCCAGCAAACGCGACGACGGACTTTACGGCAAGCCTTACTTCTGCTATGTAGACCGCCAGTGCAAGGCTCACAAGCCTTTTGTTCTTCCACAGAGGGAACCAACCTTCTATGATGATTGCCTGAAGAGTTTCAACATACCGGAGTTGAGCCGCGGCCCCGTTCCATTCGATGCCATTGATATAGAGAATGTAATGAAGCTAGAAGCAGAAAAGTTCAAATAAAAAAACAAAAACGCTCCTGTTACCATATTGCAACAGGAGCGTTTTCTATACATATACATTTGAATTCTTCACTCTTCGTTCTTCACTCTTCACTCTTCACCTTATGCCCTGAAACGCCTATAAACAGGGCGTTTCAAGGGGTGAAGAGTTATCAGCGACTCTTCACCCACTCTTCACCACTCTTCACCTAGGCACAAGGCTTCGAGGCATAAGAAGAAACGCAAAACCGCCGAAACAAAGAGGTGAAGAAAGGTGAAGAGTGGTGAAGAGTAGGTGAAGAGTGCCCGAATACTCTTCACCGCCCGGAATGCCGATAAACACAGGGGATTCCGAGCAAAAGGTGAAGAGTGAAGAGTATTTCTTCGTAAGCTTCGCATAAAAACGAAACAAAGGCATTTGGGAAGGCTGTTCTAGGCGAACAGTCCACTAGCGGCTATAGCGCCAGTAGGCTGTCTGTGGTTTGCCTGTTAACTGTCTGTCGTAAACAGCTTATGAATTACCAATTAGGAGTCTGATTAAAACAGGCAGATAATAACAGTTTCCAACATCATCAAACAGAAAAAGTATTACCTTGCCGCTATTGAGCAGCAAGGTAATTACGTACTGGATTGGCATACATCTCGAGAATTCTTTCTCTCAAGTAAGCTTCATCCTTATTTGGAAGGTCAATTTTCGCAAGCTGACCAGCCATATATTTTTCAAATTTTGCCTTATCTTCGGCAGTATATTCAGCCTGATGAGCAGTTGAGTTTTCAAGCAAATCAAGAGCCACATAGTTGCCCGGATAGAGGCGGTAGTTCTTGAATATCTGCTCATCCATGTAGGCGGCTACCTTATTATATATATCCTGCTTAGGCATATCAGGATCAAGACTGTCCAGATAATCATCAAGACATGGAGCTGCATGATAATGCACATGACCCTTATAACCGAAGATACCGGTCTGCATGCTTACCAGATCATCCATAGGTCCCTTCTTCCAATCGGCATTATCGCGCTTCTGCTGGAACTCCTTTGCCTTCAGGAAATCGCATGGATCATATTCGTAACTGATAGAGAGCGGTACAAGATGAAGCTGTTTCAGGCGGTCGATAATGCTGCCCTCACCGCCCATCGACATCATCTGCAGAATACTCTTCTGGGTGCGGTCATTACTGTCCTTGGCTCTACCCTCGCGCTGGGCTATCCAGATGTTCTCGTTCTTCTCCTTGATGGCAAAATGCATATAGTCGGAAAGGCGCTTGCTCGACATCAGCATCTGGCGCATGCTCAGGGCACGCTCTACGATAAACGCCTTGTTGACACGTACCAGATCCTTGACCCAAGGAAGAGAAAGGAGATTATCACCGATAGCTATCTCACAGGTGGTCTTAAAACCGTTATCGATAAGAAGGACATCGAGGATGGCTGAATCGAGCACAATATCACGGTGATTACTGATGAAAGTATAATTACGGGTATTATCGAGCGATGTACAATCCATCTCGCAGCCTGTTGCTGCCTTCTTCAGAATGCCATGAACAAAATCGTAAGCAAAAGCCAACTGGAAATCCAGATTGGTCTTACATGCCTTCAACTTCTGGGCAATCATCTCGAAAGGTACTTGTGGATAGAGATAGGCAAGCACTTGTTTAAACTGATCGTTTGAAAGCAAACGGTCGAATACCTCTGGGAGATCTTCAGGCTCCCAAGGACGGATGGTATCAAATTCTTGAGGGATATTCATAATATATACCTATTAATATATATGGCTCTGCGAAAAAATCGCAGAACCATATATGAGTTTGTTATTCTAGAACTGATTCTCCACAATTTCGCTGAGCACATCCTTGATATCAAGACCTGCTGCACGAACCTGCTGAGGAATGAAACTGGTAACGGTCATACCTGGAGTGGTATTGATCTCCAGCATGTTCACCTTGTCTTTACCATCCTTATCCTTAGAGATGATATAGTCGATACGGATGATACCGTTGGCATGAAGAATATCGTAGATGCGGGATGTGGTCTTGGCAACCTCTTCTGCGGTCTCAGGAGAGAGACGGGCTGGAGTGATTTCCTGTACCTGACCGTTATACTTGGCATCGTAATCGAAGAACTCGTTGGTGGTAACCACTTCGGTAGCCGGCAGTACAACAGTTTTCTCGGCTGTCTTGTAGATGCCCTGTGAAATCTCGGTACCATCAAGGAAGCCCTCGATCATTACCTCATTGCTCTCCATGAAAGCCACACGGAGGGCTGGAGCCAGCTGGTCAGCATTCTTCACCTTGCTCACACCAAAGCTACTGCCGTCAGCAGCAGGCTTTACGAAACAAGGCATACCGATGCGCTTGGCAATCTCTTCTTCATCATAAGCTTCACCGCGACGGAGCAAGATACTGTCTGCTACGTTTATACCGAAACCACGCAGATAATTATTGAGCACATACTTATCAAAAGTCATTGCCTCTACCAGAACACCGCTTGTAGAGTATGGCAGATGGATGAGGTCAAAGTAGCCCTGCATCACACCATTCTCACCAGGCTGTCCGTGGATGGTGATATAAGCATAATCGAAATAGACATGCTTGCCGTTCATAACGAAAGAAAAATCGTTCTTGTCAATCTCGATAGTCTCACCATTATCCAAAGCAACATGCCAGTCGGTGCCCTTCACATCGACGAGATAAATATTGTAGCGCTCTTTATCAAAGAAAGAGTACAAACCCTGTCCTGAGCGCAATGATACGTCGTGCTCAGAAGAATCACCACCACATACGATGGCTATCGTTCTCTTGCTATTTTCCATAATTACTAAATATTTTTGAATGTATCTTGTGTGGTGCCAGCGATGAAGCCGCGCCACTTTTCTATTAATTGTCTAAAATCATTTGGCCACTCACTGTCAAAATCCATCTGCTGCTTGGTTGTAGGATGCACGAAGCCGAGTGTCTTGGCATGGAGAGCCTGACGCGGACAGAGTTTGAAGCAGTTCTGGATAAATGCCTTGTAGCTGCTACTGCGCTGACCTCTCAGAATCTCTGTTCCGCCATACGTTTCGTCCATAAAGAGCGGATGACCGATATGCTTCATGTGGGCACGAATCTGATGGGTACGGCCTGTTTCAAGCACACACTGCACCAAGGTGGTATAACCGAAACGCTCCAACACCTTGTAATGAGTAACCGCCGTCTTGCCTATTCCGCTGTCCGGATCGAAGACCTTCATACGGAGGCGGTTCTTCGGATCACGGCCGATATTGCCTTCTATGCGACCTTCATCTTCTACAATATTGCCCCAAACGAGCGCATTGTAACTGCGATGGGTAGTCTTGTTGAAGAACTGCTTACCCAATGCGGTCTTTGCCGTAGGAGTCTTTGCCACAACGAGCAGTCCGCTGGTATCTTTATCGATGCGATGCACCAAGCCCACTTCCGGATCATTGGCATCAAACTCAGGCATATCCCTTAAATGCCAGGCTACCGCCTGAATCAAGGTTCCATGAAAGTTGCCCGCACCCGGATGCACCACCATACCTGCTTCCTTGTTGACCACCATCAGCTGATCGTCTTCATAAACCACATTGATAGCGATTTCTTCAGGTTTGATACTCGTTTCATGACGAGGGCGGTCGAGCATCAGAGTAACCAGATCATTAGGGCGCACCTTATAGTTGCTCTTTACCGGTTTACCATTGACATGGATGAATCCGGCATCAGCAGCCTGCTGAATACGGTTACGGCTCTGATAGGCCATCTTATCAGCCAGGTATTTATCGATACGCACCGGATCCTGGTTGGCATCCACCTGAACCTTCCAGTGCTCGTAGAGTTCATCTCCTCCTTCACCAGAAGCAGCGTTTCCTTCCTCCACCTGGAGTTCATCATCCAGTCCGTCCATATCTCCTGCATCATCAAACCCGAAGTCATCCTCTACAGGAGCATATACCTTATTATATATATAATCTAAAAATATCATTCGTATTACTATTGAATTCTTCACTCTTCTCTTTTCATTTCTCCTACTCCACCACTTCCTTCTGGTGGTGCTCATGCGAAGGAGCAGGCTCTGTGGCTTCCGTACCAGGAACCACCTCGAAGTTGTCTTCATGAGTTTCTCCGCTCATGTCACCTTCGCCTTCCATCACATCTTCTTCGCCGTGATAAACCGGATCTACCACATCGATAGAATCATCAACGCTCCGTTTACCATTGCCAACCTGTATGACAAGCACATCATCGATAGAAACCTTATCACCAGCTACAACATGCTTACCCTTAACTAGGATACCATAAACCCAATCCTCTTCGCCAGGAATATATTCAGGGGTACCCAGTTTGAATCCCATAGCAGTAAGTTTAGCCATTGCCTCTCGCAACGAACTGTTGTCAATGACATCAGGAATGGTGATACGTGGAGAATGATCTGAATTGATGGTAACATAGATAACATGTCCCGACTTTACCACTTCTCCGAAAACCGGAGTCTGCTCCAGAATGACATCAGGCGGCAGAGAGCGGACATATCCCGTATCCGTTACAACAATTTCCAATCCCGCATCGTCGAGGATATGTGTAGCATCATCGATATTCTTATATCGAATATCCGGCACACGGATGGCCTCACCATGATGGGTATAGATATCGATGCCATACTTGACACCGACACAGAGCAACACCAGTACCAGAATCATGGCACCGATATTCCCCCAAAGGTACTTACTCTTAAACTTATTTATAAACTCTGATGAAGTCATATATTATTTTTTGGTGCAAAGATACAAGTATTTGGGGGAAGAACAAAATAAAAAGGAAAGTTTTTGCACTCTCACCACCTATTTTATGATATAAAAACAAAACATCTTTGTTCCCAAAAGAGCAATCTCTGAAAAGAAAGGGGCGTTATAAACAACAAAAAGCAGCAAAGAATACATCCTTGCTGCTTTTAATGTCATCGTCAACAGACGAATCTTTCCTCGGAATTACTTTCCGTGGTGCTCGTCAGATACAGTTAACTTCTTACGGCCATGAGCACGGCGAGAAGCCAATACGCGACGACCATTCTTTGTTGCCATACGCTCACGGAAACCATGCTTGTTTACGCGACGACGATTGTGAGGCTGAAATGTTCTTTTCATTTTTCTTATTTATTTTTTAATTAATATTCTTCACAAAAGTGCAAAACACGCCCTTTTTGGGCTGCAAAATTACGCATATTTTCTGAAATAACCAAGAAAACTACCAAATTTAGCTTAAATATTTATGTTTTTTTCGATATTTCCTTTGATTTTTCATGTTTTTGCCGTAACTTTGCACTCGATTTTGAGATTATTGTAATAACATTCAAGATAAACAAGAAATGATTAATTCACAGGAAATTAAGATTGGTACTTGCATCCGCATGGATGGCAAAGTATGGGTTTGCATCGACTTTCAGCACAGAAAGCCAGGTAAAGGTAACACCGTAATGAACACAAAATTGAAGAATGTTGCCGACGGTCGTGTATTGGAACGTACATTCCAGGTAGGTTTCAAATTGGAGGATGTTCGCGTTGAGCGCCGTCCTTACCAGTACCTCTACGAGGACGCTACTGGTTGCATCTTCATGAACCAGGAGACTTTCGAGCAGGTGCCTATCGCTAAGGAGAACGTTACTGGTGGCCAGTACATGAAGGAGGGTGACGTTGTTGAGGTGGTTACTGATACAACTGATGGTACTATCCTCTTGGCTGAAATGCCAGTGAAGACTACTTTGAAGATTACTCACTCTGAGCCAGGTGTAAAGGGTAATACTGCTACCAACGCTACAAAGCCTGCTACATTGGAGACTGGTGCTGAGGTTCGTGTTCCTTTGTTCGTCAACGAAGGCGAGACTATCCAGATCGACACCCGTGACGGTAGCTACCTCGGTCGTGTAAGCGAGTAATACATCCTCCAACAGGAAGATTGTGCTCTTATTGAGTAAAACTAACCCTTAATAGTAAGAAGAATGAAATATTCCATCATAGTACCTGTATTTAATCGTCCTGACGAAGTGGACGAACTTTTAGAGAGTCTGACTCATCAATCAGAGAAAGACTTCGAAGTTGTCATCGTTGAGGATGGCTCACAGACTCCCTGCGAGGAGGTGTGCAAACGATATGAGCACATGATGGATATACATTATTACTATAAGGAGAACTCTGGTCCGGGCCAGAGTCGCAACTATGGTGCCGAGCGCGCCAAGGGTGAGTATCTTCTGATACTCGATAGCGACGTAGTCTTGCCAGAAGGTTATCTGAAGGCTGTAAGTGATGAGTTGAGCCGTGAGCCAGCCGATGCTTTCGGCGGTCCCGACAAGGCGCACTCATCATTTACAGATACTCAGAAAGCCATTTCTTATTCCATGACTTCTTTCTTTACCACCGGTGGTATCCGTGGCGGAAAGAAGAAGATGGATAAGTTCTATCCCCGTTCATTCAACATGGGCATCCGCAGAGATGTTTATCTCAGGTTGAATGGCTTTTCTAATATGCGTTTCGGTGAGGACATTGATTTCTCTATCCGTATCTTCAAGGCAGGCTGCCGTTGCCGTCTGTTCCCTGAAGCATGGGTATGGCATAAGCGCCGCACCGACTTCCGCAAGTTCTGGCGACAGGTCTACAACAGTGGCATCGCCCGCATCAATCTCTACAAGAAATATCCAGAGAGTCTCAAACTCGTGCATCTCCTTCCTATGGTCTTCACCGTGGGCGTAATAGGCACGCTGCTTCTGCTCTTCTTCGGCTTCCTGCCATACATGCTTGGCACCGTTCACGTATTCCCAACCTTGGGCAATGCGATGGCAGCATTGGGCTGCATCGGCCTCGCCGGCATCATTCTCTATACCATCGCACTGTTTATCGACAGCAGCAGAGAGAATCACAGCGTGAAGATAGGCTTGCTGAGCATTCGCGCTGCCTTCACACAGCTGATGGGTTACGGATGCGGATTTCTTTCTGCATGGTGGAAGAGATGCGTACTGGGACAGAGCGAATTCAGCGCATACAACAAGACTTTCTACAAATAAGACTTCCCCGCCAAAAGAGAAGCCAATAATAATCTACTAATCAGTTATTATTATGGCAGAGAAACTAACCATTGCCAATTGGGCAGAAGAAGACAAGCCTCGCGAGAAACTGGAGCGCTTGGGAGCCTCAGCTTTATCCAATGCCGAGCTCTTAGGTATTCTGATTGGTTCGGGATCTACTGACGAAAGTGCCGTAGACCTGATGAAACGCATTCTGAAGGATTGCGACAACAACCTGAACCAGCTAGGAAAGAAGTCCATCAGAGAACTGACGCAATATAAAGGAATGGGACCCGCCAAAGCCATCACCATTCTTGCAGCCTGCGAACTGGGCAAGCGCCGTGCTCTCGATAAGATTGGCACACGTCCCGACTTAGGCTCATCCCTTGCCATCTACAACTATATGCTTCCGAAGATGCAGGATTTAGACACTGAGGAAGCATGGCTCCTGATGATGAACCAGAACTTCAAGCTCATCAAAGCGAGCTGCATCTCAAAAGGCGGCATTACAGAAACGGCAACCGACATCCGTCTTATCATCAAAGAAGCGGTGCTCAACAACGCTACCATTATCGCCTTCTGCCACAATCATCCCAGCAACAATCCTCAGCCAAGCAAAGCCGATGATGTACTTACCCAGAAGATTGCCAAAGCCTGCGAAATCATGCGCCTCTTCTTTATGGACCATGTCATCATAACCGATGGTGCCTTTTATTCATATCACGACAAAGGTAAATTGTAGTCTATTTGGGGTATATTAGACCTTCTGCAAGAAAAAAACAGCTTTTCTTTTTGTTTTGTCTGCAATAATTATTATCTTTGTAGGCAAAAACAAAGATTATTATGACACAAGAAGAAAAGACAAAGATTGAAGAAAAGATCGTAGATGTGCTTAAGACCGTTTACGACCCAGAGATTCCTGTCAACATCTGGGACCTCGGTATGATTTATAAAATAGATGTGAAGGACGATGCCACCGTAGATCTCGACATGACCTTCACAGCCCCTTCATGCCCTGCTGCCGACTTCATCCTGGAGGATGTAAGAAGCAAGGTAGACAGCGTGGAAGGCGTAAAATCTGCCAATGTGAACCTTGTATTCGAACCGGCTTGGGATCAGAGTATGATGAGCGAGGAAGCTCGCGTAGAACTCGGTTTTGAATAAAGACAAAGCTGTTGAATTCTTCACTCTTCATTCTTCACTCTTCATTTAAATAGAATCGCTTATGAAAAATGTATATTTCCTCTCAGATGCGCACCTTGGCTCATTAGCCATTCCGCATGCCCGCATGCAAGAACGCCGCCTGGTCCGTTTCCTGGACAGCATCAAGACGAAGGCTGCGGCAGTTTATCTCCTGGGTGACATGTTTGACTTCTGGAACGAATATAAATATGTCGTACCAAAAGGCTATACACGCTTCTTAGGTAAGCTCTCGGAGTTGACCGATATGGGAGTGGAAGTACATTTCTTTACGGGTAACCACGATCTCTGGACCTATGGCTACCTGGAGGAAGAGTGTGGCGTTACCGTACATTACAAGCCTCAGACCATAGAGATATACGATAAAGTATTCTATCTGGCACATGGAGACGGACTGGGTGACCCAGACAAGAAATTCAAGTTTCTGAAAAGAATGTTCCAGAATCATACTTGCCAACGCCTCCTTAATGCGATTCATCCTCGCTGGGGAATGGCTTTGGGCTTGAACTGGGCTAAGCATAGCCGACTGAAACGTGCTGACGGAAAGGAAGAGCCTTATATGGGCGAAAAGAAGGAGTTCCTGGTACGCTTTGCCAAACAGTATATGCAAGGCCACAAGGATATAGATTACTTCATGTTCGGCCATCGCCACATCGAACTGGATCTGATGTTGAGCAAAAAGACCCGACTGATGATTCTGGGCGACTGGATATGGCAGTTCACCTATGCCGTGTTTGATGGCGAACACATGTTTATGGAAGAATATGTGGAAGGCGAAAGCCAACCATAACAATAAAGGGCAGCTTTATGAGCTGCCCTTTATTGTTATCGCTGTATGCGACCTCCCGAAGAAGTCATGTTATTGATGATTTCTTCTTCTGTAACCAGATTCTGATCACCCGGAACCGTATTCTTTATCGCGCTTGCTGACAGTGAGAAATCCAGGCAATACTGGTTCTTGTCGCCCCACTTCTGATGGGCATGAATATAGGCAGCAATAAAGGCATCACCTACACCCATCGGGTCAACAATCGGCTCAATATCATAGATTCTTGTAGTATAGAGCTGATCTTCTACAGCATCATAGAGCAAGCCGCTCAAGGTATGATGACTGCTGGCAATCTGATTTCTTACCGCCATCAGCATCTTCTTACACTTAGGGAAGAGCTGATGCATCTTGCGGAAATACTTCTGATAAGCCTCCTTGTCAATCTCATAGTCTGCATCCAAAGCCTCGAAAGGAATATGAGGCACACCGCTGGCTACCTCCCACTCATTCTGGTCACCAAAGATGATGTCGCTATACTGCATCATCTGGAATAGCACGTCATGAGGTTCCAGACCATATCCCCAGAGATTCTTACGGTAATTGATGTCGCAGGCAATGGTCAACCCGTCAGAAACAGCAAGTTTGATGGCATCCATAGTTGACTCCATCGCATCGCGGCTGATAGCACAGGTAATGCCGGAACAATGGAATACGGCAGCATCAGCCAGCACCTTTTCCCATTTCACCATTCCGCGCTTCAGCGTATAGAAAGAAGAATTCTTGCGGTCGTAAACCACACGGGAATTGCGCATTGCTACTGCCTCTTCGAAATAATAAGTTCCAAGACGTTCGCCGCCACGCACAACATGAGAAACATTCAGACCGTACTCTCTGAGATGCATCAACGCGGCCTCACCCATCTCACCGTATGGCACACGGGTTACATACTCTACATTATCGCCTAAATAAGCCAAAGAGATGGCTGCATTAGCCTCACTGCCACCATAATTGCCAAACATATGATGTCCCTGAAATAAGCGTTGATAACCAGGCTTAGAAATTCTAAGCAATATTTCTCCGAAAGTTACAATCTTTGTTTTCATAATTCTAAAAATTTAAAAAGGTGAAGACCATTCACTTATGTTTCTAGTCTTCACCTTATTATATATAGCGTATGATTACTTGTTAGCAACCAACTCCATTGTATCGCGAGCGATAACAATCTCTTCGTCGGTAGGAACTACAACTACCTTCACCTTACTGTCGTCAGTAGAGATGATAGCTTCCTCACCACGAACCTTGTCATTTACTTCCTTGTTAATCTTGATGCCAAGATACTCCAGGTTCTTGCAAGAATCCTCGCGGAGGTCGGTCTGGTTCTCACCAACACCTGCTGTGAATACGATAGCGTCAACGCCACCCATAGCAGCTGTGTAAGCACCGATGTACTTCTTAATGCGATACTCATACATACGGAGAGCCAACTGAGCCTTCTCGTTACCCTCGTTAGCTGCCTTTTCGATGTCGCGCATATCAGAAGAAATACCTGTAATACCGAGCACACCACTCTTCTTGTTCAGGAAGTCAGCCATTTCCTGTGGCTTCATGTTCAACTTCTCCATCAAGTAGGTAACGGCAGAAGCATCGATGTCACCACAACGTGAACCCATCATCAAACCAGCCAATGGGGTCAAGCCCATTGAAGTATCCAATACCCTACCATTCAATACAGCAGCTACAGAGCCACCGTTACCGATGTGGCAAGTGATGATCTTAGAGTTGTTCTGGTCGAGACCGAGAATCTCGCAAACACGCTTAGAAACATAGCGGTGAGATGTTCCGTGGAAACCATAACGGCGTACGTGATACTTCTCGTACAACTCGTAAGGAATTGCATAGAGGTAAGCGTAGTCAGGCATTGTGCTGTGGAATGCGTTGTCGAATACGCAAACCTGAGGAGTGCCAGGCATCAAAGAGTCAACGGCACGGATACCCTTCAGGTGACCTGCGTTGTGAACAGGAGCGAGGTCGCAAAGTTCCTCGATACCATCCTCTACGCTCTTGTCAACGATAACGCTCTCCTTGAACTTGTCACCACCCTGTACGACACGGTGTCCTACAGCGTCGATTTCTTTCAAATCCTTGATAGCGCCGATTTCCGGGTCGAGCAAGCACTTGAACACGAAGTTCACACCTTCCTTGTGGTCAGGCATGTCGTGCATGATCTGCTTCTTCTCGCCGTTAGGCAATTTCACCTTGATGAAAGCGTTATCAAGACCGATACGCTCTACACCACCCTGTGCCAATACAGACTCATCGTCCATATTATATAATTTGTACTTGATAGATGAACTACCGCAGTTCAGAACCAATACTTTCATAATGTTAAATGTTGAATGTTAAATGTTGAATGTTGAATTAAGCCTTCTTAGCGTCCTGTGCCTGGCAAGCTGTGATAGCTACCATGTAGTAGATGTCATCTACAGAGCAACCACGAGAGAGGTCGTTTACAGGACGAGCGATACCCTGGAGGATAGGACCGATAGCGATGGCACCACCCAAGCGCTGAACGAGCTTGTAGCCGATGTTACCAACCTCGAGGTTAGGAACTACCAAAACGTTAGCCTTACCAGCAACGTCAGAACCTGGAGCCTTCTTGGCAGCAACCTCTGGAACGAGGGCTGCATCTGCCTGAAGTTCACCATCGAGATGAAGCTCTGGGAACTTCTCCTTAGCAATAGCTACGGCATCCTTTACCTTGTCAATGATATAAACGCTCTTGCCAGTCTCCTTGTTGATAGCATCCTTTGCGCTACCCTTTGTAGAGAAGCTCAACATGGCAATCTGTGGATCAGTAATACCTGCCACTGACTGAGCTGTATGAGCTGTAGTATAGGCAATCTGAGCAAGCTGGTCTGCTGTAGGGTTTGGAGTTACAGCAACGTCACCCATTACTACAATGCCATCCTGACCATACTGCTTCTGGTCTGTGATGAGCAACATAGCACCACTTACGCAAGTGATACCTGGAGTGCACTTGATAATCTGAAGAGCTGGACGGAGAGTATCGCCAGTAGTGCTCAACGCACCAGAAATCTGACCGTCAGCGCCCTCAGTCTTGATAATCATACAACCGAGGTAGAGGTTGTTCTTAGTTACGAGTTCACGAGCCTGCTCTACGGTCATGCCCTTCTTCTTGCGAAGTTCAGCGAGCTTCTCAGCATACTCCTCAGTCTTAGGGTTGTTTTGTGGATCAACGATAGTAGCCTTGTCGATGTTGTTAAGACCCCACTGAGCAGCGAGATTCTTAATATTGGCAGGGTTACCGATGAGGATGATGTCTGCGAGATCATCAGCCAAAACTTTATCGGCTGCTTTCAATGTACGCTCCTCTTCTGCTTCAGGGAGCACGATGCGCTGCTTGTCAGCTTTAGCGCGAGCTACGATTTGCTGTAATAAATCCATTTTACTTTTTAATATTTTATATATTTTGTTGTTTCCTAAGTAGATCTGTCAAAGTGTAAGGCGATGTTATCTTGTTTTTCACCTTTTTGCCACATCGACTTTGCAAAAGTACACATTTTCTTTGAAATAGCAGCGATTAAAATGTGTAAAAAAAGCTAAATCGGGAGATTATTCATATCGTAAAGGTTTACGTAGTAGGAAAAGTGATGAATTCTTCACTCTTCACTTTACTTATATCATCTCCAGAGTAAGGATGCTTTCCAGTTCCTCGGCCGAGAGTCGGAGTTTGAACTCGCCCTTGATGGCCACGCTGATTCGTCCGGTCTCCTCGGATACGATGACGGCGATGGCATCACTGCTCTGTGATATTCCGAGAGCGGCACGATGGCGGAGTCCCAGTTCCTTCGGAATATCGAGGTTATGGCTCACAGGCAGAATACATCCGGCTGCCATGATGCGCTTATTGCTCACCACCATGGCTCCATCATGAAGCGGCGAATTCTTGAAGAAAATATTCTCTATCAGCCGCTGGTTAATCTTGGCGTCTATCTCCTCACCCGTATCCATGATGTCCTTCAGTGGAACGCCTCGCTCTATAACGATAAGAGCACCTACGTATTTCTTCGCCATACTCATACACGCCATCACAATCGGCATGATGGTCTCCTTGTTAGCCTCCTTCTGGCTCTCCTTGCTGGAGTGGAAGAAGCGAACCAGCCGGCGCATACCTTTCTGCGAACCTATCTCATAGAGGAATCTACGGATATCCTCCTGAAAGATGACGATGAGGGCGATGACTCCCACGCTCACCAGTTTATCCAGGATAGAACCCAGCAGACGCATTTCCAGTATCTGACTCACAAAGAGCCAGATAAGCACGAAGAGCATGATGCCCACGAAGATGTTCAGTGAGCGCGATTCCTTCATCAGACGATAAACATAGAACAGCAGCGAGGCTACCAGGAGAATATCGAGAAAGTCTTTGATGCCAAATTCTATCATGTGCGTCCCTCCTTCATTGCTTCTATTATCTTCACAGCCTCAGCAGCTTCTTTCACATCGTGCACTCTGAGGATGCTGGCGCCCTTCATCAGAGCGATGGTGTCGAGCACGGAAGTTCCATTGAGCGATGTCGTAGCATCTCCACCCAGCAGCTTGTATATCATACTCTTGCGGGAGATGCCTACCAGAACCGGAAGTTCCATCACGTTCAACTTCTCCATCTCATTATAAATCTGATAATTCTGGATGAGATTCTTGCCGAATCCGAAGCCCGGGTCGAGGATGATGTCCTTGGCTCCCAGGTCGCGCAACTGCTGTACCTCTCTGGCAAAGCCCTTCATCATCGTAGCAAGCGTTGGCTGCACCGACATTAATATATAAGGTACCTTCAGCTCGCCCACCACCCGGAACATTTCAGGATATTCCTCCTGTCTCTGCTCCAGCGGCACATTGGCGATACCTGTGATTCCACCTTCTGATACATCGTTGATGATGTCAGCTCCCCACTCCTCGATACACTTGCGTGCCAAGGTAGGGCGATAGGTATCTACGGAGACGGCAGCATCCGGTTGCTCCCTGCGAACGATGTCGAGAGCGAACTTCAGGCGTCTTCCCTCCTCCTCTTCCGATACTTCATCGGCACCGGGACGGGTGGAGAAAGCGCCCACATCGATGATGCTTCCACCTTCTTCTATAATCTGATTAGCTCTCTGAGCTATCTCCATTTCTGTCTGTTTTCTACTGCCAGAGTAGAAACTGTCGGGCGTAACGTTCAGGATGCCCATCACCTGAGGGGTACTCAAATCCATCAAGTGCCCCTTAATATTGATTGTATATTCCATCGGATTATAACTCCTTAAGCCACTTTTCGCCCGACGTTGTATAACTCCAAGCTATAAGAGCAATAACAACAATAGAAGTTATCATAAAAAATAACGCTAAATAACTCATACTATAAACTTTTTAGCCATTTCTTCCCTGATTCAGTATATGTCCAAAGCAAAATACCACCACCTATTAAAGTGCCTATTCCAAATATCAAAATCATTGTTTCCATTTTCTTAATATTTTAAAATTCGATTACCTACTATTGCAAACAAAATTGTCATGCACACACCAAATAAAACATACAGAAGATTCATATAATCGAATTCTCCTGTTATCATTGGCGTAAGCCCACCCAAAACCATCGCTCCAAAACTTAGTTTGGAGATATCGAAGAAATAACCAGCTAGCTTGTCTTTCCTCGTTTTTAATTTATCTCTTTCTATGTTTGCGCCCATTCCGACCTCACTTTCCAAAGATTACTTGAATATTTTCTGCAAAAATAGAAAGAATTATCGAGATTACCATCATTTTTTGGGAAAATTGTTTGTTATGTCCATAATTTAGATTACTTTTGTACCCAAAATAACAGTTATAGACTATGGATATTTCAGAACTCTATCAGATTTACCAAGCGCACCCAGTGATTACCACTGACAGCCGCGACTGCCCAGAGGGCAGCATCTTCCTGGCTTTAAAGGGCGCATCGTTTGATGGCAACAAGTTTGCCGACATGGCTTTGGAGAAAGGCTGTGCCTATGTGATTGTTGATGAAAAAGAGTATGCCAAGGAAGGCGACGAGCGCGACATCCTCGTAGAGGACTGCCTCACCACCTTCAAGGAATTAGCCCGTGAGCATCGCCGCCACTTCGATATTCCTGTAGTAGGAATCACCGGAACCAACGGCAAGACCACCACCAAGGAGCTCGTCTCTGCCGTTCTCGGCGAGAAGTTCAACGTGATGTTCACCCAGGGTAACTTCAATAATGATGTGGGCGTACCAAAGACGCTCTTCCGTCTCTCTCCGGAAAATGAGATTGCCGTTGTAGAGATGGGTGCTTCCCATCCTGGTGACATCCGGAAACTCGTGGAATACGTGGAGCCAACCTGCGGTATGATTACCAACGTAGGCCGTGCCCACCTGCAGGGATTCGGCAGTTTCGAAGGCGTGAAGAAGACCAAGGGAGAGCTCTATGATTACCTCGCAGCCAACGATGCCCTCGTCTTCATCAATGCAGACAACGAGCATCTGATGCAGATGGCCGAGCAGCGCAACATCAACCGCCTCATCACCTACGGCAAGGACGAAAACTGCGATGTTTGGGGAGAAGTCATCTCCTGCGCTCCTTTTCTGAAGTTCCGCTGGCGCACCGAGAGTTTCGACTGGCATGAGGTTCAAACCCATCTCATCGGCTCTTACAATATCGACAACATGCTTGCCGCCATCACCATCGGTCTTCATTTCGATGTGAAGCCTCAGCAGATAGATCATGCCCTGGAGAACTACATCCCAAGCAACAACCGTTCGCAATTGGAAGAGACGGCGCACAATAAGCTGGTGGTAGATGCCTACAATGCCAACCCATCGAGCATGGCAGCCGCCATCGAGAACTTCCGCGTGATGGATGTGCCTCATAAGATGGCGATTCTCGGACAGATGGGCGAGCTCGGCGAAGTGAGCCACGAGGAGCACCAGAAGGTAGTAGACCAGTTGCAGGCAGCCGGTCTGGAGAATGTATGGCTTGTGGGCGATGAGTTCAAGGATATTCCATGCAGCTACCGCAAGTTCCAGAATGTAGAGGAAGTGAAGGAAGCACTCAAGGCAAACCAGCCTCACGACCATTACATCCTCATCAAGGGCAGTAACAGCGTGAAGCTCTTCCAGCTTCCGGAGTTGTTATAAACGGTTATTATCGTACAACTAAAAGGTGTGTAGTTGTACGATTATAGGGTGTTGCCACTAGGCTCGGCAGATGTGCTGACTGCAGTCGGCAGACCTGCTGACTAGGCTCAGCAGAGCTGCTGAGCCTAGTGGGAATCTCTTAGAAACAGCCTCCTTGAACCTGATATTCCGACTTCTTGAACCTGAGCAAACGTATTCTTTCACTTACTCAGTCGTATTTGTAAGCTTGTTCAATCATATCAGTAGGCTTATTCGGACGGCTCATTGAGTTCACTCAGGCACATTGTTTCGCTCACTCAACAGGCCCACAGCCCCATCTACATGAACTCTGCAACAGCTTTTTAAATACAAAAGGATTTAACTGTACCATAAGCATTTACATCATTATGAGTTTTACGTAACGAAGATTTCATAATGCAAAGATACGATGAATATTTGTAAACGGCAAACATTTATCGGAAAAAAGTATCAGACACAACATTCATGTCTAATATGCATTTTAGCAAAGTTTGAAGGACAGAAATATGCATTTTAGCAAAGTACAAGAATGGTAACCTACTGGTATTAAAGACTTTACTGTACTTTTACAAAAAAGTAAGAAATAATCCTCAAATAGAGCAATTATGGTTGATGAAAAAGTGATATTGCAAGTCTTGGCTGAACAACAGGAATATGTTCAAAGTTATGAACCCCAAAAGTGGGTCGGCCGATATGAAGAAAACCTTTTTGAATTAGATAGTCCGCTATCAATAAAAAAGTATCTTAGGATACTTGCTCATGTATCTTAAGATACTTGGCTATGTATCCTAAGATACTTTGCTATGTAGCTTCATGTGCCCATGAAGCCTGTTTCATCGGCCAACGAAATAAGTTTCATCTCAGGATGAAGCCTACTTGCTGCACATCCCCAGGAAATACTTATGAATCTCCAGACTTTCGTTCAGTTCGGGATGAAAGGCGGTAACGAGCTGGTTACCCTGGCGGGCAGCCACAATCTTGCCATCTACCTCCGCCAGAACCTCGGCATCACCCCACACATCTTTAATATAAGGAGCACGGATGAAAGTCATTGGGATGTTGCCCTCGATGCCCTTCATCGGAGCCTCGATGTAGAAACTGCCCAACTGGCGACCGTAGGCATTTCTCAAAGCCGTGATGTCCATCGAAGCTATGCGCTGACTAGGCTCGCCCTCAATCTTCTTGGCAAGAAGAATCAAACCGGCACAGGTTCCATAAACTGGCAAGCCGGCAGCAATCGCCTCCTTCACAGGCTCCATCAATCCCAGTTCATTCAAGAGTTTCGCCTGGGTGGTACTCTCACCGCCCGGAATAATCAAGCCATCCTTAGGCTGATCCCAATCCTTCAACTGGCGAACCTCAAAACTATCCACGCCCAACTGAGCCAACTTCTGTCTGTGCTCAGCAAAAGCGCCTTGTAAAGCTAATACTGCTATTCTCATAACATACTTATCTAATATAAAAGCCCCTTCTTGTGCAGGAGGGGCTCTTATCCGTTATCTCATCTATTACTTACCTCTTTCAGCCATGAGCAAAGCAATCTCCTGCTCATTGATACCTACCATTGCCTCGCCGAGGTCCTCGCTCAACTCAGCCAGCATCTTAGGGTCGTTGTAGTTGGTAACAGCCTTTACGATTGCCTGGGCACGCTTAGCAGGGTTACCGCTCTTGAAGATTCCAGAACCTACGAATACACCCTCAGCACCGAGCTGCATCATCAGGGCAGCATCAGCTGGAGTAGCCACACCACCGGCAGCGAAGTTAACCACTGGCAACTTGCCGTTCTCATGAACATACTTCACCAGGTCGTAAGGAGCCTGCAACTGCTTGGCAGCCTCGTAAAGCTCATCCTCGCTCATAGAAACCAGGCGGCGGATTTCGCTCTGCATCATACGCATGTGGGTAACAGCCTGAACCACATCACCTGTTCCTGGCTCACCCTTGGTACGGATCATGGTAGCACCCTCAGCAATACGGCGGAGCGCCTCGCCCAGGTTCTTGGCACCACAAACGAATGGTACGTCAAACTGAGTCTTATCAATGTGATAAACATTATCTGCTGGAGAGAGCACCTCGCTCTCGTCAATATAGTCGATTTCTATAGCCTGAAGAATCTGAGCCTCAGCGAAGTGACCGATGCGGCACTTAGCCATTACAGGGATAGAAACAGCCTCCTGAATACCCTTGATCATCTTAGGGTCGCTCATACGTGAAACACCACCTGCTGCACGGATATCAGCTGGAATACGTTCCAGCGCCATTACTGCGCATGCACCTGCTGCCTCTGCGATTTTTGCCTGTTCTGGAGTTGTTACGTCCATGATCACACCACCCTTGAGCATCTGAGCCAAGTTGCGGTTCAATTCTTGTCTATTTTCTGCCATAATTCTTTTAATCTTATCTATTTTTGACTGCAAAGGAAACACTTTTCGGCGAAACTGCAGAAAAAAGTTCCATTTTCTGCAAACATTGAGTCATTTTGTATAAAGAGAGATTCGCAAATATATAAGAGATATTCCTGAATATATAAAGAGGAGGAAAGATGTTAAATGTTATAACTCGCTCTAAATTGGACTTTGATTGAAAATCAAGAAGTTGGGCGTTTGCC
>CAUFXJ010000021.1:0-55883 GCA_959596915.1 Segatella copri
AAAATAGATATGAAATTATTCAATTCTAAGCTTGCTGCCATCGGTTTGGCGGCATTCGTTTTCGCATCATGTAGCGATAGCAACAGCGATCCTACAGGTGACACAAACCCTAAAGTGGATGTTGCAGAGACTATCACTGCAAATCTTACAAGCAGCTCAGCTGCAGAGCTGGCTTCTCGTGTGGCTAACTACAAGAACACAACAGCCAACGCAAGAAAGTTCTTCTCTAGAGCTTCACAGACAAGAGCATTTGCTTCTGCTGACAAAGTTGTTATCCCAGCTGTTCCAGAGAACGCAAAGACATGGAACAATCCTGAGGACATGGTTGCCGGCAAGACCTATTTGGTAACCAGCAAGACTACACTTGACATGAGTAAAAACAAGATTGCAGGTGCTACTATCTTCGTAAAGGGTAATTCTAAGTTGATTTTCGCTAGCTCACTTGAAGGCTGCACCATCTACGTTGACGGCGGTGCAACATTGGAATATAAGGGCAAAGATGCTTTGGTGATACCTACAAATGCAACCATCATCAACGATGGCGGTTCTATCATTGCAGACGCAGATATCACTGTAGCAGGTAAGCTGTACGTTAAAACTTCAAATAACGGTGGCGGTATCGGTTCTGTCAATCCTTACGACAAGAACAACAAGAAGGCCATCATCACTCCAAAGCACAACATCACATTCAAGCAGGGTTCTGATGCCTACATCGGCGGCTCTCTCCACGCTGTAGAGTTGAACATCGAGGAAGGAGCTTCAGTAAATGCTACCAAGCACATCATGAACGCTACAACAGTTAACGTGAATGGTGCTTTGCAGTTCGGCGGTTTCTTGAGAACAGAGACATTGAATGTTAAGGGCGAGATGATTGCTAGCGAGAAATCTGCCATCAAGGCTTCAAAGGTATTCAACGCAGAAGCAGGTTCACGCATCACAGCTGACTACATCAACGTTACCAACGATACCAAGGATGCAACTCTCAACCTGAAGGGCAACTGCCAGATTAATATCAACAACAAGAGCGACATCTACACCAACAATATCGTAACTGATAACGCAAGTCGTGGTCAGATTACCTTGAACGACGATAACGCCATCGCAGTTATCAAGGCTAAGAAGTTCACCAACACAGGTGCCAACCAGATTCAGGCATTGGCAACATCTGGTAACAACGCAACCTTCCTTCTCCAGTTCACAGAGTGCTATACAGGCACAGAGAAGGAGAACTCTTTCGAGGATCTCGATATTGCAGCTTCTTACCTCGACTACGATAAGGCAACTGATGGTAAGGGTGTCAAGGAGAAAGCAGATGGCCCAGACTACCAGGCTTATGGCTTTGAGTGGGCTGGAGATCCTGCAACTATCATCGCTGCTCCAAAGCTTGACTTGGTTGCAGAAGACAAGACTCCAAACAATGGTTTGTCTGCTACTTGCATCCAGCCAGGAGAAAACGGCAACTTCTATGTAGCTTACCATACAAACGGCAAGGCTTCTAATGGAGCTATCGAGGCTATCAGTTTGAAAAACAACACCTTGGCTATCAATCATAGTGTACAATCAGCCAATGAAACCAATGACTACAACCACATCCTGGTAGATGGTAACACCCTTTGGGTAGCAGGTAGCCAGAGTGGAAACGCTAACCATGCTGATGAAGTAACAGGTGTAGGTCCTTTCATGGGACAGATTTCACTGAACAGCGATGGTTCATTCGCTAACAAGATTCAGATTTCTGCTATCGACAGAAAGACCAAAAGTATGGATGCCAACTGTGTAGCTAACTTCGACAATAACCACATCGTTGCAACCACTAAGGGCTTCACTATCTTTAATGCAAAGATGAACAAGTGGAACGAGGGTAGCACTGAGGGTAAGTATCTTGTTGCAGCAAACGGCAAGCTCTACGCATTGACAGTTGATGGCACATTGACTGCATATAACGACAATGAAATGCAGGACGTTGCAGCAACATATAATGTCGGTGAGATTTCTCCTAAGGGCAACAAGGCTGTGATTGCAGTAGAAGAAGCAAAGGGTGAGATCTACGTCTGCAAGGGCGAGAATGGTATCTCAAAAATTGCTGCCGATGGTACAGTTAGCCAGTTCTTCGAATGTCCAACTTTCACTGCATCTAATAAGGCTCAGAACCTGGAAGCAGGAAAGGAATACGTGAAGGGTTGCGCTAATGGAGTTTACGTTACAGCAAACTATGTATATGTAGCATGCGGTTCATACGGTCTGGTTGTCCTCGACAAGAATGGAAAGGTAGTTTGCCACCGTAAGGCATACAACGGCAAGTCTGCCAACTTCGTAACATCAGATGACTACGACAACATCTTCGTTGCATACGGTCAGAGCCGTGTACAGGTATTCAAGCTTACAAATACCCAGAAGTAATACGAATAAAAGAAATAATCCTTGTTCTCTCCCACTCCTTGCGAGTGGGAGGGAACATTCACCTTATTAGAGCTAAGTTGACTAGCTGAAACAAGAAATACGTTCAACAAGAATGTTAACGAAAAAAGTTAAGTAAATGAATATGAAAGCTATAAATATTAAACTTGTAACGTTCTCATTTGCTGCAATGCTTTTGGCATCTTGTAGCGATAGCGGAACACCTGGCAACGATTCTGTCATAGATCCTATCGGTAAAGCTGCTACTATCGTTGGTACAGACGTAACCGCAGAGTATGCAGACCAGCTGGCATCCAGAGTATGGAACTATAAAGGTGCATACGCTAATACAACTACAAAAACTAGAGCTCTGGCAACCAGAGCAGAGGCTACAGAGCCAGCCGTTCCTGCAGGAACTTCTAATCTTTCTTCCGTAACAAATAAATGGGAAGAACATCCAGGAACCTATGTAGTACCAGCTGGTGAAACCCTCAACGCAGATGGTTACAACATAAAAGGAATGACCATCTATGTGAAAGGTACATTAGATATTAATAATGCCAACGGATCAGATGCCTCAATCTATGTACTGAGCGGAGGTAAACTGATTGCAAAAAATAGCAATGAAGTATTTGGAGATACAAAGGTATCCAACTGGGGCACAATCGAATTTCCAGCCAACCAAAAAGAATATCTCATCAAGAATACATTTTATCAGAATGCTGGAGATTTAAATGTAAAAGGACACGATTTGAACATACAAGGCGGAACTGGCTCTACGCTCTTTGTCAAAAACTCCCTTATTGCTAATAAAGTTACCATGAGCGGAGATGCCCAACTGTATGTAACAGACAATGCTACTCTGACTGGAGCGTTCGAAATGTCAAACCAGTCAGAGGCCAGTGTAAACAACATCATGACAACCACCAGCTTGAAGATTCAAAATACAACTGTGCTCCATAGCGGTTGTGCCCTCAAGGTAGAAGGAGATGTTTACGCCACCAATGGCACAAATCTCTACGTCATGTATCTGAAGGCAAAGTACTACAAGCAAGATTCTGGTGCAAACCTTCACCTGCAAGACCAGAGTATGGTTGACATCGAAGGCAAATACGTGAATCTGAACCAAAACCAAGGTTATGCAGACTTACCAGACAAGGACGGTGTAGCTGTGATCAAGGCAGATGCCTTCTACTACAATGCGCCAGGAAAACAGGGTGATTGGAATCCAGGTGGAGCCAAGACGGTAGATTGCTCTGTTTTCTCCACATCAGGAGATAATGCCCATATCATCTTGGATACAAATGTTATCTTTGGAAGTGAAGGGGCTACCACTCCGATTACAGATAACAATACAACTATTGTATGGAACAATAACGCCAATATCCTCTTCAAGGATGATCCAGAAGCCAAGAACTATGTCATCAAGAAGACTGAGTGCAATCCTAACGGTTACAATGCAGACAAGGAGCCTGCAAAGGAGCCTATACTCGACTTGATTTCAAGTATCGACTATAATCACGACCATGACATCTCTGCGACTTGCGTACAGGTACACAATGGCAGATTGTATATGTCTTACCATACCCGTGACAAGAAGCACGGTGGCTGTATTGAGGTATTCAGTCCTGTAGAAAACAACAAGGTAACACTGGAGCAGTATCTCTGCGATGAACAGAAAGACCTCGACTTCAACCATCTGATGGCTGTCAAGCTCAAGTCTGGCAAGCGCATGGTTTACTTACCAGGAAGTTCCAACAAGAAGGGTGCAATGCTCGCATACATCCCTATTCTGGACAACCATCTGCTGGCAGACCAATCAAAGTCTATCACATCAACCGTCGATGGCAAGGACACCGTGATCTACGAGAAACCATTGCAGTTTATCCAGATGAATCCTGCAACAGCAGAATTTGCAAAAAAGGGTTATGATGAGAACTGCGTGGTCTATAACGACGAAACCAACCATCTGATCGTTGCAACTACCAAGGGCTATCTGGTTTACAATGCAGATACCTATAATGAGCTTGACAAGATCAACAAGCCAGGAAAGGTAAAGCACATAGCTATCGGTAATGGTAAGATCGTTACAGTTTATCTGGACAGAGAAGCAACCAACGAGACAGAGGCTATCCCTGCTACCGTGGAAATCTTCGACCAGAAGGCAGAAGACCTCAGCAACCCAATTAAGAGCTTTGCCATCAGCACCATTGAACCAAACAACGGTAAGAACGTGGTTCGTGTGGATGATAACAAGATTTACGTTTGCCGCGGTGCTGCCGGTATGTATGTTTACGATATGGAAGGCAATGAACTCTGGCACTACCAGATGCCTAGCCCTACTATCACGGAAGGCGGAAATGCCGGAAAGTATAAAGGTCATGCCAATGGCTGCTACGTAGGAAAGAAGTATGTATATATCGCATACGGCGGATTCGGACTTGTAGTTCTCGACAAGGAAACTCACAAGGTGGTTGCACACCGCGACTTAGTCCACTCTGCCAACTATGTAATAGAATACAAGGGCTATATCTACGTTGCCTACGGTCAGAACAGACTGCAGGTATTCCAGCTCAAGAATGCGGACCCTGAGATTTCTTACTAAATAAGGAATCTGATATATGTTCAATTCATAAGAAATTGATAATGATTATCATTGAACAATAAAAATATAAGACACTAGTTGAATGCAGCTGCATTAGCCTGCAGCTGCATTCATAGTGTTTAAACCCCAAAAACAATGAAGCAAAATTTGATACTATATACGACTACTGCTCTCCTCATTACACTCGGAGGACAAAGCACTATGGCTCAGGCTCAAAGGCAGCAACTGCTGAAGAAAAAGAGCTTTAGCCCTAAGATGCTCGTATATGAGAATCTGAAGAACGATAATGTACTGAGACACTTCAAACAGCGCTTCGCACAACTCGACACTCTCATCAAAAACCCTATATGGGTGAAAGCTCCAGTCATACAGCTGGGACTCAATAATCAGCATCACGCTGATATCAATAAGACCGACTCTCTGTTCTGGTCGAAAACTGCACATGAGCACTTAGCGCTCAACAGACACAACGGTCTGGAAGTGACCGGACAGGTTTATGCCCGACCTGATGCGTACTTCGATTCTGATGAAGACGACGCAAAAGAGGTATCAAAATATAAGATGAAGGTTCAAGCCGAACTGGGATGGAACATCATCAACTCGAAGTTCTACCAAGGCAAGGAGAAAAGAACTAAGATTGCTCTTGCCAATGAACTCGACCGCTTGCAAATAAAAAAGCGCCAAACTGCAGACATATATGAAAAGGCAGCAGATGAGCTGACCGAACAATATAATTTCTATATCGGTACTGTCATAGCACACAGACTGGACAACCTCGACATCATGAACGAAGCGTACCAGTTTATGCTGGAAAAAGACCGAATCAGCAACGACAAGATGCTGAAAGTGATGAACGACAAGCTGGAGGCTGAATATGACATCTCCGTGCTCTGCACAGACAGAGATATCACCAACAAGCCTATCTACCGCATCAAACCGACCAAGATTGTGGTAGACACAACAGCCCTCTGGAACCATCTGAACCAGGAAAGTCTGGATGCACGCATCATGATGGTGAAAGAACAGATTGCTGACAACGACAGCAAGCTGACCAACTATTTAAGCACTACCCGACTCACACCATTCGCAAGATGGTCGAGTTACTGGCAGAGCAACAACAAGATTTCGAACAATGCCGACGTAGGCGTAAGATTCACCATTCCTATCTGGAACGAAACGCCACGCAAACGACAGGCACTGGAGACCCAGAAGGAAATCATACGCAGCAGCCGCGGTACCGATGTGAAGGAAATAAGACAATCGGTAGGCATCCTGCTCAAGAAGATAGACAACCTGAACAAGGCTATAGCCACCGAGGCTTTCCATATAGACCAGACCGGCAAATATATCGAAATGCGGCGGTTTGCCTACCAGAACCAGAAGCAGGGATACAACTATCTGATGCGTATGGACGAATATACGGGACTCCTGGAAAGTATGGAGCGAATGTATAAACTGATGCAGAACCGCGCCCTCGCTATCATCAATATCGAGAAAGCCGTGAGCATCTATGACAACAATAATATCTTCAAAGAAATAGAACTTTGAATGTAAGGAAACTAGAATATGAATGAATTCCAATATAATGGCACGCCACAAGAACAGGCGATGGCAGACTTGCTGAAGTCGCAGAGTCACCGCCTTGCCAGACAGCAGATCATCTTTGCCCTGATCTTCCTGCTGGTTATCGTGCTTGCCGCCTACTATATTGTCACTCGTATGATATGGGCAACCTTCGATGGTTATATAACCCTCGATGAAAACCATATCAGTGCCGTTGACGACATCTATATCCTTAAGGTGAACAAAGAAATGGGTGAAGTGGTGCATAAGGGAGATACGCTCTACTCTTATGTACTGCTAGGTAACATTGTGAACCAATACGACCCGAACATCCTGCCTTCTGCCGTAAAGGAGACTCACGACATGGAGGTACAGGCTAAACTCGCCCAGCAGGAGATTCCGGTACTGCGCACCCGACTTGCAGAACTGAGAAAACAGAAAGCCTCTGAAAGTTCGGACATCTACTACGGTCTTACCGACAACACCAAGCGAAACGCACTGGATGCTGAGATAGCCGAGGTAGAAGAGGAATTGAGAAAGCAGGCTAACAAGGTGGAAATCTATGCACAGGCTAAGAACACCACCTATAGCTTTATGAGTCGTAGAGGAGCCGGCAGAGCAAATGCTGCCATGCCTTACTCCAACACCAGCGTCTACAACCCGGGACTTATACACTACTGCTGTGCACCAGCCGATGCCTACATCACAAAAATCAATGTGAGCGATAAGACACTGGTGTTCAAAAGCGAGGAGGTGATGGTTATCCAGCATACCGACTATGCAGCCTGCCATCTGGGCGTAATCGCATACGTACCCAACGACATGGTGAAGTATATGGAAAGCCCTGACGATGCAGACATCATCATCAACAAAAACCTGGAACTGCAGGCAAAGTTGCAGATGGTAGGTCTGAGAGTAGAGGAAATACCAAAGCATCTGCAGAGCAATTTCTCACATGATGCCAACGCAGTGGTTGCCGTCTTCACCCTGAACCCTAACCAGAGAGTTCCGGCATGGGTAATGAGCAACAAACTGCCGGTAAGAGTAAGAGTGAACAAGATAGGTGCCATGCTCGATCCGAAGCCGCTGCCGATGTACACCATCCCAGTAGGCAAGAACGAAAACGTGAAGCGAAGCAATATGATTTCGAGCGACACCAATAATCATCAAGAACAAAAGAAATAAAGAATGATTGGACTTAGAAGAAACAAACGTGGAGATATGGTGCTCACCATCGATAGCTATATAGATATCGACTCGACACCGGACATCCAGCCCGAATACTTCGATTGTATTTACATCAATACGAAGAGTGAGCGTGCGTTCCATGCAATACTGTATGGAGCCAGTCCAATCTTATCGTGGAAATGTAGCTACAAACCGATATTCGTCAATACGGCGTTATCGGGAAAGGAACAGATTATCGACTATATCATCGATGCCTATGTGAGCGACATGAACAATGAGAAGGTATACGAGATTATTGACAGAATCAAGATGGCAAGACAGAAGTTTGGTGTAAAAAGCGAAACAAGCCGTCCTACACAGCCTAACCAGCTCTTTGCCAATATTCTGAGATACCTGCTCTCAAGAGACCAGCGAATCATGGGACACCGACTGCTGGAGAAATCGTCTTTGGGATATATCAACCCAATCTTCGAGCACTATCACAGTATGGGTCTCTTCCATCTC
The DNA here is from genome assembly GCA_959596915.1 of Segatella copri. Taxonomy (GTDB): domain Bacteria; phylum Bacteroidota; class Bacteroidia; order Bacteroidales; family Bacteroidaceae; genus Prevotella; species Prevotella copri_N. The sequence continues at coordinate 8,258 of CAUFXJ010000021.1, forward strand.
AACGAGATGTTCATGTTCATCGCCTCTATGGTGGAGTTTGGATCACTGCGCATTCACCGCTTCCTGCTCAAGGAGCACCTCTGCCCTAAGTGTAACCACTCTCACCTGCTCTATACAGAGTGCTGTCCGAAGTGCGGAAGTTCGAACCTGAAGATTCAGAACATCATCCACCACTTCAGCTGCGCCAACGTATCGCCAGAGAGCAGCTACAATGTGGGCGGTATGCTCATCTGTCCGAAGTGTCACAAGAAACTGCGCCACATCGGTGTTGACTATGACAGACCAGCCGTGGTATATACCTGCAACGACTGCGAGAACTCGTTTACCTCGCCTATCACCAAGTCAACCTGCTGCTACTGCCAGAGCACCTATCCGGTAAACGCCCTGGTGCCACGAGACGTTGTGGACTACGAGATAACGGAAGAAGGAATCAGAGCACTGAACAGTGGCAATATCATGTTCAACAACATGGCGAACATCTATGATAACTTCATGGAATATTACCTGCTGATAAACAGACTGCGCCGCCAGCTAATGGAAACCTACCGCAAGGATGAACTCTCGGTCATGGTAGGCAAGATATGGATTATAGATGATAACAAGGATACCGTAAAGATAAAGGAAAGCCTACAGGGCAAGCTCTGTAGGATCTTCTCCAATCACAAGGTGTCTTACAACAACAATATCTTCTACGTATCCTCTACCCTCTATGAGCAGGGAGAAACGGTGGAAGAGGCTCAGCAGAAATTGAGCAAGGAGATGTCGGTAGCCATCAGAAAGCTGGCCAACTCGATAGAACCGGACGAGATTATCTGCAGCATGCTGGAAACCAAGACGAAGACCATCGCCAACAACTATGACGAGTTCTTCAACAAACTGCAATATGTGGATATGACTCCAGACGACTACTGCCACTACTCAGAAGAACCTCTGATGAAAGAAGAAGAGAAAGAGGTGAAGCCGCAGGAAGAGCTGCTTGATACGGAGCCGAAGGAAGATGAAAACGACAAGATACAGAAGCGCATCGTGCTCTACAAGAAACTCGTTGCCATCCTTGTCACCATAGCAGGTATACTCATACTTATGGCAATCTTAGCACTTACCGTGCTGAGATAAACCATCAAGAAGAAAGGGAAAAGCGTATGTTTAGCATAGCAGAACATCTGAACGATTTCTTCGACTGGATCAGCACGCTATCGTTTAGCAGTATCGTGAATACCTACTGGTTCCTCTTCTTCATCGAGATGCCAAGATATTATATCCTGGAATATCTCGTGATAGGAAACCGACTGATGAAGAGAAACCGGATAGATAAAGAGAAAGAATATGCCAAGTTCTTCCTGTACCGCGAGAATCCACTCGTAAGCATCCTCGTACCGGGAAAGAACGAAGGCAAACATATATTCAAAATGGTGAACTCACTGGCTGAGCAAACCTACCGGAACTACGAAATCATAGTGGTAGACGACGGAAGCGATGATGACACCAAACTGATTTGCAACGACCTCTACCGGGCTGGGTACATCACCCACTATCTGAGGTTGGAAACAAGAGGCGGTAAAGCTGCAGCCAGCAACTATGGAGCCCAGATGGCAAGAGGAAAATATATCGTATGTCTGGATGCCGACTCTTCTCTAGACCGTGATGCGCTGGAGAAGATTCTACTCCCCTTCTACATCGACGGAATGGTAAAGGGCGTAGGAGGATGTGTGAAAGTGCGCAACTACAAGGAAACCATCTGCTCATCGCTGCAGGCATTCGAATATCTGAAGCGAATACAGGTGGGACGCATCGTAACCAGCGAACTGGGTATCTACCACATCATTTCGGGAGCATTCGGAGCCTTCGAAAGAAAGACGCTGAAAGAAATAGGCTACTGGGATATCGGACCGGGACTGGATGGTGACCTGACACAGAAGATCCGCAAAGCCGGATATAAAGTGAAATTTGCTGAAGATGCCATCTGCATGACCAATGTGCCTACCAAATGGTATAAGTTGTATCATCAGCGCATCAGATGGTCGCGCTCGCTCGTGAGATTCCGTCTACGTAAGCATGCCGACATTCTGTTGCCTACAAAGAACTGGAGTATCCTTAACTGGTTATCTAATATGGAGAGTGTGGTTTTCGACTGCTTCCTCAATTTTCTGTGGTTGTGGTATATCATCAAGCTCGCCATCACGTTTAACACGCACATCATCGAGGTGCTGGCGCTGGGCTACTTTATCAGGGTATGCTTCTCGCAGCTTGCCTTCATCTTGGTGCTGATGGTTTCAGAAAGAAAGAAAGATGTATGGTTCCTTTACAGATACCTGCCACTGATGTCACCTTATACAGGTTATTTCCTGCGTATCGCCCGTCTGTCGGCTCATCTGCAAGAGCTCTTCTTCCGCCGTTCATACAAGGACGCCTGGAATCCTGAGAAGACTTCACGCTATGCTCAGCTTGAAGGAATCTAAAAGATCCGAGTTACTTGCCGTAACGTACATACAGAAGGGAACTCCCAATAAAAGAAACAACATTATAAAACATAAACAGAATATAGTATATGATAAACAAGTCTTTTGAGTTTAAGATTGGAATAATAGGATTGGGGTATGTTGGTACTCCACTAGCATGCTTATTCTCAAAGAAATACGATACATGGGGTTATGACATCAAAGCTGAGAAGGTAGACAAGTTAGCCAAAAGTACAATGACAGACAACAAAACTGTATGCAAGGCATTGGAACAGGGGCTGAAACTGACCAGCAATATTGATGACCTGAAGAAGTGTAATGTGTATATCATAGCTGTACCGACACCGGTGAACAAATCGAACAAGCCAGACATCAGTTGCGTGCGCAATGCTACAGCTGAGGTTGGCAGGATTCTGAAAGAAGGTGATATCGTAGTCTACGAGAGTACCGTTTACCCAGGTCTGACAGAAGAGGTCTGCGCTCCATTACTGGCATCTACATCTGGATTGAAATTAAACCAGAGTTTCTTTGTAGGCTTCTCGCCAGAGCGCATCAACCCGGGCGATACGGTTCATACCATCGAGAACATCGTGAAGGTTACCAGCGGTTCTACACCCGAAGCAGCAGCTATCATCGACAGTCTCTATGCTTCAGTACTTACCCATGGCACCTACAAGGCGAAGAGTATCAGAATAGCAGAGGCATGTAAACTGATGGAGAACTGCCAGAGAGACGTGCAGATAGCCTTCTTCAATGAGATGGAAAAGATTTTCGACAAGATGAACATCAACATTGAAGACGTAACGGCGGCAGCAAGCACAAAATGGAACTTCGTGCCAGCTACTCCAGGACTCGTTGGCGGCCACTGCATCGCGGTAGACCCATACTACCTGATTAACAAGGCACAGGAGGTTGACGTGGTACCATCGCTGCTCTCTACAGCCCGCGAGGTTAACGAGCAGATGGCGGTATGGATGGCAGGAAAGATAAAGAATGCATCTGAAAGCAGAAAGTTCAAGGCTCCAGAAACCAACGTGCTGATTCTCGGCTTCTCGTTCAAGCCAGACAGCGATGATATCAGAAACACAAAAGTAGCCGATCTCTATATCAACCTGGTAGGAGCAGGTTACAAAACCACACTCTACGATCCATTGGTAGATGCAAAGGAAGTAAAAGAAGAATATAACATCAAGGTGACAGATGATCCTAAAGTTCTGGAAAAAGAGTATCAGATTGTGGTAATCGGTACTCATCACAAGATGTTCGACAGTATCAACATGAACAATCTAATCACTGATAAAGGATTCATGTGCGACATCTACGGCATTCACAAGCCAAGAAACTAGATCTTCAAGATCGGAAAGAACCTACATAAAATAGACCAGTGAAAAATGGAAAAGAACAAAGTGCTAATCGTCGATGATATTTCAGAAAATATTGAAACTATTTCTGAAATGATAAAGGACTTTGACATCGACGTGAAAACTGCAAATGGCGGAAAAGAAGCCATTGAACTGATTGACTCATTCAAGCCGGACGTGATACTGCTCGACTTGATGATGCCACATGTAAATGGGTGGGACGTAATAGACCATGTACGCTCTAAATACTCGAAAAACGAAATGGCCATCATCGTGGTTTCCCTGTTAAGCAACAAGGATAATGTTGATGAGTGCTATGAGCTTGGAGTAAACGACTACATCACAAAGCCTATCATCAAAGCCCGTCTCACCAGTTCGTTAGACGCTCATCTAAGCAGTCTTGCAAGAGGCTAAAGTGCCTCTTGCAAGATTGCTTCTGCATGAGCAATGCGATCACTAGTAGGAGGATCTATGCCTTCAAGCGGGTAGACAATACCTAGTTTCTCATACTTGTAGATACCCATCGTATGATAGGGTAAGACATCTATTTGCTCAATGTTTGAGAGTGTAGAAAGAAAATCGCGCAGCTGATAGAGGTATTCATCCTTGTCGGTAATACCTGGAATCAGGACGTGACGAATCCATACTGGTTTGTGTATCTCGCTTAAATAACGTGCACAATCCAGTATGTTTACATTAGAATGGCGGGTGAGTTTACGATGCTCTTCATCGTTGATATGCTTGATATCAAGAAGAACAGTATCGGTAACGGCCATCAGACGCTCGAATTTATCGAAGAAAGTACCCTCTTTTCGGAAGGGTTGCGCTGATGTATCAAGACAGGTATTGATGCCACGCTGATGGGCTTTCTCGAAAAGTTCGATGAGAAAGTCTATCTGCATCAGGGCTTCTCCACCACTTACGGTAATACCGCCCTTGTCTCCCCAATAACTCTTGAATCGCTCTGCCTTATCCAGCAGGTCATCGGCACTCCATTCCTCACCTACTCCCGTCTTCCAGGAATCCGGGTTGTGGCAGAACCGGCAGCGCATCGGACAACCTTGCAGAAAGATCAAAAATCGGATGCCTGGTCCATCTACTGAACCAAAACTCTCTATGCTGTGAACAAATCCTTTCATGCGCCGACTTTCTTTTCTTGGTAATTATCCCAAAGAATAAAAGCAAGCCCAGGAACGACTATAAGAGCAGTGACGACACCCAAAAAATCAACTAAATCCATAATTATTTCTTTTTATTTTTAGACTTTATTATAAAATACATTCCTAATGCAACTATCAAGACCATAAAGAAAACGCCCCAAGCATACAACCTAGTTCTATCTATATTATCTTGCATAATTCCTGCAAAAATGACACCACCAAGAATGAGCTTGACAACATCAAAACAGAATTTGTAACCCTCTTCATAAAGGGCTTTCTTTTGTTCATTATTTAGTTACATACCGCAAAGATAGCACTTTTTTCAATACCAAGTTTAAATTTGCAGTTAAAAATAAGCTAAATTGCCCGCTAAATATCCTCGGAAAGAAAATCTAGCGGGCAATCTATATGTTACAAAGAGACAAGAGAATTCTTCACTCTTCTCTCTTCATTCTTCACTTCCTTAGAGTCTCTCGTGAGCCTGACGAGCGATTACGTCGAGCTGCTGCTCGCGTGTCAAGTCGATGAACTTAACTGCGTAGCCACTCACACGGATGGTGAAGTTCTGGTACTCTTCCTTCTCTGGGTGCTCCATAGCATCCTTGAGCTTGTCGATACCGAATACGTTCACGTTCAGGTGGTGAGAACCCTGGTTGAAGTAACCATCCAATACACCTACCAATGTCTGGGCACGCTCCTCATCGTTGTGACCGAGAGCACCTGGACTGATGGTCTGAGTATTAGAGATACCATCGAGAGCATACTCGTATGGCAACTTAGCTACTGAGTTCAATGAAGCCAAAAGACCATTCTTCTCTGCACCGTAAGATGGGTTAGCACCTGGAGCCAATGGAGCACCGGCTGGACGACCATCAGGCATGTTGCTGGTGTACTTACCGTATACTACATTTGATGTGATAGTCAGGATAGATGTAGTAGGCTCTGAATTGCGGTATGTATGATGCTTCTTGATCATGTTCATGAAGGTCTTGAGCAACCATACTGCAATCTCATCAGCACGCTCATCATCGTTACCGTAACGTGGGAAGTCACCCTCGGTCTTGAAGCTGAGAGGGAAACCAGTCTCATCACGGACGATGTTTACCTTAGCATACTTGATAGCTGAGATAGAGTCAACTACGTGGCTGAAACCAGCGATACCTGTAGCGAAAGTACGACGAACATCTGTATCGATGAGCGCCAACTCTGCTGCCTCATAGAAGTACTTATCGTGCATGTAGTGGATGAGGTTCAATGTCTTCACATAAACGCCAGCCAACCAGTCCATCATATCCATGAAACGTGGCATGAACTCCTCGTATGTCAACACATCACCCTCAACGGCGCGATACTTAGGACCGCACTGCTCGCGTGTCTTTGAGTCAACACCGCCAGATACAGCGTAGGTCAAGCACTTAGCCAAGTTGGCACGTGCACCGAAGAACTGCATCTCCTTACCTGTCTGTGTAGCAGATACACAGCAGCAGATGCTATAGTCGTCACCCCAAACTGGGCGCATTACATCGTCGTTCTCATACTGGATAGAACTTGTCTTTACAGAGATGAGAGAAGCATAGTGCTTGAATGCCTTTGGCAAGCGAGAGCTATAGAGTACAGTGAGGTTTGGCTCTGGTGAAGGACCCATGTTCTCCAATGTGTGGAGGAAACGGAAGTCGTTCTTGGTAACCATTGAGCGGCCATCCTGACCCATACCACCTACTTCGAGAGTAGCCCAAACCGGGTCGCCGGTAAAGAGCTCGTTGTAAGAAGGAATACGGGCGAACTTAACCATACGGAACTTCATGACCAAGTGGTCGATGAGCTCCTGAGCCTCATCCTCGGTAAGAGTACCCTCGTTCAAGTCGCGCTGGATATAGATGTCGAGGAATGTAGAGATACGGCCTACAGACATCGCAGCACCATTCTGAGTCTTCACAGCCCCGAGGTAACCGAAGTACAACCACTGAACAGCCTCGCGAGCGTTTTTGGCAGGCTGGCTGATATCGTAGCCATACAACTGAGCCATCTCCTTCAAGCCCTTGAGCGCCTTGATCTGCATAGCAACCTCTTCACGAAGACGGATAACGTCGTCGATCATCTCACGGTCGCCCATGTTAGCGAGGTCGTTCTTCTTCTCCTCGATGAGGAAGTCGATACCATAGAGGGCTACACGACGGTAGTCACCTACGATACGTCCACGACCGTAAGTATCAGGAAGACCGGTAAGAATGTGGTTATGGCGAACGAGCTTCATCTCTGGAGTATAAGCATCGAATACGCCATCATTATGAGTTTTGCAATACTTGTGGAAGATTTCGTGGAGCTTCTCAGATGGCTGATAGCCATATGTTGTACAAGCCTGCTCCGCCATCTTGATACCACCATATGGCATGAAGGCACGCTTCAGAGGCTTATCAGTCTGAAGACCTACCACTTTCTCCAAATCCTTGGTACCCTCACCAATATAGGCAGCACCATAAGCTGTCAATCCTGAAACGATTTCTGTTTCCATATCAAGCACACCACCCTTGGCGCGCTCCTCCTTCTGGAGTTCCTTCAACATACCCCAAAGGGTGTTAGTTGCCTGAGTAGGTTCTGCAAGGAACGACTCATCGCCGTCATAACAAGTGTAGTTGTTCTGAATGAAATCACGAAGATTCACTTCACTCTGCCACATGTTTCCTTTGAAACCTCTCCATTCTGTTTTTATCATTTTAATACTTTTTTATAAAGTTAATAATTATATATTTTGCACACACTATCTATTTTGAGTTGGTTTTACACCTATTATATATAGTAAAATAAAAAAGCCCGAACACGTTTGTGCCCGGGTTTTTAAGCACCTTTATCTGAAGGTGCGTATATCATGATGTTATCGCTCTTGCCGACAGCATCTGTTTTTCCTATATATCCTAAGTTAATTCCCACTATTAATTTCATGTCTTTTAAATTCATTATTTGTAATTGGCTTGCAACAGTTTTGCAATGCGGATGCAAAGTTACAACAATAAAATGAGAAAAGAGAAGAAAACCAGAACTTTCTTCTCTTTTCTATGCAAAATCATCATTTATGAGTATCATTCTACTGATTCTCAAAAAAATGATTGAGATTTTCCATGAATAATCCGAAACACTTGTCATGAATCTGACGTGTCATGGTAACAGGGTTCTCCGCATTCAGGATGGTACCGCTCATTGCCACACCGATGCCCAATTCTGCAAGCGGATCTATATCGTCTGGGGTCAAACCTCCGATGGCCACCATAGGCAGAGAGATTTTATTCTCCCTCATCTGCTCAATAATCTGGCGATAACCTTCTATACCCAACACCGGAGAGAGTTTCTCCTTGGTAGTAGTATAGCGGAACGGACCACAACCGATATAGTCAGCCCCCTGTTCATGCAAACGGCGAATATCATCAAATGTATTGGCTGTTCCTCCGATAATGAATTCATCACCCAGAAGCTTACGGGCCTCATCAACCGGCATATCATTCTTGCCAAGATGTACACCATCTATCTGTAACTTCTTCACTAGTTCTACACGGTCGTCGAGAATAAAGGTTGCACCGGCACCCTCGCAAGCCAACTTTAACTTACGGGCAATAGGCTCTACCTCTTCATCGGTAGCACCTTTCATGCGAAGCTGAACCCAATCACATCCTCCGATAAGTGCCAGATAGGCTCCTTCGAGATAAGAGAAGCGCTCGTTCTGATGCGTGATAAACTGAAAGCTCGTCTGAAAATGAGCTAATGCTAAAGACTTGTTCATACGTACTATAAAATATAAATTCGCTTGCAAAGGTACTACATTCACACGACAAAATCCTACAATTTACCTTTTTTAAACTTCGTCATTTGGAAATGGGCGGTCTGCCTTGGTGGCTTTTAAAGAAGAAGGATATTTTATTTTGTTTTTTTATACATTCCTATGCATTTATATGAATTCTTTTCCGTACCTTTGCACTCAAAATACAAAACATTACTTTTTATGTTGACAGATATTGAAATAGCTAAATCAGTTAAAATGCGCCCTATCAATGAAGTGGCAGCAGAACTTGGAATCCATGAAGACCAAGTGGAAAACTACGGCCGTTACATCGCTAAGATTACTACGGACAAGATTGACACCAACAAGTTTAAGAATCACCATCTCATCCTTGTGACAGCTATCAGCCCTACAAAGGCTGGTAATGGTAAGACTACGGTATCTGTAGGTCTCGCATTGGGCATGCAGAAGATTGGCAAGAAGTCAGTCGTAGCCTTGCGCGAACCATCTCTCGGTCCATGCTTTGGCATGAAGGGTGGCGCAGCAGGTGGCGGTTATGCCCAGCTCGTACCAATGGATAAGATCAACCTCCACTTCACCGGCGATTTCCATGCCATCACAGAGGCCAACAACATGATCTCTGCCCTTCTGGACAATTACCGTTTCCAGCACGAAGCAGAGGGTTTCAAACTCAAGAAGATTCTTTGGCGTCGCGTCATGGATGTGAACGATAGAGGTTTGCGCCGCATCATCACCGGTATAGGAGATAAGAACGGCATCGAGACAGAGTCTGGTTTCGATATTACGCCAGCTTCTGAGATTATGGCTATCATGTGTTTCGCAACAAGCATCGATGATCTTCGTCGCCGTATCGATAATATCCTCCTGGGCATCACCGAGGACGACAAGCCATTTACCGTAAAGGATATGGGTGTAGGTGGCAGTATCGTAGCTCTCCTTCTCGATGCTTTGAAGCCAAATCTGGTTCAGACAACAGAGGGTACACCAGCATTTGTTCATTGCGGTCCTTTTGCCAACATTGCTCATGGCTGCAATTCCGTCATGGCTACAGCTGCTGCTCTTGAGTATGGCGACTATGCTATTACAGAGGCAGGATTCGGTGCAGATCTCGGTGCAGAGAAGTTCTATGACATCAAATGCCGCAAGACAGGTTTGCAACCAGACCTCACTGTTCTCGTTGTTACCCTCCAGGCGTTGAAAATGCATGGTGGTGTAGCTCTGGAAGATATCAAGAAACCAAACATCGCAGGTATGGAAGCCGGTTACTGGAACCTCGACAAGCACGTAAAGAACCTGCAGAGCTTTGGCCAGACTGTAGTGATTGCATTCAATAAGTTTGCAACCGATACAGATGAAGAAATTGAAGTATTGCGCAAGCATTGCGAGGAGATGGGTTGCGGTTTCGCCGTAAACAGCGCCTTTGCCGAAGGCGGAAACGGTGCCATTGAACTTGCCAACCTCGTAGTGAAGACCATTGATGAGCGTCCATCAGCCCCTCTCTATTTTGCTTACGATGATAACGATAGCGTTGAGGAGAAGATAGAAAAGGTTGCATTCAATCTTTACGGAGCAGGCAGCGTGACATTGAGCGATTCTGCCAAGGCGATGATTGAAGAGATCAAGAAGCTAGGTGCAGAAAAGTTCCCTATCTGTATTGCCAAGACTCAGTACAGTTTCTCTACCGATGCCAAGGCATACGGTCCTACAGAAGGTTTCGAACTCCACGTTCGCGACATCACCGTAAATATGGGTGCCGAGATGATTGTAGTCATCGCTGGTCCTATCATGCGTATGCCAGGTTTGCCAAAGAGCCCACAGGCTGAGCGCATCGACGTGGTAAATGGTGAGATTACTGGTCTTTCTTAAGCGTTACAGAATTCACAGATTCACACAGATATCACATAAACCAAAAGCCCAGGGCATGCGCCCTGGGCTTTTTCTTTTATCTCATACTGAATTCGCAACCACAATATAACTGATTATAGAATTCATTGATTCTCAAGAGTTCACCTCGGCGATTCTGCAAACCGCCCTTCCGCCAATTCATATCCCACCATTCTACATCAGGATAAGCCTCAACGGCAAGATGACCGGCAGTATCTATCTGTCTGATATTCTTCCAGCGCGAAGATGCCAACGTGGTAGTAAGAAGGTGAAAACCATGCTCCTGCGCATACTTGGCTGCATGAGAGAGGCGGAACTGAAAGCAGACAGAACAACGGCTGCCACGCTCGGGCTCATCCTCTAAACCCTTGATAACAGAAAGCCATTCATGATGATCATACTCATCCTCTACATAAGGTACATTCTGGGCTTCCAGAAATCGTTTCAGTTCATGTTTGCGTACATCATACTCCTGCTGAGGATAGATATTGCTGTTACTGAAATATACAGTAGGCTTCATACCATTACGAAGCATACATTCTACGATAGCCGCCGAACAAGGTGCACAACAAGCATGCAACAAGACAGCCTGACCTTCAGCCTTGCTTCCATCCGGGAGAGTAAGTTTTACGTATTTATATTGTTCTTCTACAGGAATCTTCATTGTTTTCAATGTTAAATGTAAAATTAAAATATGAACAGCTACTTCTGATGTGAAGTATTTTCGCCTTGCTTCAAAAAACAAATGGAGTACAATCTCACGACACCCCCCATTTGCCCAAATATATGCGAAAACTAGTGCAAAGGTACAACATTTATTCGAACCACCAAATTTTTAACACGTTTTTTTCACCACAATGGTTCAAACAGCTAATATTTAACTGTATTTTAACACTTAAACACCAGTTTCGGTATCTTCAAGAACTATAAATCACGTTTCAGCGTGATAACTGTCAGTTCAGGCCATGCGCCTAGGCGGAAAGGGAAAGAACCACCAATACCCGATGATACATAGAGCATCTGCTCACCAATGCGGTAAGCTCCGCCCCACTCTTTGAAAGCCATGCGGGCAGGCGTCCATTTACCTATTTTCAATTGTCCGGCATGCGTATGTCCCGCCAGAGTAAGTTGTATCTTCTTACCAACTACTTCTCTGCGCCAATGGTGAGGATCATGACTCAAGAGGATTTTAAATATATCAGGATTCAACCCCTTCATCGCTTTCTTCAGATTACTGCGATTGGTGAAAGGAGGCTGACCGGGATTCTCTACGCCTATTACAGCGATAGATGCCATACCATGACTCACCACATGATGTTCGTTCATCAGCTGATGCCACCCCAGACTTTCCTGATATCCATAGAGCATACGGCGGTTTCTCTTCAAAGCGCCAATAGAATGATTGTTGCCATATTCACAATAATCATGATTTCCCCAGATAGAATAGATGCCATCTGACGCATGAAGCTGCCCCAGCGTATCCAGATAAGGCTCCACTTCGCTGGCTTGGTTATTGACCAGATCGCCCGTAAAGAGAATCATATCGGGTTCTTCATTGTTGGTCGCATCCACCACCTTCTGCACGAAATCATTGCCGGGAGGAAACGAGCCGAGATGAAAGTCGGTAATCTGTACCAGACGGTAACCATCAAAATAAGGTGGCAAATCGGGCGAGGTAAAGGTGATGTGTTTCAGTTCTAACCGCTTCCAACCCTCTATAAAGCCGAAGGCAAACCACCCCATTACACCCAAAGCAGGAATCAGAGCAAAGAACCAAGGAAGAAATGCATCGAACAGGATGAAGACAACCTTAGGGAATGCCGAGAAAAGTATGGTAGTAAAGAGTACACGGACTGACAACTTATGGAAGAACCCCATCTGCAACCCCACTTCGGCAAGAACAAGTAACAACGAGGGAACCCACCATAAGATGGCTAGCAGCAAAGGCCACTCACTCACCCCGATGTGCCAAAGCCAGAAGTCGGGCAGGAATGCCAGAACCGACATGACTACTATATAGAATATGGATCTTAATACCTTTTTTAATACCTTCTTCATTGTTTTTCTTTATAACTGGGTACAAAGGTACGATAATTCATAGACAATACAAAATAAATTTAAATATATTTTCAATGTTTTGTTATTTGAGAAGATTGCATTATCTTTGCATAGAAAAATTAAATAAAATGGCACGACGACTAAGAAAAAAACGCATAGCAATCATATTGCTTACCTTTACAGCAATCGTAGGATGGACTACACACAGCTGTGTATCTCGCTGTACATCAGCATCAGACAAGAACAAGGCGGCAGATTCGCTCCCTAAGGTTCATATCAACGATTCCATCTCAAATGCCCTGACAGAGGGGAAGGAATATCATGAGATGGACTCGGTAATAGAAAGGTATCTCAAGAGATGGGAAATCAATGGAGCCCAACTCGTCATCACCCGCAACGACTCGCTACTCTATGCCCGAGGATTCGGAATGGCGGATAAGGAGCGAGGCATCAGAATGGAGCCTAACATGCTGATGCGTTTCGCCTCGGTATCAAAACTGATTACAGCAGTAGGTATCATGAAATTGCAGGAGATGAAGAAACTCAAACTGAACGAGAAGGTGTTTGGCGAAAAGGGAATCCTGCGCGATACCATTTACAACAACAGTATCAAGGACAAGCGATATTACGACATCACCGTAGAACAGTTGCTGCGCCATCAGGCAGGTTTCAACAATTATGCCGGTGACCCTGTATCTTCCACCCGCTACATCATGATGCAGAACCATCTCAAAACGCCACCTGATCACCCTACTCTGCTCAAGATTCTCTTGAAGCGCCACTTGGGTTATACTCCTGGCGAAGGCAAATGCTACAGTAATCTGGGCTACATGATTCTCTCCATGATTATAGAAAAGAAGAGCGGAATGAAATATGAAAACTTCATGCAGAAGTATGTGCTCCACCCTGCCGGCTGCTACGACATGCATATTGCGGGAACTTACTTAAAGGACCGCCGCCCTAACGAGACGAAGTACTACATGCACCAGGGGAGCATTCCTGTGTATGAATACAACAACAGTGGACGACTGGTAGAGAAATGCTATGGCGATACCGACCTCCCTCGCCTTTCAGGTGCAGGTGCCTGGTGTGGTTCGACTGCAGAGTTGAGCCGCTTTATTGCCAGCATCGATGGTTTGCCACATGTCAAGGATATCCTCAGTAAGAAGAGCATCGAGTTTATGACGCGCGAGCAGGCTGACCACCAATACTCTATCGGCTGGAACTATACACCAAAGAGCAACAAACCATGGATTCGTACAGGTTCGCTGGCAGGCACATCTGCTATCATTCTGAAATATCCGGATAACCAATGCTGGATTCTCATCACGAACACATCCACCTGGAAGGGACATGGTTTCTCTAACGATACAATGGCTTTCTTCGAGAAACTGAGAAAGAAATATATGGCAAACATGCCAAAGAAAGACTTGTTCTTATAAAACCAAAAAGAGGGTGAATCATTTACTTATGATTCACCCTCTTTTTATATTAATGATATGTTGTCTGAAGAGATAATTATACCTTAGAATGTATACTTCAAACCAACCTGGCCACGCCAGCGGCTGTAGTATGAGCTAGGATACTTGAGAGGCATATCTGATGGGTTAGCGAACTGGAATACACCATCACCCTTGTACGTGATCGGAGAAACAAACTCGCTGTTATAACCACTACTGAAGGTACGGCCCCAATCCTTGTTCAGGAGGTTAGCCACGTTCATGATATCCAAAGTCAGTTCCAAAGCATGTACATACTTGCCTGTACGGATTCCAAACTTCTGACCGAAGTGGAAATCGAAATGACTCTCGAATGGCAAGTTATCACCATAACGCTCGAAGTACTCACCACGATGATCCTTCACATAACGAGTAGTAGCAAGCCACTGCTTCAAATTAGCACGCTGCTGCTCAGCAGTATAAGCATCTGTACCCAAAAACTGCATTTGGTCTACCTGCGCATCTGTAGGGATGAAAATCAAGTCATTACTTGTACCATTATCTCCGTTGACATCTCCACTATAAACGAGAGAGTAAGGAGAACCGCTTTGACCCTGATAGATAAGGCCTACTGTAGTGGTAAACAACTTGTTGGTTCCCCAGTTGAAGTGATAGAAAGCAGAAGCCTTCACTGTATGAGGCACATTATAACCACTATTAGCCAACTCTGGGTTGTTTGAGAAGCGATAAGTATGAGTATTACGCCAGTTGCTCTGAGCAACAGATGAGGTCATACTGCTTACAGACTCTGAGTGAGTGAATGTATAAGATGCATTCAGATCAAGACCGAACGCAAAGTGCTTAGCTGCAGACAAAGACAAGCTGTAGCTGTAGCCCTTGCTGGTATTATACATTGCATAGATGTTGGTAAACGACTTAGCATCTGCTACCTTGGTATAAAGAGGACGGTTATCCCAGTTCATGTAAGAGGTCTGAGACAAGGTCTTACCCGACTCCTCATAAGCCAAGTTCTTGTAATAAACATCATTCAGACTCTTGCTGAAGATACCCTCAGCAGTCCAGTCGATACCCAGGAGATTGAAATCAAAACCAAGGTTAACACGCATGGTCTGAGTAAACTTGAAGTCCTTATCAAATACATTGATTTCCTGACTACCCGTAGCCTTCAGATTATTTGCATTCAGAGTCTGCTTGTTAGGATCCATGATGAGCTGCACAGCAGAATTATTTTTTGCAGAGTAAGAAGATGTCTGCACACCAGTATTCGTAAAGTTGTTGCTCAACCAGACGAAAGGAATACGACCAGTGAATACACCGATACCTCCACGAAGGATATATTTGCGGTTCTTCTCAATGTCCCAACGGAAACCTACACGAGGGCTCCACATAGGCGTACTGGAAAGTTTCTGATTGGTCTTGAAACCATATCCCTTAGCTGCTGCCCACTCATTGAATTTAGCATTCTCGGCTGGAGTATCAAAGAACAGAGGCATATCCATACGGAGACCATAGGTAAGCTGGAAACTGTCAGTTACATCCCACTTGTCCTGTACATAGAAGCCCAGCTGAGCTGCACTAAACTCAGGTGCCCATCGAGGATTACCGGTCACCTCAACATTAGCCTGCTTGAAGTAGAAGTTCTTGATATACTTACCATCACCTCCCAAGCCATCAGCTCCACAACCATTGTAATAATTCAGGAAATCGTCTGGAGTATCAAAATAATAGCATCCATAGAGATTCTGGATGAAGAGATTAGAGAACTTATAAAGCTCGTTATGTGTACCGAATGTCAGCGTATGATTACCCTTGAACCATGTAAAGTTATCTTCGAGCGTATAGATATCCTGATTCAATCCATTAGCCATAGAAGAATATTCATTACCGATATTCACGGTACCATTTCCTACCTTGTAAATAGTGATAGATGGAGCTGGCTGACCAGAAGTACGCGCATCACGAACTCGTACATAAGATACACGTGCCTCATTGCTCAGGTTTGGAGAGATGCGGCTCTGTAACTCTGCTGCGAAAGAATGAGTCTTAGATGTAAAATCATACAAGTGGTCGGTAGTATTCAATGTAGCAATACCACCCAGACCAAGCGTCTGCTTGGCATCTACATAGCTCCAACGAACAGAGAACTTATTGAACTCGTTGATATTCCAATCCAACTTCAAACCAGCTTTCTGGCTCTTTACGTTCTTATCCTTATCTGCCCATGAAGTAGCATAATCATACCCCTGACGGTTAGCCAAGTCGTAAATCTTAGACATCAGGTTTTTAGCCAGATCTGAATCAAACTTAACATCTGGAGAATCGATGGTATACTGAGTTGGGTACGACTTTTCTGAATTCTCATAGTTTGCGAAGAAGAAGAGTTTGTTCTTGATGATTGGACCACCGAGCGTAAATCCGAACAAAGTTTCCTTCTCATCATCATAAGGCTGAGCATAGGTACCGTCCATATTCTTATAATGACGACCTACCAAATCCTGGTTGTTCCCATAGAAATAGCCACTTCCATGGAATTCATTGGTACCGCTCTTGGTTACCGCGTTGATGGCACCACCGGTAAAACCACCCTGGCGAACATCGAAAGGAGCGATATTTACCTGAATCTGGTCAATAGTCTCCATAGAAACAGGCTGAGATCCTGCCTGACCGCCATTACTGCCATTAGCAGTAAGACCGAACACGTCGTTATTCATCACACCATCAATCTGGAATGAATTATAACGGTTGTTCATACCTGCAAATGACATAGAACCAGACTGTCCGTTTGTAGTAAGCTGTGGATTCAGGCGAGCCACATCCGCAATACTGTGCGAGATAGAAGGCATATCAGCTATCTGCTGAGCATTGATACTCATGGCCGCACCGGTCTTCGTACCATTCAGACCAGCCTTACCCGAAACAACAACCTCCTGAAGCTGCTTGGCATCTTCCTGAAGAGAGCAAGAGAGATTTTGGCTTTCACCCAAGTTCAGACTGACATTGTTGAAAACCTTGTCCTTATATCCGATATAAGAGATACTTACCTTGTAAGGACCACCTGGACGCATACCCTGAATGGTATAGCGACCATCTACATTTGTTACAGCACGATACACAGTACCAGATGGCTGGTGTGTAGCAGTAACTGTAGCACCAATAACGGTTTCGCCATTGGAAGAAATCTTACCACTAATGCCCGAAGTGGTAATCTGAGCCATTGCCGAAGTCACCACGAAGGCGAGCAAAGCCAGAAGTAGTTGCAATCTTTTCTGCATGTTGTTTAGATTCTTTTGTGAATAAATAAAGAGAGAACCGCGCACCTCGTACCGTATGCATTCACTCTTATAAACAAATATGTTGCAAATATAAACATTATTTTTGAAACAACAAGCAAAAAACAGAGAAAAATGATAGAATATACCAAAAAGATGCAAATAAACGAAAAAAAGATGCACTTCCCTCGAAAAAGAGAAGTGCATCAGAATGATATTATACTAATGTATAGTACGATAGTCTACACAGATTCTGATTCCCAGAACTCACCCATTAGTTGAAAATGTAACGGATAGAGAACTGGATAGAATAGGTAGAGTTGAAGCTTGTGTAGTTGGTGAATGTCTTGGTCAAAGCCTCAGAACCATTACGCTGGAACTGGAAAGACTTTTTCTTAGAGTCATACTTCAACAAAGAACTGTTAACAACCTTCTTGTAAAGACCCCAGTTGCTATTAAGCAAGTTTGCCAGGTTCTTGATATCAACTCCAAACTGCAATGTATTGCGCTGACCAGCTACATTCATGTAGAAGTTCTGTGCAAACTTGAAGTCCAGCTGATGATGCCATGGCATCTTGGCTCCACCACGCTCAGCATACTTACCCTTGCGTCCCTTCAGGTAAGAATCCTGATTGATATAGTTCCAGAAATCATCCTTCTGCTGTTCTGCTGTATAAGTCTGCTTCTGCTTTTTAGCATCAGTATAAATATAGTCAGAGAAGTTCCAGGCATCAAGCGCCTCACGACTTGCTGGAACATAAAGCAAACTGTAAGAACCCTTATAATCGTTCACTACATTACCAGCAAAGGTATATGAGAATCTTGTTGCAGCATATGGATCATAGCCAAAATTAGTTCCCTCATATACCAAACCAACCATTGTACCGAAATGCTTAGCATAATCCTTAGAATAGCTGGCAGTAATCAGCAAACGGTTAGGAGCAACATAGTTTGCAAAACCGATTTCCTTATCATTATTGGCATTCACAGAATAACGGTTGTTCTTATAGGCAGAAGTTACCTGGTCGCCAACACCGTCACCGTATGATTTCGCCTGTGCCATGGTATAAGAAGCCGAGAGGTCGAGACCAAAGTCAAACTTCTTTGCCAAAGAGAATGTCAAAGATTCATAATGTGCCTTGTGACCAGCATTTGTAATCAAATATGGTGTCACCGATTTATTTGAACATGTAAGATAATGACGAGTATCCTCTGGACTCAAAGTAATGGTCTGCTTTCCATCCCAGTAATAGTTCTGAGTGGTAACAACAGATGGGTTGAAATCACGGCTATAGATTCCCTCAACAGAGAAATTGATATCGTATGGCAACTTCACGTCAACAGCCAGAGATGACTTCCATGTTGCATTCATCTTCAAATCCTTATCGATGATGGTTGGAGTCTGAGGTGCAGCATTTGGCTCCTTAGGCAGAGATAAGCCGCTGTCAGACAACTGCTCTGCAACAGTAGGATAGAACTTAGAAATCTCACCAAAAGTAGGAAGTGATTTAGCATCACCCTGAATATAGGAGTACTGATACTGACCACAACCCGAATTAGACACAGCAGAAACGAGCCATACGAAAGGCAAACGACCGATAAAGTATCCGGTACCACCACGGAGTACGACCTTCTGATTGCCGAGAACATCCCAGTTGAAACCTACACGAGGAGAAACTGTGACAGGAGCATCAGGCAACTGATCTGTTGTATAGCTTACTTCAGAACCATCAGCCATCTTGAACTTCAGGTCAGCAAACTTAGCATTATAATTGTTCTTCAACTCAGGATAGAAAGGAGCCTCCATACGGATACCGGCAGTCATGCGGAATCTGTCAGAGAAGTTAATCTGATCCTGTACATACGCAGAGAACTGATTATACTTCATTTTAGCATGGAAAGGTTCTGTACCATTGAACGGATAGGTAATACCATAGGCAAAAGGCTGACCTCCAGCCATGAATTCATCTAATGAATTATAAACATAGTAACCATTCATGGCAGCACCGAATCCATTCAGAGCCTCATTGGTTTCATACTGAACACCAGCCAGGAAATTGTGCTTTCCAATCATGAAAGAAGCCTCATCGGTGGCAACGAAAGTCTTCACCTGAGCTAAGTTTCCGGCAGTAAAGACATCAGGACCGAATGAGAGATAATCTGAGCCGTTCTGCAAAATATCTACTGTAGGGAACACACCACCTGTGTAAGAACGAGGCTCATCCTGAAAAGAGTATGTCAAACGTAAAGCATTGTTGACGATGCCCCACTTTGAGTTCCATTCTGCAGCAAAAGAGGTAAAGTTGCGGTCTTTGCAATAACGCGCACTTTCAAAATACATCGCTGAATTAGAAGTACGATTACCCTTGCCTGCAGAAATTCCTTCACCTCCCAAATAGAGTGCGTTGGTTGTGAATGGACTGGTTGAAGAAGAAGGAGCATTAGAATCCTTTGAATGTGAACGAGAGAAACGGAAATTCAACTTGTTTGTCTCATTGATATTCCAATCTAAACGTGCCAAAATCTTGTAGGCAGGAGTATCCAATGAATAGCCCTGATAACGGCCTGGGTTATATCCATACTTGCTAGAAAGGAAATTTGTCAATGTACTGATATCACCTACTGTAGGGCGATGTACTGTACCAGAAGAGAAGTTCCATGCATCGTTTTCAGAAGCACGAGCCACAGCCGAAGGGCCAGCAGCCATCTGAACTTCATATTCACCATTTACGAAGAAGAACAACTTATCCTTGATGATAGGACCACCAACAGTTGCACCCCAAGTAGTAGTATGAGACTGAAGACGGGTCAACTCGTAATCATCCACCTTGTTACCTTTAAGATGAGAATTGGTAGTATACATATAAGCAGAACCCTTATACTGATTGGTACCGCTCTTGGTAACTGCATTAATAGCACCACCAGTGAAACCACTCATACGGACATCAAAAGGAGATGAAGATACAGAAATCTGATCCAATGCATCAAGTGAGATTGGTGAGCCATTACCAGGAAGGTTAGAACCGATACCAAAAGCATTGTTGAATGCTGCACCATCTACAGTTACATAGCTCTGACGGAAGTTACCACCACCAACAGAGAAACCACCTACGGTAGAAGCCTGTGGGGTCAACTTCAAGAGGTCGTTCATGCTACGTGAAACGGTAGGAATTGCCTCAATGTGTGTTGCATCAATACTTGTTGTTGCACCAGCACGATCGGTGCGCATGTTGTTGTTACGATTGGCTACAACTACCACGTCTTCCAACTGAGCTGCATCCTCAGCCAAAGTCTCGTTCAAGACTGTATTCTGACCAAGAGAAAGAGAAATGCCCTTTACCTGCTTGTTCTTGTAACCCACGTAGGTTACTTCCAGAACATAAGGTCCACCCGGGCGCATACCCTGAATAGAATAACGACCATCCATGTTGGTCACTGCACGATAGACTGTACCAGAAGGTTGGTGAACAGCCTTGATTGTTGCGCCAATGACGTCTTCGCCATTAGCTGTAATTTTACCACTAACGCTAGATGTTGTAATCTGCGCCATGGCTGTGGTTACCATAAAGGCCAGCAAAGCCACTAATAAATGCAATCTTTTCTGCATACCTTTTATTATATAAAATTATTAAAACTTGGGGATATGAACCCCTCTTATATTGTTATCGGTTGCAAAAGTAATAAAAAAATTGCTTTTATTTGTTACAAAAGCATGAAAAAATGTGTTTTATAACATAAAAAAAATCTGCGTTAAGCAAATAACGCAGATTTCCTTTAATTTGTTATTTATAACGGGGGTTTGCTTATAGTTTTTTCGGGGCTAAAAGCGGGGGACTGAGCTTTTATGACAAGCGATGGAATCGCCTGGAGCGGAGGCTAGGCGCTCTTACTCCTTTCGCTGCCAGATGCTCATTACCTTGCGACGGATGGCTACGATGTTCAGGATAGAAACGATCAGGAACAGGAGCAGACCTAGAGCGATGGCTGGGAGCATGGTACCCTCGTCGATATCAGGGAAGAGGGTTTCGATGAAGCCCATGTAATAATCGCGGAGGAAGAAGAGGATGATCCACGCGATGATGAGTACCACGATGTTCAGCGCAATGGTGAGCACCTGATACGGCTTTGCTACATTGTTCGGACTGTAACCTATCAGAAGAAGATTCTCTAACTTAGAAGAATTCTTCTGAACCAGCAGATAGATGCTGAGCATCAGAATGTAGAAGCTCAAAACGGAGATAACCAAACCGATAATCATCACCATCGATACCATCATGCGGAGGAAATAGGTAGTCTTCTCTGCATCCAGCTTGTCTGTCTCTACCTCATAACCATTATCATCCAGGTATTTGGTGATGTTCTCGTCTCCCGGGTTTCCTACCTCTACGATGAGACGGTTAGGATCGCTCTTCTGGTTTGGAGCGAATTCCTGGTTACTCCAGTCCATGAAAGCCTGAGGAACGAGGATGGTGTTGAGTCGCGAAGAGAAACCGATAACCTTTCCCTTGAACTGCTCTTTCTTGCCACCAGCCTGAATCTGGATATTGAAATCGATCATGCCCATCAGTCCATCGCTGATTTTAGGAAGCGAATGACTCTGAGCGAAACCGAAGTTATACATATTAATATAGGTACGCGGGAGGATGATTGGCACCTCCTGAGTTCCCGGCGTATATTTCCAGTCCTTGAGCGGCACATCAACAAAACCGTCAGGCACACTCTCGAAGAAGAGTTCGCTATTCAGAACGTTCACGCCGTTTACACCCATCTGGGCATCTACCTTATATTCAGTAGAGGTGAATTTTCCTATCTTCTTTACAAACTTCTGGCCTCCGATTTCATCGATTTCAGAACCGGAGAAGGTATTGGAACGGCCGCTGATGGTATTTCCCATACCTATTTTCTTGCTCATGATGAGGTAGTCGGCTTTCATGAAACTGTCTTGCTGAGTGAAGACAGGCAGCACGTCTTTATAAAACTGAAAGCCGAAAAGAACGATGAGCATACCGAAGAGATTGGCGAAGGCAAAGCCCGCAAACTGAGGTATGCTGATATGCTGACGCAATAATTTCCAAACCAAATTCATAATCTAAATATATGTTCATAGTTTAAGTCCATGTGCTTACCGATACTGGTTACGATGACGCCAGCCCCCTGCTCCTTCGCTTCGGTCATCATGATATCTGCCATGATGCGCGAATTGTTGTCGTCGAGGTGACTGATAGGCTCATCAGCCAGAATGAAGTCGAAAGGCTGACAGAGCGCACGCATCATTGCCACACGCTGCTGCTGTCCGAACGACATTCTGCCGATTTTGGCATCTACCTTATCAGCAATACCGAGCATATCAAACCATTTCAGTATCTGCTCACGCGTCTTGAATCCGGTTATTTTGTTCTTAATTTCTACATTCTCCAGGGCAGTAAGCTCAGGGAAGAGACGGAGTTCCTGAAAGAGATGGCTGATGTGACGCTTGCGCATCTCTACCCAGTCTTTCACCTTATAGTTGGCGGTAACATCATTGTCGAACATCACGCTTCCGCTGTAGTCGTGACGATAGCCGAGCACATAGCTGCAGAAAGTACTCTTTCCGCTGCCACTCTCTGCCTCGATAAGATAAAGATGACCTTTCTCGAAGGTAACATCCTGCTTCCATATCTCCGAATCCAGGTCGTTGCGCTGGGCAAAAACCTGTGGGAGAACGGAATGAAGCTGAATCTTTTCCACTTTTTTTATGTTTAATGTTTAATCTTTTACCTTTAAAGTATAGACCACCGAAGTAAGATTTCCGAAGACTGGGGTGAGCAGACCGGTTACGGTAGAGATGGCATCATCCTTGCCCGAGCCGTCACTACCAGAACTCTTGGCGAGATTGATGACCATTGCCAGTTTCTGACCGACGATGAGTTTCTGAATCTTTGCATCTATCGGATGATTACTTGGTTTCACGGCATATTGCGCCATCAGCTGGTCGCTTCCGCTAAAGAACTGCTTGTCATCCGTCACACCGAAATAGAACGAGGTTTTGCCATCGGTATAGAAGTAAGCATTCTTTCCCCAATTGGCTATCTTCGCACCAGCCGGACATGAAGTTTTCCAATAATCAACATCGCCCAACCACTTGGCATGCGACAGTTTAGCAGCCATCGTCATCTGCATATTGTTATCTGTAAGCGAAGGCATCACGATAGCCATATCCCCATCCACACTACGGATGATATTATCCATATCGATAGCCTGGTTGATACCCATCAGGAGGGTCTGAAGGCTGCGGTTGCTCTGCATCATCGGCAGGAACTGCTCGCCCTTTACGTTCATGAAGATACCCGCCAGGGCATCAGCAGGCATCGACTTAACATAGTTGCCTTTAATCGGACGATAGGTTTGAGCCGCCTTCTTCAGGGCCTCATCTATTTCTTTATTAAAGGAGAAGGTTTCTCCCTTCACCTGCAGGATACCGTCTTTCACGTCCATCTCAGCAGCAATCACTACCTGCGAAGGGTCGGTATCCTTAGGCGTGCCAAGGGTAAATGGAGCTACGAACTTCTCCGGCAACGCCTGAGCCTGAGCCACCATAGCCATAGGCGAAGTGATGGTTTCCAGACGTTCAAACATAGGCGATGCGGTAATACCTTCGTCCTCATCAGCCTTCAGATATTTCACCATCTGCTGCTGGAGCTGGGCCTGCGCATCGGCTACAACCGGTCCCATAACGAGGAGTGCCTGATCAGAAAAGCCGACCAGCCACGAATTTTTCAATACAGAGAAATGAAAGCCTTTGCGCTCCTTCACCTCTGTAGCGATATGCTGTTTGGCAAGCGAAGCAAGCCAGTCTTCTACATCGCCCTCATCGCTCACCTTGGCACAAAGTCCGAGGTTGCCATCAGCACTCTCAAAGAGGAATATCTTCTCTGAGATGTCGATGCCACACTTCGATGCATCCTCAACGTGCAACAGAGACTTGAGCATTCCCGCCTTGTCTTCATCGCTTTTGCCGGATGCCATCTGCTGCATGTCAACAGAGATGAGCGCAGTACTTTTCTTTGGAATGGCATTGAGATAGTCAGTGCCCGAGCATGAGCTCAGCAATCCCAATACGACAGCCAAGCACATGAACATCAAACTCTTATACAATCTTTTCATCACACTAGTAAATATTATAAAGCTCTTGCCAAATGGCACATGTTGACAGCCACCAATCCTGCTGTTTCCGTACGGAGGCGACTGGTGCCAAGCGAAACACTCTCATATCCGTTTTCCAGGGCCAGTCTCACCTCATCGATAGAGAAATCGCCCTCAGGTCCTACCAGCACGGTGATGTCATCGGCACCCTCCTGGGCTGCTCCGGCAGAATCATCAGCTGGACATGACTTGGAAATCTCGGCAAAAAAGTCTTTCTTTTCTATCTCCTCATAACAATGGCAGATAAACTTTCTGCCATTGCGGGGAGTAGTAATAAAATCTTTAAAGTTCTGCAGTTCGTTGACCACAGGCTTCCAAGCCTTGTGGCTCTGCTTGACGGCAGAAACCACAATCTTGTCTATGCGGTCTATGCGGATGACCTTGCGTTCAGAGAACTTGCAGTTGAGGAAAGAGATTTCATCGAAGCCGATTTCCGTAGCCTTCTCTGCCATCCATTCAATGCGGTCCATCATCTTTGTCGGGGCGATGGCCAGGTGAATGTGTCCGCGCCAGGCAGGCTGCTGCGGCATAACCTCCTTCACCTCATAGATGCACCGTTTGTTGGTAGCCAGCGAAACTTCTGCACGGTAGAACACCCCCTTGCCATCCATCAGGAACAATTCGTCCCCTGCCTGGATACGCAAAACCCTGAGTGCATGAGTAGCCTCTTCCTGAGGCAGTTCTGTCTGTGTAGCCGCATCTGGCACATAGAAAAATCTAACTTCTTTCATTTCCTCTTATTGTTATTTTTCCTTCTTAATTTTCTATTATTCCGTAAGAATATCCTTTAATTATTCACTTTTTTTGCCTTTGCGGCGCTCTATCTCATCGCGAATGGCTGAGGCTGTTTCGTAATCTTCTTCATTAATGGCACAATCCAATGCTTTTTCGAGCATCTGGTCTGGCAAAGCCGAAATTGGTACCGCACAAGAAGCCGAACTCATATCATTTTTATTAAAAGGAGTAGAAATTTCCTTTATAACCAGCTCTGTTGTATACATTTCTATATCCGCAGCCACAGACAACAACACAGCCTGGTCAGTCTTGATGCTCATACGTTCATTTGTGATTTTATTCACAAGAGTAGCATATACTCCCCTCTCTGGCGTAGCATCGAATTCGAGATAGAAATCGTCTACATTTTGCCTGTCAAATAGTGTCCAAAGTACAGAGATCACATCATTTTTAAAATCAGAAGTTTTCGAATTACATGCCTTCAGCTGCTCTGCTACATAATCATTAGTCATAATAGACAAAGCTCTTTTTTCGGATTCGTCTACCAAACTAATAATACATGTCCCGGAAGCTTCCGGAATGCCAAAGCAGGCAGCGAGTTTAAGTTTGTACAACATCATTATGTACCCTTTCTTTATTTAAATTTATTTATATTCTTACGTAACATTCTGTTTTTACTCTCGCGTTGAGTATGACCTTTTTCTTCCTTATTTCTGTTCTTTCTTCGGACGGAAGAGGACAGCAAAGGCTACTGCTACCACGAGCGCATAACCGGCAAAGATGAACCAGCAGGTTTTCCAGTCACCCATCAGGTAGCCATCATCTGTCCAGTGGCAGTAATGGTTGATGACCATACCTGCGAGAATGGTTCCGATAGATGCTCCCAGACCGTTGGTCATCAGCATGAACAGTCCCTGAGCCGATGCTCTTACCTTCACATCACATTTCTGGTCTACAAACAGACCACCCGACACATTGAAGAAGTCGAAGGCTACACCGTAAACGATGCATGAGAGGATGAAGAAGGTAACACCCGGGAATGCAGGATTACCCAATCCGAAGAAACCGAATCGCAAAACCCATGCCATCATGGCGATGAGCATCACAACCTTGATGCCATAACGCTTCAGGAAGAACGGAATGAGAAGGATGCAGAGCGCCTCGGCCACCTGAGAGATGGATACCAGGAGCGTAGCATTGTTAGCTGCAAAAGTATCGAGCATTGCAGGATCGCCCTTGAAACTGGTAATGAACGGAGTGGCATAGCCATTGGTTACCTGCAGACTCATACCGAGCATGCAAGAGAAGATGAAGAACATCGCCATCTCACGGCTCTTGAAGAGTTTGAAGGCATCGAAGCCCCATGTCTCTACCCAGCTCTTTGTCTCTTTCTTCACGATAGGACAGGCTGGCAATGAGAAGCAATAGAGGAAGAGAAGAATGCTGAGCACACCCGATACCAGGAACTGATAATGGGTATACTGGAACTTATGGGCGTTCTCGCTCAACAGGAACGAGAATGAACCGTTGTCCCAGGTAGCACAGTTCACAATCCACATCGTGAGGATGAAGCCCACGGTTCCGAACACACGGATTGGCGGAAAAGCCTTCACGGTATCGAGCCCGTTGCTCTTCAATATGCTGAATGCCGAAGTATTTGACAATGCCAATGTAGGCATATAGAAAGCCACGCTAAAGGTGTAAACGGCAATAAACATTGCCTCATTAGGAGTCTGACTAGCCTGTCCCATACCGAACAGACCTATCATGGCTGCTCCTGCCAAAAGGTGACAATAGCCCAAAAGACGTTGCGGCTGGATATACTTATCTGCCACAATACCCATCAATGTAGGCATAAAAATAGATACGATTCCCTGTATGGTATAGAACCAGGAAATCTCAGCACCCATCCCAGCCTTGCCGAGATAGTTGCCCATAGACGTGAGATAAGCTCCCCAAACTGCAAACTCCAGGAAGTTCATCACTGCTAGGCGTACTTTCAGATTCATAGTTTAATGTCTTTTTATTATAAAATATTAGCTGCAAAGATACAAATTTTCGGGTAAAAAGCACACGATTTTGAAGATTATCCGCATGAAAGCTAGCATATTTAACAAATTATGTGTATTTTTGCAGTCGATTTCAACAGATATAAGAGAAAAGTAATATAGAAACAACAGATATGTTAGTAAAATTTTTCCTCACGTGCAATAAAATCGGGGCTTTCACGCTAGGTGGAGGCTACGCCATGATACCGATCATGGAACAGGAATTTGTAGACAAGAACAAGTGGATGGACAAGCAGGAGTTCATGGATATCATGGTAGTGGCTCAGACCACTCCGGGCATATTCGCCATCGACATGGCGAGTCATATCGGCTATAAGCTGAAGGGAGTCTGGGGAGGCATTGTGGGTGCCATTGGCATAGCCCTGCCTTCTATCATCGCCATTCTCATCATCGCCATGTTCTTCCAGCATTTCAAGGACAATTATTGGGTGGGTAAGTTCTTCATGGGTGTGCGCCCTGCCGTGGTAGCGCTCATTGCTGCGCCTTGCTTCAAAATGGCAAAGACGGCAAACATCAACCGCTACAACATCTGGATTCCCGTTGTCTGCTGTCTGCTGATTGCAGCTTTCGGTATCTCCCCTATCTACATCATCATCGCAGCCGGTGTGCTGGGCTGGCTCTATGGAAAGGTAAAAAAGTAAAAAAATAAAAAGGTAAAAAATATAGAGATTATGCTATTTCTAAAGTTATTTCTGATATTTACCAAGATTGGTACATTTAATTTTGGTGGCGGATATGCGATGCTTTCGCTCATCCATAACGAGACGGTAGTGAAGAACCATTGGCTTACCAATGCTGAGTTTACGGATATTGTGGCTATCAGCCAGTCTACACCGGGACCTATCGGCATCAACTGTGCCACCTACGTAGGTTATACCGCCTGCCTTCACGACGGCTATCCTACCTGGGCAGCCTGTCTGGGTTCGGTATTGGCTTCGCTCTCCATCATGTGGCTTCCTTTCATCATCATGATTCTCATCAGCCGCTATCTGATTACGCACAAGGATTCTAAAATCGTAAAGGATATCTTTGCGGGACTCCGCCCTGCCATCATCGGACTGATAGCTGCTGCCGCCGTTCTCCTGATGAATAAAGAGAACTTCGGATCACCAACCGACAATCCGTTTGTCTTCGGAGCAAGCATCGTGCTGTTTCTGGCTGCTTTCTACTTCACAAAATTCAGAAAGACCAACCCTATCCTGCTGCTTTTCATCTGCGGTATCATCGGAATGGTTATCTTCTAAACATCGCCCTGCGGTCTGAACCAACGGCCTCCAGCCGATGGGTAAGACAAGGGGCTGATGCCTTCAGATAGGGACAAAAAAAAATTGATTGTCTCACGACAACCAATCTTTTATTAACCTTAATAATCTAATACCATGAAAAACACGATGCAAAGGTACAAATAATCTTGTAACCTGCAATAGTTTATACCTAAAAACCTCAAGAATTTAACTCTCCTTAAAAGTTTTACCATTCCAATTAAACTTTCTTTGCACTTTTAATGCATTTACAGCCTTCTTATCGTCAGCAGACACGAAAGGTAAAGCCAAGCGCACTACGAGGCTGTTTTCATGTTGCAGGAGCAGAGCACTCACGATTTTGAGTTCAATTTTCCCCTTGAGTTCATCAAACTTAGCCTCGCTCATCGTATCGGGTTTGGCAACAAGTCCGGAAGCCAGTTGCTGCAAAGATTTCCCATCGAAAATCCTGCTGGCATCCTGCTCCTGCCAATCCTGATTAAAGAGATAGAGTTCGCTCTCCTTCTCTACTCCGGCAAAGGTTTTCACCACGCAAAGCAGCGAATCGCCGTTAGCCGATGGCAGTTTCTTCATCTGCAAAGTAGCGCTCTTACTCGTTCTCAACTGAGCGAAATCAGCAGTCAGCGTATCCATCACACTCGTTTCGCCTAAAAGATTCTTCACTTCCGCCTTCACTCCCATCTCCTGCAGCTCAGTAAATTCCAACCGCAGGTTGTGGTTGAGATAAGGCACAACAGAATCGGGCATCGAAACCAGCAAGTCCTTCATCGACTTGGCTTCCATGCCCAAGCTTGCCATCATCAGGCAAGCGCATAATATATATTTTATCTTCTTCATCACTACAATTCCTTCGACCACTTCTTTCCCCAAGGAGTAAAGAGCCAAATCAAAAATGCCGTAGCCGGAACTAAGCATATTGCAAAAGTTAAAGCCAATGTATTCATTTTTGAAGCCTTTAAATTATTTACTAAATTTCACAAGTATGCTCCACACGCCCTGAAAGGGCAGAAGCTCCTAGCCCAGGGCAACACCCTGGGTATGCGATATAGAGATGGTACTAACGCCCTGTAAGGGCAAAAGCTTCTATACAGCAGCTATATTTTAAAGCTTTTGCCCTTACAGGGCGTAGGGCTAATACAACTATTACCCAGGGCGTTGCCCTGGGCTAGGAGCTTCTGCCCTTTCAGGGCGTGCCGGGAAGATTAGTTCAGAACACAAAGGATTCTGCAGCAATACCAACCATTAGAGATCCTCCAAGAATTTCTTACCCCATTTTGTATGAAGCCAAAGTGCCATGGCACCAGCAACGACCGTAATCGTCGCATAAATCATGACTAATCCTTCCATATTTCTCTATTTTCCGACAAAATTACGGAAAATAAATGTAACTTGCAAATGATTTGCTCATTTTCTTTCGAAATTTAACCTAAAAAAGACGAAAAAGAGGAAAGCGCTTCATTACGAAACACTTTCCTCTAATTATCTAATCATTAATCGTACAATCTTCTTTCAGAAGAGATTTACTCCTCAACAGCAGCCTGAGCCGCAGCAAAAAATCCTTTGTAAATGGGAGATGCGTGAAGTTATCGGAAACATATGTAAAACATTTCCATATATATTTATAGTATATTACTTTTTCTTATTACCTTTAGTGAAATCATGATAGATGATTTTACACTCATGTTTTACTCGTTCGCTGCTTGACGCAAAGTATTAGACGAGCCGTTTGTTGAAAGGCTGTCAAGAAGGAAACGGTAGGCTTCCTTCATTGCTGTCAACTGACCTTGCAAATACTGAACCTTTTGGCTAAGGTCTTCGGTTGCCATTTGGTCATCTTCGGTTGACTCCTGTTTGGTAACAGGAGCATACTTTGTCTCGCCATAGAAGAAATCCATCTTTACGCCAAGTACATCACAGATACTCTCCAATGTGCCAGTTTTTATATCCTGTGCCTTTATTATTTGGCTAAAATTAGGTTGTGTCATTCCTAATTTGGCGGCAATGTCTTTCAACATATAGCCCTTACCGATTAAGATTTTCTTTAATTCAAGTCCATCCATACCCTTATTTATGTTAATGTTTCTTATATAATTAAGCGTTTTATTATATACAATTAATAATTTTATTATCTTTGCACACGAAAGTTTAAGGATATTCTTTCGAAAGTTTATCCATTATCTTTGCAAAATTAATAAAAAAAGTAATATGACAAAAGAAAATCTTGAAATTTATCAGGAGGTTTTTCCAAAAAGCCAACTGAGAAGAATGAAGGTTGTTGATGAATATCTTAATACCTTCGGTGAAATGATTAAGAAAAAGGTTATTTCTCCAAATTGCGCTTTCGAAGCGTTGGCAAAGAAGTATGAGCTTACAAGAGCTGGTATAGCTATCTTCTGGTATATAGGATAGGTTGTTGTCCTTATCAAATGTCCAACAGCCATAAAGTCCAAAATTGTACTTTGGTAACTTATCAGTTTCTTTCTCCTGCTTCCAGTTCTGTTCATCACCTTCAACGACTCTATAGCCCTTAGAATCTGAAAGATCAATACCAATTGTTATCACGTTACCATCTGACACAACAGATTGTATCTTGCCTTCTGAGAATGTCTTCTCGTCAATATAAGCCGATAGGTTAGTTTTCAATCCATTGAAATTGTTCATAAGACAATCCGCAGGGCATGAAAGAATACGGTTAGTATCTTCGTCCATCTGATAGTAAGAAGACGGTTGACCTTTAAGCTCTGTCAAAACAACACCTCCACTAAGAAGTGTCTTTTGCTGGCTTTTACTAAAATCTGAATAGTCACGTACATTATCATAAGGACGATAAAAGCCTGTAACCACACCGTTCTCTTCCCTACTCATCCAAATGGTAGCCTTCATTGGATTATCATTAGAGTCATTCTTAGAAGATGACAACAGAGGTGTTTTCTCTCCA
Organism: Segatella copri; assembly: GCA_959596915.1. Classification (GTDB taxonomy): domain Bacteria; phylum Bacteroidota; class Bacteroidia; order Bacteroidales; family Bacteroidaceae; genus Prevotella; species Prevotella copri_N. The sequence continues at coordinate 39,885 of CAUFXJ010000021.1, forward strand.
GACAAGAGTCTGTTCATAATTGCCTCAGGAAGGTCATCTATCATTTCTTGTGAGAATCCCATACGCTCAAAATCCTCGTAAGGAATCTCGTTTTCTGTAAATTTCCTCATGTTTCTTTTTATTTATTTTGTTGTGGATGCAAAATTAAGGCTTTTCTTTAATGAACGTGTTAAAAAACAAATATATCTCCTATATTAACATTTTAAATATAAAATGTATAAGAATAGGCTTAATTTATATTATTAATGTTAATATAAAACATTTATTTTTTTTAGAACTATTCCTTGTATCTATTATTGTATTTTTGCAGCTTAATAAAAAGGTATATCAATGAAAAAGATTATTGTTCTATTATTGCTTTTATTTTTATGCAGTATGGGAGTACAATCCTCATTAGCAATAACTGAGGATGACATAAAAGATTATTGGATTGACAAGTATCTAAGTGTTAGCTTTCCGCTGAAGACAATAAGAATAAATTCATTCTACGGAACACGTGCTGACCCTTTCAACGGTCACACCAGGCAACATGGAGGTCTTGATTTGGCAGCACGTTATGAAGAAGTGCTTGCCATGTTCGATGGCTATGTAAAGGCAACTGGCTATGACAGAGGTTCGGGAAAATATGTAATCATGCAATTTGGTGATTATACCGTTAGTTACTGCCATTTGTCGGAGATTTGGGTTGAGAAGGGTATGAAGATATATGCCGGGGAACCAGTAGGTCTCAGCGGCACTACCGGGCGAAGTACTGGACCACATCTTCATATAACAAGCCGACTTAGAGGAAAACTTCAAGACCCATATAACCTGCTGGTATATATACGAGATACTAAGAAGAAAGCCGTCAAAGCTCTGCATTTGGACGAGAAGAAGATAATGACTCCAACAGAGTTCTTCAAGGAATATGCAAGTATTGCAATGCGGCAGCAGCGCAAGTATGGCATTCCATCTTCTGTTATTCTTGCTCAGATGGCATTTGAAAGCGGATGGGGAAACAGCAATCTTGCACAAGCAGGTTACAACTTCTTCGGAATCAAAGCTAACAGCCGATGGTTGAGGGAAGGTTTGCCATATAGTGTACATAATGATGATCGTCCGAACGAAAAGTTTTGCAATTTCAACTCGCCAGAGGAAAGCGTTGAATACCATTCACGCCTTCTTATGAGTGACCGTTACGCACGATGTTGGAGATATGGCAGCAAAGACTTTCATCATTGGCTTTTGGCTATAAAAGCTTCGGGTTATGCAACCAGAAGCGATTATGTTGAAAAATGTGAGCGTATAATAATGAAACATAAGCTATATCTGTATGACGATTTAGCTGAAAAAATGTAGTATTTATAAATAATAAAAAGAAAATAATGAAAGCAAAAACTTTAATGATGCTGGCTTTATGCCTTACAACAACGGCAGCTAAGGCACAGGTGGTTTATGGTGATGACGAAAAGAACTATGCAAGAACTACAGGTTCTTCAATGCCTATGTCAGCAACCAACCACAATCTTCAACAGCAGCCATCTATTTCTGATGGAAACACACGTTTCCATCTATCAGGTATCGGAGACAACTGGTTTGCCTCTGTGCAGGCTGGTACATCCACTTTTCTTGGTGCGCCAAAGGGATGCGGAGACTTCTATGACAAGACAAAATACACCATGGTGTTTAGTCTTGGTAAATGGCACTCTCGTTTCTTCGGAACACGTGTTGTGTACCAGGGTTTTCAGTTTGCCAATTTTGACAAGGAATCTGTAAGTTATCAGAATTATCATGGTGATTTGATGTTGAATATTTCTTCGTTCTACAGAACCACCTATACCCATCTTCCAAAGTGGAACGTCATTCCCTATGTTGGTGCAGGTATCATAAGAAACAGCGATTTACACAACAAGCCATTTGCCATTAGCTATGGTGTGATTGGAAGCTATAGAATGTCAAATAGAGTCAGTTTGTCTGCTGAACTTGGAGGAACGAGCACATTCCAAACCTTTGATGGAGCTGGCAAGGACAAGCATTTTGGTGACAATTTGTTTCAAGCAAGCATCGGCTTGACTGTAGGCATTGGCAAACTCGGATGGGAAAAGAAGTCATCAAAGTGTGTTGGTATGTTACCAGTACAAGATGTTACAGACCTCACACCATTTCCTCGCAATGATTATGAAGGCTTGCGAAGACTTAGAGAGCGAATGAACAACGGTGAAACAACAGTTGACGAGCGACTTGCCAAGTTTGACGCACCAATATTGTTCTTCTTCAAGATTAACTCAACTGAACTTATTGACAAGCAGCAGTTGGTAAATATCAAAGAGATTGCAGGAGCAGTAAATGAGTTCGATCTCAATCTAAGAATTGTGGGAGCCGCTGATAGTAAAACAGGAACACCAAAAATAAACCGCAAGCTGAGTATCAAAAGAGCAAAATATATAGCTAAACTCCTTGCCAAAGCAGGTGTGCCAAAGGAAAAAATGATTGGTGTAAGCCAAGGCGGTATCAATCTCTACAAGCCTTACACTGCTAATCGACACACTTGTGTTATAGTGTATAAGAAAGACTAATTATAATATGTAAAGTTATGACTGAAAAAGAATTGTTTAATAGCATCTATCCAAAACAGGAAAGCTCTGGAATTATATATGAGAAGGACTTGCAAAAGTCTTTCTCTATTCTTATGGGTAAGGTTTATCTTTGGATGACACTTGCCCTTTTAATAACAGGATTTACAGCTTATTCTGTAGCTCAATCAGTATCATTGATGTCTGCAATGTTTGAACATCCATTGATGGTATTTGGAATATGTGGTACAGAAATAGCATTGGTATTTATCATCAGTAGTAGAATTAGAAAACTTGGCTTGACACAAGCCACTATCCTATTCATTCTATACTCTTTGCTTAATGGCGTGACCCTGTCATTTACGCTGCTGGTATATCAAGAGGCAAGCATTGCAAAGGCTTTCTTTATAACAGCAGGAACCTTCGGAATAATGTCCTTATATGGCTATACTACCAAGAAGGACTTGTCTTCAATTGGAAAATTACTGTTTTTCGCATTAATCGGCTTAGTTATAGCTACAATAGTCAATCTTTTCTGCAAAAGCAGTGGATTTGACTTAATGATAAGCTATGCGGCAGTAATAATTTTTATTGGACTGACAGCATGGGATTCTCAGAAAATAAAAAAGATTCTTATAGAAGAATCCCAATATGGAGTTGACGAACATAGTCAAAAGATAGCACTATTAGGAGCTTTAGAATTGTATCTTGATTTCGTCAACCTCTTTATTTATATACTCAGAATTATGGGTAGCAAGAAATAATATCTAATAAACAATAACGAATATGTCAGTAAGAAAAAATACAAATCCAAGAGCATTGGACATAGCTCCTCAGCTCCAAAACACGCTTAATGCCAATGGCATGCAAGCACAGATTGCAATGACCCAAACAGGTGAATATCAGTTGGTAACAATGGCTCACAACACATCAACACCTCGACGTTATACACTCAATGATGCTCAATTGGAGGCATTAAGGAATGGCGGAAATAACGTATGGGATAAAAAGGCTTACGAAACTTTTGTATCAATTGTGAGAAATGACTATTATATTCCTGGTTCTTGGGTTGCTGCACGCAATGCAAATAGCCCAGTAAATATGGGTTTAAATGGACATCGACTTAATCCTGGAGAATATGGATATAGAGGAGAACGCCCATTCCACCCTTTTGAAGGTGCAAGATACGGACGTTTTGATAGTTTCTTGGATGGATTCAGAGCGTTTGGAAGACATGGTTATCATGCAAGAAGAATAGATGACCGTCCTTTCTTCGCAAGTAGTGCACCTGTTGTGATGGATAGACCTGATGGCAGACTAAAGCCTGGAGAATTGAAGACTGGCGATTACGGCTTTTATGACAAAGGAAACCAGCAGCAGGATTCTTTGGCTAACATGAAGATTGATGCTAAACCAAAACAGTTGGTTCGCCCAAAAGGACAGGCGTTGACCTTGAGAGAATATCTTAATAGCTACAGTGCAGAACTAACCTTTAGTGGTGAAGGATTTAACAAGGTTCTCTCTTCTCATGGCATCGTTATCGATAAAGAGAAGAAAACTCTTACAATCAAGTGTGACGGTATCAACAAGGATTTACAATATGCGTTGACTGATGAACAATTGAAAAAAATCCTCAATGACAAGCTGAGATTCACTTCTGGCGAGGGTAAGCACAAGATGGTTCATAACAAGACTGCTCCTAATATAAGTGAACGACTTGATGTTATCAACAATGTCATTTCAAAAGACTTTGCAGAGAAGATAACCAAAGAGCATCTTCAAAGCAAGGACTACATCAATATTAAGTTGAAACCAGAGATTGAACAGGAGTTGAACTTAGGGCAGCAACAAGCAGCATCCTATGCCAAGAACATCGATGTCATTGACATTGACATGAAGAATATGCGTCAAGATTACAAGACTGGCTATATAGACAAATGGAATAGTATTGGTGTTGTAGATGGTAGAAGTTTGGATGCAAGCCAAGGGTTCTATCTACCAGTCAAAGATGGTCGTGCCGTTTCTGTGGGAGAGATACAAGCCTACCCTACGAATGACGGTCAGAAGACAACATTCCGTATGACAGCGGTAATAAACAATCAGTTGATGAGTCACGAGATTAGTAAAGATGACTATCTGAAGTTTATCAACTACGATGACGAGTATCGCTTGAAGCTATTTGATAAAGTCTTTGATGAAGTGAAGATAAAGAGTGCATCAAATGGTCAGATGCAAGATGCTGTTAGATCAAAAGGAATTGACCAAGCTGAGGGGGTTGTCACAATGAAGGGCGATTATAGTCTTGTAAATGCAAATACTTCCGCTGCCATTACTGGAGCTATGGCATGGAAAGACCAAATCTCTGGGAATTATCAGATAAATGTCCGTACCGATAAGGATGCAGGAATGTGGTCATTTAAGATATCAGAGGCACAATACAATGCTTTCAAGAATGGAACTGATGAGAATCGTGCCAAGATGTTGACCACTCTTATTCCTTTTACGGATGAGAACAAGCAGAAGATGCAGATTGTTCCAACGAGCAGCCTTCATCAAGATATGCGTCAGCAGTCTTTCAACAATAATGCCACTATCAGCAGCAATATTATAGATGATTTACATAAAGCAGGAATTGGCACCGAAGTTGTTAAGACGGTTGGAAAAGAAAAAGTACTGTCTGAGGATTTAGTTTCAGCTCATAGAGAGAAGCCTTCTGTAACAGAAGGCAAGGTTGTTCATTATGGTAACGAAGCCATTAATCTCAATGACTTACGTAATGCCGCAAAGATTAACCTTATGGGTGATGCTGGGGTAAACGGAGAGTCTTTGAATAATCTCAAAGAAAGCAAGGAATGGAAACGTAGTGGCGAACATGGTCGTGCTACAACTATTGGTGATATTTCTGTGGAAAGATTGAAGGATGAGCAAGGTAAGGTTATCGAGGGTAAATATAAGATGTCCGCAGTCATTGACGGAAATGTAATTTCACACGAGATTAATCAGAAAGACTTCAATAAGTTCCTTGCCGTGAATGACTATCAGAGAATGAAACTCTTTGATAAAATATTCCCTGAGGTGGAAATGAAGACTAAGCCAGGACATGGCTTCAACTTAGGTGCGGCTATTCTTGCTGCCGTTACTACCGGATTGGATGTTGCTGCTGGTCTTTCGATGGCTGCCCCACCAAGACCAAAACCCGACTTCTATGAGTCAAGGGCTGTATTTTCTAAACCAGGTGTTGTATCGCCAGAAGCAGTTGCCGCTGCAAGTTATGCAGCAGAGATAGGCGAAGACCGTGGACATGGAGAAGGTAGAGGTATGGGCGTTTAACCCATACTTCTTTTCTCTTTATATTTAATATAATAAGGTATGAATAATAACTCTATTCAAATATTTCAGACGGTGGCATTGAGACCCCATGTATTACAATACGTCATTAATGAGTTTCCTGCCATCTGCCTAAGCATTGCCGCTTTTTGGATATATGTATTTGGCAAGTTTATGTGGCACGAATATTTTATCTATGCCGCATTTTTTTTGGTTATATATCTGTTCTGTAAGTTGCTATCATTGTTGCGTACAGAATACGTTATAACATCGGAACAAATAATAATACTTCATGGAGTATTATCACACTCAACAGATTATGTTGAGTTGTATCGTGTTGTGGACTACAAGCAACATCGTTCGTTGCCACAACAGATATTTGGATTGAAAACCGTCACCATTTATTCAGGTGATAGAAACAATTCAGTGGTCAACATGATAGGTATTAAAGAAACTGACGATGTAGTGTCTGAAATAAGGATGAGAGTTGAATTTAATAAAAGAAGAAAGGGGATATATGAGATTACTAATAGATGTTAGAGCTGTTATGTTCTGGCTTGTTATAGTGTTATCCACTGCTGTATGCCGTGGACAAATAAGTGGTACTACCTCTAATCCTGGTCAATATCTTGCTATAAAGAAAGGCGAGGACAATATTCTTAGTAAGATTACAGCTCAAACAAATTATCGAAAGAAGGAAGCAGGTATTCAAGCAGAGCTATCTGGAACCACTGCAAAGATAAGAAATTGGGAGCAACAGTATAATGCTTATCTAAAAGAAGCATCTGGTTACGCCAAAAGAACAGTTGCTTGCTGTCAACTTTACTTAGAAGGTGTTCAGACCTTAAATGCCTTATGGGAAGTTTCTGCTGCAAAGAAAATTAATCCACAAGGTGTCTTTGCCACAATGTCTATGAACAATCTGTATATGGAGACAGCAATTCAATTTATAAAGACATTTCGTTCTTTAAAAAAAGTATGTGCTAAAGGTACAGATAAAAATATGCTGAACGGTGCAGAAAGAACACAATTAATATGGAATTTGGAGCGTGAGCTTGAACAACTCAATTCCAAGTTAAGAAGATTGGCTGTATCTATATCTGTGTTCAGCTTTGAGGATGTTTGGAATCGTGCCATTGCAGGCAAAATAGACAAGTCAAATGGTATGCTTGCCCTTGAAGCAAGAAACAGAATGCGCCGAGCAGCAACTTCTGTTGCAAGATATTATAAACTTAAACAGAACAGTAAATCATGGGGATGGTAAATAAATTCTTTTATATGATAGTATTGGCAGGACTGATGTCTTTCCTTCCATTAAATGCTTATGCTGGAGAAGACGTAGTGCGTGCAGGATTGTTCCTTGATTATGCTAAGAAGGCAAAAAAAGCTCTGAAATCACAAGATGAAGTAATGTCACTTAACCTAACTGGGCACATGTATATCTCAGACCAGACAGAAAAAGTAACAAACTTTCAAAGAGAGTTTGATAACTATCTATCCAGTTTTGGTGATATGCTTACTTTAGCTGCAAGCATTTACGGCATATATTACCAGGTTGACCAAACTCTTAAAAATCTCAAAGAGTTAAAATCTGTCGGTGTATCATGTCCAGCTAACGTACTGGCTGTAGCTTTGTCACAGAAGAAGAATAATATCTACAAAGATGTCATTGATGACGGCATTCAGATAGCAGCCGATGTAAAGCAGATTCTACCGCTTGGATCATCGAAAGGAAAGAACCCTAAGCTTACGGAACATCAAAGGATTCAAGTCATAGCCAATATCAACAATACATTGGTAAAGTTGAACTTTAAGCTAAGAAGGATGAACAGATTAATCCGCTATACATCTTTGTTGGATTCTTGGTACGAGCTTCGTGGAACACCAAGAGGAACACGGTCTATGAAAGCTATTGTTGCTGACTGTAAAAGAGGATGGATAAATAAAGCAAGAACAGCGAATAAAATGAATACAAAATAATGGAAGAGTCAAAAGAACTACAGGGAACATACACCCTTTTCCGAGCGACAATCTATGTATCTTTGTTGCTCGAATTTTTTATGTATGCGCTTGACCCAACAGCTTTGGATTTCTTGGGCGGCGTTATCACCAACGTACATAGCCGACTTGGGCGGCTATCCATGTATCAGTTTCTGCCATATAGCAAGATTGTTACAGTAATGTTGGTAATCATCACCTGTATAGGTACTAAAAACAAGAAACAGATAGAGTTCGATGCGAGAAAGATGGTTTTCTGGCCTATCTCCATCGGACTCGTTTTGGTAACAGTTTCTGTTTTTCTTTATAGCTGTGATTGGAAAACCAGAGTTTGGTTGCTGAGAACCAACATTTGGCTTTATATGGTAGCATCTTTGATAGGAACCATATTGATACATATCGCACTTGATAATGTCTCAAAATATTTTAAGGATGGAATGCTTAAAGATAGATTCAACTTCGAGAATGAGAGTTTTGAGCAGACAGAAGAATACGTTGACAACAAGTATTCTGTTAATATACCGATGCGTTACTATTATAAAGGAAGATTCCGTAAGGGATGGATTAATATCATTAACCCTTTCCGTGGAACTTGGGTTGTGGGTACTCCTGGTAGTGGTAAGACATTCTCTGTCATAGAACCATACATCAGACAGCATAGTGCCAAAGGCTTTGCCATGGTCGTGTACGACTATAAATTTCCAACTTTGGCTACAAAGCTTTATTATCATTACAAGAAGAACCAACAGCAAGGTAAAACGCCAAAAGGATGCAGGTTTAATATCATCAACTTCGTGAATGTTGAATATTCAAGACGTGTCAACCCTATACAGCAGAAATACATCAGTAATTTGGCGGCAGCCCAGGAAACTGCTGAGACACTGATTGAATCTTTGCAGAAAGGACAGAAAGGAAGTGGCGGTGGCAGTGACCAGTTCTTCCAAACATCTGCAACAAACTTCCTTGCCGCTTGCATTTATTTCTTTGTCAACTATGGAAAGAAGCCATACGATGAACATGGTCATGAACTGGATGCAGAGTATAGCGAAGACCCAGAGACCCACCATAAGCGACTTACTGGACGTGTATTTGCAAAAGGTCATCTTGGTGAGAAGGAACACATTGTTGAACCTGCTTATTGGAAAGGCAAATATTCGGATATGCCTCATGTACTGTCGTTCTTGAATAGAGATTATTCTGAGATATTTGAAGTTTTAGAAACAGACCCTGAGGTTTATCCTCTGATGGCTCCGTTCATGACAGCGAAGAAGAATAACGCTATGGAACAGTTGGAAGGTATGATTGGTACACTTCGTGTTCAAACATCACGTCTTGCAACGAAAGAGGCATATTGGGTATTCTCTGGCGATGACTTTGATTTAAAAGTCAGTGATCCTAAGAATCCAAGTTATCTTCTTATTGCTAATGACCCGGAAATGGAGAGTATCATCGGTGCATTGAATGCCCTTATATTGAACCGCCTTGTGACACGTGTGAACAGCGGTCAGGGTAAAAATGTACCTGTAAGTATTATTGTTGACGAGTTACCAACTTTGTATTTCCATAAAATAGATAGATTGATTGGTACTGCTCGAAGCAACAAGGTTGCAGTAACATTAGGCTTTCAGGAATTGCCTCAGTTGGAGGCTGACTATGGTAAGGTTGGTAAAGACAAAATTATCACTACTGTTGGCAATGTAATCAGCGGTTCTGCTCGTAGCAAGGACACTCTCGATTGGCTATCTGGAGATATATTTGGTAAAGTGGTTCAGCTAAAGAAAGGAATCACCATTGACCGTGACAGGACTTCCATCAATCTTAATGAAAACTTGGATAGTCTTGTTCCAGCATCTAAGATTTCCGACATGGCATCTGGTTGGATATGCGGTCAGACAGCAAGAGATTTTACTGTTACAAAGACTGGTCGCAAAGGTGCTATGGACATTCAAAAGGCGGAAGAGTTCAAAACTTCTAAGTTCTTCTGCAAAACCAACTTTAATATGGATGAAATAAAGGCAGAGGAAGAGGATTATAAGAATTTTCCTTTACCTAAATTCTATGATTTTGGTTCTGTAGATGCAAAGGAACGTATCTTATATAACAATTTCAATAAGATAGATCAGGAAGTGAAGAATATGATAAAAGTTATTCAAAGGGAATTTCATCAAACAGAGAAAACCCAACAACAAAAAGCATCATAACTATAAGAAAAAGAGAGGAAGCGTTTCTTGGAAGTGTTTCCTCTCTTCGTTTAATTATATATAAAAAATTGCAGATATTGCTTATTTTCTTAATAAAAGCATTAACTTTGCACTCTATTCTAAAAAGTTATATATATGAAAAAGATAGTTATGTTAACAATGTTGCTTGTATCTGCAAGCACATTCATGATGGCTCAGACTCCTATTGAGCAAGCAAGAGAAAAAGCCAAGGCTTTGATTAAGGGCGGTGTAACAGACATCAGCAAGATTCTCCCTAAACACGAATCAGATGATGACGAGGATGTTGATGATGATGATGACGATTCTACAATAGACCCATTAGAAGGGAAATCGGAAGAATACATCCGAGGCTTTAATGATGCCAGACGAAAGACTTATGAAGAGCAGAAAGCTTCATTTGCTAAAGCCGGTATAGACTTCAATCAAACAGCTCTTAGTAAGCTCAGAATGGATTCTGTTGGTATCTATGCTAACATAGATAACAGTCTTGTTGCTATGAAGCATATAGACTTCAAAGAAATAGAAAGAACTGGATATATCAATCCGTTTAAAGACAAGGAACTTATCACGTTCGAAGGTAAGACTTCGCCTTATGCTTTTGCAGGTGGCAAGGCTACTTTTCGCATTTATTTCACGCATGATAGAAATAGTATCTCTGAGTATTATGATATGTTCTCCAGTGACTATAGCATAGACGATTTCTTTGTGGTAAAATTTAAGTCTGTAGGAAAAGGCAGACAAATGACCAGTGCTGTTGTTCATTCCAACAGGATTGAAGGTGCCAAAGAAGATAAATCTGTAAAATTAGAAGTGAAAAAAGTTTCTGATAACGTTTATGACTTGACAGTAGAAGGACAGCCTGGAGAATACTGTCTTACTTACAACAATAAGCAAGGCAATACCAGTAATGGGATGAAGAACTCAGGTAGCAAGAAAGTCTTTGACTTCACCATTAAATGAGAGTGTTTAAGGGATGCTGCTAATCGAGCATCCCTTAAACAATTATATAGCGAGTATTATCAGTAAATTTCTATTTTAATATAGTCTGTATTAGGTGTTAGACATACTCCATAAAAGACATCTTCATCTTCATCAGTACCGACCATATATTTTTTATAGGAGATAAAATCTTGTAAATAATTACCTCCAAATACCATTTCTTTAAAAATATCTGCATTTGAAATTTGTCGTGGAATTTTGAATTTGCATCTAACCCCATCTATCACATCTGACAAATAACCTCCTTCATCAACATATTTTTTCCATCCTTTATAAATCTGTGAACGGAGACTACTTACATCAACAAAACTGCCATGGGCAGGAACTACGGGGAAATGAGCTTCTATCATACATTCTGCGACTGATATATCTGACCAATCCATATCCTCCAAGAAATCATTTTCAAACCAATCCCCATAGAATGAACCAAAAAATATTTTTACCTTATACATTGTATATCATTTTAAAGATTATAAATTACCATTCGTATAAATCTTCTTCTATTTCCTTTTTGTAGTTTTGAATAGATTGATGATACAAGGCTCTGGTAAGAGTCCAATCTTTTTTAGAGTATGAAACCTCACCTAAACCTCTTTGGAAGTCTATGACATAACTATCATCATTTTCTTCAACAATAACCTTATCATGATTATATTCTAAAATCTTATTATTTACCATCATATTTCATTCCTTTGTAAACATGGTACAAAACATCATCATTCCACATCTTGTAGCCATGAGAATGCTCACACTTGCCATCTGAATAGTTTAGGCTATAAATGAGTATTCTACCCCACACATCACGAACATACACTTTGATACAACCTTTAAATTCTATAGAGACACTAAAGTAACCTTGTTCAAAACCAAGAGACATATACTTATTGATAAGTCGCTTAGGCAGGATTTTATAGTTTTCTATCTTATTAGTCATACGTCTTTTCATGCTTCTCCTCCTTTCCCGGTATTGAACATAATATTATAACTAACAATGGTGTCCTCAACACCTGTAGCAATACCTGTAGCATATGCAAAGGTGAAGACATCCCGAATGCTTTCTTCCATCTCTTTCGGAATTGGGCGTTCTCCATTCTCTACTCTACTTTGCTTGTAGTTCTCCCATTGCTGACTACAAGTCTTTGTTGCAATATCTTTAGCAGTTTTCACCACTCTTTCCAAGTGCTGCTTAATTTCTTCATTTGTCATATCGATATATTTTAATTATTCTCATTTGAAAGATACAATAAGCATTTCTTTATTGTACTTCTTCATACACACAATTGGTATGTTCAACCAAATTTACATCCTTGGCAATACGCTGTGACAACAGTTTCAAAGCAGGAACATCAACAAGTGCAAGCATCTTATTAATATGTGCCTTTACATACAGTAACGTATTTTTAAGAACGTTTTTCTTCTTTGAGACCATCTTGTACAAGCGATATACTTCATCGTATTGATTGTTCTTTTCAGAAAGCTTCTGTTTAAGACTCTCATTCTTCTCTGATAGCTTCTTTATACGCTTTTTCAAAGATTTACGTTCATTATTTCCTCCAAGTTCCTCAAGAGCTTCTGTAAGTTCCTCTATTTCCTTACGCAGCTCAATATTCTCAGCCATTACAGAATCATAACGTCTCAGAACAAACATCATCTGATGCTCAAATGGAATATCATTCTTTCTTTCCATAATCAAACTTGCTTTAAAGGGTTCAACAATAAAATTATTCTGGATTTCCTGATTCATCTGCCTTTTTAAGGACTTTCCGTTTCGTTCAATCCGAGATTTTTTTTAGAATCATTCCGGCATAACCGTCATCACCTAAGCCTTTTTACGTGCTTTAGAAGATGGCAGCCCAATAAGGCAGTAAGCCAAACAATCGGTAGAGAATTTTTGTAGAATACCCAATCTCTGATTGCGGAAGTCTGCTGCAAAAAATCTTCGCCGATAGGGAGAGCATCGACTGGTGTTTGGTGTCTGCCTGGGATGCCATACCTTTGCACGTTAAAAAGTTGGCGGTGATGGTTAACGGTACAACCTATACTGAAAAATTGAGGTTGAACACAAGAAACGAAAACAGAGTTATAGATACAATTATATCATAAGACACAAACATCACTTTCTCTTCTTCCAACAAAAAAGATTTCGGGCTTCTCGCTTGTTGCGTTTCTTATACATACGATGAAGTACAGAGTATATAGCTAATATTCGTAGATAGTCATCATTCTGGACTCCGTAACTATTTTTGTTATCTACTGACAGAAAGAATGTGTATCTTTTCGCTTCAATCAAGAAATGGCAATTTTCGAGCTGCCTATTTCTTGTGCTAAAACCAAAATACTTATAATCCTTCATATCAATACAATCGAAGTTTACTCTAAGACCTCCACCTTGCTTTATACGAAGTTCCTTGATCAGTCTTACGATGACTGTTGCGCACTCCAGACTGATATATTTGTATCTTTCTGCCTCAGTCAAGTTAACTGCCTGTCGAAATATTTCATTTGGCACTTCCAGTGCCTTTCTTAATGACTGTCTTCCTTTTCTTATTTTTCTCATAATAGTATTATATGAACAATTATTTTTCTGTCAATGTCGTAAACCCTATAATGGTACCATCATTACAGCATGTTTCACCAATATCTTCACATAGGTTTAGTAACGTCTCTCCTGTCAGCTTGATTCCAAACTTGTTGGAGTTGATCAATAAGTTTGGAATAAGTAGCAGTTTACGATTGTAAACCACTACTATGCCAACATTAATCTCAATTGCCAACTTGCCGTAGTCGAAGGCAAGCATAGATGGTGAAATGTCTTCTTTCATGCTTCTCCTCCTTTCCCAGTATTGACCATCATGTTATAACTAACAATGAGGGCATCAATACCTGTATTCTTAGCTACACTTACCACTTTAGATAAGTGCTTTATTGTCTTTATGTCTGTCATAACTATTTACCTTTTAATAATACATATATTTATATTGCTATATTGTCTGCAATACATATAGTTGTATTGTCATATTTACAACAATACAACTATATGTATTTAAGTAAAGCAAACTATATATATTGTCTGCAATAACACTATCTTTATTGTTATATATTAAGCTATATATATTCAAGTAAAGTGAAGAATACTTATAGACAACAATACATATTACTATATTACTATATTGCTTACCTTTTTCTCTTCACCTTGTTCTGCGGTCTCATCATGTGCATAGCCATAAGCATACATCTACGTTTGAAGGCGAGTTCGTCTTCATCGTCTTTCTTTCCCCAGCCAGTGCCAGGACCACCACCTCCTCCATGAGACTCTGCAATAGCTGTAGCCTTATCAAGATAACCCAAGAACAGAGCAGTGGCTACTGTCGTAATTTCAGTGGCATTCTCTGCCATCTGCTCGAAGATAGAATCATCCAAAAGAACAGAGTTGTATTTGTCAAGTATTCTTCTTTCATCAGAAGATATATTTGCTGTCATTTCGTTGTATTTCTCCATCCTCTTCATTGCATCGAAAGCAGCGAGATTGTAACCAAACGCCTCCATTTCCTGCATGGCATTCTTGTTATACTCAGGCTGTGCTGTTTGAAGTTTCGTCTTCACCTCTTGGTAGCGAGTTTCCGTTTTTGAGGTCTGCGCATTCAAACTGTCGAGCTTTGCCTGTGCCACACTAAGCTTGCTTTCCTTGTCAAGAATCTGAGCCTTGACATCTTCAAGGTTCTTAGTGATGGCATCCATCTTTCGGGCAGCTTCCTCAGCTGAGATCTTACCAGAATCACGGTCAGCCTTCAACTTCGCAATTTCCTTCTCCAGGTCTTCCTTATAGGTCTCCAGATGCTCTATCATCGTACTCAATCCCTTGACTCTTGCAGAGGCATGTTTGATTTCCTTATTCAAAGAATCAATGGTCTGCTTCTGTTCTTTGATGGTTTCCTCATTCTTCTCGATAGCATCATCAAGAACAATCTTAGTATCAAAGAGTCTTTTGTTTTGCTCCTTCAATTCCTTTCTTAAAGCTTCGTGATATTCTGCTGTTGAACGATGTTTTGCACCTGTTTCAGCTATTGGCTCTCCACGTTCCAACCCATACTTTGCATTGATTTCTGCTATGGCATTATGAAGTTCGGTCGTTCTTTTTTGATATTCAAACTTAGAGTTGTTTTCACCAACCATGACCTTTCTCCAAGATAATTTTTCGTCTTTTGTGATAGGAAGAACTGTACAATGTATATGTGGATTGGTTTCGTCTAAATGTACCACAAATGCAGCAATGTTTTTCTCTCCAAATCTATCACTCATGAATCGGTACATATCCTTAGCCCAGTTTTCTATTTCCGGCATTCTCTTGATAGCTGAGTTATTCGCTCCATGCTCCAAGTTTACTTCTTGATTTCCGAATGCCAAACGATGCATTTGGTCTCTGGAACCACCCAAAATAAAGTTCGCTACAGTTCTACGATTTGGTTCTTTACCCTTTTTAAGCATCTCTTTGTTTGGGTCTTTGATGCCACGCTGCCATAATATTGTCTCTATTCTTCTCGGAATAGATATATGTTTATCCACAGGGACAACCTCACCATTCTTTATTTCAAAATTCAACTTGTCACGTGTCGGATCTACATTATAAGAGAACCGACTTGTGAATGCTCCATTTACTGCCACTCGTAGGTGCTCGTTACTCTGTGATAGAGTCATACCTATTCCTGGCTGAATATCCATTACTTGTTTTGCCATGTTTTATTTTTATCTACGAACTGGGGGGACAGGGTTCTTAGGGATGCCATCCCTAAGCCTAATATCATCAACGGCTTGCCGCACGTTAGTCCTCGATTTTCGAGTTGATGAAACCAAGTTTTGGCACAAACTTGGAATTAGGCTTCCCCCCAGTAAAAAAGTTATAC
>CAUFXJ010000022.1:0-50946 GCA_959596915.1 Segatella copri
TTAACACTTTACGAGAACAGGTCTTTCATGGAGAAAAATGGCTGTAGGATGCAATATTATCCCTTGTTCCTTGTTATTATGATATACAAACTGTTGTGGAAATGAAAAAGAAAATAGTTATAATGATGGTGCTGCTGCTTGCTGTTGTGGGAGCAAAGGCACAAGAAGTGGAGAATCCGGTAGGCAGATTCTCGGTAATTCCCCGTATCGGTGTAACTTTGGCTAACTGGAGCGGGTTGACTCTGGAAACTTTGGATGGAACCTCGCTAGAGTCTAAGTATCAGGCAGGATTCATGGGTGGCGCAGATGTGGAATATCGCATAAATAAGAGCCTGGGTGTTACGCTGGGTGCTTATTATGCCCGACAGGGTATGCGTTTCCCTGACTGTGAGTTGACTGAGAATGCTGAAAAAGGGGAATATACAGGTATTAAGAATCATCATGTGAACCTCGATTATATCCAGGTACCGCTCATGCTGAAAGCCTATCTTGTAGAGGGCTTGTCGGTGAATGCAGGCGTTCAGGTGGGATTCCTTTGTGGTGACGGCAAGGTGAAAAGAGAGGAAACCGACCTTCAGAAGGACAAGAACGGGTCTATTACATACAAGGATATGCAGGAAACCGAAGCTACTTGGCCTGCCAAGAAGATGGATGTAGCCATCCCTTTGGGCTTGAGCTATGAATATATGAACGTGATTCTGGATGCCCGTTACAACGTGAGCCTGACCAAGGCTGGCAAGGGCGATTGGGATAACTGTAAGAACAAGGCTCTGACCTTTACCGTGGGTTATCGTTTTACATTATAAAAGAATATTTGGATAGAAATAAGAAAAGCCTCAAATCCGCAAAGGATTTGAGGCTTTTACCTTATCTGATAATCAGATGATTCTATGATTCTTTATCCAACCTGGCTTCCTGGCTTAACCTTGCCAAGGAGAGAAGTTACGTTCAATGAGCCGTCGAAGTTGACTGCACTCAGAATCATGCCCTGACTTTCGATGCCCATCATCTTGCGAGGAGCAAAGTTGGCTACGAACAATACGTCCTTGCCGATCAGCTGCTCTGGCTCGTAGTAAGCTGCGATACCTGAGCAGATGGTGCGCTCTACGCCAGAACCATCGTCGATGGTGAACTTCAGGAGTTTCTTAGACTTCTTTACCTTCTCGCAGTTCAGAATGTGACCTACGCGGATATCGAGTTTCTCGAAATCATCGAAACTAACCTCTGGCTTGATAGGAGCAGCCTGATAAGAAGCTTCCTCGTTAGCCTTCTTGGTGTCAGCGAGCTTCTGGAGCTGTCTTTCGATTACCTCATCCTCAATCTTCTCAAAGAGCAATTCTGGCTCACCGAGCTGGGTACCAGCCTTGAGCAAATCTGTACTGCCGAGCTGAGTCCACTCGAAGTTAGGCATATTGATCATCTTGCGGAGTTTCTCTGAAGAGAAAGGCAAGAATGGCTCGAAGGCGATAGCGAGGTTGGCAACCAACTGCAGGGAGATGTTCAGGATGGTCTCCACACGCTTAGGATCGGTCTTCCAAACCTTCCAAGGCTCACACTCTGTGATGTATCGGTTACCGATACGAGCCAGGTTCATAGCCTCTTTCTGAGCCTCACGGAACTTGAATACGTTGAGATACTGCTCTACCTTCTCCTTCACGTCCTTGAACTCAGCGATAGCCTTCTCATCTACCTCCTGCAATTCACCACAGGCAGGAACTACGCCGCCCCAATACTTCTTGGTGAGCTGGAGGGCACGGTTTACGAAGTTACCGTAAACGGCAACCAACTCAGAGTTGTTGCGCTCCTGGAAATCCTTCCAGGTAAAGTTGTTGTCCTTGGTCTCAGGCGCATTGGCTGTCAATACATAGCGCAATACATCCTGCTTGCCTGGCAAATCTACGAGATACTCGTGCAACCATACAGCCCAGTTGCGGGATGTTGAAATCTTATCATCCTCCAGGTTCAGGAACTCATTGGCTGGTACGTTGTCTGGCAAGATATAGTCGCCGTGAGCCTTCAGCATAGTAGGGAAGATGATGCAGTGGAACACGATATTGTCCTTACCGATGAAGTGAACAAGACGTGTTTCAGGATCCTGCCACCACTTCTGCCATGTTCCCCACTTTTCTGGATGAGCATCGCAGAGTTCCTTTGTGTTAGAGATGTAGCCGATAGGTGCATCGAACCAAACGTAGAGCACCTTTCCATCTGCACCCTCTACTGGAACAGGAATACCCCAATCCAAGTCGCGTGTCATGGCACGTGGCTGAAGATCCATATCCAACCAGCTCTTGCATTGGCCGTAAACATTGGTACGCCACTCCTTGTGACCTTCCAGGATCCACTTCTTCAACCAATCCTGATACTTGTTCAATGGAAGATACCAGTTCTTGGTAGGCTTCTTTACGAGACCATGACCAGGGTTGTTCTTGTTGGTAGGGTTGATGAGCTCCTCAGGAGAGAGGGTAGCACCACATTTCTCGCATTGGTCGCCATAAGCACCCTCTGCACCACAGCGAGGGCAAGTACCTACGATATTACGGTCGGTAAGGAATTCGCCTGTTACCTCGTCGCAGAACTGCTCCTCTACCTTTTCTTCCAATACGCCCTTGTCATAGAGTGTGCGGAAGAAGTCTGAAGCAAACTTATTGTGAGTTGGTGAAGTGGTACGGCTATAAATATCAAAAGAGATTCCGAAGTCCTCGAAACTCTTCTTGATGAGGTTATGATAGCGGTCAACCACCTCCTGAACGGTAATTCCTTCTTTCTTGGCACGGATAGTAACAGGTACACCATGCTCATCGCTACCGCCGATGAAGACAACATCCTGCTTCTTGAGGCGGAGATAGCGAACATAGATATCGGCTGGCACGTAAACACCTGCCAGGTGACCGATGTGCACACCACCGTTGGCATAAGGCAAAGCCGCAGTCACGGTAGTACGTTTAAAGTTCTTTTGTTCCATATTAGCTAATATATTTTTGTTATTTGGCTGCAAAATTACAAAAAATGTTGGAGATAAGAAAGAATTATCGTCGCTTTTTCTTACTTATATATATAATAAGGTGTAAAAAGTTGGGTTCTTTAGTGTTTTTATAGTAAGGGAAAGGGGAGGACTGGATACGAAGAAAGGCTCTTTGCATCTCTGCAAGAGCCTCCCGTCTTGTACATTTCCCTCAGACTCCTCCCTGATAGGACTGTACCTAATTATTATCATTTACTTTTTCTAAGAACTTATTCGTTCTGACAACTTATATGTTGTTGACCTTTTACAATCTAATTACCTTAGTATGTAGAAAACTTCCTCCTTATATATTTTTATCTATAGAGAGATTTCTTACATTACGTTCATATAGGCGATAACGGCCAACTCTGCAAGAAGAATTACGAAACCAATCTTCTTTACTGCGTTTGTAATTTTAAAAATGCAATCCATAATCTTAATAGTTTTGTTGTTAATAATTAAACTAGCGTTGTGCTAGCGTTCTTTTTACGTTTGCAAAGGTAATGCATTTTTTATCCTATATGGGGTAATTTTTATTAGAATTAGTGATTTTCGTAAATTTAAAAGCTAATTTAAATCAAATATTCCACCCTAGAGAACAGAATTTACCCTTTATTGGATGATTTTAGTATTCGTCTTTGTCCGATTTTTATAGTGTTTTTGTGTTTATGGGGTAATATTTTTGTAGTAACAAAAGAAAATAGCCATTCTAAAACAGATTTATAATTGTTCTAGAATAGCTATTCTTCTATTTTTCTCCCTTTTTCCCTTTATAAATCCAACTTTTTAGAGCGAATGATAGGAAAAACGGATTTTTATCCTTTTACATATATCTTCTTTATAATTATAAATGTCCTCTTTCTGCCCAATCGCCTCTGTCGAGGGTTCTGTATCCCACGGCTTCTGCTATATGGTCAGGCTTAATCTGTTCACTTCCTGCCAAATCAGCAATGGTTCGTGCCACTTTCAGGATTCTGTTGTAAGCTCTTGCTGACAACGAAAGCTTCTCCATTGCCATTCGGAGCAGTTCGATACCTTGTTCGTCGGGTTCGGCAAACTGATGAATCATTCTTTCGGTCATCTGGGCGTTGCAATGGATGCCTTTATAATCTTTGAATCTTTCGGCTTGAACTTCTCTTGCCTTGATGACTCTTTCTCTGATCTTGGCACTTGGCTCACCTGGTGCTGCCTTCGATATGTCCTGGAAAGGAACGGGACTAATCTCACATTGGATGTCGATGCGGTCGAGTAACGGACCCGAAATCTTGTTCATGTATCTTTGAATCTGGCCTGGCGTGCATACACAGCGATGTGTCGGATCACCATAATATCCGCATGGACAAGGGTTCATACTTGCCACAAACATGAATGAACATGGGTAATCTGTAGAATATTTCGCTCTGCTGATGTTGATGTGGCGGTCTTCCAATGGCTGGCGGAGTACTTCCAAAGTGGTTTTATTGAACTCCGGAAGTTCATCGCAGAACAGAACGCCATTATGGGCGAGCGATATTTCTCCCGGTTGTGGCGATGTTCCACCGCCTACCAGAGCAACTTGAGAGATGGTATGGTGAGGAGACCGGAACGGGCGTTGGGAAATGAGTGATACATTCTTGCCCAGTTTGCCTGCAATGGAGTGAATCTGTGTTGTTTCCAGACTCTCAGAGAGCGTGAGAGGGGGGAGGATGGACGGCAAGCGTTTTGCCATCATCGACTTTCCGGATCCTGGAGGACCTACCATAATCAGGTTGTGCCCGCCAGCCGCAGCCACTTCGAGCGCTCTTTTCACGTTCTCCTGACCGCGAACATCGGCATAATCGTATTCACAATGTGTCTGGTTTTCGTAAAATTCCTTGCGGGTGTCAACGATTGTAGGAGAAGGATTGCTTCTGTCGCTCATGAATTGTATGACTTCGAAAAGCGTTTTCATGCCGTAAACCTCAAGATTGTTTACGACAGCCGCTTCCCGAGCGTTCTGTTCCGGCACAATCAGTCCCTTAAAGTGCTCTGCTCTTGCTCTGATGGCTATCGGTAGGGCACCTTTGATAGGCTGGAGCGTACCGTCAAGGCTCAGCTCGCCTACCATCATGTACTCTTTCAGATGATCTTCGGGAATGTTGTTGTTGGCGCCTAGAAGTCCGATTGCAAGCGGCAAGTCGAAACTGCTGCCCTCTTTCCTGAGGTCAGCTGGAGCCAGATTGATGGTGATGTCGGCTATCGGAAATTTGAAGCCGCTATACTGGAGAGCTGCTGAAATTCGGTTACGGCTCTCCTTGACCGCCTCGTCGCCTAAGCCTGTGAGGTGGTACATGACGCCTCTGTTGAGGCTTACTTCTACGGTTACAGTAGTTACTTCTAGTCCGTTAACTGCTGCACAATATGTCTTTACTAACATATAGGCGTGCTTTTTATGGGTTCTTGACTAGCTCGAAAGTATTTATTTTAGCAGTTGGTCGAGCTTATTGTAAAGCTCTTGCTTTTTCATGCCTCGGGCGATGATTTTACCATTTTGAAGTATGATGTTGTCAGGAAGGTTTCCCAATCCCAACTTCTTCAAGGTCTTGTCTTCCAGCATTTCGCCGTTGCAGATGATAGGGCATGCGATAGAGTCGCGCTTGATGTTGTTTTTGCATTCGCTCTTGCTTGCAT
Source organism: Segatella copri (assembly GCA_959596915.1). GTDB lineage: Bacteria > Bacteroidota > Bacteroidia > Bacteroidales > Bacteroidaceae > Prevotella > Prevotella copri_N. The sequence goes on from CAUFXJ010000022.1 coordinate 5,654, forward strand.
CCAGACAGAAAGCCATCAGCTTAAGCTTGCCGTTCGATTTCTTCTGCCGGCTCTTCAGTTCGCGCTGCATGTCCTGGCTGTCATAGTTATAGGTAGCCCAGGTGTAGATTACGGCAACCGGAGCGCTGCTCATTTCTGTACTAGAAACGAGTTTTCCGTTGATATCGTATGCTGTAAATGAAGGCAGGGTTGCACCGGTGCCTACATTCTTCATGGTTTCTGCCAACTGCTTCATCTTAGCCAACTGTCCGTTTTTAGACTGTTCCTTCTCTACGATATTGATGAGTGAGAGCGCCTTGCGGTAATCAGGTTGTGTAGAAGTGATGAAGTATTTTCTGATCAGATAGATGCTGACCACAGAATTCGGATGTTCCCTGACGAAGTCTTCAGCATGCTTTTTAGCCTCAGGTGGCGTATCTTTCAGGATGCTCTGGCGGAATTTTGTCATCAGTTCGTTATCCTTGGTTCCGCTTACCTCCATTTCTTTAAGGTGCGAAGCATCTGCCTTGATTTCTACTGATTTGCCCGATTTTGCGAAGATAGGCTGCTCAGAGAAATTAGGGAAAACAAGCATGATGGTAAAATCTTCCTTACATTCGGTTTCGAAAGTGAAACGGCCGCCTTCTACCTTGATGGTGTCAACGCCTTCGAAGCCCCCGTCAGGACTGTATACATAAAACTCGCCTTGATTCATATTGAGAAATTTGCCTTCAAACTTGAAATGCCCACTGCTAACACCACATGATGTTAAGACCAGCGTAATGAATAAAATGAGGATGTAAGCAAATTTTTTCATAAGGAAAAACTTTAAGGTGCCGCGAGCGGGACTCGAACCCGCACAGCCATTACTGGCCAAGGGATTTTAAGTCCCTCGTGTCTACCAATTCCACCATTGCGGCATGGTAAACGTTAAGAGTTGAGCGGAAAACGGGACTCGGACCCGCGACCCCAACCTTGGCAAGGTTGTGCTCTACCAACTGAGCTATTTCCGCGTTATGTGGGTGCAAAGGTAATGCTATTTCTTTAAATCTCCAAACGATTTACATTTTTTAAGACAAGAATGCGCCATTTTTTTTCGTTTGCTCTCCGTTTCTGCTTAGTTTCCTACATGTATATCGCTTCCTGTACCATGGTAATCTACTATATATTTCATCAGCGCCTTGTCGTTTTTGCTCTTTCCGCCGCTTGTGATGGTTCCGTTTTCCAGGCTGTAGATGCGTTTACATTTGTCGCAAATTACCGATTGGCGGTTGCCGGTCCATTCTAGCGGATAGTTGGTTCCACCATATTGTTCCAGGCAGTTTGGACATTGGCGGTCCCAGGCTACAGGTCCGCTGAAGTTGGATAATCCCATGATGAAGCCGTTCTTTTTGGCATCTTTAGGGTCGTTGCCCGCTCCCAGATAAGTATAGTTGGCATAATTCTCCTTCGCTGTAGAGAGGATGATGGTTTCCGTCTGGTTTTTCCCATCGTTTAATGTAGAATAGATATTCCAAGCTCCATTTATCTTTTTGGCACTTACCATCGTGTAGACGCCCGTTCCGTTGAGGGCTGTTTCCAGACTTGTGCCCGGATGGTATTGCGACTTGAAGTAGAACTGACAGGGATATTTGGTGCTGATGCTGTTTTCTGCATCGCACGAACAAAGTAAGAGCATAGCTATTCCAGCCATGCTCTTCACCTTATTATATATATATACCTTATTATATATGCTATTCTTCATGCAGAAACCTTTCTGTCTTTATTTCAGAAGATTCTTCTCAGCATTCTCCATGCGCTCGAAGTGGAACTCAGAGAGGGTCTGCTCCATCAGCGCCTGAATCTTGTCGTTGCAGAGATTGCCGATGCTGCCTTCGTGAGTATGATGAATATCCTTGTTTGGCTTGAATTCGCCAGCCTCGATTTCCAGTCCTACCTTCTTGTAAGCATCGCGGAATGGCATTCCGTTGGCTGCAAGCTGGTTCACTTCTTCTACTGAGAACATAGGGTCGTAGCGAGGATCGTCAAGAATATGCTCGTTTACCTCCATCTTGTTGATAATGTAGGCAGCCATCTGCAGACAGTCCTTCAACTCGTCGAAGGCAGGGAGGAACACTTCCTTGATAATCTGGAGATCGCGGAAATAGCCTACTGGCAGGTTGTTCATGATGAGCATTACCTGCTGTGGAAGGCTCTGGAGCTTGTTGCTCTTGGCGCGAATCAACTCGAATACGTCTGGATTCTTCTTGTGTGGCATAATGCTCGAACCGGTGGTGCACTCCTTAGGCAATTTCACGAAACCGAAGTTCTGACAGTTGAACATACAGGCGTCGAAAGCCATCTTTGCCAAAGTTCCTGCCACGGTAGCCATGGCGAAAGCCACGTTGCGCTCCATCTTTCCTCTGCCCATTTGTGCATAAACCACATTATAGTCCATGCTGTCGAAACCGAGAAGTTCGGTGGTCATGGTGCGGTTCAATGGGAATGAACTTCCATAGCCGGCAGCGCTACCCAATGGGTTGCGGTTGGTCATGCGGTAAGCAGCCTGAAGGAAGAGCATGTCATCGGCAAGTCCTTCAGCATAAGCGCCAAACCAGAGACCGAATGATGAAGGCATAGCCACCTGCAGATGGGTGTAGCCCGGCATCAGCACGTCCTTATACTGGTTGCTCTTCTGAATCAGCTCGTCGAAGAGAATCTTCACGGCGTCCACAATCTCCTTCAACTCATGACGGGTGAAGAGTTTGAGGTCTACGAGAACCTGGTCGTTGCGTGATCTACCCGAATGAATCTTCTTGCCCATGTCGCCCAGTTTCTGGGTGAGCATCAGTTCTACCTGGGAATGAACGTCTTCCACGCCGTCTTCTATTACGAATTCGCCCTTGTCGGCGATGGCGTAGATGTTTTTCAGTTCGGCAAGGAGCTGGGTGAGTTCATCTTTCTCCAGGAGTCCGATGCTTTCGAGCATGGTGATGTGTGCCATACTGCCCAGCACGTCATACTTGGCGAGATAGAGGTCGAGTTCGCGGTCTCTTCCTACGGTGAATCTTTCAATTTCCTTGTTTACTTCGAAGTTCTTTTCCCAAAGTTTATGTGCCATAATTTCTTTATTTATTAATCCTGGTAAGGAATCATCGCAAGCGCATCAGCAATTTTTTCGATGCCTTCCTGCAATGGCTTCTTCACCATACCCTTGATAAACATGTTAAGTTCTGCCTTGATGGTGAGTTTCATTTTGCATGAGAACTCGCCTGTAGGGAGCAGCTGAATCCAGAAGTTGAAAGGAACAGGGCTGTTTTCTGTTTCAAACTTGATGGTCTTAGGCTCCTCGCGGTCGATGATGCGCATCTTGATTTCACCCACCATAGGTGCTGTGATAGAGATGCTGTCGCTATCAAACTTGAGGTCCTTCAGCTTTTCCATTTCCTTTCTCTTGTCCTCAGGAATCTGGTCTTTCACCTGCTCGAAGCGGTCTTTAAGCATCTGCAGGTTGTTCAGGTCGCTCAATGTACGGTAAACAGATTCCTGCTTGTGAGGAATCTGTTTGATATTACTTTCGAATGTACTTGTACTCATTATTGATGGGTCAGCTTGATTACTTCTTCCAGTTAGCTGGGTCCTTGCGCCACTCGTGGAGCAGCTCTACGTCTTCCTGCTTGATATAGCCAGTCTCCAGAGCCTCTGCCACTACGTGCTCATAGTCGGTCAAAGTAACCAGCTTTACGTTAGCATCAGCAAAAGCCTTCTCGGCGATAGGGAAACCATAGGTATAGCTAGCTACCATGCCCACAATCTCGTTGCCGTTCTTGCGGAGAGCCTCTACTGCCTTGAGAGAGCTGCCGCCGGTAGAAATCAAGTCTTCTACTACCACAACCTTAGCCTTAGGGTCGAGCTGACCTTCGATGAGGTTCTGCATACCGTGATCCTTTGGTTTAGAACGAACGTATACGAAAGGCATGTTCAGTTCGTCAGCAACCAAAGCACCCTGCGCGATGGCACCAGTAGCTACTCCGGCTACAGCATCAGCCTCTGGGAACTGCTCCAGGATAGCGTGAACGAGCTCAAGCTTTACATAATTGCGGAGTTCTGGGAATGAGAGAGTCTTGCGGTTATCGCAATAGAATGGTGACTTCCAGCCAGAAGCCCATGTGAATGGATCATTAGGCTGCAACTTGATAGCCTTTACTTTCAATAACTTAGATGCGAATTCTTTCTTCAGTTTGTCCATAATCTTTAAAGGATTAAATTATTATTAATTATTTTGCAAAGGTACAATGATTTTTGCACACGGCGGCTATATTTAGGGTTAAAATGTTTTAACTCTCGGCAAAAAGGGCCTTTAGTCGTGTGCGAAACCTACAGTCTGCACGCTTATCTTCATCTTTCCGGCTGCTTTTATCAGGGTTTCCGCACAGGAGATGATGGTGGCTCCGGTGGTGCATACGTCATCGATGATGAGGATATGTTTGCCCTCAAGTTGCGTGATGGGGTGCTCGCCCTGCCCGTCATGATAGGTTGCTGCGGCTTCAAAAACCTGGCTCACGTTTTCCTGTCTTTCCTGCCGGTTCTTGTGGGTTTGGCTTTCGCTAAACTTTTTTCTTCTTACGGCATCCTTGATGATGGTCAGATGGGTGAGTTGCTGGATGCCTTTGGCGATGAGAAGGCTCTGGTTATAGCCGCGTTCTTTTTCTCGTTTTCGGGTGAGCGGGATGGGGATGATGGCGTCTATTCCGTCGAAGAACTGAATGCCTAACCCCTTCTTTGCCAGCATTCTGCCCAGATAGATTCCCATTTCAGGATGATGCATGTATTTCAGCTGGTAGACGGCTCTAGCCGATGTGGCATGGCTGATGTGATGGAAGAGAGCGCAGCAGCGTTCGATGGGAATCAGATGCCAGAAGAGTTTTGCCATCTCGTTGTCGTAGGGCTGTTTCCAAGTATCGGTTCTCGGCATGCGGAACAGACATTTTATGCATATCATCTCCTCTCCGCCAGCGAGTACATTTCCGCAGATGGCGCAGGTTCGGGGGAAGAATAAATCTAATATGTCACTTAACAGGCTGGTAGGCATGGCTTTACTCTTAATTTTGAGGTTTGGATATTGAACTTGATGCTTTGCTTTAGAATTCCTCTTCGAAATCGATGTCTCCCAGATCTTCTTCCTTCATCCGGTCGATGCATTTGTGGATAACCTCCATGCTGTATCCTCTTCCCAGGGCAAAGCGGATGAGTTTCATCGAGCGTTCATAGTCGTTCTTTGCCTTGATGGTTTTATATTTGTTTTTCATCAGGGGCAGGAGGGTTTCCATATACAGGTCGTCTTCAATCTCTTCGAAGATAGGGTCGGAGATGTCCTTCGGAATATGTTTCATCCACAGCGCCTGTTCCACCTTCCGGCGTCCCCACTTGTTGTATTTTATCTTGTCGTTGATAAAGAAGCGTGCGAAACGTTCGTCGTCGATGAATTTCTTCTCGGTCAGGAATTCCATGTTTCTGGCGATGGCATCTTCGGGCAGTTCCCACTTCTTCATCTTGTCGATCATCTCTTGCGAGCAATGTTCGGCTTGGGTGCAGAGGGTGGTGAGCTTCAGGAGCGCCTGCTGCTCGGTCATCGGCTTTTTATACTTTGAACTTTGAGATTTGAACATGATGATTTTACTTTGAACTTTGAGATTTGAACATTGAACTTTATGATTTGCCGGCTCGCATCATTCTCTGCTTTCCGAAGGCATCTTCCTTTGTATCAATAGCTTTAAAACCCAATCCTTCCAGCATTTCCCTTGTTTCTTTTTCGTAGATAGGATTGATTTCGAAGTATAATGCACCTCCGGATTTGAGGGCAGAAGAGGCATATTCGGCGATGGCTCTGTAGAATTTCAGAGGCTCTTCATCGGGCACGAAGAGGGCGATTCCGGGTTCGTGTTCCAACACATTCTTCTCCATATCCGCTTTCTCCTTTTCGCAGATATACGGGGGATTGCTCACGATGATGTTCCATCTTCCGGCATCCGATGTTTCCGCCAACTTCAGGGCATCCTGATATTCTATTTTTACGTTACCGGCATCCAGAAGCGCAACATTTCCCTGTGCTATCTTCAAGGCATCTTCCGAAATATCCCAACCCGTAACCTCCGAGCCGCCGATGTCCAGTCCCAGCGTAATGGCGATGCAGCCCGAACCCGTACAGATGTCCAGGATGCGGATGGTGTTTTCTTCCTTCTCTCCTTCCGTAATCCCTTTGTTTTCAGTCGCATCTTTTTCTATCCACTCGCAGAGTTCCGCCGTTTCGGGTCTCGGAATCAGCACGCCCGGCTCTACATGGAAGGTTCTTCCTGCAAAGTCAGCTTCGCCCAGAACATACTGTACAGGTTCGCCTTTTTGCAATCTTCTGATAATTTCTTCCAGTTTTCTTTCTTCATCTGCAGATAATTCATTAACTTTGCCGCAGATTATGTCGGTCAGCGTCATTCCGTACTTCACATCGAGCACGGTGCGGACGATAGCCTGTGCTTCGCCCGCCTCATATAGAGTGGTAATGGATTGCCAAAGTTGTTGATACGTTTTCATCTCTAAATCGTATATTATGATTTGATTTGAGAGCAAAGGTACGACATTTTATCGAAAAGTAAGTAAAAAACGAAGAAAAGTTTTAGATATGGAACAAAATAATGTTTCTTTTCAGAATGTGAAGACGGGCGAACCGTTGTCGCAAAAGGAAATAGACGAAATGTTTATGCGCCGCTGTCTGCAGCTGGCGAAAAACGGAAGAGAGAATGCCAAACCCAATCCGATGGTGGGAGCCGTTATCGTGAGTGGGGATGGCAGAATCATCGGCGAAGGCTATCATGTAAGATGCGGCGAAGGGCATGCTGAAGTCAACGCCTTTGCATCTGTTAAGCCCGAGGATGAGCATCTGTTAAGCCAAGCTACCATCTATGTGAGTCTCGAACCCTGCTCTCATTACGGCAAGACGCCGCCTTGCGCCGATTTGATAGTAAGAAAAGGAGTAAAGCGATGCGTTTGCGGCTGCGTAGATCCCTTTGCCAAGGTTCAGGGCCGCGGTATCCGCAAGATTCGCGAGGCAGGCATCGAAGTAACAGTAGGCGTTCTGGAGGCGGAATGTCTTGAACTCAACAAGCGCTTCATCACCTTTAACACCCATCAGCGTCCTTACATCATCCTGAAATGGGCGCAGACCGCGAATGGCTTTCTTGACAACGGGGGTAGGGGTATGGCTATTTCCTCGCCTTTCACCAAGATGCTCTCCCACAAGTTGCGTGCTGAGAACGATGCCATCCTCATAGGCCGCGTAACCGATGAGCGCGACCACAGTCAGCTCAACGTTAGAGATTGGAGCGGCAAGGACCCGATGCGCCTGGTCATCGACCGCCATCATCCTTGTTTCGAAGGTCTGGATTTCTCACGGGGCAAGACGGAAGTGTTGCAGCAAATCATGCAGTACTTATATAATAATAAGGTGCAGTCGCTGATAGTAGAGGGAGGCGCCATCACCCACCAGGCATTCCTCGATGCCAGACTTTGGGATGAAATCAGGGTAGAAACGTTGTTATCCACATCGGTGGAAAACTCCGTAACTTCTGGAACACCAGCGCCTATGCTTCCTCATAACATCCGGTTAATCAGCCACGAGGCGTATGATGGAAACATCATCAATACCTATGAGCGCCAATAGCTTCATAGAAGCAATAAAGCTAATCATAAAGTTCAAAGTTCAACATTCAAAGTTCAAAGTAAAGAAAATGAGTAACAGATTTACATCGCGCCTGAGCGATGACGATGATTTCAAGCGAGACGAACTGATACGTAAGATAGAGCATTCGGTAGAGCAGATGACGCTCTCAGAACTGGAAGCCCTGTCTTATGATATGTTTACCAAGGGCTATATGGAGGATTATTAGAAAATCCCCCATTATAGTCCTTGCGTTTAGGATGCCTTTTCCATCCCTTCTTATGTATCGCTGTTTTGCTCGAAACGGGTCTTTTGATGTATTTTGCGCAGAATAGCCACTCTTTATTTTGCTCGAAACGGTATTTTTACCCCATTTCGAGCAAAATAGCGTGCGTTTATTTTGCTCGAAACGATATTTTTTGTATATTTGCAGCAAAATAAACGCAAAGATTATGGCACAGAAAATTATCGGAAGAAAGCAGGAGAGTAAGGAACTCCTGGATCTTTACAAGGAAAATAAACCTGTTTTTGCAGTAATATATGGTAGAAGAAGGGTCGGTAAAACCTTTCTCGTAAGAGAATTGTTTCAGGATAAAATGAGCTTTTACCATACGGGCTTATCTCCTTACGAGTTAAGTGGTCAAAAAATAATGGAGCAACAGTTGGCTAGTTTTTACTCCAGTCTTGTTCGCTATGGCAGCAAGAGTAATAAGGTGCCATCCTCTTGGCTCGAAGCTTTTGATGCACTCATCAATCTCTTGGAAGAGCAAGATGCAGACAAACGTCAGGTGATATTCATAGATGAATTGCCATGGCTTGACACTCCCCGCTCGGGATTTGTTACAGCATTAGAGCATTTTTGGAATGGATGGGCTGCAGGAAAGCAGAATATCATGCTTATCGTCTGCGGCTCTGCCACGTCATGGATTTCAGACAAGCTGTTAAACAACAAAGGCGGTTTGTTTGATCGCACAACTGATGAAATCAAGTTGCGCCCGTTTACATTAGGCGAATGTGAAGAATACTATCAGGCTAACAACATCGTGATGTCTAAGTTCGACCAGATACAATGTTATATGGCTACAGGTGGCATTCCTTATTATATTTCCATGCTTCAGAAAGGCAAAAGTCTGGCTCAGAATATGGACAGGCTTTTCTTCGAGCCTGCAGCCAAACTCGGCTTAGAGTTCGACCGTCTCTATTCTTCTCTCTTTACTAATGCGGAGGATTGCATGACTATCGTGCGCCTTCTGGCTCAAAAAAGACAGGGATATACGCGAAAAGAAATTGTTTCGCTTACAAAAATACCTAATGGCGGGGGGCTTTCTGCTACATTAAAATCACTCGAAGTGAGTGATTTCATAACATCGTATGTTAAGTATGATTATCCCAAGCGTGAGGTATATTTCCGTCTGACAGATTTCTACAGCAAATTCTATTTGTCATTTATTGATGGCAGAAAGACGACCAATCCGCATTTCTGGCAAGACAACCTGCTGACACCTGAGCTGACAGCATGGCGAGGTTTTACCTTTGAATCGCTTTGCTATTATCATCTGCCACAAATCAAGCAGGCGCTCGGTATTAGTGGAGTGCAGACAGAGGTGAGTCCCTGGAAAAGCAGAAAAGAGAAAGATGGTGCGCAGATAGATATGATTATTGACAGAGCCGACCGCGTCATCAATGTTTGTGAAATGAAATTCTGCGAGGATGATTTCTCCATCAATGCTGCTTATGATAAGAATCTGCGCCATAAACTGAGTACGTTTGCTGAAGAAACGAAATGCAGGAGTTCCTTGCATCTTACATTGGTTACTACTTATGGGCTTAAGTTCAATGAATATGCCGGTCGGGTACAAAGTGTCGTTACAATGGATGATTTGTTTAAATGACAGATACAGTTCTTTAGTGCAAGTAGCTTCGAGGGCCGATGAAAGTACTTACGATGGTCGATGAAAGTACTTACGATTGTTAGCGTAACTATATTCGTTTTATTATGCCCGATTATTAGGTTAGCTGTTTGTCGGGAACAGCCGATGGGAGAACCGAAAATAGCCAACTGGCAAAATATAAACAGTCAACTGGCAAAACGCAAACAGCCGACTAGCGCATGAGTGGCTAGTCGGCTGTTTTACTGGAACAGTTATCGAAAACTCTTTTTTTTGTTTTCTTATAGGCATCCTGCCAAATACTCTTCACTCTTCACCAAAAGCCCCGAATCCCCTGTGTTTATCGGCATTCCGAGGGGTGAAGAGTATTTGGGCACTCTTCACCTACTCTTCACCACTCTTCACCCTTCAGTTCTGGCAGATTTGCAATCCACCTATCAGTCTTTCTCCTCTGTTTCCGTTTCTGAAGGTGAAGAGTGGTGAAGAGTGGGTGAAGAGATAAAAACAACTCTTCACCCCTCGGAATGCCGATAAACACAGGGGTTTCCGGCCGAAAGGTGAAGAGTGAAGAGTATTTTGATGATAGCTTCGTTTATTTCTTAAACAGTCTTTGGTTTCGCCTTCCAGACGATGCAAGTCATCAAGACAGACATCAGGGCTGCACCAATCCAGAAATAATTGATGTAGGTAAAGTCGTAAGTTTCTACGCCATTTACCAGATGCTTGTTGCCCTCGATGAGCAGACCGCTCATGATGTCCTGGATGCCGGCACCCACATAACTCGCTACGCCGACAACGCCAAGAGCAGCACCCGATGCATTCTTAGGCGCAATATCTACCGCCATCAAACCACCAAAAGTTTTTGTTTCATCTTCTTTATCATATATTTCATTCCATTCGGAATGTTACATGATAGCCTGCCACATTGTGCTCGGCCAGTGAGAGATTGATGGATTGCATCATCAGCATCTGGCGGGAGATGGAGAGGCCGATGCCCGAACCTGATGGCTTGGTAGAGAAGAAGGGGATGAACATCTCCTTTGCCACATCGGCTGGGATGGGGGCACCATTGTTGCTGAAATAGATGCCCGAGAATTGTGAACTCTCGATGCTCTCTGGATGTTTGTGGAAGCATCGAATGTCGATGGCTGAGGCGTGAGCCTCGATGGCATTCTTGGTCAGATTGATAAATACCTGGTGCAGCATGTTTTTGTCGGCAGACCAGGTGGCATCTTCGGGGATATGGATGTGCCATTCTATCTGAGGATAGAGCGGCTTGATGCCTTCCACGAAATCCTTGAGTGGAATGTTCTCGATGACAGGTTCTTGTAGCTGGGTGAGCTTGCGGTAGCTGTCCACGAAACTGGTGAGCGACTTGCTGGTGTCTCGAATGGCTCGGATGCCTTCCTCGTAGGGCGAGCCTTGGATGTCGGGATTGCTAAGATAGGCTTGGCAGATGCTGGAGATGGGGGCGGTGGCATTCATAATCTCATGGGTGAGCACACGGGTTAGCCTTTGCCAAGATTCCACCTCATGCTGCGCCACCAGTCTGCCGATGTCGTTCTCCATATCGTTGAGGGCTTGCTGCAAGGCTCGTTCTCCAGAGAGCAATCCCTTGGTGGATAGACGGAAGGAGTAATCGCCATTGCGGATAGCCTCTTGCATCAAGAAGGCACGGCTCTTCAGGTTGCGCTGATGGCGCAAGAAGAGATAGATGATGCCTCCGATGATGAGGAGAATGATACCTATTATATATATGTGGAAGATGGTGTCCATATCAGATGTTGATAATCATGAATGATTGTGATGGAAAATTATCGCTTTAACTTGGCGTAAAGCGTTTGGCGAGTGATGCCGAGGAGTTCGGCGGCGCGTGAGATATTGCCGTGGCATTGATCCACCACCTTGTGAATATGAGTGCTCTCGATGCTCTCCAGCGTCTCTACTTCCTGGCTTCGGTCGATGGCATCCTTTAGGGTTCTGATGAGTTCATCGTTATCCCAAGGCTTGGTGATGAAGTCGGCTGCGCCAGATTTCAATCCCTTGATGGCGAGCTGGATATCTGCGTAGGCGGTGATGAGCACCACGGGGATGTTGGCATGGAGCCGGCGGAAGGTGCGGAGCCAAAGCAAACCTTCCTGTCCGCTGTTTACGCCCAAGGAAAAATTCATGTCGAGCAATATGATGTCCACTGGCTCTTGTTGGAGCAGAGTGGGGGCGGTGTCTGGGCGAGGCAAGGTGAGAATCTTCTCAAAAGTGCCGCCCAGGCATATCTTCAGGGCTGTGAGTATCGATGGATTGTCGTCGATAACAAGTATTGTTCCGTATTTCATGTTTGCAAAAGTACACTTTTTTCTTGAAATAGCCAACAAAATGGAAGATGATGTGTGATTATCATACAGGAGAGTGTATGAATTTCATACAATCCACTTGCCGCAGCCTCATGATTCTTGGCAGAATCAAAAGGAATGATTACTTTTGCATCAGAAAAAATAATGAAACAACAGTTATGAAAAGTTATTTTAAATTCTTGTCACGCAACAAGCTCTATACTGCTATCGAGGCTTTCGGACTCTCGATAGCCTTGGCTTTTGTGATGATTTTGGTATCCTACGCCTTCATGGAGTATCGGGTGGGCACGCATCAGCCAGATGCCAAGAATCTCTATGTGCCTGGTTCGGGCGATTACCTTGGCATGACCTTGGGTACGGCTAAGGAGTTCTTTCCTTCCATCCCGGAAATCAAGGAATGGACCCGATTTAGCGATTATTATACTGACAAGGGTGCTGTGGTCAACGCCCAATACTATCATGTACAGGCACGTGCCATAGATCCTAACTTCTTGGATATGCTGGGTATGAAGTGCAGGGGATGCTCCGCTCATCGTGTGCTCACGGATAAGCACCAGGCCCTTATCTCCGAGTCTTTTGCCAAGAGGGCTTTTGGCAATACGAATCCTATCGGGCAGGTCGTTAAGTGCGACACGCTGCAATTCAAGGTAGTGGGCATCGTGGATGATTTTGGCAGGGAAGACTTGCTGGAACCCACCGACATCTTTGTTTCCATGAAATTTAAGGACGCAGATTTGTATCCGATGGATCAGTTTGGCGAGGTTGTTACCATCGTCCGATTGGCAGATGGCGCTGACCCAGAAAAGGTGAATGCCACATTGCTCAATAAATATATGGGCTATTGGAAGAAATGGTGGAGTCGTGAGAAGACGACTGGCAGTTTCTTGTGGGGCTCTAGCTTGGTGCGCTGGGACAAGTTGTATTTTTCAGATATTACATGCTCGCATGTCCGTCATGGCAGCAAGACCTTGGTCAATGTCCTTTTGATTGTGGCACTCGTCCTCTTGCTTTCAGCCATCTTCAATTACATCAATCTCACCGTGGCGCAGATAGGCAATCGAGCCAAGGAGATGGCTACCCGCCGCCTGTTGGGTGAGTCGGTACTGGGTGTGGTATTGCGCTATATCAAGGAGGCTGCACTCTTCACGGCAGGTTGCTTCTTGCTGGGCATTTTGCTGGCTTGGGCATTCACACCTTTATTTAATAGCATCTTGGATACGAAGATTTCGCTCTTCTCTTCGCCTGCCGTTTGGGGATGCCTGTTGGTGGCTTATCTCGTTATCTCCTTGCTGTCGGGCTTGTTCCCAGCCATCGTGGTGTCTCGCTTCAATCCGATAGATGTGGTGAAGGGCACCATCCGCTTGCGCAGCAAGATGTGGTTTAGCAAGATATTCATTGTGGCACAGAGCGTTATCAGTATGTCGCTAGTGGTGATGGCTATCACGATGATGCTCCAGATGTGCCATCTCGCCAACATACCTTTGGGTTATCAAACAAAAGATATCCTCTGCGTATCCACCACCTTCGGGTTTGATAATGTGGACGTCAGAAACGCGGCGTTGATAGCGAGATTGAAATCTCTGCCTGAGGTGGAGGAGGCTACGGCTATCGGCAACAATCCTGTCATCAGCTTTGCTAATGGAGTGCATGATGAGAAGGGAGAAAATATAGCGTTCTTGCGATTGAGCGTATTGGATTCCATAGCGATGAAGATGATGGGCTTCAAGGTGCTGGAGCGATATTCTGACCCAACGCCAGGCAAAATCTGGGTTAGCGAGGAAGCCAAGCGAACCTTTGGCGTATCGAGCAAGAAACCATATTTCGGTAATCGTGAAGGCAAGCCGGAATATGAGGTTTGTGGCGTTGTGAAAGATTTCCACTGTGGCGACGCTCTTGATGAGTTCAAATCTGACAAATTTGGAAATCATAATGCGATACGTGTTCCTTCTAATCATGATGTGCTTTGGACCATCTTGGTGAAGACTCGTGGCGACCATGCCCAAGCCCTGTCTGCTATCCAAAGTGCCTGCAAGCAAGTGGCTAAGGAACAGCTGGGCGTACCTACCGACATGGATACGGAGTATCTGGACGACACCTTGGCGGATGCCCTCAAGGAGAAGCACAACATGATGGTGCTCATCATCACCTTTATGGGCATTTCCATCTTGATTTCCGCCCTCGGCTTGTTTGGCATGTCGGTATATTATGGCAATCAGCAGCGCCGGCAGATAGCCTTGCGCAAGGTGATGGGAGCTTCGGTAGCTGATGCAGCATGGCAACTGTCCAAGCGATTCCTCATTACATCGTGTGTGGCTGTGGTCATCGCCATCCCATTGTGTGTCAAACTGATGCAAGAATACTTGATAGGTTTCAAATATCGCATCGACTTCCCTTGGTGGACATTGGCGGCTGGAGCCATCTTCACCTTGCTGCTAGCCTTGGTATCGGTCTTCAGCTATACCCTGCGCACCGCTATGGAGAATCCGATAGACAGCATCAAGATGGAATAGCATGATGAGTTAAGTAAACATTAAACACTACACATTTAACATTAAATCAAGATGATACGTACAGAGAATTTAACGAGAATATTTCGTACAGAAGAGATAGAGACCATCGCCCTGAACGGCGTGAACATCAATGTAAAGGATGGCGAGTTTGTAGCCATCATGGGACCTTCGGGATGTGGCAAGTCTACCTTGCTCAACATCCTCGGCTTGCTCGATACACCTACCGAGGGTAAGTATTGGCTGGGCGATGAGGAGGTAGGACATCTCAAGGAGCGTGAGCGCACGGCTTATCGCAAGGGTCGCATCGGTTTCGTCTTTCAGAATTTCAATCTGATAGATGAGTTGACGGTAGAGGAGAACATCGACCTGCAGCTCAAATATCTAGGCATTGGCAAGGCGGAACGCAAGGAGCGAGTGCTCGACATCCTGCGCAAGGTAAAGCTCAGTCATCGTGCCAAGCATTATCCTCATCAGCTCTCCGGAGGTCAGCAGCAGCGTGTTGCGATAGCTCGTGCCGTGGTGGGCAAGCCAAGCATCATCCTTGCCGATGAGCCTACGGGTAATCTTGATTCCAAGAATGGTATGGAGGTGATGCAGTTGCTTAGCGAGCTGAACGAGGAGGGTACCACCATCGTGATGGTGACTCACTCCAAGCACGATGCTACTTACGCCAGTCGCATCATCAATCTGTTTGATGGACAAGTGGTGGATGCGATGAATGATCAGCTTTGATCTGCGGCTTCTGTCCAACAATTAGACGGTGGTGTCTAATTGTTGGACAGTTTGTTTAATGAGAGTTTTTATTTAATGGTTTGATTATCAGGAGAAATGCTGTTTTGGCACGGCTCTTGTCTTTATCATGCCAAAATGAAGAAGATTATGAAAAGAATAGGAATATTGATAGGATGGTTGGTCTGGACGGCTGGCGTCTCGGCACAGAGCTGGAGCCTTGACGACTGCATGAAATACGCCGTGGAGCACGCTACGGAGGTGAAGCGGGAGGTGGTAAACGCCCGCCAGCGCAAGCAGGATTACCAGCATGCTGTGGCTGGATTCCTGCCTACCGTTACGGGTGGCGTGCAGGGACAGTACGCCTGGGGACGAAACATCGACCCGGAAACCAATACTTATAATAATGTAACGACATTCAACAACTACTATCAGCTTTATGCCGAACTGAATGTCTTCGATGGTTTCGCCACCATCAACGCCTTGAAGCAGGCTAAGTTGAGCCGGGATTATTCAGCCACGGCGATGCAGAAGATTCAGGACGATAGAGCCATCGACGTGATGCAGAAATATGTGGATGCTGCCTATGCTGAGGCAAGCATTCGGATAGCAAGCGAGAAACTGAACGAAAGCAAGCGGATGCTGGATAAGATGAAGCGCCTGTATGAACTGGGCGAGAAGGGGCGCCCGGATGTGGTGCAGATGGAATCGCAGGTGGCAGAAGATGAATACAATCTTACGCATCAGGAGAATGTGGCAAAACAGAGCTTACTAGCCTTGAAATCCGCGATGAATTTTCCGGTGGATGAAGAGCTGAAAATTCTGATTAATGAGGAGCAGAATTTGAAGTTAACGTCTGATAATAAAGAGGTTTCTGAATCTGGAGTAAACTACGAAACCGTTTACCAGGGTTTCCAGAATATCTCTCCCGATTTGAAGTCGGCAGAATACGAAGTGGAGCGGGCACGGTATGATTACAAGATAGCAAAAGGCAGATTGCTGCCATCACTCTCTCTCGGTGGCGGCATTTCTACCAATTATTATAAGAATCTCTCTCAGAAAGGGCAATACGATGGGTTTGCCTCGCAGTTTCACAACAACCAGGGCGAATACCTCGCGTTGACCCTTTCTATACCTATTTATAATAGCGACCGCTGGCACAGCGTGAAGAAGGCACGCAACGACTGGCAACTGGCGCAGGTGAACCTGGAGGAAACCCGTCGCAAGCTTCACGACCAGATAGCCCAGGCGGTAATGGATGCAGAGGGTTACGCCAAGGAGTTGCATCAGATGCAGAAGAAGGTGACTTCCGATTCGCTCGCCTATCACATGTCGAGCCGGAAGTTTGAGGAAGGAATGCTTTCCACCTTCGATCTTCATACCGCAGCCCAGACGCTTCTGGAAAGCAGAATCAAGGAACTCCAGATGCAGATGCTGCTCATTATCAAACAGAGATTGGTTGCTTATTATCAGGGAGAAAATTTAATAAGATAAATTATGGATATAAAGATAGAAAAGAAAAAATATCTCGTGCCTCGCAAGTATTGGGCATGGATTGGCGGAGGAGCGGTTTTGATCGCAGTCCTCATTTGGTTGGGATTGAGCAATTTCTCTTCCACTCTGAAGGTGGACAGGAAGGGATTGAGCATCGGAACCGTGGAGAAGGCGCAGTTCAACGATTATGTTTCAGTGGATGGACAGGTGGTTCCTATCTCCGTGGTGCAGATCAGTTCTGAGGAAGGCGGTATCGTTCTGGAGAAAGTGGTGGATGAAGGTGCCCACGTAAACAAGGGTGATGTGATCGTGAAACTGAGCAATTCGAATCTCGACCTGGAGATTCTGAATGCCGAAAGCGAACTTGCCGAAAAGCAGGACATGCTTCGCAACACCCAGATTTCGATGGAGCAGGACCGCCTGAACAATAGCAACGAGGAACTGTCGCTTTCGCAGGATGTCATTACCAAGCGCCGTTCCTATCAGCATCAGGAGGCGTTGCACAAGGAAGAACTCAATTCGCGCGAGGAGTATCTGAAGGCTAAGGAAGATTACAACCTTGCCGTCAAGAAGCATGCACTCATCAGCAAGCGATTGAAGAAGGATGCACAGCTCCGCCGTTCGCAGATGGATCAGATGGGTGATAATCTGGAAGCCATGCAGAAGAATGTGCAGCTGGTTCGCCAGCGCAAGGAGAAGCTGAACATCCGCAGCACCATTTCGGGCGAAATCGGTTTGCTCGATGTGGAGTTGGGACAGAGCATCCAGGCCGGACAGAAGATAGGAGTCATCAACGACCTCAGCGATTTCAAGGTGCAGGCGCAGGTGGATGAGCATTACATCGACCGGGTAAAACCGGGGCTCACAGCCACTTTCGACCAGAACGGCAAGCATTATCTCCTGCAGGTTCGCAAGGTTTATCCCGAGGTAAGAGATGGCAGGTTCCGTATCGACTTCATCTTCAAAGGCGTTCGCCCTGGCAACATCCGAACCGGTCAGACTTATTATGTAGATTTGCAGCTCGGTCAGTCGAAGCAGGCAATAATCATCCCTAAGGGCACGTTCTATAGTGTAACGGGTGGTCAATGGATCTTTGTATTAGACAAGAGTGGCAAGAAGGCTTATCGCCGCAAGATCACCATCGGTCGCCAGAATCCTCAGTATTATGAGGTAATTGAGGGCTTGGAGCCGGGCGAGCAGGTCATCGTTAGCGGCTACGAAGCCTATAAGGATAATGATGTATTAGTTTTTAATTAGTAGTGATTAGTTAGTAATGATTAATTAGTAGTGATTAGTGATAAATTGGGCTAACGCCCTTGAAACAGGATATTGATATGAATCATATTATTAACGCATTCAAAAATCTGCCTCGAAGAGGCCAGCACAATTTCGTGAAGATATTGTGTCTGGCGCTCGGATTGGCAATCAGTTCGGTGATTATCGCCGAGATTTATTTCGAGCAGACTTACGATACGTATTTCCCAGGATGGGAAAGGACGTATATGATTTCGGAAGTGGGTACTAACCATGGCGAAACCATGGAGTTTACCAATACTTCAGGAGCCACTGCCCAAGGTGTAAAGCAATATGCGCCTATGGTGGAAGCTGCTACCAGTACTCACTATTTTTATGATGATGCCCAATGCAAGATGGAAGACCAGAACATCATTTCTGCCAATATCAGGATGGCAGACAGTTGTTTCTTTGATGTCTTTCCACAGAAGATATTGATAGGCAAGGCTAAACAGATTCTATCCCAACCCTTATCCTGTCTCATCGATTCAGAAACGGCAGCAAAGATTGGCGGTAATGTTGTAGGTAAGCATTTCACGCTTTCCAATTATCCGGGAACCACTTTTACCATCTATGGTGTTTTCGAAGCGTTTCCCTGGGGTTCTTCCTTTCATGGTACGCAGATGATTCTGTCGAGGTGTAGTGTGCCATACGTATATTCCTACGATGGCAGAGGCCAATGGGTGGGAAATGATTCCTATAGGTCCTACATCCGGTTAGCAAAGGGGCATGAGGCAAAAGAACTCAAGCCTTACGTGAATAAGATGCGAGAGGATCATTTCCCTTTGAAGGAGATGAAGAATATGGGAATAGAACTGAACTATGATTTCACGGTATTGAGCGATGTTTACACCCAAGATCCTTATGTCAAGAAGATGGGATGGATTATGGGAATTATCGCTTTTGTCCTCCTCTTCACTTCTGTGATGAACTATCTGCTTATCATCGTGGGAAATCTTGTGGGTCGTTCTCGCGAAATGGCTGTCCGTAAGTGTTATGGTGCCGAATCGAAGAACATTCATGCCATCATTTTCTCAGAGGCTTTGGTGCATGTGGGACTGGCGGTTGTTCTTGCGGCTGTTCTTGTGTTCCTTTGCAAGGGAACCATCGAAAACTTCCTTTCTGCTCCGGTAAGCACGTTGGTGCTTAATCGTGGCAGTTGGATATTGGTGGCTATTTGTATTCTGGTACTGCTGGTTGGCGGCTTGTTGCCTGGTTGGCTTTACAACAAGATTCCTGTAGCCATCGCTTTCCGTGGCTATAATGAGAATCGCAACCGATGGAAACTTGGTTTGTTGGGTATCCAGTTCGTTATCTCTGGTTTGCTGTTTAGTTTGCTTTACATCGTGAATGGTCAATACCAGCTGATGTTGGGACTCAATCCTGGGTATGATTACGATCATGTAGCGATAGTTTCGATAGATGCCAGCAATAGAGACCAGCGCAATCAATGTCTGGCAGAAATCAGGCGAATGCCGAATGTCAAGGATTGCAGTTCGACTTTTAATGTTCCGCTCGATGGGTATGATCGTAGTGGAAATATGGTTGGAGTACCTGGCGACGAGAAGAATACCTTTAATATCATGGAGATGTCGGGAGTGGACGACAATTTCTTCAAGATGATGAATATTCCTATCGTTCAGGGTTCTTTCTTTACGGAAAGAAATGACAGTTGCCGCCAGGTTATTATTGATGAACGAGGTGCTGAGAAACTCATCAAAACGTGGCATTGGAAGGATGGCGTAGTTGGCAAGCAAATTACCTGTACAGGACATGATAATAATATCTTTACCATTTGTGGCGTGTGCAGGAATATCCGCTGGGGGGCTGTGGAAACCGGGGGTGATGGTATGAATGAATTTCCAGATTTGTATTTCTATTCAGCCAAGACGGCCTACTACATGTTGGTTAAGTTTAATGAACTAAGGGATGAATCGTTGTCGGAGTTGCAATCGAAGGTGCAGGCGATGTATCCGAACAATAAGGTCATCGTGAAAAGTTATGCCTCAGAACTGGCTAACCAGTATGCTTCACAGCTCAATTTCCGCAACGGAATCCTGGTAGCCGGCATCGTAACGATGATTATCGCCCTCTTCGGATTGGTGGGCTATACGAGTGATGAGGTGAACCGCCGCCGCAAGGAGATTGCGATTAGAAAGGTGAACGGAGCGAAGGTGAAGGATATTCTTCGCATCTTCCTGAAGGACATTATGAAGATTGCCTTGCCTTGCATCATCGTGGGCGACTTGGGGGCTTGGCTGATAGCCAGACAATGGCTCATGTCGTTCAGCGAGAAGATTACGATGACGCCTTTACTGTTTATCGGCGTTACCATCATCTTGCTCGTTATCATCGGGCTTTCCGTCGTCATCAACTGCTACAAGGTGGCGAACAGTAATCCTGTGAAATATCTCAAGGATGAATAAAATTAAAAGTAAAAAGGTAAAAAAGTAAAAAGATAAGAAAATGCTTAAAATAGAGAATCTTTGCAAGTCATTCCGCACAGAAGATGTGGAGACGATTGCTTTAAATAACGTATCTTTCACAGTAGAAGACGGCGAGTTTGTCGCCATTATGGGACCATCCGGTTGCGGCAAATCCACCTTGCTCAACATCCTCGGTTTGCTCGACAACCCAACTTCGGGAAAATATTTCCTGGGTAATCACGAGGTGGCAAACCTGAAGGAAAAGGAGCGTACGGATGTGAGAAAGGGAGAAATCGGATTTGTGTTCCAGAGCTTCAACCTGATAGATGAATTGAACGTAGAGGAGAACATCGAACTTCCTCTTACCTATCTTAATATTCCGAAGGCGGAGCGCAAGGCAAAGGTGCAGGCGATTATGAAGCGAATGGCCATCAGCCATCGTGCCAAGCACTTCCCTCATCAGCTTTCTGGTGGTCAGCAGCAGCGAGTAGCCATCGCCCGTGCCGTGGTCTTTGGTCCGAAGCTCATCCTAGCCGATGAGCCTACGGGTAACCTCGATTCCAAGAATGGAGCCGAGGTAATGCATCTGCTTACCGAGCTGAACCACGAGGGCACCACCATCGTCATGGTAACGCATAATGAGCATGATGCCAAGATAGCCCATCGCACCATCCGCCTGTTTGATGGACAGATTGTGGAAACGGGGGGCAATCAGCTTTAGTGCTTCTGTCACTTCTGAGCGTATGACGCTATGCTTCATTAGAAGAGGAACGTCATAAATCGCTTGGTGTTGGTCTCTTTCTGCTTCAACTCTTCTTTCATTCTCTGTATTGCCATCTTGAAGAAGAAGCGGATGAGGTGCTCGTCGGTTGCTTCCGTACGAATCATACGGAGGGCAGAAATGTATTCCTGTCGGGCTTCGGATGGGATGATGAGGAGAGGATGATTCAATCTTAAGAGAATGTAGTTGCTGATGAGTCGTCCTGTTCTTCCATTCCCATCACGGAACGGATGAAGATATTCGTAGAAGCCATGGAAGCGGGCGGCAAGAATCATGGGATGAACGGCAGCTGAAACGATGGCTTTTTCGGTAGATTCCAACAGCTTGGGAACTCTGGCGATGAGTTCTTCGTGGTCGCCAAATACCGTATCGCCTGCTGCCATGTCTGTGGTGGTGTATTCGCCCGGAATAGCTTCTGGGGAATGGTAGGAAAGCGTATGGCTGGTAACCCGCCTGTTGATTTCTTTCAGAAGATTCTCGTCGAGTGGATGCTGCGTGTTTTGCATCATGTACTCGAAGGCTTCGAAGTGGTCAAGCATTTCGAAAGCCTCGAAAAGAGTCTTTCCGGCAGGAATCATCCCTAATCCTTTCTCCTTCAGTTCCCGAGTATCATCTACGGAGAATGAGTTGCCTTCAATGGCGCACGAATGGGTAGAGAAGAGTACTTCATTATATTTGATGTACTCTTCTCTATCCATTTTATTGATGATAAGGGTTTGATATTTTCCTCTCAAATCCTCGTATTCCTTGATTTCCTTTTCGAATGCCATAATCTTCTGTATTTGTGGGGACAAAGATACGATTTTTATGGATAAGCACCAAACTTTTCTAGTAAAAATGTGTTTATGTTATGGGATGATGATGCGGAAGGTGGTGATTCCCTGTGCCTTGTCCTGATGGAGCGAGAGGCTGCCGCCGCTTACTCGCATGATCTGGCGGGAGAGGGAGAGACCGATTCCGCTTCCTTCCGGCTTCGTGGTGAAGAACGGGATGAAAATATGAGAGGCTACATCTTCGGGGATGAGACCGGCGTTGTTGCTCACGTCGATGATGATGGATTCCTGGGCATTGGCGTAGGCTTGGAGACGGATAAATGCCTTCTTGCTTGCCGCGGATTGCAAATCCGCGGAGCGGCATTCCTGCTTGTCTTCTCTGTCCTTTTCCCTGAAAGCTTCTACGGCATTCTTCAGAAGATTTGTTACTACGTGAGAGAGGAGGCTCTCATCGGCGTAGGCTAGCAAATCTTTGGGAGAAACCGAAATCTCTACTTCGTGGTTGCAGAGCAACGCCATTCTTTCCAGGAATGGTTCCACATAGAAAAGAGCAGGCTGAGGCTGGGGAACATGGGTGAAACGGCGATAGTTGTTGACGAAAGCCAACAGTTCGGTTCCTGTTTTGTGGATGGTTTCCAAGCCTTGCTTCAAGTCTTTATCTTCTGTAACCCGGGTAAGTAGAGTTTCGCTCAACGAAGTAACCGGCGTGATGGTATTCATGATTTCATGGGTCAGCACACGAATCAGCTTGATCCAAGAATCCACCTCCTGATTGCTCAGTTCGTGGCTCACGTCGCTCAGGGCGATGATGCGCACGTGCTTGTCTTTCAGCATGGCTTGCGTCTCATGTTTTGCCAGGTGCTCATCCTTCAGCTTTTCTTTTACCTGATTCATGTGGGTAAGCACATCCGTATTGAGCAACCGGAGGGCTGCCTGATTGTGCTGCAGGATGTTGTCGTGGCTATCTACCGCCAGGATGCCCGTATCCACCGCATTCAGAATCTGCTCGTAATATTTCTCCCGATCCATCTGCTCCTCTCTCGTATGTTGCAGGAAGAGCTTGATGCGGTTGAGGGACTGGTGTAGAATATTATCTTCCTTAAACCTCTTCTCCGTAGGAAAATTGAAGGAGAAATCCCCATTATCTATTGCATCAAAAAGGAAGGTTACCTTCTTGATGTTACGGCGATAGTGGCGGTAGAGGCGAATGTAACCCACTACAGCCACGAGCAAAAGCACGATAATAATCACCTTATTAATATCCATACCTCAAAAACTATAGAATTCTTCACTCTTCACTTTTCGTTCTTCACTTAAATCCCGTATCGCTTAATCTTATTGTAAAGCGTCTGGCGGGAAATGCCCAGTCTTGCTGCTACCACCGACAGGTTTCCCTCACATTCCCTGATGGTTTTCTCTATCATTCGGCTTTCCATCTCGTCGAGCGTCTGAACCTCTTCCAGGGGCTTCTCTCTTCTCTGCTGGTTTCCGCCGTCAATATCTTCGGCAGAAATCATTCCGCCATCAGATAGAATCACGGCTTTCTCGATGGCGTGCTGGAGTTCACGGATGTTTCCGTACCATGGTAAACTGGTAAGTTTTTTCTCAGCCTCTTCCGAAAAACGGAGATTCAACTTATTATATAAATCGCCATATTGATGGAGGAATCTTTCTGCCAATGGAACGATGTCTGATTTTCTCTGTCTCAGGGCTGGCAATTCCAGATGGATGGTGTTGATGCGATAGAGCAGATCCTCTCTGAATTCGCCATCGTTTACCATCTGCTGCAGGTTGCGGTTGGTGGCGCAAACCAGTCGTACGTTGATGGGAATCTGCGTGCTTCCGCCCACTCTTACGATGCTTCTGCGTTGCAGGGCGGTAAGGAGTTTTGCCTGAAGACCATAGGATAAGTTTCCTATCTCATCCAGGAAGATGGTGCTGCCGTCGGCAAGCTCAAACTTGCCCGGTTTATCCACCTTGGCATCGGTAAAAGCACCCTTCACATGACCGAAGAGTTCGCTCTCGAAAAGGGTTTCCGTAATGGCTCCCATATCCACAGGCAGCATTTTCTTTCCACATCTTGTGGATAAACGATGTATCTCGTTGGCTAACACCTCTTTACCTGTTCCGTTTTCGCCTGTAATGAGGATGTTTGCATCGGTTGCAGCAACCTTTTCCACAATACTTCTCAAATTGTTCATAACTTCGCTATCTCCCCAATACATAGCGCTTTGCGCCTCTTTTCCACCAGGTTTTCCACCATTCCTGTTAATAACGTTATCTACAGCCCTGTTCTTATCCCTAGCCTCTACCAGCGTACGGATCATCTTCTCGTTTTCAAAAGGCTTCACGATGAAGTCGGCGGCACCTTCCTTGATGCCTGTTACGGCAAGTTGGATGTCGGCGTAGGCGGTAAAGAGCACCACTTCGGTTTTCGGGCTGAGGCTCTTGATTTCCCTGAGCCAGTACAATCCCTCGTTTCCCGAATTGATTCCGCTGGAGAAGTTCATGTCGAGCAGCACCACGTCGGGGTGCTCCTCTCTCAGTTTGGCTGGGATGGAGTTAGGGTTGGCGATGGTGATGATGCCATCGAATATGGGTTCCAGCAGCATCCTTACCGTAGTAAGAATGTTGCGGTTGTCATCAACAATCAATATCGTTCCTTGTTTCTTAATCATGGTGCAAAGTTACGAAATATTATAGAAAAGTGGTAATGTTTGTCTAATAATTAGACGAAAAAATGCCGATAATGACGCCAAAAGTTGCTTTTCCGGCAGCTTTTGGCATCTTTATCGGCACTTGTTTATTCAAAATTCTGATTCCTGATGAGGAATTGCTTATCCTAAAAGGGGAGTTACTTATTCCAAAAGAGGAGTTACAGCTCTATCGGAACCACTACTTTGATACAGAAGTTGCGCCCCATGTTGTAAACGCCTCTTCTGCCCGTAACCTGGTTTACGTCAAGATACTTCAGACGGCTCAGGTGGTTCTGGTAAGCACGGTTGGTAAGGTTCTCGCCCGAAAGATAGAGCGAGAGAAGGCGCTTGCCATGGAGCTTCACGTCGGTACCGGCATACATATTTAATAAGGTGTACGATGGCGTAGCGGTCTCCGTATCGTTGGCTGCGAAATAATGGTTCTGGCGGAGATTGCAATCCATCTGTAGTTTTACGAAGAGATGGTCGAAAGTCTTGCCGTCGCAGACAAACTCATACCTTACATCCGAAACCCAGCGAGGGGCTGGGGTGAATGGCAGATACTTTGATTCGGATGGCTGATGCAACTGAACCGAGTTGACATACGAGAAGGTGTTGCCGATATGCAGATGCTCCACAGGGTGGATGTCGATGCTCGCCTCACCACCCAGAATGCGGGCGTCGCCCGAAGTAAACTGATAGGCAGGCGTGTCGTCGATGAGGACAGGCTGATTGTTCTCATCTGCCAACTTCTCGCAATAGATGTAATGGTTGATGCGATTGGCAAACAGCGAGAGCTCTGCCGAAATGATAGGCGAAGAATAATCCAGACCAAGGTCGAATTGCCAGCTGTTTTCCGGCTTCAGACTGGTATTTCCCAATTCATATCGCTGGGTTCCCTCGTGCACACCATTCGATGATAATTCGCTGATGTTTGGAGCACGGAATCCTCTTGCCAGGTTCAGCTTCAGATTGAAATCGGGCAGGATTTCATAAGCCAATCCGATGCTTCCGGTTACTCCCTCAAAGCTGCGCTTAAAGGCCTGGAAGCGGAAGGAACCATTCGATTCAGCATCATCCTCTTCTCTCAAAGCCTCGCTGTGCAGATGGCGATGATCATATCTGATTCCGCCGCTCAGGTTCAGTTTGCCTATCTCCTTGCTCACCGTGGCAAATACACCATAATCGAAGAGATGATAGGCTGGAATCAGAAATTCAGAACCTTTATTGATCGACTGCTGCCACATGCCGTTGATGCCCGTAGAGAACTTCCATCCATTCATTTCCGGCGAGAGATAATGCAGGTCGTAATTCATGGTATGGAGCATGAAATCGAGTCCGCATTCCTTCGGATTCTCTTCCTCCTCAAACTCCTGACGGCGGTTCTGCTGATAACCCAGGAGGAACTTTAGATTGCCGTCGCCCAGGAACCAGGAATTATCAAGTACAGCCTTGTAATGATGAATCTGCTGATAAGGCATCGGCTTGCCGTAACTCTTGGCATCGTAGCCATCCGGAATTTCCAGTTCGCCCGTTTTCTCATCTCTTTCTCCCTCTACGATGCCTGGAGTGAGATGATAATAATCGAGTGTGAGATGCGAATGCCCCTGGCGGTAGTTCCAGCCTAGAAGCTGCGAGAATGCCTGCTCTCTGAGTGATGAACCGAATACATAACCATCGTATTTATTCTTGTAGGCATGCGCCATCTTTCCGCTGTAGCGGGTGTTCCATACAAATCCGCCCTGGTTGCCGGCAAAGTTGAGCGAATAATCAAAAAGTCCGTTGTTGGTTTGATAACCCGTTGAGAAATTTGCTCTCATGTCGCCCTTGGCAAGGGTAGGAGCGGAGTGGAAGATGAGGACGCCTGCCATCGCATCCGATCCATACATGAGACTTGCCGGACCTTTCAGAATCTCTACGGAATGAACCGAAGCGGGGTCGATTTCTATTCCGTGTTCATCGCCCCATTGCTGTCCTTCCTGTCTGATTCCATCGTTTACCACTACCACGCGGTTATAGCCCAGACCACGGATCACGGGCTTTGAAATTCCGCTTCCCGTGGTAATCTGCGAAACGCCTGGCTGGTGGGCGATGGCGTCGATGATGTTGGTAGAAGGTTGCATTTCGAGCTGGCGGGCAGAAACGAAGGAGATGGGTGCCGGCGATTGCTTCAGTTTCTGGCTGCCCGTCAAGCCTGTTACCACCACTTCGTTCAGTTTCACGCTCGATTCCGTCAGCGGCTGGTGTTTGGTAGAATCGTTTGCCTCTTCTTCATGAATGTTTGCGTCCTTCTTATCATAATTTGCTCTGTTTATAGCCATAGCAGGGGCTGTTGCCGATGAGCACAGACTCATCAGCAATATTGCTTTCAATATTGTTCTCATTATGTTATTTGTTACCTTATTCTGTTAATATTCAGTTATTTATAAAAACAGAGAATAAGGTGGAGCACGGGTAGATTTTACCCCCTTCGCCCTGCACAAGCAAGGAGCGCAGAAGGCACGGCGAGGGGAGAGATGGAGCACGGCGATGGCAACCCAAACCACGAGGGATGGAGCCAGATAAGGAGTGCTTTGCAATTGGCAAAGCACACAGTCGTGCATGGTATGCTGTAGGGCTATCAGATGTCCGTCGTGATGAACATGATGGGCACAATCGGCACAATAGAAATCAGCATGAGTTCCCTGCGCTTCACCATGATGGTGAAACGTAACGACCAGCAGCATTGGCAGGTAAACCAATAGCAGCAGCCAGGAAATTCTGATTCTCTTATGCGTTATCCTCTGCATTTATTTACAGTCTATGATGATATTTCTAATAATTTGCTTGTCTATACAGAAATATTTTAAAGTATACTTTGCAAAAATACGAAAATATTTCTAACTATACTTTGAAATAATCCAGGAAAACGGCTTGTTTAAGGAAATTTAATGTTTTTCCTATGATTTTCTGTTCCTAAGGTGAAAAGTAAATGGATAGGTCTTGCCTTCTAGAGAAAAGGGGATTTTCTAGGGGCTGCGTTCCAGTTGTTCCAGTTGTTCCAATTAATTTTGAGTGGGTTCATATCTTTCGATTGTCCTTTCTCTTTACTTCTTTATATTATATAATATATTGATTATTAATTAATTATATATATAATATATAAATATATAAAAAAATAGGGGTAGGAGGGATATGTTGAAAAAATAATTGGAACAACTGGAACTGGAACGCTTTCTTTTCTTCTAAAAGGTTTATTATCAGGTGGTTAACGAAATCATCAATCTTCCGTATAACTTGAAAAAGGAATGTATCTTCCCAAAAGGAGCGATTTTGAGGGCTATATCTGTTTCATTTTTCTAGCTTTTGTGCTTTCTTTTGGGATAACCATGCTCTCTTGTATGGCTGGGAATGAATCTGAAGCAATAAAGAAATCCGGAATTCGGGGTGAAACAAAACTGTTTCTTGGGGAAAATGGAAGTTATCTGGAACGGAATCCCCATTTTTTTTGTGGATTTTTTCCCCACTCATTCCCCATTTTCCCCACTCTCTGTTTTTGACACGAAAATGATAAGTGGTTGATAATCAGGCGAAGTTGTCGATTTGCTCATTTTCTGGCACGCATCTTGTGATAATGAATAGCGGGTTCGATAATGAATCCACAACGAAAGTAAATAACAATATTAGTAATAACAGTTTAAAAGATAAGATTATGAAGAAGTTCGTTTTTGCAGCTATCGCAGCTATGGTAATGGTTTCAGTAAGTAATGTTTTTGCTTCTAGCAAAATGATGGGTAATTCTGAAGTAGCTCCAGTTGATACAGTAGCTCCAGCCGATTCAACAGTAGAAGGCACCGCTATCAGTTCTCAGGCTAGCGTTGAGGATTCTGCCAAGCAGGAGTCTACAGAGCAGACTGTTGCGGACAAGGCTGTAGAGCAGCAGGCTGTTGCTGAATAGTCTTAAGAAGGTATTCATTTGCAAAGCGTTATAATAGAGAAAAGCGTATTAGAAGTTTCATCAAGGTAATAGGTTATATTTAGGTTTACATTGTAATTGCATTTCCTAGAAAAAGAAAGTGTAAAATTTAGGTTCGGTTTATGGAAAAGGAGTCTGCTGGCAGGGATGCTGGCAGACTTCTGCTTTTTGTTCGGGATGAGCAGAGAGTCTCAGTCTCAGAGTCTCAGTTATAAATAAAGGGGGTACCATTCTTCCGCTCTCCCTTTTTTTTATCTTTATAACTTATTGATTATTAATTAATTATATATTAATATATATAATATATAAGTATATAAGAAGAAGAGGGGTGCTTGAAAAACAACTGAGACTCTGAGACTGAGACTATGGAAGCAAGTAAAAGAAAAAGATACGATAATCTAATTCCCTAGAAAGCAACGACTTATGAAGATTTCGCAGTTTTTTGTTTTCGGTCTCAGCCCTATAGATTATTCGGAAGATTTTACAAAAGCATTCTTTTTAGGTCTCCCAAACCCTCAAAATTGCTTTGTTTTTTGCTTTAAAGTAGATTTAGACCTTGCTGAAATACAAAATCATGTTCTCCTAAAAAATGCAAGTAAAAACGGGATAACTGAGATTATTGCCCGATTTAGAGCCGGAAAAACCGGAAAGTGAGTCTCAGCTGTCTGTTTTGAGTCATTTTCATCCTAAATATTTTCCCAGTTAGAGATTTTTATTTTCCTAACTGGAAATATTATTTTCTTCTCTTAGAAGGGTAATCGTCCCGGCGCAAAATTGCCCTAAAAATGATGCTTGTCATCTATAAACGATAGAATTGATACATTTTTATCGTCTATAAACGATAAAAAGTTGTTGTTTTTGTCGTCTATAAACGATAAAATGCGTATTTGGATTACTGATGACATGCAAAAAGGCTGAACTTCGGGTTAGGAAGTCCAGCCTTTTGCTTATTTGTGATTTCAGGAAAAGCGAAGACGGCTTTTACTTGAATGCACCAGCATCAGCATCGTAGTTGTTTATGTTCTTCCGGATATTCTTCTTCTTTCCGGAGAAGAAGTTGTAGCTGACACCCAGCATCAGCATGCGGCGATTATCCTTGATGATGTGCTGTTCCGTCTGGTTCATAATCGGATTGTCGAACGACTGGCTCTCGTACTTGGCAGGAGCAAACATCCACATGCCATAGAGCGAGAAACGCCAGGCTCCCTTCTGATAAAAAGCAGAGAATTCACTCTTAGGCTCATCCGCCTTGCGATAGTCCAAGACAGCCATCTTCGAAGGAATATTTCCCTGGTAAGATGCTCCCCAGTTTCCCTTCCGGAAGTTGATGCCATATTTGAAAGGACTCCACCAGTAGCAATGGCGACCATAGGAATTGCTGATTACCTCTCGTTCAAAACCTCCACTCACCATCAGTTTCAAAACCTCGTTCTTGAACGGCTTGAACTGAAGATAATAGCCTGTGCCATAACGCCAATAGAAACTGCCGTTTTCATAGGTAGAAACTATGCTGCGCTTGTCGTTCACCGTGGTCCAATAATAATAAGGTGTAATTACCTTGTCATTATAGATTCCATAAAGTGCTACTTGCAGGTAGAGCATCGCATCATTATAGGTGTATCTGAATATCGGTCCCCATTCCATCGTAGCCTTTACATTTGGGTTGCCCTGCTTCATCAGTCCGGGGATGACAATCGTCATGTTCTCGCTCAATGTTGAGATGGCGGGATAATTGGTGCCGCTGGATGATAGCAGCTGCAACGAACCGTTCTTCAGCTTATAAGATAAATACAGCAACGGATGAATATAGTTGTTGTTATAGGTGAGATCCTGATAGCTCTGGGTTCTCCACGTGCTCTTTACGCCTATGCGATAGGTAAACTTGCCGATATGGTTCTGGTATTGGGCATAAACCGTATTGATCTTGATGCATGAAGAATACTTGGATGGCTCATAGCCGGAAAGGATATTGCGCACATTATAGTCGCTCCACTTATTCCAGGTATAAACTCCTGCCGATAGCTCTCCCTGCTCCCATCCTTTGGTATAATCTGCTTCTCCTATCAGGGAATAGATGTGGCTCCTGGAGTGCATGTCGTCATCGGTCAAGATGCTATCCTTGTCGGAAGTCCATTGCCGGTTGAGCATTTGCTGCCTGGTGTTGAAGTAAGAGCCGAGCACGTCCACATCGAGTGTCTGCTTATGGGCAAACTGCTTGCTGAGATAGAGATCTACTGCTGGTTTCACGTAATCTACAATATCCTTCGTGTTTCCGAAACCATCCTTCCAAGCCTCGTTTCCTTGCGTTGCAACCTCGCTATTTCCCCGGTTGAACTTATGAGACAATACTGGCGAAAAGGTGACCTGGAAGGTTACGTCATCTGGTTTGCTGTAAGCATACTTCAGGTTGAGCTTGTTGTCGGTATAGCCAAAACGCTTGTGCAGATGGTAATCATAGACAGCCTGCTGGTCGTCAAGCGTAAAGGAATACTGGTTGTCTTCTATCCAGTTACGATAGTTTCTCACGTTGATGTTGTAATCGAAGGAAAACTGATGATTGCCCTTATTGTACTTGAAATACACATTGTCATCGCTAAACCCTGTGGTCAAGGCGCTGGACACATCAAAACCAGTAGTATAACCCGTATCAAGCGGCTTGGTAATGATGTTCATCAAGATACCCACATCGCCGTATCTGATAGGAGGATCTTCGTAGTATTCCACCTTTTTTATTTTGTTGGCGGCAATAGCCTTCAAGTCGTTCTCGCTCGTCATCGGCACGTTGTTGATGAGAATTTTGATGGATTTGCCTGTCATACTGGATGTCTTGCCGGTCATCGGATCGGTATAGATTCCCGGGAGTGTTCCCAGGAGATCCTGTGAATGGCGTGAGTTCCTGATCTGTTCGTCAGAGAATGTATAAGAGGCATGGTCGCCGTGGTCGATACGCATCTTGCCCTTTACTTCTACCTTGCCCAGTTGATAGGCATTCGCCTGCATCCTCACATTTCCGATACGGGCAATAGATACCAGCTTGCAAATCGTCTTGTAGCCCACGAAAGAAACCTTCATGAGGGCCTGTTTCTGCTGGCAGGGGATGACGAAATCGCCATTGGCGTTACTCACGCCTCCACAGAGAAAGGAGGAATCCTTCGGGTTGAGCAGTTGGATATTGGCGAATTCTACAGGAAGATTGTGATTGTCTATCAATCTGCCTATCAGCTTGCGCTCGCTCTTGCGTATGCATTCTACCGTGATGAGGCTGTCGCCCACGGTCATCTGCATCGGATAGAAACCGATTACCTTGCGGATGGCATCGGGAATATTGGCTGTCTTCACGTTCTGGGTAACTGTGAAGTCTTCCAGTTCGTTGTAGATGAAGCTGATTTTATAGCGCTTGGAAGCCTTGTCGAGGTCGATGAGGACGTCCGACATGCTGCGGTCGTGATAGTTGCGCTGGATGTACTGTGCGCTCATCGCCAGGGCGAACGTGCACAGCAGGAATATGATGGCTGAAAATCTTCTCATAATGATGTTGCTTTTTATTTGTTATTTCACAATCAGCTCGTTTTGTTGCAATTCGATGTTTACATTCTCGAATTGGTTCAGTTCTTTTACGATGTTCTCGATGCTCGAATGACTGTTCCATTCGTAATAGAGGCGGAGGGTCTTGTCCTCGTTATTCTCAAACTTCACTTGTAAATCATAATAAGAAGCAATCTCTGAAATCATCTGCTCGAAAGCCACATTCTCGAAAGTCTTGTGAATGGCTGGCTTTTCTGGTTTCGGATGAGTCAGGGAATCCTTTGCTGCTACCTGCTTTGCGGAATCTGATTTTATGACTTCCGGATGAGTGTCTGCGGTTACCTGGGTTGTTTCCTGGCTGCGCTTGATGTAAGTATGGATTGCGGCAAAGGCAATACCCGAAATCAAGACAAAACCGGCGATGGATGCTGCCAGCTTGCGCCAGGAAGTTATAGGATGGGATACTTCCTGAAGTTGATGTTTCTGACTGAATTTCTCCCATTCCTCATCTACATTAATAATAGGAGAGGGGCTTTCAAGTGCAGAATCCACTTCCACCATCGTCTGATAGAGTTTTCGGCATTCCTCATCCTGCAATATTTCACGAATCTCCTCATCAGAATACTTCTCCTGATGGTCGATGATATCCAGTATTTTTTCAAACTTGTCCATAATAAATCTGCTAAGGGTTAAACTTTTGCTTTAATTTTCTGATGCCTTGCGCCAGATGCTTATAAACTGCCACTTCGCTGATGCCCAATTCCGTAGCAATCTCCCGATATTTCAGTTTCTGCCGAAAACGGAGATCGAGTACCTTGCGGGTTTGTGGCGTGAGTTCTGTATCCATATAAGCCTGAATTGCCTCGTACTTTTCTGTCTCCCTGTTTATTTCGGCAATCGTCGCTTCCAGGGGAACTATCGAAGGCGAAGTATCGGCTTTCAGGAGGTGATGAACCCGGTCTTTCATCTTCTGTCGGCTCAACAGGTTGAGGCATTTATGGCGCACACACACCTGAAGGTAGCTCCCGGCGTTGGCGGAAGGCAGGGGCGAATTGCCGGCTATTGTCTCGTTATCAAGACCCAGTTGAGTCTTTCCGTCGAGCACATCGGCAAAGACTTCGCTTACCACATCCTTGCTGGCTGCATCATCCTTCAGAAGTACCCTGGCCAATTGGTACATCCTCAGATAATGCTGCCGGAAGAGCTGTTCTATCGTTTCTTTGTTTATTTGCATTACTTTATTTTCTTTTCTTTTGTCTATATTACAATCGAATTTTAATTTTCCTAACCCTTAGCAGAATATTTTTTAATGCAAATTTTTAAAACGTCAAAATTAACCTATCGGACTTGCTCCTTCTTCAGATGCTTATACAGCCACAGGAAGGCGGGAATGAGGAAGAGATCTGCCATAACCCACGCCACAGGGTCGCCGAAGCAGACACCCGTCCACGTCAGGGCAGGCACCAGCCAGAGACTCACGCCGCATCTCGCTATCATTTCCATTACGCCACTCAGCATCGAGAGATTGCTGTAACCCAACCCCTGGATGCTGTAGCGCAGGATGGTGAGCAAGCCCAGACAAGGATAGAAATAGTTGGCTATGCGCATAAACTGGGCAGCATAAGTCACCACTTCCGTCTCGCCCTTATCCACGAAGAGCATCATCATCTCGTCGGCAAACGGATAGATGAGCAGGAAGGTGAAGACGAAATAAACCAGCATCATCCTGATGGCAGCCCTTACGCCCTGACCGATTCTATCCAGCTTCTGGGCTCCCAGGTTCTGACCGCAATAGGTAGCCATCGCCACTCCGATGTTCTCGAATACGCAGGTAAAGAGATATTTGATGCGCATAGAGGCAGTAAATGCAGCCACATAAACCGTTCCCAGAGCGTTGTTGGCACTCTGGAGCATGATGAGGCCGATGGCAGTAATGGAGAACTGCAATCCCATCGGAACGCCGTTGTTCAGCAGAATGCTTATCTTTTTATTATCGAATTTTCTTTCTTCTCCCTTCGGAATCAGAATCTGCATTTTCTTCTTGATAAACCAGATACAGAGCAGCACGGAAATTCCCTGTGAAAGCCAAGTGGCAAAACCTGCTCCCTCTACACCTAACCCCATACCGAGAATCAGAATGCCATCTAGAATAATGTTGATAACGGAAGCTGTGATGAGGAAATAGAAAGGCTGTTTCGAGTTGCCCAGGGCGCGGATCTGACCGGAGAGCAGATTGTAGGCTATAGTGAAAGGAATCGCCGCAAACTGCAGCATCAGGAAGATGTAGGCATCATTGAACACCTCCTTCGGCGTATTCACCAGATGCAGAATCTTTCCGCAGAAGATGCAGGAAAGAAAGGTAATGACCACGGCAAACACCACGGCGATGCGGATGCTGTTGCTTACGTAAGCCCGCATCTTGGCATAATCCCTGGCGCCGAAAGCCTGGGCGATAGGGATGGCGAAACCGGCACAGGAGCCGTTGCAGAAGCCCATGATGAGAAACATGATGGAGCTGGATGCGCCTACTGCCGCAAGAGCTCCCACGCCAATCCATCTTCCCACGATGGCGGCATCGATAATGAGATACATCTGTTGAAGGATGTAGCCTAGAATCAGCGGAATAGCAAATTTGATGATGGCTCGCAAAGGCGAGCCTACTGTCATGTCATTAGTAGACTTTGAACTTTGAGTTTTGACCATTGAACTTTATGGTTAGTTTTTGTTATCCTAAAAATATAAGGAGGATGCACTCTTTATTTGAGTGCATCTCCAATCTTCTGTTTGATTTGTGCCATTTTGTTGCGGCGTTCGATGGAGAAGGTATCTCCGTGGGTTTCCACATAATCGAAGAGCATGAACGCCTTGTTCAGGAGTTCGTCTCTTGCGGGCTGTCCCACCATATCTGCCTCGTGATAATAGAGTTCGGCAAGCATGTCCATCTTGGAGAGTCGCTTCTCCTCGTCCTCTATTCCTGCCATTGCCTTCATCACGTCCTCAATGGTGGCGATGCTGTAGAAGGCGTAAGGGCCTACGTATTGGTTGTAGAGCTCCTTAATCTTCTCACGTCTCACCTCCACCTCTTTCTTTTCGAGCATTCTTTCGAGTGCCGCCATAAACTCGCGAATCAACCGCTGTATGTAGTCTCGTTGTAGCATAAAATAGTCTTTATTTTATTCGTTGTTGTTGATAGCCTCCACATACTCCCACAGTTTCTTGTAGAAAGGATGTTTCATCATTGTGTCCTTGTTGCCCAGGATGATGAGCTTCATTCGGGCTCTCGTCATCGCCACGTTCATGCGGCGGAGGTCTTTCAGGAATCCGATCTGTCCCTCGTCGTTGGAACGTACCAGGGAGATGAGGATCACGTCTCTTTCCTGTCCCTGGAAACCATCTACCGTATTCACGCTGATCAGACGGCGGTAAGGCTTGAAGAACTCATACTTCTTGATGAGCTTCTTGAGATATTGTACCTGGGCACGATAAGGCGAAATGATGCCTACATCGATTCTTTCCTCCAAAACGCGCTGCTTGCCTATCTTGGTGAAGTATTCCGCCAGGGTAAGCAGGGTAAGCTCGGCTTCTGCCTTGTTGATGCGTCCGAAACTCTCGCCCACAAACTGCTCCTTGAAGTTCAAATCTGAATTCTGATTGGCTGCAGAAGCTGCAGATGAGGCAGATGCAGAATCCTCGGGAGCATCTTCCCCCTCTATGGTTATCTGATTCTCCTCGTTTGATGTATCAATCCACGTTATCGGATGGTCATAATCCAATACGCTCCGGTATTTGATTTGAGGCGCACTCTCCACCTTGCCCCCGTAGAACCAGTCGCTCGAGAATCGCATGATTTCGTCGTTCATGCGGTATTGGATTTTCAGCAGGGTTACCACCTCCGGCTTGTTTTCGGCGATGCGCTCCATCAGGGTCTTGCCAAGTCCGGCTCTTAATGCTGCAATACTCTTTACGGTAGGTGGCAGCTGACAATGGTCGCCTGCCAGAATCACCCGGCTGGCTCTTTTCATCGGAATCCAGCAGGCTGCTTCCAAAGCCTGGGCAGCCTCGTCGATAAAGAGGGTACCGAACTTCATGCCTTCCAGCAGATGATGGGCTGAGCCTACGAGGGTACAGGCGATGACACGCGCCTCGCCAAAGAGTTCTGCGTTGATGCGGAGTTCTATTTCGGCAGCACGGCTCTTCAGCCTGTCCATCTTCTGATGATAGTTTTCGCTACCCTTCTTTCTGTTCTTTCTTAATTCCCTGATTGCCTTGCGGATTGCCCAAAGCTGAGGGTAATCAGCATGGCTCTCAAAGCGGCGCTCGTAGGTGAAGCCCAGCATCTTGTCGTTCACGCGGGTCGGGTTTCCGATACGGAGCACGTTGATGCCTCTATCCACCAGTTTTTCTGAAATCCAGTCTACCGCCATATTGCTCTGTGCACACACCAGAACCTGGCTCTCACGCATCAGGGTTTCGTTGATGGCTTCCACCAGGGTTGTTGTCTTTCCGGTTCCCGGAGGTCCGTGAACGATGGCCACATCCTTCGCCCAAAGCACCTCGTTCACAGCCCTTTCCTGGGTAGGATTGAGCCAAGGGAACTTCATCGGTTCGAAGGAAAATCTTCCTGCCTTCTGATGGGAATAGAATAAATCGCGGAGATAAGCCAGACGGTTGTTCTTCGCCTTCATCACGCGGTCTAGGGCCTCGAACATCAGTTTGTAGCTGGTTTCGTCAAAGGATAGCTGTACGCCGATAGGATCGGTTGACTGCTGAAGTTCGAGCAGAGGGGCAGAATCGGGTACGGTAATCACCATTCTGTCGCCATCTACATAACTCACGGTTCCGGTAAAGGAGAAATATTTAAGTGAAGAACGAAGAGTGAAGAACATGACGGGGCGACCGAACTCAAAATTGTGCTCGATATCCTGGTCAGAGGTTCGGAAAACCTCTATGGCTGTCTGGTTCAGCGAATTATAAAAGCTCTTTCCCACCTGTAGCGGGAACCAGGCATCACCTCGTTTCACCTTCCGCTGCAAGCCCATCTGTTCGGTAAGCTTACGGAAGGCTTCTTTCTCGGTATAATACTCCAGCTGGAGCAGGGTGCGTTGCTGCAATAATGCCTGAATTGGTGAAATCTGTTCCATATAGGGTGCAAAGTTACACCAATTCAGGCAAAAATAAGAAGATAATAGGATAAATTATCTAAAATTTATTTCATGATGCGTTCTACGTCCTGGATGGTGCGGTTGAATGGTCCGTTGTGCTCCAGCTTGATGGTGCACATGGCTGCCGCAAACTTGCCGGCTTCTACCGGATTGGCTCCCTGCAGGCGCTTGTAGAGATAGCCTGCCGAATAGGTATCGCCGCATCCGGTAGCATCTACTACTTCATGAGGAGGATAGGCTGGAATGTCGTAGAACGTATCATCTACATAAACCAGAGAGCCCTCGCTACCCAGGGTGATGATAACCTCGGCTACGCCCCAGGCATGAATCAGCTTGGCGGCTTCCTTCGGGTCCTTCAGTCCGGTAATGGTCTCCATTTCGGTCTCATTCACCTTCAGATAATAGGTGTTCTTGAGCACATCGAGCTTGTCCTTCCAGTCGATGGCGTAAACTTTCTCGTCTCTCACCTCGCGCAGATATCCCTGCACATCGATGGAAACTTTTCCCTTCTTGGCAAGAAAGGCAACCACTTCCGGCGAGAAATCATCGCTCAGCAGACTGCCCAGGTGAAAAACCTTTGCCTCTACATGCTCCAGCTGCTTGATGGTGAAAGGATCGGCCTTGGCAAGCACACGCTGCTTACGGTCGTTAGGATTATCGCCATAAATATTCTCGAAGAAAACCGTATTGCGCGATGGGTTCAAGGTGACGTCTATTCCAGCCTTGAGCATCTTTTCAACCGGTTCCTTCTCAGTAGGATCCATCGCCGTAATGAGCGAGAAACTTACATCTTTTGGCAATTGGTTGATGGCGTAGGCAAAATAAAAAGAGGTGCCGCCAGCCATGTAAACCGTACTGCTTGGGGTCACGATTTTATCCTTTGTTACGTGCCCAATACAACAAATATCTTTCATTCTTATTACATTTTACGGATGCAAAGGTACTGCAAATCGAGAATAATACAAAAAAAAATGGGAATTATTTTGTTTTGTTCGCATTTTAATGTACCTTTGCATCGATAAAAAGCAACTTTTAAAGTTTTATCTAGAATAGATATAAAGAAACATTATGTGGTTTGATAATTTAATCAACGTGCATTCGGCGGTGCAAGGCATCGTCATCCTGTCTTTGATTTGTACTTTGGGTCTTGCCCTCGGCAAGATTCATGTCAAAGGAATCTCCCTTGGCATAGCCTTCGTATTCTTCGTGGGTATTATAGCGGGGCATCTAGGGCTCTCTATTGACCAGAACATGCTGGAGTTTGCAGAAAGTTTCGGCCTTACCATGTTTGTGTATGTGCTGGGGCTTTATGTGGGTCCTAACTTCTTCGGTTCGATGCGTCACGAAGGCATTTCGCTCAATCTCTGGAGTCTGGCTGTCATCCTGGTGGGAACCTTGTTCTCGCTCGGCTTGTGCTGGATTTTGCCAATCAGTCTGCCTGATATGATGGGCATCCTGTGTGGCGCCACAACCAATACGCCTGCCCTTGGTGCTGCCCAGCAGGCGTTGCAGCAGTTGGGCTTGCCTAGCGAAGGTGCGGCTCTGGGCTGTGCCGTTACTTATCCTTTGGGTGTAGTGGGCGTTATCCTGGCGATGATGCTCTTGCGCAAACTCTTTGTGAAACCGGAAGATCTGGAGATTCGCAGTAATGATGATGACGACCATACGTCTATCGGACAATATGTAATCGTGAATCCTGCCCTGAACGGCAATACCATCGCAGAGATTACGATGATGACGCATCGCAAGTTCATCATCTCCCGTGTGTGGAGAGGCGAACAGGTGATAGTTCCTCAGGCTGATACGGTTCTTCATACGAATGATAATGTACTCGTGGTTACCAATAAGGATGAGGTCTCGGCGATGCAGATTCTCTTCGGAAAGAAGGTTGACAAGGAGTGGAATAATGATAAGGTAGACTGGAATGCGATTGATGCGAAGGTAGAAAGCCGCATTATCGTTGTTACCCGTCCGGGACTGAACGGCAAGCGCCTGGGCAGTCTGCAGATGCGAAATTCCTATGGCGTGAATGTGAGCCGAGTGCTTCGTGGTGATATCCGTCTGCTTGCTACAGATGACCTCCGTCTGCAGTACGGCGACCGACTGACGGTAGTTGGCGACCCTACGAGTATCGACCATGTAGAGCAGTTTCTGGGTAATGCCGTAAAGACCCTGAACGAGCCGAACCTCGGCGCTATCTTCCTTGGAATCATTCTCGGTCTAGCCGTAGGAACCATTCCTCTGGATATTCCTGGAATGACGGCTCCTGTGCGTCTGGGTATTGCCGGTGGTCCTATCGTGATGGGTATTCTGATTGGTGCGC
The DNA here is from genome assembly GCA_959596915.1 of Segatella copri. Classification (GTDB taxonomy): domain Bacteria; phylum Bacteroidota; class Bacteroidia; order Bacteroidales; family Bacteroidaceae; genus Prevotella; species Prevotella copri_N. The sequence goes on from CAUFXJ010000022.1 coordinate 45,230, forward strand.
TGGGGCCTCGTGTGCATTTTATCTCTTACATGACGCGAAGTGCGGGGCTGATGCTGCGAGAACTGGGTCTTGCCCTCTATCTCGGTTGCCTGGGATTGGCGGCTGGTGGACAGTTCTTCGAGACGGTAGTCCGTCCGGAAGGTTTGATGTGGGTAGGCATCGGTTTCCTTATCACGGTTGTGCCTGTGGTTATCGTAGGTCTCATCATCCTGAAGACCAAGAAGTATGACTTCGGCAGTATCTGCGGAATCCTCTGTGGAAGTATGGCGAATCCGATGGCGCTTACTTACGCCAACGAGACGCTGGATGGCGATACGCCAAGTATCAGTTATGCTACGGTTTATCCGCTCGGCATGTTTATCAGAGTGGTGATAGCCCAGGTTATCGTGATGTTCTTTGTCTGATGTTACGATGTTTTCATCTGTTTCTGCGGATTCTGTCATCCGCAGATATGAAGAAAGGCTGGTTTCGGTTAGAAATCAGCCTTTCTTGTTATAGTCATCTTCTTTCCCGTCATCGGGTGCTCAAATGTGATTTCCTCTGCATGAAGATGCAGTCTTGTTGCCGGCTCGTTGCCGTAGAGCGGATCGCCGATGATAGGGGCATTCAGACCTTCCTGATGAGCGCAATGCACTCTCAGCTGGTGCGTTCTGCCCGTTTTAGGATAGAGCGCCAGGCGAAGATGGGTATCGTCAATACGCTCTAGAACCTCGTATTCTGTAATGGCTTCCTTGCCCTGTTCACGGTTTACCATCTGGCGTGGACGGTCTAGAAAATCTGCTATCAGGGGGAGCGAGATGTAACCTCTTCCGCCCTCAGCTTCTTTCAGAATCCGGTTGCACGATTCCTTGTCTTTTCCGCAAACGATGGCTACGTATTTCTTCTGAACCCGATGATTCAGAAACTCCTTCTGCAGGCGATGATAGGCAAACTCGGTCTTGGCAATAATCATCAGTCCGCTTGTTGCCATGTCCAGACGATGGACGATGAGCGGACCGGTCGCTTCCTGATATTTCCTGCGCATCAGAATGTAGACGGAAGGCTGGGCTGCATCTTTCCCCGGAACCGAGAGTAAACCTTCGGGCTTATAGATGACTGCCAGTTCACGGTCTTCGTAGAGCGTTTCCACCTTATTATATATAGTAGCCTCGGTCTGTTGGGTTTCAAAGACTGTTTTAGGCAGCATCCAATGTAGTATCGGTTTGCATTTTCCGTTGCAGGCAGGATAAAACTGAAGATGATGTCTGATTTCTTCTTTCGGACTCTCTCCCCACCAGAACATCGCCATCTGCAGAGGCTTGTAGCCATGCTGGTAAGCGTATTGCAGGAGTTTCGGCTCGCAGCATTCTCCACTTCCGGCAGGTGGAATCTTAACTGCCTCGTCCTTGAAAATCTCTAGCAGATCCTTGCTTTCTCCTTCCGCATTCAGCATCTGGAATTTCGAAAACAGCCATTGCTGAAGTTCTTCAGATAACTGTTTGCGGAGCTGTTTCGCCCTATTCAAATCCTTTTCGTAGTTTTCATATAGCGTTTCGTACGCCGTCTTTTCGTTTATCGACTTTTTCAGCCTCTTCAGTTCAGCCTTCATAAACTGGCTCTCTTTTATCATCGCTTTCTCCTCTTCCTCGCTCAGGGGCGTTCCAGCCGAAAGGGCTTCCTGGCGCCTTGCATCTCGCTTTTCCTTTGCTTCTTTTATCTTTGTCTGATAGTTTGCGATAACTTCCTGGCGCTTTTGCTGTAAATTATCAATCAGGTTTTTCGCCTTTATCAGGGTTTCGTTGGCTTCAAACTGTCTGATTTGCTGGTTCATTTCCGAAATCTCAGCCTCATGTACCTTGAAATATCCGTCGGGTTGAAGATAATCGAAAACGGCTGGCACAAAACCTTCCCAGTCGCTTCTGCCGCCAATCTGTCCGCTATAAGCTCTCAGATAGCCAATCTTATCATTCCCGGCTTCTACTATAAGTACGCCGAACATCTTTCCACGGTCTATTTCCTCCCGCCAGTCGTTTCGCTGTGAGAGTTCTTCCTGCAACTCTCTGCATGCTTCGATGCAGAGCGGATGAGGTTCGTAGCTGAATGGATTGTTCATCCTTTCAGGTATATTATTTAGTTCTATATTTTTGAATAAATGCATTTCCATGCTACAAAGATACACATTTAAACGCGTTTTAGTTCATATTTTATATAAAAAATGAGTTTTTCAGTTATTTTTTTGTCTATTTGGATTTTTTGTTGTACTTTCGCAACTGAAACATAAATTCATTTAAATAGTCTATCATGGTAAGTGTATATAGAAAGATAATGACGATGCAGATTAAGAACGGACTGTGCCTTCTGTGGTTATTCGTTCTGATGCTGCTGTTTGCCGCTTGTTCTCATCGGCAGAAGGGTGATGAGTCGTGGCATAAAGATATCGATGAATTTGTGTCCGGTCACCAATCTCTCATGCAGAGTCATCCTGATTCGATGATCATGCTGATAAGAAATTTCAAATGTGAAGGTAATCCCGATAAAAGCGATCAATGGAAAAAATTATTAATAGCTAAATGTTATTATATGAAGGGGGCTGATGCCCAATGCCAGTCGTTGATAGATTCGGTTAACGCTTATTGCAAACAAACTCCTGACAACTGAATTCTTTCTTGTGCTGATAATCTGCAAGGCATACTTTTGCTGGTTTCCGGCAAGAGGAAGGAGGCTTTGAATTATTATGAGAAAGCTTATCATGAAATCATGAACCTTGACAGTTGCGGCGAGGCGATTGATGTATGTATCAATATTGCCGATGCGTCCAGACAGATGGGTAAGCTGGCGGATGCTTCTTCCTGGTATCGCCGTGCCTATTTCCTGGCAGATTCTCTGAATCAGCATGAAGCCCAGAACAGTATTCTCTCAGGACTGGGACAGGTTTATAATGATTTGCAGAACTATCAGCTGGCGCATCATTATTTCCAGAAGGCTGAACGCCTGTATCCGCCAAAGAATCCGAAAGATGTTCATTTCTTTTACAACAGTTGGGGAAATGTGTACAGCAGTCAGGAAAAACCGGCTGAGGCTCTGAAATGCTTCCTGAAGGCTCAAAAGGCTACACGGCAGATGGAACAGCCCCTGGCAACGGCTATTGTTGATGCTAATCTCGGACAGACTTATCTGGAACTCAACCGGTTGGATTCTGCACAGAAATATCTGACTCTTACCACGAAATTCTTCTTTGCCCAGCCCTCCATGCAGAGCGATGTACAGTTCTATGTGGATGGGTTGAATGCATCTCTGGCTCTGAAGCAGGATAGTCTGGCTAAGGCTACCGAGATTTTGAACAAGCCATACGATCTCTCCAAGATGTCGCCTAATTATCTTTACCTTTATCATAAGGGACTGGCGGCTCTTTGTGAGCGCAAGGGACAATATGCCAAGGCTCTGCAATATCAGAAACTGATGAATCAGTACGACGATTCGCTCCGTAATGCCACGATGGTTTCGAATGTTCAGGAGAATGAATTGAGATTCAAGCAGGATACGGCCATCGTTCGCCGTGATTTATCCCTTAGCACCACGCAAGCAGAGGTAAGATCCTTTAGAGTCATCCTGCTCCTGATTATCGGCTTGCTGGTAATGAGCGTGTTGGCTCTCATCGCTTTCCTCCGTTACAAATGGTTGCGCAGCAAGCATCAGCATCATGAGGAGATGAACCGGATGATGGCTCTGAAGATGGAGAATGTGCGCAATCGTTTCTCGCCTCATTTTGTATTTAATGTGCTCAATATCTTCGTATCTAATCTTCCGAAGGGGGTTAATGTCAAACCGCTTCAGCTCCTGATACAGGTACTGCGTGCCTACTTGCTTTCTTGCGATAAGATGGCGGTAAGTTTGGAAGAGGAACTGCAGATGGTGACGAGCTATTCTACTCTTCGCCATGAAACCAATCCGTTCCTTCCGATGCCTCAGTTCCATGTTGCCAAGGATGTGGATATGAAGCTCATGCTGCCGTCTATGATTATCCAGATTCCTGTAGAGAATGCTTTGAAACATGCTTTTGTGGGAATGAAAGAGACGGAAGATAAGCCTTTGCTGGATGTAAACATCTGGGTTGAGGACGATATGCTCCGCATAGATGTTACAGACAACGGATGTGGAGTTTCGGGTACCGTTGGCAAGAAAAAGAAAAATTGTGCTGCCAGTACGGGAACCGGATTGAGGATTCTGAACAGTACCATCGAAATGCTTAATGCAAGCAACGAACGCAAGATGTTTTTCAAGATGCAGAGCAACAGAGGAGCATCAGAAGAGGAGGGTGGTACCAGGAATAGAGGAATATGTGTAAGTATCGGAGTTCCATGTAATTACGATTATAATGTCTTTAAGTAAGAAACTTTTCATAAGAATTTAAAACGAAATAACATGCAAGATAGAATTAAGGTTGTGATTGTGGACGATGAACCACAGAGCATCCACAGGTTACAGGATGATTTGGCAACTCTGGAAGATTTTGAGGTGATTGCCACATCCTCTTCGGCGGTATCGGCAAAGAATCTGGTGATGAGCATACAGCCCGATGTGCTGTTCATCGATGTTGAAATGCCCGGACAGACGGGTTTTGAGGTGTTGCAATCTCTGAGAGATGAAATTCCGATGGAACTTATCGTAGTATTTTACAGCGCCTTCGATAAGTATATGATTGATGCGCTCAGAGCCTCTGCCTTCGATTTCCTGTTGAAACCTTATCAGCAGGATGAGTTTGAACTGGTGGTAGACCGAATCCGGCAGAAAATGAAAGATGGAGATGATGTGGATGAAGATGCTTCTTCCGTTCCAGAGTCCTCTTCCTGTTCTTCTGAATCAGTCTTGGCTTCTCAGAAGGCTCAGGATTTTTCGGGAATGAATGGGATGCTGGGAACAGCAGCCAAGCGTCTTGCCATTCAGACCATTTCGGGTTTATTGATGTTGAAGCCCGATGATGTGTTCAGTTGCACTTTTGATGAGGTTACTCATCTTTGGCAGTTGAAGTTGTCGAATGGGCAGGTTTATAAATTGAAGAGGCAGGTCACGGCAAAGACCATCCTTTCCATGTCGCCTTCTCTGGCTCAGGTTCGTCAGGATTGCATCATCAATCTCGATTATCTTCTCTGCATTGAGAACTATACGCTCCGCTGCATTTTTTCTCCTCCCTTCGACCATGAGGAAATCACGGTTTCCCGCCGCTGCTATAAGGCGGTAAAGGATCAGTTGGAGATATTGTAGGGATATGGAAAAAAAAGGGTGTGCAAGATATTGTCTTTGCACGCCCTCTTCTTCTATGTTTTTATTCTTCAGTAATTCCCCAATCCAATAGCCCTTTTCCTTCCTCGTCCAGTTCGATGCCGAGACCTATCACCTTTCGCTTGTCTGCTTGGAAAGGCTCCAGGTATTTGTTATCCAGTATCTGCTGAATGGCAGCCTTCTTACCACCATTATTTTTCAGTTTCAGTTCTATCACGTAGATGTAGCGTGAAGTTTGGGCAATGAGGTCGATCCTTCCTGTTGCAAGCATATGCTCTACCTCCACTTTCAGCCCGATGGCATTCAGAATAGTACTGATGATGAGACGGTAGCGCTCTTCCATATCCATCGAGGCAAGTTTCTTGTTGCTGTAAGGCACATCGGCAACCAATGCTTTCAGTGTTTTCTTTTACCTTTGCACCCAGGAATCAAGTTAGGATATTTGGTTAATGGGTGTT
>CAUFXJ010000023.1:0-50040 GCA_959596915.1 Segatella copri
TTGGCTCCGTAGCTCAACTGAATAGAGCACTTGACTACGGATCAAGAGGTTCAAGGTTTGAATCCTTGCGGAGTCACCAACTAATAGTTGCACCCTTAGCTCAGTTGGTAGAGCAACTGACTCTTAATCAGTGGGTCTAGGGTTCGAATCCCTAAGGGTGTACAAAAAGAGCATTTCTTAACAGAAATGCTCTTTTTTGTTTTGTATTTCTCCCTACCATTTCATATCACCTTTAAATATCACTTTATATCTCTTTTTAAATATCACTATAAAAAAGTTGCAGCCATCCAAAGTTTACACCCAGACAACCGCAACCAATTTACCAATCAAAAATATCTAAAATCTTATCCCGCCATCATTACACAACTCTACTATCAACAGAAGAGCCAGTAAAGAACTGCCAGCACGGCTATCATAACAACAGCTACCATTGCTTTAATCATGCAGGTAGCCACCTTCTTTAAGACAAACAGTCCTACAACAAGGACTACCAATGCCAGCGCATAATATCCAAAATCATTCATATCACATTATTATATAGTATAAACTACCAATCAGTATTCATCACCCTATTAACGATCATTCTTTAATGCCCTGCGGAATTCAGCCGGTATGGGAGTTTCAAATTCCATAGGCTGATGCGTTACGGGATGATAGAAACACAGCACATAGGCATGCAGACACAAGCGCTGGCATGGATCATCACCATTACCATACTTAATATCACCACACACCGGATGCCCCATATCGGCTGTATGAACACGAATCTGATTCTTGCGGCCCGTTTCGAGTTTGAACTCCACCAGAGAATGAGCGGTGGTACGCTCTAATGTATGGAAATGGGTAACAGCATACTTGCCGCCATTATCCGTATCACTGCTGTAAGTAATGTAGGCCTTGTTATCTTTCAGCCAATTAGCAACGGTACCTTCATCATCTTCCATCTCTCCGGAAACCAGAGCCACATATCTGCGGTCGTACACATTATGATGCCAATCATCCTCCAAAGCCAGTTCCGTCTGCTTATCCTTGGCATAAATCATCAAGCCCGAAGTATCACGGTCAAGTCGGTGTACTACATGCGCCTGGCAGTTCTGGCGAGTCTTATGAAAATAATCATCAAGTACCGTTTTCACATTCAGAGTAGAATGACCGGCTGCCATACTCAATATACCGATGTTTTTCTCGACAACAATCAGATATCTGTCTTCATAAACAATCTTAAGGTATCTGCTTTTAAATACCTCCTGATTCTTCTTTGTCTTGCTCACACTCACCTTCATACCCGGCTTCAGGGCATAATCAAACTGGGTAATGGTTTTGCCATTTACCTTGATTCCCCTACCCTGCAGAGTCTGCTTCACCTTAGTCTTGCTAGGTCCCTTCACATTCTCCATCAGCCATTCCAGTAACGGAGCAGGTTTTTCTACCTTATAATGCTCATATTCATTAGGGTTTCCGTAGCCATAAGCATTATTGGTATGCTTATTAAAATTTCCTTTTCTATTTTGCTGTCTCATATTGTTATCGATATCATTTTCTTAACATGAAAAACACAGAATCAATGCTGCATTTTCTCCGTTTCAGCCTACAAAAGTAAGACTTTTCTGCAAAATAACAAAAAGCCACCATGTTTTTAACTAAAAATTAGTAACTTTTGCCAATAAATCATTGTGTTTCAAATATTTTTTTGTAATTTTGCAGCAGAATTAAAGATATAATCAGAATAAAAGATATTTAGGAACAAATAATGATTACAGTACAAAATCTTGCGATCCAATTCGGAAAGAGAGTGCTTTACAAGGATGTAAACCTCAAGTTCACTCATGGTAATATTTATGGTATCATCGGTGCTAACGGTGCCGGAAAATCTACTTTTCTCCGCGCTATCAGCGGCGACCTTGAACCAAACAAGGGTACAGTAGAAATGGGACCAGGCGAGCGACTTTCTGTCTTGGAACAGGACCACTTCAAATATGACGATTTCCGCGTGATGGATACCGTTCTGATGGGTCATCAGCCATTATGGGAAAACATGAAGGAGCGCGAGCGCCTCTATGCTAAGCCAGAAATGACAGAAGAAGATGGTAACCTCGCTGCTGAGCTGGAGCTCAAGTTTGCAGAAATGAATGGTTGGGAGGCTGAAAGCAATGCCGCACAACTTCTGCAGAACCTTGGCGTAAAGGAAGACCGCCACGACAAACTCGTTGGAGAACTCTCTAATACAGAGAAGGTGCGCGTGATGCTGGCAAAGGCACTCTTCGGCAACCCAGACAACCTCCTTCTCGATGAGCCTACCAACGACCTCGACCTGGACACAGTTGAGTGGTTGGAAGACTATCTCAGCAACATTGAACAGACCGTACTCGTAGTATCTCACGACCGTCACTTCCTCGATGCTGTAAGTACCCAGACCGTAGATATCGACTTCGGTAAGATTACGATGTTTGCAGGTAACTACTCTTTCTGGTATGAGAGTTCTCAGTTGGCTCTCCGCCAGGCTCAGAACCAGAAGATGAAGGCTGAAGAGAAGAAGAAGCAGTTGGAAGAATTCATCCGCCGATTCTCAGCTAACGTTGCTAAGAGTAAACAGACTACATCCCGCAAGAAGATGCTGGAGAAACTGAACGTCGAAGAAATCCGTCCTTCAAGCCGTAAATACCCAGGCATCATCTTCCAGATGGACCGTGAGCCAGGTAACCAGATTCTGGAGGTAGAGGGGCTGAAAGCATGCGACGAAGACGGAACAGTGCTCTTCGACAATGTAAACTTCAACATAGAAAAGGGCGAGAAGGTAGTATTCCTTTCTCACAACCCTAAGGCGATGACCGCACTCTTCGAAATCATCAACGGCAACCGAAAGGCTGACGCAGGTGACTACAAGTGGGGTGTTACTATCACAACAGCTTATCTCCCACTCGATAATACTGAATTTTTCCAGAGCGACAAGAACCTGGTAGACTGGTTGAGCCAGTATGGTCCAGGTAACGAAGTTGCCATGAAGGGCTACCTCGGAAGAATGCTCTTCAGCGGCGAAGAAGTACTGAAGAAGGTAAATGTCCTCTCCGGAGGTGAGAAGATGAGATGTATGATTGCACGCATGCAGTTGCAGAACGCCAACTGCCTGATTCTTGATACACCAACCAACCACTTGGACCTGGAGAGTATTCAGGCATTCAACAACAACCTGGTAGGTTTCAAGGGCAATATCCTCTTCTCTAGCCACGACCACGAATTCATCAACACCGTGGCAAACCGTATCATCGAGCTCACTCCATCAGGCACCATCGACAAGCTCATGTCTTATGATGAGTATATCTACGATGAAGCTATCAAGGAGCAGAAGGCTAAGATGTACGGATTCTAAACAGAAAGTTATTCTGCTGTTAAACAGCAACCACAAATTATCTTATAATTTAATAGTGCCAATTCGATGAGAATCGGGTTGGCACACTTTTTGTCAAACAACCAATAACAAGAATTATCATGTTTAAAAAATTTAAGACTATGTCAAAAGAAAAAGAAATCAATATAGAGGACGGAAACGTTCAGGAGACTGTTCAGAATGAAAATAATGAGCAGACAACTCAAAATGAAAATACTGAGGAAAATCAGAATACTGACAACAAGGCAGAAGAAGGTGACAACAATACAGACGCTGCTGACAAGAAGGCAGAAGAGATTGATCCTTTAACAAAAGCACAGCAAGAGGTAGAGGAACTCAAGAAACAGTTGCTCTATAAGACTGCTGAGTTTGAGAATTACCGCAAGCGTACCCTCAAAGAGAAAGCAGAACTGATTTTGAATGGCGGCGAGAAGACTGTAGCTGCTATTCTGCCTATTCTCGACGACTTTGAGCGTGCCATCGCTGACAAGAGCGAAGACCCTAAGGCTATCAAGGAAGGTGTTCAGATGATTTTCAACAAGTTCGTAAAGACACTCGAAGGTCTTGGCGTAAAGAAGATTGAAACCAACGACAAGGATTTCGATGTAGATTTCCACGAGGCTATTGCTATGGTTCCGGGAATGGGCGATGACAAGAAGGGAAAGATCATTGACTGCGTCCAGACAGGTTATACGATGAACGACAAGGTGATTCGCCATGCCAAGGTAGCTGTAGGTCAGTAAGAAAGAAATATCAAGAATTATTTTTCAAAATCCAGAACATTCTATTAGAATTCTGTAAGAAAATTCAATATTTGAAATAAGCAAATGGCTAAGAGAGACTATTATGAGGTGCTGGGCGTAGACAAGTCGGCATCAGAAGACGAAATAAAGAAGGCGTATCGAAAGATTGCCATCAAGTATCATCCAGACCGCAACCCTGGCAACAAAGAGGCGGAAGAGAAATTCAAGGAAGCTGCCGAAGCTTACGAAGTTCTCCACGATGCCCAGAAGCGCCAGCAGTATGACCAGTTTGGTTTCGACGGCCCACAAGGTGGATTCGGCGGATTTGGCGGTGGTGCCAGCATGGACATGAACGACATCTTCTCTATGTTTGGAGATATCTTTGGCGGACACGGCGGTTTCAGCGGCTTTGGTGGCGGCGGATTCGGTGGCGGCTCACAGAAGCGGGTTTACCAGGGTGGCGACCTTCGCGTAAGAGTAAAACTGACTCTCCAAGAAGCAGCAACAGGTGTTACCAAGCGCTTCAAGATTCGCAAGGATGTAACTTGCTCTGCATGTCACGGAACTGGTTGCGAAGGTGGTGCCCAGCCAGAAACATGTCCAGAATGTCATGGAAGCGGCTATGTCTTAAAAACGGTGCGCAGTATGTTCGGCATGATGCAAACTCAGGCTGCCTGTACAAAGTGTGGCGGTGAGGGAACTATCATCAAGAACAAATGTAAGGAATGCGGTGGCGACGGAATCGTGAAGGGCGAGGAACTCGTAGAAATCAATATTCCTGCAGGTGTCGACAACGATATGGTTGTTACCGTTGAAGGAAAGGGTAACCAAGGCAAGCACAATGGTCTCTACGGAAACCTACAGGTAATGGTAAGCGTAGAAAAGAACGATGATTTCGAGCGTGTTGGTCAAGACTTATACCATAATCTTGTTCTTGACTTTGCAACTGCCACTTTGGGTGGCGAGGTAGAAGTCCCTACTTTGGATGGCAAGACGAAGATCAAAATAGAACCTGGCACACAACCTGGCAAACAGATCCGTTTGCGTGGCAAAGGTATGCCGGCTATTAAGGGATATGGTTATGGCCGTGGTGATATTATCGTCAATATTACCGTTTTCGTACCTACCTCTCTGACCAAGGAAGAAAAGGATCTTGTTGTGAAATTCAAGGAATGCGATAATTTCAAAGCAGATAATGCAGAGAAGAAATCTCTCTTTGAAAGTTTCAAGAATCTCTTTAAAAAATAAACAGTAAAGAGCAATCCCCGAAGAGGGCGAACTATCTTCGAAAGAACGGTTCGCTCTTTTCGGGGATTATCTGTATATATAATAAGGTATAACATGAATTATCAAGAAACTGTTGAATATCTTTTCACCAGCACGCCGGTTTTTGAAAAGATTGGAGCCAAGGCATACAAACCTGGGCTTGATACGATGTATAAAATGGACGAACACTTCGGACATCCTCATAACCAATATAAATGTATCCACATTGCAGGAACCAACGGAAAAGGTTCTTCATCCCATACCCTTGCTGCAATCCTGCAGAGCCAGGGCTATAAAGTCGGCCTGTTCACATCTCCACATCTTGTAGATTTCAGAGAACGCATTCGCGTAAATGGTGAGATGGTAAGCGAAGAGTATGTAATCGACTTTATAGAAAACAACCGGAAATTCTTCGAACCGCTACATCCTTCGTTCTTTGAACTGACCACCATGATGGCATTTCAGTATTTTGCAGAACAAAAGGTAGACTTTGCCGTCATCGAAGTTGGATTGGGAGGAAGACTGGATAGTACCAACATCATCACTCCTATCCTATCCGTTATCACGAACATCAGTTTTGACCACACCCAATTCCTCGGGAATACACTCGGCGAGATTGCAGGCGAAAAGGCGGGTATCATCAAGCCACAGATTCCTGTCGTTATTGGCGAATGGAACGAAGAGACCCAACCTGTATTCATCAAGAAAGCCCATGAGCAGAATTCTCCTATCCATTTTGCACATGCAACTGACGCAGACACGAACTTCGAACTGAAAGGCAACTATCAGAAAAAGAACTTCTGCACCATATCCGCAGCCGTAGAATGCCTGAAGGAAGAAGGAATAGAAATCAAAGATGAAAGCATAAAGAACGGCTTCGAACATGTATGCGAGCTGACAGGCTTACGTGGCAGATGGGAAAAACTCAACGAACACCCTCTCACCATCTGTGATACGGGACATAACCTTGCCGGATGGGAGTATCTGGAGCCTCAGATTGCATCCGTCAAAGCCGATACGAAACATATTGTCTTCGGAATGGTTGATGACAAAGATGTAGAGCATGTAATGGGACTATTAGAAAAGTTGCCAAAAGAAAGCACGATTTTCTATTGGACACAGCCATCAACCAAAAGAGCGATTCCTGTAGACAAATTATACGGATACGCACAAAAGCACGGCTTAAACGGAACATGCTATCAAACTATCGCACAGGCATTTAACAAAGCAAAAGCAAACGCAAAAAAAGATGATTTTATCTTTATTGGCGGATCAAGTTACGTCGTTGCCGATTTGCTATCAGAATCATTTTAGGATTTTTTAAATCAAAAAGTTCATAAAATATTTGTAATACTCATTTTTTTTTAGTTACTTTGCAGTACATTACTTAAACCAAAGTAAGGTAACTAAAAAAAGTGAGATATTATGAATACAGAACCAGCAAATAAGTGTGGTTTGAAAAGAGAAGATTTTCAGACCACAGTGAATGGCAAGAAGACTGATCTCTTCGTGTTAAGAAACAAGCAAGGCAACGAAGTTGCAGTGACTAACTATGGTGGAGCAGTCGTAGCCATCATGATGCCTGACAAGGATGGCAACTATGCCAACCTCATCCAGGGTCATGACAACATACAGGACGTCATCAACTCACCAGAGCCATTCTTGAGTGTGCTCATCGGTCGTTATGGCAACCGTATTAAAGAAGGCAAGTTCATACTTCACGGCAAGGAGTATCACTTGGCATGCAACGATGGTCCCAACCACCTGCATGGTGGACCTACAGGTTTCCACACCAAAGTTTGGGATGCAACCCGCATGAGTGATAGCGCTGTCGTGTTGAAATACACGAGCCCTTATGGTGAAGAAGGCTTCACTGGTGAGTTGACAGTTTGGGTAGCTTACACATTGACCGACGACAATGAGTTCGTTATCAAGTATCAGGCTACAACCAACAAGACAACCATCTGCAACCTGACACATCACGCTTTCTTCTCAATCCAGGGTATTGCTAATCCTACCCCAACAGTTGACAATATCATCTGTGAGGTAAACGCAAACTACTATCTCCCTATTGATAAGTATTCTATCCCTACAGGTGAGATTTTGAAGGTTGAGGGCACACCATTCGATTTCCGTACACCAAAGCCAATTGGTCAGGACATCAATGCAGACAACGAGCAGATCAAGAATGGTCAGGGCTATGACCACAACTATGTATTGAACAAGACAGAAGAAGGTGAGTTGAGTTTTGCTGCCCGTATAAAAGACCCTGTAAGCTGCCGTACCATGGAGGTTTATACCACAGAACCAGGTTTGCAGATGTACACAGGTAATTTCCTTGCAGGTATCTCAGGACAGTTTGGTGCAACATTCCCACGTCGCAGTGCAGTCTGCTTCGAGGCACAGAAGTTCCCAGACACTCCAAATCACACCTATTTCCCAAGTTGCAGATTAAATCCAGGTGAAACATACACCCAGAAGACAATCTATAAGTTTGGAATTGACAAATAAATCAGAATAAATCATGGAGCAGGTACTCTAAACAGCACTTGCTCCATTTTCGCGCTTGAATGACAAAACTCATCCAGCGCGACAACAATCTTAAAGAGAAGTCTTAACGTCTTTAAAGAAGAAACAACCTCTTAGAAGAAAAGAGTAGCAACCTCTTTACCATAAAAGAGAATCAATAACCTCTTCAAAAAGAGTATAAACAAGCTTTTCGCAAATAATAATAACAAATAACAATATCAACTATCAAAAAAAATGGAAAACCAAAGTAAAAATGGCAATATCATCGCCATTATCACGATGATGTTCCTCTACGCCATGATTTCGTTCGTAACGAATTTGGCTGCTCCTATCGGAGTTATTTGGAAAAATGTATTCGCTGACAGCGGAAGTGCTAACATGATCGGTATGTTGGGTAACGCCATGAACTTCTTGGCTTACCTCTTCATGGGTATCCCTGCAGGTAAGTTGCTCACCAAGATCGGTTACAAGAAGACAGCCCTCACCGGTATCGCTACCGGATTCGTAGGCGTGCTCATCCAGTTCCTTTCAGGTAAGTTCGGTGCCGACATCTCAGGCTTCGCCGTTTACCTCTTCGGTGCGTTCATCTCAGGTTTCGCAGTTTGTATTTTGAATACTGTTGTAAACCCAATGTTGAACCTCATCGGTGGTGGTGGTAACCGCGGTAACCAGTTGAACCTCATCGGTGGTACATTGAACAGTTTATCCGGAACTTTAACCCCAATGCTCGTAGGTGCCCTTATCGGTACAGTTACTGCTAACACCAAAATGGTAGATGTGAACCTCGTGCTTTACATTGCCCTTGCCGTATTCGCAGCAGCATTCGTTATCTTGAACTTCATCCCTATCCAGGATCCAGAGATGGGTAAGACTACAGACAAGACTGTATTCGAGCATTCACCATGGGCTTTTCGCCACTTCAACCTCGGCGTTATCGCAATCTTCGTTTATGTAGGTGTTGAGGTAGGCATTCCTGGAACATTGAACTTCTACATTTCTGATACAACAGCAAATGGTGGTGGTTTCATCAATGGTACAGCCTTGGCAAATGCAGCAGCTATCGGTGGTTTCGTTGCAGGTACATACTGGCTTCTGATGCTGGTTGGTCGTCTTTGCTCCAGTTTTATTGCTGACAAGGTATCTAGCCGCATGATGATGATGATTGCCAATGGTGCAGGTATGATCTTTATCGTCCTCGCCGTACTTCTCGGCAAGTCAACAACAGTAGAAATGCCTGTATTTACAGGTACATCATTCCAGATGGTTACAGTGCCTATCGCTGCCATGTTCCTGGTACTCTGCGGTCTCTGCACTTCTATCATGTGGTCTTCTATCTTCAACCTTGCTACTGAGGGTCTTGGCAAGTATACAGCCCAGGCTTCAGGTATTTTCATGATGATGGTAGTAGGTGGCGGATTGATGCCATTGGTACAGAACTTCATCGCAGACAACGCTGGCTATATGGCTAGTTACATTGTGCCTCTCATCTGTATGGCATACATGTTCTTCTATGCTGTAGCTGGTTGCAAGAACATCAACAAGGATATTCCTGTTGATTAAAAACACGAAATAAATTAGCCCTAAGGCATATATAGTCTTAGGGCTAAATCATATAATCAAATCTTTAGTAACAACACAACAAAAACTTAACTAATTATGGATATTGAAAAAGTAAGAAGCCGATTCATCAAGCATTTCGATGGTAAAACAGGTAACATCTACATGTCACCAGGTCGTATTAACTTGATTGGCGAGCATACCGACTATAATGGTGGATTTGTTTTCCCAGGTGCAGTAGATAAGGGTATTATGGCAGAAATCCGTCCTAACGGAACAGATACCGTCATGCTCTACTCTATCGACTTGAAGGACCGTGTAGAATTCAAGGTTAATGATCCTGAAGGTCCTCGCGCTTCATGGGCACGTTACATCTATGGTGTTTGCCAGGAGATGAAGGCTTTGGGCGTTGACGTAAAGGGTTTCAATGCAGCATTCTATGGTGATGTGCCTCTCGGTGCTGGTATGTCTTCATCTGCTGCTCTTGAAAGCTGTTTTGCTTTTGCTTTGAACGACCTCTTTGGTGACAACAAGGTTTCTAAATGGGATCTCGTTCTCGCAGGCCAGGCTACTGAGCACAAGTATGTAGGTGTTAACTGCGGTATCATGGACCAGTTTGCTTCTGTTTTCGGCAAGGAAGGTAAGTTGATGCGCCTCGATTGCAACAGCCGCGAATTTGAATACTTCCCATTCGAGCCTAAGGGCTATAAACTCTGCCTGGTAAACTCTAAGGTAAAGCACGAGTTGGCAGGTTCTCCATACAACGACCGTCGCAACTCTTGCGAAAATGTTGTTAAGCACATTGCAGCAAAGCACCCAGAGGCTAAGTTCGAAACTCTCCGTGATTGCACATGGGAGCAGTTGGAAGAGGTTCGCGCTGAGGTAGGCGAAGAGGATTACAGCCGCGCTCACTTCGTATTGGGCGAGAAGGACCGCGTATTGGCAGTCTGCGATGCTCTTGAGAAGGGTGACTACGAGACAGTAGGTCAGAAGATGTACGAGACTCACCACGGCTTGAGCAAGGAATACGAGGTAAGCTGCGAGGAACTCGACTTCTTAAACGATGTTGCTAAGGAGAACGGTGTTACTGGTAGCCGTATCATGGGCGGTGGCTTCGGTGGCTGCACTATCAACCTGGTAAAGGACGATATCTACGACAAGTTCGTTGAGGACGTGACAGCTAAGTTCACAGCCAAATATGGTCATGCTCCAGAGATTTACCCTGTAATCATCTCTGAGGGTTCTCACAAGGTTTGCTAATATATACATTATATATAATATAAGGAACTGCAGTTAGTATTTGCTAACTGCAGTTTTTTTTGTTCCAAATAAGGCAAAAACAGGCGTTTTCATACAAATAGTGTTAAAAAGACACTTTAGAAGAAAAAAAGTTAGGGAAAACGCTTGCAGATTCGAAATAAAATTGTAATTTTACACCCAAAATGAATAGACAATAAAAAACAGCCTAAAAATGAGTACATTTAAGACCCTATTTATGGGAGTTGGTTTTGCGGCTATCGCTACCCTCTCAGCTTGTTCATCAAGCAGCAATGCAAGTCTCACACAATCTGGTTTGAATCCAGCAGATTTCGATTCAACAGTATTGGGCAAGAAGACTGAGTTAGTAACTCTCAAGAATGCAAACGGCATGGAAGTTTGCCTCACCAATTATGGTGGACGTGTCGTTTCCATTTCCGTTCCAAACAAGGACGGAAAGCCAACAGATGTGGTTCTTGGTTACGATAATATCCATCAGTATGCTGACACCCTTAACTCTCCTTCAGATTATGGCTCTTCTGTAGGACGTTATGCCAACCGTATCAAGGATGCTAAACTTTCACTTGCTGGTTCAACATACCAGTTGAAGGCAAATGATAATGGCAACTGCCTGCATGGTGGTGGTGCTACAGGATGGTTGAACCAGGTTTACGACATTACAGAGAAGAACGACTCATCCGTTACCTTCACTATCAATGCGAAGGATGGTGAGAATGGTTTCCCTGGCAACGTAACAGCAACAGCTAAATACACAGTCAAGAGTGACAACACACTCGACATCGAGTTTGGCGCTACAACAGACAAAGAGACCGTTGTCAATATGACCAACCACAGTTACTTCAACTTGAATGGCGATCCATCTAAGGAAGGTTTCGATCAGGTAATGTATATCAATGCAGATAAGTTCACTCCTGCAGATTCACTTTACATTCCAACTGGTGAAATCAAGAGTGTCGAAGGAACCCCTATGGATTTCCGTAAACCTGCAGAAATCGGCAAGAAGGTTGATTATAACTTTGATCAGATTAAGAATGCCACAGGTTACGACCACAACTGGTGTTTGAACACATATAAGGATGGTAAGGGCGATGACAAAACAGTTTGCGCAAGCCTCTACTCACCAAAGAGCGGTATCCTTCTTGAAGTATTTACCAACGAGCCAGGCATTCAGGTTTACACCGGTAACTTCCAAGGAACAGGTATTGCCTGCAAGCATGGCATCAAGTATCCTAAACACGTAAGCGTTTGCTTCGAGAGCCAGAAATATCCTGATTCTCCAACCAAGATTGCTCAGGGTGTAAAGGATTGGACAGATGCCACATTGAAGCCAGGAGAGAAATACTATTCTCACCTCGCTTACAAATTCAGCGTTAAAAAGTAAGCTTAAGTTAGTTTAAAAGTTAGCGAACCGGCGGATAAAGTCCGCCGGAACAGCTAACATCCAACAAGAAGTTTTCGCAATGACAAAAAACGAAATGTGCTGGATAAGAAACTAACATAATAAGCATCCAATAAAAGAAAAGAATAAACAAATAATAATAAATAAACAAACAATCTTATAGTAATTATGAATTGGAATTCAACAGAATTCGTATGGCTTGATTGGGCTATACTCGCCATTGGTGTAATCGGCGTAATTTGGGCTGTCTGGCACGCAATCGTGAAAGACAGAAAGGCTCAGAAAGGTGAAGACTCTTCTGCCTACCTCTTCGGTAAGGGTGAGCCATGGTATGTAATCGGTATGGCTATCTTTGCTGCCAACATTGGTTCTGAGCACCTCGTTGGTTTGGCTGGTACAGGTGCCAAGAGTGGTGTCGGTATGGCACACTGGGAGATGCAGGGCTGGATGATCCTCATCTTGGGTTGGCTGTTCGTACCTTTCTACCAGTTGCTCATCAACAAGATGGGTAAGATCATCACCATGCCAGACTTCCTGAAGTTCCGCTATACCCAGCGCACAGGTTCATGGCTCTCTATCATCACCCTCGTAGCTTACATCCTTACTAAGGTGAGCGTTACAGCTCTTACAGGTGGTATCTTCTTCGAGTATCTCTGGGGCTTGAACTTCTGGGCAGGTGCTATCGGCTTGATTATCCTCACCACCATCTTCACCGTATTCGGTGGTATGAAGGGCGTGATGACATTGTCAACCATCCAGACTCCTATCCTCGTCATCGGTTCTTTCCTCGTACTCTTCCTCGGTCTCTCTACCCTCGGCGGTGGCAGCATCTCTGCCGGTTGGGCCGACATGATGGATTACTGCGGCAAGTTGAACAACGGCTACGGTACAACTCACATGTTCCACTGGGAGGCAGGTGACTCTATGTATCAGGAGTATCCTGGTTTCGTAGTATTCATCGGTGCAACCATCATCGGTTTCTGGTACTGGTGTACAGACCAGCACATCGTTCAGCGTGTATTGGGTCAGGTTCCTGGCGAGAGCAACGTAGAGGTTATGAAGCGTGCCCGCCGCGGTACTATCGCAGCCGGTTTCTTCAAGGTACTCCCTTGCTTCATGTTCCTCATTCCAGGTATGATTGCAGCAGCCTTGGCTCAGAAGGGTGCCATCCAGATGAACGAGACTGATGCAGCCTTCGCCATCATGGTAAAGACCGTTCTTCCTGCAGGTATCAAGGGAATCGTAACCATCGGTTTCATCTGCGCACTCGTTGCTTCATTGGCAGCATTCTTCAATAGCTGTGCTACCCTCTTCACCGAGGACTTCTACAAACCATTGAAGAAGGGCATGTCTGAGGCTCACTACGTACTCGTTGGCCGTATCGCTACCATTGTAGTTGTAGTTCTCGGTTTCGCATGGTTGCCAATCATGATGAAGATGGATACTTTGTACAACTATCTCCAGGGTATCCAGTCACTTCTGGCTCCAGCCATGGTAGCCGTATTTGCAATGGGTATCTTCTTCAAGAAGATTACTCCAAAGGCAGGTGAATACACCATGATTACAGGTTTCCTCATCGGTATGCTCCGCCTCGTTACCAACGTTATTACTGACACAGGTAAGGCAACAATGGATGGTGCATTCTGGGATTACACCGCATGGTTCTGGCAGACCAACTGGCTCGTATTCGAGTGCTGGTTGCTCGTATTCCTCATCATCTTCATGGTAGTAGTAAGCTGCTTCACTCCAGCTCCAAGCAAGGAGCAGGTAGAGGCAATCACTTTCACATCTGACTTCAAGAAGTCTATCCGTGAGAGTTGGGGTGCCTTCGATATTATCGGTACCCTCGTAGTAATCGGCCTCTGCGCAGCATTCTACGCATACTTCTGGTAAAATATTATTCACGTCAGGAGTAAGAAGTGAGGAGTCTGGAATTTTCTCAAAGATCAGACAAAACTGTTTCTGTTGAAAAAATCCGCGATCCTTTCTTCTCCTTCTTACTCCTTGATTTTCCTTTCGAACCTGCTCTATGAAGAGCAAGCAAAAGAACACAACTATACATACATTGAATCATTACATCAAAACAGCAGAAAGACCATGACCCAGTTTTATAATGAATACTCCAAAGTATTAGTATCCGTCGATTGTATCATTTTCGGTTTCGACGGTAGTAACCTCCAGGTACTGATAGGCAAACGCAAGATGGACCCGGGAAGAGGCGAATGGTCACTCTATGGTGGTTTCGTTGGCGCAACAGAAAATCTCGAAGATGCAGCCAACAGAGTCATCCTGGAACTTACTGGAATGAAAAACCTCTATATAAGACAAGTAGGAGCTTTCGGCCGCATCGACCGTGACCCAGGTGAGCGAGTTATCTCTATCGCCTATTGCACTCTCATCAATGTGAAAGACTATGATGACAGCCTCCGTGTAGAACACGGATTGGAATGGGTTAGTCTGAACGAACTTCCAGAACTTTACTCAGACCACAAACTCATGATCCGCAACGCTATCGCACAGATACGCCGCCGCATCAATCATGAGCCATTAAGCTTCAAACTCCTCCCAGACCTCTTTACGCTGACACAGCTTCAGCACGTATTCGAGGCAGTAATAGGCGAAGAGATTGATAAGCGCAACTTCCGCAAACGTGTGAAGGATATCGACTTCATCGAGAAAACAGAACTCATCGATAAAGTCAACTCGAAACGAGGCGCCGCCCTCTACCGCTTCAACAAGAAAGCATACGAGGAAGACCCATCGTTCAACTTGAAATAGAATAAACAACTTAAAACAAAAGATATTATGTTAGAAGAATTAAAAGAAAAAGTGTTCAAGGCGAACCTTGATCTCGTTAAGCACAACCTCGTGCTCTTTACATGGGGTAATGTGAGTGGCATCGACCGCGAGAAAGGTCTGGTTGTCATCAAACCATCAGGCGTCGATTATGACACCATGAAGGCTAGCGATATGGTAGTGGTAGACTTGGAAACAGGTAAGGTAGTAGAAGGCGACCTGAATCCTTCATCTGATACTCCAACCCACCTGGTTCTCTACCGCGCATTCCCAGAGTTGGGTGGCGTAGTTCATACTCACTCTACTTATGCTACCGCTTGGGCACAGGCTGGCTTGGACATCCCTAACATTGGTACAACTCATGCTGATTACTTCCACGATTGCATCCCTTGCACTGATGCTATGACAGAGGATATGATGGCAGAATATGAGCACAACACAGGTGTTGTCATCGTTGACCGTTTCAAGAAAGATAACATCAACCCAGTTCATACTCCTGGCGTATTGGTTAAGAACCATGGTCCTTTTACATGGGGTAAGGATGCAGACCAGGCTGTTTATCACGCAGTAGTAGCTGAACAGGTAGCAAAGATGGCTTTCATCTCATTCTCTGTGAATCCAAACACCACCATGAACCCATTGCTCGTAGAGAAGCACTTCAACCGCAAGCACGGTCCTAACGCTTACTACGGACAGAAAAAGCACTAATCAACAGTGTTTCAAATAAAGATAATAAATCACATAACAATAACAATTAATACAACAAACAATCATGATTAAAGCATTTGAAAATTTAGAGGTATGGTTTGTAACTGGTGCACAGCTTCTTTACGGAGGCGAAACAGTTAAGATAGTTGATGGTCACTCAAAGGACATGGTAGATGGTCTGAACAACAGTGGCATCATCCCAATCAAAGTAGTTTATAAGGGCACAGCTAACTCTTCTGCAGAAGTAGAGGCTGTCATGAAGGCTGCCAACAACGATGAGAAGTGCGTAGGTATCATCACATGGATGCACACCTTCTCTCCAGCTAAGATGTGGATCAAGGGCTTGCAGGCTCTCGAGAAGCCTCTCCTCCACTTCCACACTCAGTACAATGCAGAACTCCCTTGGGATTCTATCGATATGGATTTCATGAACCGCAACCAGTCAGCCCACGGCGACATCGAGTTCGGTCACATCTGCACCCGTATGCGCATCCCTAGAAAGGTAGTTGTAGGCTACTGGAAGAGCGAAGAGGCTCAGAAGCAGATTGCAACATGGGCTCGCGTAGCTGCAGGTGTTGCTGATGCTCACAACGTACGCTGCTTGATGTTCGGTATGAACATGAACAACGTTGCCGTAACAGATGGCGACCGTGTAGAGTTCGAGCAGCGCTTGGGTTACCATGTAGATTACTACCCAGTATCTTCACTCATGGAGTACTACAAGAAGGTAACTGATGCAGAAGCTGATGCTCTCGTTGAGGAGTACAAGAAGGAGTACACCATCAAGATTGATGAGTCTGGCGAGGAAGTATATTGGGAGAAGGTGAAGAACGCAGCTAAGGCTGAGATCGCTCTCCGTCGCGTATTGAAGGATGAGAACGCAGTAGCATTCACAACCAACTTCGATGACCTCGGCGATGCTGACATCGACGATCCAAACTTCTGCGGTTTCGACCAGATTCCTGGTTTGGCTTCACAGCGCCTGATGGCAGAGGGTTATGGTTTCGGTGCTGAGGGTGACTGGAAGACAGCTTGCCTCTACCGCACACTCTGGGTAATGAACCAGGGCTTGGAGAAGGGTTGCTCATTCCTCGAGGACTACACACTCAACTTCGCTGCCGACCGCACATCTAGCCTCCAGAGCCACATGCTCGAGGTATGCCCATTGATCGCAACAGACAAACCAAAGCTCGAGGTTCACTTCCTCGGCATCGGTATCCGCAAGCAGCAGACTGCCCGTTTGGTATTCACATCTAAGACAGGTAAGGGTGTTAAGGCAACAGTAGTTGACCTCGGCAACCGTTTCCGTCTCATCGCAAGTGAGGTTGAGTGCATCGAGCCAAAGGCAATGCCTAAGCTCCCTGTAGCTTCAGCTCTCTGGGTTCCACAGCCAACCTTCGAGATTGGTGCAGGTGCTTGGATCCTCGCTGGTGGTACTCACCACAGTGCATTCTCTTACGATATCACTGCTGAGTACTGGGAAGACTTCTGCGAGATTCTCGGTATTGAGTTCGTCAACATCGACAAGAACACAACTATCAGCAGCTTCAAGCAGCAGCTCCGCAACAACGAGATTTACTACATGCTCAACAAGGCATTGAGATAATTTTTAATGTATTATAAGAAATGAGCGCAAAAACTATTATAGAATCAGGTAAGGCCATTCTCGGTATCGAGTTTGGCTCTACCCGAATCAAGGCTGTCTTGATCGACACCGACAACAACCCTATCGCACAGGGTAGCTTTGAGTGGGAAAACCAGTTGGTTGATGGTCTCTGGACTTACAGCATCGACACAATCTGGAAAGGTTTGCAGGATTGTTATGCCGACCTCCGCAAGAACGTGAAGGCTGAGTACGACTGCGAAATCAAGCAGTTGGCTGCCATCGGTATTTCTGCGATGATGCACGGCTACATGGCTTTCGGCAAGGATGAGAACATTCTCGTTCCTTTCCGCACATGGCGTAACACCAATACAGCCAAGGCTGCAGCTGAACTTTCAGAGCTCTTCCACTTCAACATCCCATTGCGTTGGAGTATCTCGCACGTATATCAGGCTATCCTGAATGGTGAGGACCACATCAACAAGATTAACTTCCTTACCACTCTCGCCGGTTATATCCACTGGCAGCTCACAGGCAAGAAGGTTTTGGGCGTAGGCGATGCATCAGGTATGCTCCCTATCGACTCTAACACCAACGACTACGATGCAGAGATGGTAGCTAAGTTCGATAAGCTCATCGAGCCTAAGAACCTGGGCTGGAAGATTCTCGACATTCTCCCTGAGGTACTGAACGCAGGCGAAGATGCTGGCGTATTGACCGAGGAAGGTGCAAAGAAGCTCGACCCATCAGGCACACTCCAGGCAGGCACCCCACTCTGTCCTCCAGAAGGTGATGCAGGTACTGGCATGGTAGCTACCAACGCTGTCCGTCAGCGCACAGGTAACGTCAGTGCAGGTACATCTTCTTTCTCTATGATTGTATTGGAGAAAGCCTTGAGCCAACCTTACGAAGTCATTGATATGGTGACTACTCCAGACGGAAGCCCTGTAGCAATGGTTCACTGCAACAACTGTACTTCAGACCTCAATGCATGGGTAGGTTTGTTCAAGCAGTATCAGGAGTTGCTCGGTGTTCCTGTAGATATGAACGAGGTATTCGGCAAGCTCTACAACCACGCTCTTGAAGGCGATGCAGATTGCGGAGGATTGATTGCTTACAACTATATCTCTGGTGAGCCTGTAACAGGTCTTGCAGAAGGTCGCCCTATGTTCGTACGTTCTGCCAACGACCACTTCAACCTTGCCAACTTCATGCGTGCCAACCTCTATGCTTCAGTAGCTGTATTGAAGATTGGTAACGATGTATTGTTCAAGGACGAGAAGGTACAGGTAGATCGCATCACAGGTCATGGCGGTTTGTTCAAGACCAAGGGTGTAGGTCAGCGCATCCTCGCTGCAGCCATTAACTCCCCTATCTCTGTCATGGAGACAGCAGGCGAAGGTGGTGCATGGGGTATTGCCCTGCTCGCAGGTTATCTCGTTAACAACGAAGAGAAGTTGAGCCTGGCAGATTATCTCGACAAGAAGGTATTTGCAGGCAATACAGGTGTAGAGATTGCACCTACTGCCGAAGATGTAGCCGGTTTTGATAAGTACATCGAAACTTACAAGGCTGGTCTTGCTATCGAAAAGGCAGCAGTTGAGAACAAAAAGTAAATAAACGATAAATACGTTTGTGGGGAATCCTCCTCCACAAACGTATTATACTTAAAATCGACAACAATTAATAAGAACAATGATGAAGAAACTTTTCGCTACCACATTGCTTTCAACAGCAGTTGCATTCTCCGCACAAGCTCAGGATGTAACAGGAACAATCCATGCCAACCAGGGAACACAGAAAATCAATAAGGAGATTTACGGCCAGTTTGCCGAGCATCTCGGAAGTTGTATCTATGGTGGTCTTTGGGTAGGTCCTGATTCTAAGATTCCTAACACTCAGGGTTACCGCAACGACGTGCTCCAAGCCCTCAAGGACCTGAAAGTGCCTGTATTAAGATGGCCTGGAGGATGCTTCGCTGACGAGTATCACTGGATGGATGGTATCGGTCCACGTGAGAAGCGACCAAAGATGCAGAACAACAACTGGGGTGGAACCATTGAGGACAACTCTTTCGGTACACACGAGTTTCTGAATCTCTGCGAGATGTTGGGTTGTGAGCCTTACATCAGCGGTAACGTGGGTTCCGGCACTGTTGAGGAATTAGCAAAGTGGGTGGAATATATGACCAGCGATGGAGATACTCCTATGGCAAAACTCCGCCGACAGAATGGCCGCGACAAGGCTTGGAAGGTAAAATACCTCGGTGTTGGTAACGAAAGTTGGGGCTGCGGTGGCAACATGCGTCCTGAGTATTATTCAGATCTCTTCCGCCGCTACTCTGTTTATTGCCGCAACTATGACGGAAACCAGCTCTATAAGATTGCATCTGGAGCGAGCGATTACGATTATAACTGGACTAAGGTATTGATGGACCGTATCGGCAATCGTGCCAACGCCATCTCTCTACATTATTATACAGTAACAGGCTGGTCAGGCAGCAAGGGTTCTGCCACCAAGTTCAACAATGAGGATTACTACTGGACCATGGGCAAGGCGCTCGGCATAGAAGATGTCATCAAGAAGCACGAGGCTATCATGGACAAGGCTGATCCAAAGAAGCAGGTAGCCCTCCTCGTTGACGAATGGGGAACCTGGTGGGATGAGGAGCCAGGCACTATCAAGGGCCACCTCTATCAGCAGAACTGTATGCGCGATGCCTTCGTTGCTGCACTCTCGCTGAATGTATTCCACCGCCATACAGAGCGTGTGAAGATGACCAATATCGCACAGATTGTCAACGTACTCCAGTCAATGATCCTGACAGATACAAAGGGAACAGGTCACATGGTTCTGACTCCAACCTATCATGTATTCAACATGTACAAGGACTTCCAGGAGGCAACCTATCTCCCAATGGATGTAAAGTGCGACTCTATGGATGT
Organism: Segatella copri; assembly: GCA_959596915.1. Lineage (GTDB taxonomy): Bacteria > Bacteroidota > Bacteroidia > Bacteroidales > Bacteroidaceae > Prevotella > Prevotella copri_N. The sequence goes on from CAUFXJ010000023.1 coordinate 20,210, forward strand.
TCGCGGCGATGATCACGCAAGAGATGGAAGAAAGATTCCGTTGGTATCTACTTCAGCAGCCAAGAAGGCAGATGGAACCATTGTGGTTGCTCTTGCCAATGTCAGTCTTGACAAGGCTCAGCAGGTAGAGTTTAATCTGGATGGTGCAGTTGCTCCAAAAACTGTAACAGGACAGATTCTTTCCTGCAACAAGGTGAGCGATTACAACGACTTCGCACACCCGGATGTAGTGAAGCCTGCAGTTTTTAAGGATGCAAAAGTAAAGAAAAACATCCTTAAGGTAAAAATTCCTGCAAAATCTATCGTAGTTTTGAAAATAAAATAGTATCTTTGAAGGCGAAAAAAGGAAGTATCCTTCTTTTGAGTAGCCTTCAGAGCTAGAAAAACAAGAATATTTCAGCAGAAATAACAACAATAATTAATATAAAATTATGAACGACATTAAAGTAATGAATCATGCAGCTGATAACATCCGTATCTTGGCTGCTTCAATGGTAGAAAAGGCAAACTCAGGTCACCCAGGTGGTGCTATGGGTGGTTCTGATTTCATCAACGTACTCTTTGCTGAGTACTTGGTATATGATCCAGCAGACCCAACATGGACAGGTCGTGACCGTTTCTTCCTCGACCCAGGTCACATGAGCCCTATGCTCTATGCAGGTTTGGCTATGCGCGGTTTCTTCTCTATGGAAGACCTCAAGCAGTTCCGCCAGTGGGGTTCTGTAACTCCTGGTCACCCAGAGCTCGACCTTCAGCGTGGTATCGAGAACTCATCTGGTCCTCTCGGTCAGGGTCATGCCCTCGCAGCTGGTGCAGCTGTTGCAGAGAAGTTCCTCGAAGCTCGTCTGGGTTCAACCATGATGCAGCACAAGATCTACGCATACATCTCTGATGGTGCTGTAGAGGAAGAGATTTCTCAGGGTGTTGGTCGTATCGCCGGTAACCTCGGTCTGAACAACCTCATCATGTTCTACGATTCTAACGACATCCAGCTCTCTACAGAGTGTGGCGTTGTAATGAACGAGGATACAGAGATGAAGTACAAGGCTTGGGGCTGGAACGTCATCAAGATCAACGGTAACGACGTAGCTCAGATTCGTGAGGCGCTCGATGCTGCCCAGAAGGAGCAGGACCGCCCTACCCTCATCATCGGTAAGACCGTAATGGGTAAGGGTGCTCTCCGCGCAGACGGCACAAGCTACGAGGCTTGCATCAATACTCACGGCGCTCCTCTCGGTGGCGACGCTTACGTTAATACCATCAAGCACCTCGGTGGTGATCCTGAGAATGCATTCGTTATCTTCGACGATGTAAAGGAAATCTACGCTAAGCGTGCTGAGGAGTTGAAGAAGATCGTAGCTGAGCGCAAGGCTGCAGAGGCAGAGTGGCGCAAGGCTAACCCAGAGAAGGCTGCCCAGATGGATGAGTGGTTCAGCGGCAAGGCTCCTAAGGTAGACTGGAGCAAGGTTGAGCAGAAGGCTGGTTCAGCTACACGTGCCGCATCTGCTGCTTGTCTCGGTGTTTTGGCAGAGCAGGTTCCTAACATGATCTGTGCATCTGCTGACCTTTCTAACTCAGATAAGACAGATGGTTTCTTGAAGAAGACCAAGAGCATCGTTCGCGGTGACTTCTCTGGTGCTTTCTTCCAGGCTGGTGTTGCAGAGTTGACTATGGCTGATATGTGTATCGGTATGATGCTCCACGGTGGTGTGGTTGCAGCAATGGGTACATTCTTCGTATTCTCTGATTATATGAAGCCAGCTGTTCGTCTCGCTGCCCTGATGCAGGTTCCAGTGAAGTTCATCTGGACTCACGATGCATTCCGCGTTGGTGAGGATGGACCTACTCACGAGCCAGTTGAGCAGGAGGCACAGATCCGCTTGATGGAGAAGTTAAAGAACCACGCAGGCAAGGACAGCGTTCGCGTATTCCGTCCAGCTGATGCTGACGAGACTACAGTTTGCTGGAAGCTCGCTATGGAGAATGTTGAGACTCCTACAGCTCTCATCTTCTCTCGCCAGGGCATTGCTAAATTGCCAGAGGGAACAGACTATGAGCAGGCAGCCAAGGGTGCTTACATCGTAGCAGGCAGCGACGAGAATCCAGACGTTATCTTGGTAGCTAGCGGTTCTGAGGTTTCTACATTGGAGGCTGGTTGCGATGCTTTGCGTGCCGACGGCATCAAGGTTCGCGTGGTAAGTGCTCCATCAGAGGGCTTGTTCCGCGGACAGAGCAAGGAATATCAGGAGAGCGTATTGCCAAAGAACGCTAAGATCTTCGGTATGACTGCCGGTCTTCCTGTAACACTCCAGGGTCTCGTAGGCGCTAATGGTAAGGTTTGGGGTATGGAGAGCTTCGGTTTCTCAGCTCCTTACAAGGTACTTGATGAGAAGCTCGGTTACACAGGCGAGAACGTTTACAAGCAGGTAAAGGCTTTCTTGGCTGAAGCTTAATTAGCATAAACTAAACAGGAGTTGGAAACTGGAGTTGGAGATTTTGCTGGATGGCAGATTTCCATTTCCGGCATCCGACTCCTTTCACTCTTTTAACATTAACCTTGTGAAGGATAAGGGTTTACACCGGTTTCTTCACTTAAAAACTTAAGTATTATGGAAGTAAAGACAGTTGGTATTGCATGCGATCACGCAGGTTTTCCATTGAAGCAATTTGTATTGGAATATTTGGAAAAGAAGGGTTATCCTGTAAAGGATTATGGTACATACAGCGATGCGAGTGTAGACTATCCTGACTTCGGTCATGCTCTTGCTAATGGCATTGAGAGCGGCGAAGTATATCCAGGTATCGGCATTTGCGGCAGCGGCGAAGGTATCGCCATGACATTGAATAAGCATCAGGGTGTACGTGCCGGATTGGCATGGTGCAAGGAGATTGCTCATTTGGTTCGTCAGCACAACGATGCCAACGTATTGGTACTTCCAGGTCGTTTCGTAGACAACAAGACCGCCGAGGCTATTCTCGACGAGTTCTTTGCCACAACATTCGAAGGTGGCCGTCACGAGCGTCGTGTCAAGAAGATTCCTGTTCAGCAGTAAAGTTCTGAATGGATTAAAAAGAATTAAGGCTGAGTCATCGCATGATGGCTCAGCCTATTTTTATGGAAGACGGACATACCAAGAAGCTTTTTACGACACATGAACAACTTCAATAAATGCACACAAGCGTAAGATACAATCGCAGAATACGGAAGAAGTTGTCGGAAAAGACAGATGAAGTTGTCGGAAAAGATAGTATAGGTTATCGGAGAAGTTAGCTCCGTAGGCCGCACAACAGCTGTTGTGCGCTTGCATAACAGCTGATATGCGCTCGCACAACACCCGTTGTGTATGCGTAGACCAGCTGATGGGCGCCTACAGCAAACCAACATTACTCGCTGATGGTTTTATCAATCATTTTGCCACAAAAAACACAGTCCTATTTGTTATCTTACCGGAACAACCCTATCTCAAAGAAACAAAAAAAGGGATGCCACACTAGGTGACATCCCCCTATGAGAATCAAATACTTATTTGAAGCTTATACTTTACTTGCTCTCAGCCTCAGCCTGCTTGGTCTCTGCTGCGTTAGGACCATAGTAGCCATAGTAAGCCTGGTAACGGGTGTAACCCCAGTTAGCCTGAGCCTTCTCTGGATCGAGCTGCTTAGCCTTATCGAGAACCTTGATAGCCTCCTGGTAAACAACCTTGCGGCCGTTAGGATCCTGCAAGTTACCAGCCTTGCTGTTGTAGCATGCACCCAGATAAGTAAGAACAACTACGTTATCCTCCTTTGCAGCAAGAGCCTGCTTCAAACACTTGATAGCGTTGTCTGCATCGTTCTTCTGGATATACATCATACCCTTGTTGGCAAGAGCTACAAAGTTGTTAGGGTTCTTTGCGATAGCATTGTCCAAAAGCTCAGCCTGCTCCTTCTCCATCTTCAATGAAGAGTACATAGAGTTCAAACCATCGAGAACAACCTCATTGGTCTCGTCCTTTGCAAAGATATCCTTGAGCTTGTTAACATAGGCAAGAGAATCCTCATGAGTCTTCAAGCCGTCCTTCATTACATAGAGCTTGAGGTTGAGGGCATCCTTAGCCTCCTTCTCACTCTTCATGGCGATGTCGCAATACTTCTCGCAACGGGCAGCATCCTTAGCCTGGTATGCATAACGGGCTGCAAAGAGAGCTACCTGACCGATATACTCCTTCTCGCTATCCTTCTGCTTCTGGTCTACAGAAGCGAAGAGAGGCTCATTGTCTGTATCGAGGAATGCACCCCAATACTTCAATACCTCATCAGCCTTACTGTTCTGAGCTGCAGTCTGACCCGCATTAACGAGCTGAACACGAGCACCCCATACACGGCTAGCGTTGTTGTTAAACTTAGGAGCAACCTTACCCTTAGCATTAGGAAGCTGGTCGTACTTGTAGCACTCAATAGCATTGATCAATGCATTGTAAGCGCCCTCAGACATAGCAGCCTCGTCAACCGGGTCGTTCTTCTTCATGATCTGATTGGTCTGCTGGATGCTCTGCTGGTCGTTGAACTGCTTCATAGCGAGATCAACGAGCTTGTTGTAAGCCTTGGCCTTCTCTGCATCGTTAGCCATCTGACCCAAATTCTGCTTAACCAAAGCCTCAGCCTCGGCATAAGACTTAGCCTTCATGACAGCCTTGAGAGCGTCACTGTCGCCTGCGAATGCTGATGTGGCACCTAGTACCATCATTGCAGCTACTAAAAACTTTTTCATTTTTCTTAATGAGTTTAAAAGTTGTTGTTATTTATTTTTTACGCGTCTTTTCTTTTATTCGAAATCTACGTTGCCCGAATCGGTATCCTCAGCTTCAGATGCTTCGTCAGCGAGATGAGCCTCAGCCTCAGCAGCCTCTTCAGCAGTCTTGGCACCTACGGTATCATTCTCTATCTCCTCGCTCTTCTTAGCCCAGGCAGAACGGCTCTCCTCTTCTACAGAAGCCTCGAGCTCAGAACTCATCACCTTGCATACGCTGGCAATGACATCATTCTTCTTGGCAAGATTGATGAGGCGGACACCCTGGGTAGCACGGCCCATGACACGGCAATCGGCTACGGCAAGACGAATTACGATACCACTCTGGTTGATAATCATGAGGTCGTTATCATCGGTTACGTTCTTGATAGCTACCAGTCGACCGGTCTTGTCGGTAATATTCAGTGTCTTCACACCCTTACCGCCACGCTTGGTAACGCGGTAATCGAGTACGTCAGAACGCTTACCATAACCCTGCTCGCTCACTACCATCACGGTTTCCTTCTCAGGATCGTTGACAACAATCATACCTACTACAGCATCATTACCCTCATCGAGGCGCATACCACGAACACCGGTAGATGTACGGCCCATTGTACGGATCTCGTTCTCGTCGAAACGGACTGCCCGACCATTGCGGTTGGCAATAATCAGCTCGTTATGACCATTTGTCAGACGAACATCTACTACCTCATCGCCCTCTACGATGTTGATAGCAATCACACCATTGGCACGTGGACGGGAATATGCCTCCAGACAAGTCTTCTTCACCGTACCATTCTTGGTTGCGAAGACTACATAATGGTTGTTGATGAACTCAGCATCATTCAATCCCTTCAAGCGGAGGAATGCATTCACCTGGTCATCGCTCTCGATGTTGAGGAGGTTCTGGATAGCACGACCCTTGGAGTTGCGGTCGCCCTCTGGAATCTCGTAACACTTCAACCAGTAGCAGCGGCCCTTCTTGGTGAAGAACAGCATGGTCTGGTGCATGGTAGCAGGATAGATATACTCGGTGAAGTCCTTATCACGGGTACGGGCACCCTTAGAACCTACTCCACCACGAGCCTGCTCACGGAACTCTGACAATGGGGTGCGCTTAATATATCCGAGATGACTCACGGTGATAACCACTGGGTCGTTTGGATAGAAGTCTTCTGGATTGAACTCATGGTCATCAGGCTTAATCATGGTACGACGTGCGTCACCATACTTCTCCTTCACCTCGTTGAGTTCATCCTTCATTACCTTCTTGCAGAGCTCAGGATCGTTCAGAATCTGGTTCAAGTAGTCGATAGTCTTCATCAACTCGTTGAATTCATTGTGCAACTGCTCCAGACGCAAGCCTGTCAACTGGCTGAGGCGCATATCCACGATGGCCTTACTCTGAAGTTCATCGAGTTCGAAGCGCTTCTCCAAGTTGCGCTGGGCATCAGATGGAGTCTTGCTGGCTCTGATAATATGTACCACCTCATCAATGTTGTCGCAAGCAATGATCAAGCCCTCGAGAATATGAGCACGCTCCTGAGCCTTCTTCAGTTCGAACTGGGTGCGGCGGATCGTAACATCATGACGATGCTCTACGAAATACTTCACACACTCCTTCAAGCTCAAAAGACGTGGACGGCCATTAACAAGAGCGATGCAATTCACTGAGAATGAACTCTGAAGAGCAGTCAGCTTAAAGAGTTTGTTCAGAAGAACATTAGCATTAGCATCACGCTTCACATCAACAACGATACGCATACCCTGACGGCCAGATTCATCGTTTACGTTAGCAATGCCATCTACTCTGCCTTCCTTGGCAAGGTCAGCAATAGCCATCACGAGCTGCTCCTTGTTAACACCATAAGGAATCTCGGTGATAACAATCTTGTCATGGTTTTCACTACTTTCAATCTCGGCTGTGGCACGAACCACGATTCTGCCTCGACCCGTTTCGTATGCATCCTTCACACCCTGTATACCATAGATGGTAGCACCGGTTGGGAAGTCAGGAGCAGGGATATACTGCATCAATCCATCGGTGTCGATGTCAGGATTATCGATATATGCACAGCAACCGTCAATTACCTCACCCAGGTTGTGGGTAGGTATATTGGTAGCCATACCTACTGCAATACCGTTACCACCATTTACCAGAAGATTAGGAATCTTGGTAGGCATCACGGTAGGTTCCTGCAGGGTATCATCGAAGTTGTTGGTCATATCAACCGTTTCCTTGTCAAGGTCATCCATGATATGCTCACCCATCTTGGAGAGGCGGCACTCTGTATAACGCATGGCAGCAGGAGAGTCACCGTCAACAGAACCGAAGTTACCCTGTCCGTCAATCAAGGTATAACGCATGTTCCACTCCTGTCCCATACGCACCAGAGCGCCGTAAACAGAAGAGTCACCGTGAGGGTGATACTTACCGAGCACCTCACCAACAACACGCGCACATTTCTTATAAGGTTTGTCACTGGTGTTTCCAATGCCGAGCATACCGTAAAGAATACGGCGGTGCACAGGCTTGAAACCATCGCGTACATCAGGGAGAGCACGAGCCACGATAACTGACATCGAATAATCGATGTAGCTCGACTTCATCTCCTCCTCAATGTTGATCTTCATGATTCTATCATGATCCATTGTCTGATTTTCGTCCATTTCTTATATTAATGTATTATTGTTTATTCGTTACTTTCAAAACGCCTGTTTTCCATCCGGAAATCGCGTTTAAGGGCATTTCCTTGCGTTCTAAGCCGTTTTACCCTTTTGAAATTCCCGACAAAGATACAAAAAAAAATGATACTAAAACGCTTTAGAGGCGAAAAATCGCATTATTTTAGCATTATTTGTATTTTAACAATGCAAAAAAGTTGGCATATCATTTGCTATTATTGAAAATAATGTGTACTTTTGCACTGAGATATTTAAAAATATAAGCAAATATGATAAATCCGTTTTCACATATACAGGACATACTGAACAGAAGTAGCAAAGAAGCAGCACGCACCTTGGGAAGTGAAATCAGCGTGGAGCATCTGATGCTGAGTCTGATCAGCCAGAACGACAGCGATGTCAACAAGCTCCTGAAGGGCGCAGACATCAGTCCGATGGCTTTCAGCGGAGTCCTTAACAGCAAACTGGAAAAGCGTGTGGAAGAAACTCCTGCCGATAACGTGAAGGAGAACAGCCACATCCCATTCAGCCAGATAACAGACAGCATTATCAGAGACTCTATCCGCGAGGCAAACAACTACGAGCACTCCAAGATTGTAGAGCCAAGACATCTGCTGCTTGCCATCTTGAGAAATGACAAGAACCCTGTAGCCAACTGGCTGAGTCAACTGGGCTTAAGCTACGACCGTGCCATCGAAATGCTCTATCCTACTGACAAGGATGATGAGCAGAAGACAGAAGAGTCGAAGGATTTCAAAATGGAACCCCAAACACCAGATTCAGAAATCCCTGATGCTGACAGGCAGGAGGAAGCTGAGAACCTGGAGATGGCTGGTGGAATAGAAGCAGAAGATGACTACAACGAGCAGAACGACATGATGGAAACTGACGAAGAGCCATTCGATATGGAAAAGGACCAGAACCCGATGAGACTGTCTACCCGTTCAAATGGAACTCCGCGCAAAAAGAGCAGCACCCCTACCATCGACAAATTCAGTTTCGACCTGACCAAGGCTGCAGCCGATGGAAAACTGGACCCTGTCGTGGGCAGAGAGAAGGAGATTCAGCGTGTGCTCGAGATTCTGGGACGCAGAAAGAAGAACAACCCAGTATTAATAGGTGAACCGGGAGTAGGAAAGAGTGCCATCGTAGAAGGACTGGCACAGCTCATCAACAACCAGGAAACATCGCCTATGTTCTTCAACAAGCGTCTGATAAGTCTCGACCTGACTGCCATCGTTGCAGGAACCAAATTCCGCGGACAGTTTGAAGAGCGCATCAAGAATGTCATCAAGGAACTGGAGAACCATCCGGAAATCATCATCTTCATTGATGAGATTCATACCATGATAGGCGCCGGTTCCGGTGAAGGAAGCATGGATGCTGCCAACATTCTGAAGCCAGCCTTGGCAAGAGGTGTCATCCAGTGTATCGGTGCCACCACGCTCGACGAGTATCGCAAGAGTATCGAGAAAGACGGAGCCCTGGAGCGCCGTTTTCAGAAGGTTATCGTTGAACCGACAACACGCGAAGAGACCCTGCAGATACTTCACAACATCAAGGAACATTACGAGAAGCATCACTGTGTGAGATATACAGACGAGGCTCTCGAGACATGTGTCAAACTGACAGAGCGCTATATCACCGACCGCCACTTCCCAGACAAGGCTATCGACGTGATAGATGAAGCCGGCTCGCGCGTACATATTAATAATGCAAGTGTTCCTGCTCCATATATCAAGCTGGAAAAAGAACTGAAAAAGATAATCAGCAAGAAGCAGCAGGCTGTAGCAAACCAGAACTTCGAGATGGCAGCCTCATGCAGAGACGCCCAGACCAAGATCGAGAAAGAGATTGAGGACATGAAGGCGCAATGGCAGCAGGGAGAGATTGGCGAATATGTTGAGGTGACAGCCGAAGACATTGCCAACGTTATCAGCATGATGACCGGCGTACCGGCCCAACGCATGGCAGAGGGTGAAAGCAAACGTCTGAAAGATCTGGAACACAACCTGAAGCACAAGGTGATTGCTCAGGATAATGCCATCAACAAGATGGTAAAGACCATTCTGAGGAACCGTGTAGGCTTGCGCGACCCTAACCATCCTATTGGCGTATTCATGTTTCTGGGTCCTACAGGTGTAGGTAAGACCTATCTTGCCCAGAAACTTGCCGAGGAAATGTTTGGGTCAAAAGATTCACTCATCAGAATAGACATGAGCGAATTCTCCGAGAGTTTCAACGCCTCACGTCTGGTAGGTGCACCTCCAGGATACGTAGGCTATAACGAAGGTGGACAGCTGACCGAAAAGGTACGCCGCAAACCATACAGCATCGTATTGCTCGACGAAATAGAGAAAGCCAACAGCAAGGTATTCAACCTGCTCTTACAGGTACTCGACGAAGGCAGACTTACCGATGGCAACGGCCGACTCATCGACTTCCGCAACACCATCATCATCATGACCTCTAATGCAGGAACCCGCCAGCTGAAAGATTTCGGCAGAGGCGTTGGCTTTACTTCTGCAGGTATAAAAGGCGGATTGGCGATGGATGAGAAAGACAAGGAGTATGCCCGCAGCATCGTCCAGAAGAGTCTGAGCAAGCAGTTTGCTCCAGAGTTTCTGAACCGTCTCGATGACATCATCACCTTCGACCAGTTGGATCTCAATGCCATCAAGCGCATCATCGACCTCGACCTGGAAGGACTGGTCAAGAGAATAGAAGACTTGGGATTCCATTTCCAGATTACCGAAAAGGCAAAGGAGATGGTAGCCAAGAAGGGATACGATGTACAGTTTGGTGCCCGCCCACTTCGCCGCGCCATCCAGACCTACATCGAAGATTCCGTTTGCGAGATGTTACTCGATGGCACAATGAAGCCAGGCGACACCATCTCGGTAGGCAAAAATTCGAAAAAAGAAGAATTGACATTCAAGAAACTATAATCTGAAGAGGGACTATCCACTGGCGATAGTCCCTCTTTTATTATGAACCCGGTATTGCAACCAACGAACTTTAGTTAATAAGAGTTAACCACGAGAAAAGTTTAGGCAATAATTTCTTATTTCAAAAAATATTCATTACCTTTGCATCTGCTTTCGGGCAAAAAGCCATGATGGCTCAGTTGGTAGAGCAACGCATTCGTAATGCGTGGGTCGCGGGTTCGAGTCCCGCTCGTGGCTCTTTCTTGTGAAAGGAGTTAGTATTTTCCTTCGCGAGATTAGCACATCGGTAGTGCACGGGCTTCCCAAGCCTGTGAGGCGGGTTCGACTCCCGTATCTCGCTCAGAACATCAGTAACCCAGGGTTGAACCCTGGGTTTCTTGTTTTTATTAACATCTTTTCAGCCTTCTATAGCAACAAAATCACTTTTTTCGAGTTATTATATAAATTAAACTAAGATAAAAGAATAATAATGAAGAAACATATCATACTTGTACTGGCGCTCGTCCTGTCTTCAGGACCACTTTTCGCACAGAGTTCACACATGACCGATGATCAGGTCATGAGCTTTGTGGTGAAAGAACATGAGCGTGGCACATCCAATTCACAGATTGTTACCAAACTGATGCAGCAAGGCGTAGACATCTCCCAGATTCGTCGTGTACGCAATAAGTATCAGAAGATGTCGCAGCAGAACGAGCTCTACAGCACAACCGCTGCAGGAAACGCAGGCAACAAGAGAATGCGGACCAACAATGGTAAGCAAAGAGAAGATTACCAGGACAAGGACAATGAGAAGCAGGTTTCAACCTATAGCAATTATCGCATCCAGAGCAAGCAGAACGACAGCTACTACTCATCTTATGATGAGAATAATCCTGACTATGCTAACTTCAGCAAGGAGATGAATGCACTGGTTCCAGATACAGCTACCATGGTTAAACAGATGCAGGCTGAACTCAACATCAAGCGCAACAAGGTATTCGGCCGCGACATCTTTAACAACAAGGATCTCAGTTTCGAGCCAAATATGAACATCGCTACCCCACAGAACTATCGTCTGGGACCTGGCGATGCGGTTATCATCGACATCTATGGTGCCTCTCAGAAAACCATCGAGAGCACCGTTTCGCCAGATGGTGAAGTAACCATCGAGGGTTATGGACCAGTCAGCGTTTCAGGCTTGACCGTAGCTCAGGCTAATGCCCGCCTACGCAATACCGTGGGTAGCAGATACCGTTCAAGCCGCATCAAACTCACCGTAGGACAGACCAAGACCATCATGGTTAACGTGATGGGCGAAGTTAAGATTCCGGGCACCTATACCCTCTCAGCCTTCGCCACCGTATTCCATGCCCTCTACATGGCTGGCGGAACCAACGATCTGGGTACATTGCGAAACATAAAGGTATACAGACACAATAAACTGGTAACGGTTGTTGATATCTACGACTATATTCTGAACGGCAAACTGACGGGTAATGTCCGCCTTGCCGACAACGATGTTATCGTAGTAGGTCCATACGACTGTCTCGTAACCATTGCCGGAAAGGTTAAGCGCCCGATGATTTACGAAATGAAGAAGAACGAGAGTGTCAATTCCCTTCTGAAGTATTCCGGTGGTTTTACAGGCGATGCTTATAAGAAATCAGTAAGACTGAACCGCAAGACAGGCAGAGAACATGCCGTATATAATGTTGGGGAGTTCGACTTCTCAAGTTTCCGCATCGATGACGGCGACTCAATCAGCGTAGACAGCATCCTGCCACGCTACGCCAACACCGTAGAGGTGAAAGGAGCCGTATTCCGTCCGGGCATGTACAATCTCGGCGAAGAAATCAACAGCGTACGCACCCTTGTAGAGCATGCCGAAGGATTGACTGAGGAGGCATTCACTAACCGTGCCGTAATGCACCGCATGAAGTCTGACCGCTCGCTCGAAGTAATAAGTGTAGACATCGCCGGCATCATGAACGGCAAGACTCCAGATATCCCATTGAAGGAGAACGATGTCCTCTTCATCCCTACCCGACAGGAAAAGATTGTAGAGCGCACCCTCACCATCCGTGGCGAAGTGCAGTATCCAGGAGTTTACCAATATGCCGACAATGAGACCCTCGAAGACTTCGTTCTTCAGGCAGGCGGCTTAACCGACAAGGCTTCAACCGTTAATGTAATGGTAAGCCGTAGAGTAATGGATGCCAAGGCTTTACGCCCTGATAGCGTTATCGCCAAGACCTACACCCTATCTCTTAAAGACGGCTTCGTTATCGACGGCACTCCAGGCTTCAAGCTGATGCCATTTGATGAAGTAATGATTCGTCAGAGTCCGGCGTATGTAGAGCAGCAGAACGTATCGATTACCGGTGAAGTGATGTTTGCCGGTCTCTATACATTAGACCATCGCAACGCCCGCCTGAGTGAACTTTTCAAGAAGGCAGGTGGAGCTACCGACCAGGCATACCTCAAGGGCGCCCGCATCATCCGCAAAGCCAACGAACAAGAGAAGCAGCGCATGGAGGCAGTATTGAAGATGCAGCGCGAAGAGCTGCAGAAAAATCTTCTGCAGCTAGCCTCCAGCAGCAACAATGCCAGTGCCATCTTGCAGAACTCTAAGGATGTAGAGCGCACCAACATAGAGAAGTTCAATGTACCTAGCGAGTATCCGGTAGGTATCGATCTTCCTGAGGCATTGGCGAACCCAGGCAGCGATGCCGACATCATCCTGCGAGAGGGCGACCGTCTGGTCATTCCTCAGTACAATGGTACGGTAAAGATCAATGGTGCCGTAATGTTTGCCAATACGGTAGCCTACGAAAAGGGCAAGAAGCCAAGCTACTACATCGACCAGGCAGGTGGCTTTGCCGCAGATGCTTTAAAGAGCAAGGCATACATCATCTATATGAATGGCAAGGTAGCCAAACTCTCTCATGGTGCCAAAGTGCAGCCAGGCAGCGAGATTGTTATCCCAGCCAAGCTGAAGCGCAAGATGAGTACCGCAGAAATGATGAGTATGGGAAGCAGCATGAGCAGCATCGCCGCCATGATTGCTACGATTGCTAATATGAGTAAGTAAGAATAATCAAACGCCTATAAGAAAGGAGCCATTCTATGAAATATCCTATAGGAATACAAGATTTCGAAGACTTGCAACGTAATGGTTATGCATACGTTGATAAGACAAACTTCGTATACAAGCTCGCAGATGAGGGCAAATATTACTTTCTGAGTCGTCCACGCCGATTCGGAAAGAGCCTCTTTCTGTCTACGTTGGAAGCATACTTCCAGGGTAAGAAGGAACTCTTCGAGGGCTTAGCCATATATGACTTGGAGACAGAATGGAAGAAATATCCTATCTTCCATATTGATCTCAATACGGCCAACTTTCGAGAGAAAGACAGTCTGTACACAGTTCTTAATGACTACCTCACAACTTGGGAAAGCAAATATGGAACCCGTGAGTCAGAAGCCACACTTGCTCTTCGTTTCAAGGGTGTGATAGCACGAGCTGCAGAGAAAGAAGGATGTGGTGTTGTAATTCTTATAGATGAATACGACAAGCCTATACTTCAGACCTTGCGCGCCCCAGAGTTACAGGCTGAACACCATGCACAGCTGAAAGCATTCTATTCGGTATTGAAGACACAAGACCGGTATATCAAGTTTGCATTCCTCACAGGTGTAACCAAGTTTGGCAAGGTTAGCGTGTTCAGCGACCTCAACAACCTGACGGATATCTCGATGGACCACCGCTATATCAGTATCTGCGGAATGACTGAGAAGGAACTGCTTACGAATTTCAAGGAAGGTATCAGCGAATTAGCGTCTGCAAATGAAGACAACGAGACAGAAACCATCGATAAGTTAAGAATGCGTTATTCTGGCTATCACTTCGAAGAAAATTCTGAAGAAATATACAATCCTTTCAGTGTACTGAACACGTTAGCAAATTCACGCTACGATGATTACTGGTTTAAGGCAAATACTCACACATTCCTCATAGACATTCTGAAGAAGCATGACTATTGCATTACAGACCTCAATAAGGCACAGGTAAAGGCCAATATGATGAACAATGTGGATTCCAATCCCATTCCGGTCATCTATCAGAGCGGTTACCTAACAATAAAGAGTTACGACGAGCGATTCAAGAACTACCAGTTAGGCTTCCCCAACAAAGAGGTTGAAGAAGGTATTCTCAACACCCTGCTCCCCCATGGCTGTAAGACTGCGGAAATGGATTGTTAGGAGTTAAGGTTAATTATTAACAAACAGACATCAATGTAAAGGTTAATATGAGCAAATCAGGGAGACCTATTCATGGTAAAAAGTTTGCTTGTCATACTTGCCAAATTGAAGTGCAATATGAATGAGAGCATGTAAATCTTTATGAATTGCATAGCATCTATGATTGCAACAAAGTCTAATATGGAAAGTAATAAAGAATTGCCTAACATTTTTAATAGGTATATAAACTAAAAGATTTCATCATATAAAAAATGTCGCAATTTTGCAAAGAATAATAAAAGAAAAAATGGAAACAATTGATATAACGTTAGTATTAAAAAAAATGTGGAACAAGAAGAAACTGTTCTTCATTGTATGGATTGTAGTTTTTGCTCTCTCCGTTTTATGGATTATGCCTCAACCCAGATATTATAGTTGTTCTGTATCCTTAGCACCAGAAACTGGAGGAGACAACATGGGGGGAATCAATTCTATCGCTTCTTCATTTGGATTGAATTTTGGAATACAGGGAAACGATGCTATTCACCCCCAACTTTACCCAGAACTGATGGAGTCACCAGATTTTCTTGTAGAATTGTTCCCAATTCAAATTAAAACAATCAACGATTCTATCCATTGTGATTATGCGACATATTTAAGAAAATACCAGAAAAAAAATTGGCTGAAAGCCCCTTTTATATCCGCAGTAAAATCAGTTACTAATTTATTTACGACTGAAGGAACCGAGATAGTTAAGACCAAAGGCAAAAAAATAAATGCATTTAATCTTTCTAAAAAGGATTATGATTTAATGAAAACAATTGGGGAAAAAATAACATGTGCAATTGATCAAAAGACAGAAGTAATCACAATTACTGTACAAGACCAAGACCGATTAGTTTGTGCATTAATGGCTGATTCTGTCAGACAACACTTAGAAGACTTTATCATACAATATAGAACAAAGAAAGCCAAAATAGATGTTCTGCATTATCAAAGTTTAGCAGATAAAGCAAAAAAAGAATATGACAAGACTGTTGTTCGGTATAGTTCTTTCTGTGATGCAAACCAGGATGTAAATATGCAATCTCTTTTGTCCGAACGAGACCAATTGGAGAATGAGATGCAAATGAAATATAACACATATTCTGCCATGCAAACTCAGTTGGAAGCAATGAAGGTCAAACTGCAAGAAAAGACTCCTGCATTCACGACATTACAAAGTGCAACAGTTCCACAAAAGCCAGCAGGACCGAAACGCATGTTATTTATTGTAATGATGTTAATTATTGCAACAATGGTAACTTCATGTGTGGTCTTAAAAAATGAAATGCATAAATTATTGATATTCTATAAAAAATAATATAAATGAAAAGTGTCTTAACATACTTGAAAAGTCTATTTACACATAAAGACGTTTTTTTAAACATCTTTATGTGTATTGTATGGGGCAATATGTTATTAGGCTACACAAGAGGAATTATAAACCATCTTCCATTACTCTATCAATATACAGATCAGGTTATAATTGCTATTGTTGTAATCCCTCTTTTTTTATCAATTCCTTTATTAATCAATAAGTTCACACTATTTGACTATACTTTTTTTGCATTTCTTATAGCCATCTACGTAACAAATTATGCAATTCATCCAGAAAATACAGAGTATTTAAATAAAAACGCATATAATTGCTTATGTTTAGCCTCTCCTATGTATTTTTGGGGGAGGATTGCTGATGAAAAATACTATAAAATTTTCACCTATATATCTATAATTTGTATAGCTATGAGTGTTTTCTATTTTGCTCATTATGCTCAAATTGCAAAGAACATTTCAGAGGTAGCAAGCGATGACAACATGTATACTGCTTACAATATCTTGCCTCATGTTACCCTCCTCTTATGGAATAGTTTGAATAGATTCAATATATTACATATTGTCTTTACGTTAGTTGGGGTATTATTTCTATTGTCATGTGGTACAAGAGGGCCATTAGTTTGTCTTGCCTTTTTTGGAATAATCTATTTTATATTCTTTATGAATTTTAAATTTGCTTTTTTTATTAAAGGAATAATATTAAGTATAGCTGGCATAATGATACTATTTCTTCATGAAATAATCAGCTATATGGCTTTTTTGTTCACAGGATTAAATCTAAGTACGAGAATCCTAGATAAATTTATTTCAGGAGAACTGGGTAATGACAGTGGCAGATCTAGCATTAAGATCGTTTTTTACAAGATACTAGACAATTCTGATTCTATAACAGGCATTGGATACTTTGGATCCCAACGCTTTGGATACATATACCCACATGATATCATTTTAGATTTCCAATTGAGCTATGGGTATGTTTTAGGGGACATTCTTTTAATAGGCATATGTTGCTTATGTATCTTAGGGATGTACTATTGCAAAACAAAACATGAAAGATGTATGATTATCATGATGTTTTCTTTCACTATAATAAAGTTATTACTGAGTGGCACATTTTTAACAGAATTGTTTTTCTATGCACTAATTGGCTATTGTTGTAAAATTCTATTAGATAACAAAAACGCAAAAATAAGTCATGAATAATATCAAAATATTAAACTCTTTTCTATGGAAATTATTAGAAAGAGCAAGTGTACAGGGAGTTTCTTTCATAGTATCCATATGCCTTGCCCGAATACTCCAACCATCAGAGTATGGAGAAATCGCACTTGTTATGGTCTTTATAAATATAGCTAATGTCATTGTTGATGGTGGTTTCAATACAGCTTTAATACAAGCCAAGAATGCCAATGAGAAAGACTTCTCTACAATATTCTATACAACTCTCATTGTCGCTAGTTTCATATATATAATACTGTACGCTGCCGCTCCGATTATAGCAAAATTCTACGATAATATAGAATTACGTTCTGTCATAAGAGTGGTAGCTTTATGCCTTATCGCTTATGCTATAAATTCAATTCAAAGAGCCTATATCTCAAAAAATATGCAATTCAAGAAACTCTTTTATTCTAGCCTATTAACGACTATTGTAGCAGGAGTTACAGGAATATTCTTAGCATATAAGAATTATGGCATTTGGGCATTGGTTTTGCATTATATTGTTTCATCCTACCTAATGTGCATGATCATGTTCTTTTCTGTAAATTGGAAACCAAGGTTGTCATTTTCGATAGCTTCTTTGAAAAAATTATATGGATATGGATGGAAAATTTTTATGTCAAATCTTATTATTTCACTCTTTGTGAATATCCGTAGCTTATTAATTGGAAAATACTATATGCCGTCAATGTTAGCATACTTCGAAAGAGGAAAGCAATTCCCCGCCTTAATTATGGACAACATAAACAGCTCCATCCAAACTGTACTATTCCCAGTTTTTTCATCTAAGCAAGATGACAAGAACAACATCAAGCATATGGTAAGAAGGAGTATAAGAACAAGTAGTTTAGTAATATTCCCATTACTTATCGGTTTGTTTGCAGTAGCAGCACCTTTAGTGAAAGTACTCTTAACAGAAAAGTGGATGTTTGCAGTTCCTTTTATACGCTTATTTTGTATAGCATATATTCTTATGCCTATGCAGATTGCGAATATTGAAGCCATTAAAGCAATGGGCAAAAGCGGTATATTTTTAAAACTTGAATTATTGAAGAAAGTATTAGAAATTAGCATTCTTGTCATAACATTATTCATTAATGTTTATGTCATAGCCATAGGAGTTGTTGTCTATAATTTTATATGCATTTTTATAAATACATATCCTAACAAAAAACTGCTAGGCTATACGACCAAATTACTTTGGAGAGACATCGCACCACCTCTTGGAGCTTCAATCGTAATGGGTATCATTATATATATGATACAGTTTTTGCCAATGCCAAGTATACTTATATTAATATTACAAATAGCTTTAGGTACAGGCATTTACTTGACAATTTGTATTATCTTTAAACTAGAAAGTTACAAGTATTTAATAGATACATTAAGAAATAGAAGAATTAATAATCAAAAAACATCAAGATGAAAACAATAGATATTCTTTACATTCGCTACTTCGACTTTAAAGGTGAAGTAATGACTTTAGGTGGTATTCAAACATACATCAGTCAGCTTACAAAGTTGGCATTAAAGGTTGGTTTTCAAGTTAGAATTTTTCAATATTCTGACATTTCTTTTGAAAAAGTTATCTTAGATAATGCTAAAGTTATTGGTATCCCTATCCCTCAAAATAAAAGAAATGCAAACACTTTGTACAAAAAAGTTTGTTCTTTACGAGTCCCGAAAGTGGAATATATAACTCTTTTCGCAACTGATAACATAATTCCGTCACAAAAAGTTCCTAACTCAATTGCGATACAACATGGCATATCATGGGATAAAGAGTCAAAGAAAAGGCGAAGTTTTCTCAGAAGTTTTTTAAGCAAAACTATAAATAGCTACAGAACTGTTAGAAGACTTAGGAATGTAGAAGATGTTGTTTGTGTGGACAATAATTTCATCTGCTGGCATCGAACTCAGTTGCACGAAAGAGATGTCAAACTCATTCCTATTATGAATTTTACTAAAATTGGAGACGCTATGCCTCTTAAGCATTCTGACACAATTACAAAAATTGTTTTTGCAAGAAGATTCTTTGAATATCGCGGTACAAGAATTTTCACTATAGCAGTAAAAAACTTAATGAAAACAAATAAAGATATAGAAATTACTTTTGCAGGAGAAGGTCCAGATGAAGAATGGCTAAAACAGCAATTTTTTGGTTACAAAAATGTATACTTCACTCATTATAAATCAGATGATAGTATATCATTCCATTCACAGTTTGATATCGCAGTCATCCCAACAACAGGTTCGGAAGGAACTTCTTTGTCCTTATTAGAAGCAATGGCTGCACACTGTGCAATATTATGCACAAATGTTGGAGGAATGACTAACATTGTTATTGATGGTTATAACGGACTTATGGTATCACCAACAAGCGAAGAAATATACATAAAATTAAAACAGTTGGTAGAAGACAAACAGCTACGCACTAATTTAGCTGAAAGGGGATACGACACAGTAAAAATAAGTTTCAACCTAAAAAATTGGGAAGAAAAGTGGACTGCTGTTTTAAAGAACAAATTATAAATGTTTTATAACAATATTATCTAAATGACAATAGCGCAGTATCGGTACCACACGTAGCGTTGTAATCGGTACCATGCTAACATTGCAAACGGTACCGCTTGTATCGCAGCAAACGGTACCAAAATTTCAGTTCTGCAGTCGAGTAAGCGGAGGAAGTTCACCCTCCCTTCTCCCGGAACCGTGCTTGACAGTCTCCCGCAACACGGCTCTTCGTACTTAAGTCTTTTGTTTATTAGTTTATATTCTTTATTAACCTAGACTTGGATAGGGTACAAAAACCTTCGCCCAGTTTGAAAACTCATTTCTGTTATGTACCGCATACTACTAGCCATTCATACGCTCTGCTAAACTTCTTGCCCTTGGAGAAGCGTTTGACCTTACGCATCACCCATCGGGTTAGTCGTTCTTTGATGTAATTCAACACCATGCGGAATTCAGACCTACAAAACTTCATATAGTAGTTCATCCATCCGCTAATCTGTGTATCAACCTCATTGCTTATGTCGAGCAGCCAAGCAAAAGTCTAACAATTAAGTTTCCAAGTCCTTACGACTTCTTTAACCCTCTTCATCGACTACTTGCTTATTGCAGGGAGAAAAGCAGTTAAGTTTAGACCCGTCTTTCTGTTTCTTGCACCTCTAGGTCTGAAGGTAAAGCCAAGGAAGTCAAAGGAAGTATGCACCGAGCCACCTCTTCGATTGCTATCCTTACAATAGACTATCTTTGTCTTCTCCTCATTCAGTTTAAATCCACATTCCTCAAAGCATTTCATTAGAACAGCTTTCAAGAACTGCAATTGCTTCGCCGATACGCAGTGACAGATGGTGTCATCAGTATAACGTTCAAACGGAATCGTGGGATAGTTCGACATCCATTCATCAAAGACTTAATGAAGGAACAAGAGAGCCAAAACCGGACCTATCAAAGAACCTTGGGGAACTGCTATCTTTCGCTCTATCACTTCACCATTCGATGTCTGATAGGGAACATTGAGCTGTCGCCCAATATATAGAAGTACCCATTTCTCTTCAGTATGCTTACAGACAGCCTTCATCAGCAATCATGATTAAATAATAATAATCAGCATAAGAAGTAAGTATTCTTTGCAAACTAACTACAGTATGTGAATTACCATTAGCTAATACCCATAAAAGGCCTTCCACATATTCAGAACCATGAATATGGACAATATCTGGAACAAACAGTTCACTAATATGCTTACAATTATTTATAAACTTTTTATCTGCTTCTCCTTTTGGCTGAGGTAAAACAAAATAACGAAGTTTCTCACATTCTATGACACGTAATGAATTTACCAAAGGAGAACTTGCTAATATAGTCAATTGAATTTCGTCATATTTGATGATTTCACCAGCCATACCCAATATTCAACCTCCAGTATTTTTTAACTCTTTCTGACCACCAATTAAAGCATCCGCTTCCGGTGGCAATTTTGGCATACCCACAATACCTTCATTTCAATAAACTTTTTAAAACTTTAATCTGATAATCTACACTCCATTCATTGAGGATGAGTTGACGAGCAATAACTCTGGTATGAGCTCTCTGCTCCTGGTTCAAACCACACCAATATTTAATTTTTTCTACTAAATCTTCAATATCATTTTCTTTAAACAAAGATCCTGTTTTTCCTTCCACTATGCTTTCAAATTCTGGCATCTGACTTTCTACATTATCATTAGAAATAACAGGGCAGCCATAACTCAAAGCATGAATAGCAGTAAGACCTACAGCAGCAGGACACACGCACACCGATGCATCAAACAACAATTGTGCATTTTTATATTCATCGAAACAAGGTCCAAAGAACCATGTTCTTCTCGACAATCCATATTTCACTATTAAATCTGAAACACCTGACTCATTATCAGTTTTCTCCCCTACCAAAATTAAATTGAAATAAAGACCTTGCTTTTGTGCCAAGGCCATTGCTTCCACTATCTGTTCAATTTTTTTGCGTTTCTGTATTCTACCTATATAAATGACAACAGGATCAGCATTACCAAAATGTTCTTGGTACAATTTGGACGGTTTCAAATCTTTAAAAATGCTACTCTGCAAAGAAGTATCCAAAGAATTATGTATGGTACGTAATTTCCTTCTTTCGCAACCTAATTCTTCCATATATTTCCAGTTAAAATTATTATACATCAACAAGATGTCAGCAGAACTATAAAATAATCTATAAACAAATATTGAAGTTTTTTTTATCATTTTTTGATGCAATCCATGTGTCCAGAAAAACACTTTTTTTCGAGTCAGGTTAGCCCAAAGTAAAATTATCCAATTAGGAATTATCAAATTCTCTCCTGTGAGAATATAATAATCATATTTACATCTTAAGAGTTTCAAACACCCAGCATACCAAATATAATCTTTAAACTTAGTTTTAACAGCATGTAAGAAGCATTTAAAACCTTTTAGTTTCTTTACATCAAAAGATTTAAGAGGTTCAAAAACACTATCCCCAAAATAAAAATCACAATCAAAATTATCCGACATAGCTTTGTATATCGGATAACGATAATGTGGCGGATAATTAAAGAAACAACATATTTTTGCCATAATTCATTAACTTATTTCCTGCAAAATTAAGTAAAAATCATGAAATACACAAACATTATTGCATATTTTTTTTCAATATACTAACATTAATGCAATTCTAAACAAAAAAAAGATTGAATCAGACGTATAATGAAAAATTTTTGGGAAACTATGCAATAAAGCTTATCTTTATACGTTACAATAAAAAAAGATTATTTATGAAAACAGATATAGCAACGATAATAACTTGCTTTAATCGCAAAAATAAAACGATAGCATGCCTCAAAAATCTATATAAGGCATGTGCACTATATAATGTCAACCACCAAACTTCTACTATTGAATTAACAGTATTCTTAACTGACGATGGTTGTACAGATGGTACAGCAGATGCTATAAAAGCAGAATTCTGCGACAAGAATATACATATTATCAAAGGAAACGGTCATTGCTATTGGGCTGGAGGCATGAGGCTTGCTTGGAAAGAAGCGCTCAAAGCTTCTACTCCTTGGGAATATTATCTCTTAATCAATGACGATACAATGGTGCTATCTAATGTTTTCGAAGAATTAATCAGAACCCATAACTATGTACTCGAAACAACAGGAAATGTTGGCATATATAGTGGAATTACATGTGATATAAATGATGAGACAAAGATTACCTATGGTGGGGAAATATTTAAATCAAACAACAAAGGTGATAGTTTAGCAGTAAAGCCTTCAGATACCCCTAAAAAGGTAGATTTGACAAATGCTAATATTCTTTTAATACCAAAGAGGGTTATTGAAAAAATAGGCATTTTCCATAAAGGATATATTCATGGATGCGCTGATTATGATTATAGCCTAACAGCTCAGAGAGAAAATATTTCAACATTCACAACAGCTCATATTTGTGGCAAATGTGAATTTGACCACATGGACGGCAAGTCAGAAATAGACAGACTTATATCCATGTCTTTTAATGAAAGAAAAAAATACATCTTACATCCGACACATTCTGACAAAGATTATCTTCTTTTCATCAAAAGGAACTTACCCAAAAGATATATTTTTTGTTGGATATTAAGAAAGATTAGACTTTATCTGCCATATTTATATAAACAAATATGCATCATGAGAAAGTTGGAAAACTACAAATAAATCCACTTAATAAAATGGGGGGAAAAAGAATATGAATATCATAATGAATTCGATAAGTGAGGCTCATTCAAATAAGCGCATCATGGATTTTGAATGTTTAGGATTCAAGAACATTGTTTTTGGGTTTACACAGAAGCATCATTTCTCCAGCAAGGAACGACATTTCAATCGCGGCAACTTTACCTATATATCTCAATATTATAAAAGAATCATAACATATATAAATAGGATAAGAAAGGCTTTTTAACTTGCATCAAACAAAGATGAAATTTGGTACTTCCAAGGCTTGAATATTGCAAAATCATAATGATGCAGATAAAAACGAGAACAAGTCTTCGAAACTGGCAAAGTTGTTTGATATATCCGAGACTTCAATAACCAACATTAAAAAGTCCTATCAGGAAAAAGGCATAGACTGCATCTTTCGTAAGAAGTGTAAAACTCCACCAGTTAAAAGTAAAGTAACAGGTGAGGTTGAGGCACATCTTATCGCTCTCACTTGCTACA
This sequence comes from Segatella copri, assembly GCA_959596915.1. GTDB lineage: Bacteria > Bacteroidota > Bacteroidia > Bacteroidales > Bacteroidaceae > Prevotella > Prevotella copri_N. The sequence continues at coordinate 44,185 of CAUFXJ010000023.1, forward strand.
ATGCTCCTGCGGGATATAGTAAATGGACATTAAGATTATTATCAGAAAGAATGGTACAAATGAATTATATAGATAGCATCAGCCACACGACGGTAGGAAAGGTTCTTAAACAGAACTCTCTTAATCCGCATTTGGTTGAGGAATGGTGCATTTCCAAAGATCAAAGCACAGATTTTGTAGCTTGTATGGAGGATGTACGGAAGGTGTACAGTCGTCCTTATGACAAGTGCTTCCCTGTTGTTTGCATGGATAAAAGCCACTTCAGCTTTGGGAGAAGCTCGTAAGAGACGAAGCAATAGCAATGGTGCATTAATACAATACAACGAACTTAAGATGTGCGACATAAAATTAAACTATAAAGCTATATGAAGAAAGTTTTAATCATATCATTTCAAGTTTTCCATAATGTCTTTGACGGCGGAAGCCTCGCAAACAGACGCAATGTGGAAATGGCTATCAATGTCCTTGGCAAAGAAAATGTTGACTGTTTTTTCATCAACGACAACAGTAAGAAAAGCAGTATTGCTACAATGCTGCAGTCAGCAATACTCTTTCCTTTCGGCTATTTTTACGGGTTGACACCAGGTAAGATCCGCACCATTATAAACGTGGCAGACAAGTATGACTATATCTTCATCAATACTAGTATTTTTGGAATAATATCCAAGAAACTTAAGGAACATGGATACAAAGGTATCATCATCAATTTCTTCCATAATGTAGAAAGCCTTTACTATGAAGCAAGGGTCAGCAAAAAGTTTCCGCTGAGGAACATAGTAATTGACTGTGCAGCCAAGAACGACAGATACAGCATTGACTATTCGGATAAGTCAGTGGGCTTATGTATGCGCGACAGCAACATCATGCAGTCGCTCTATGGCAAACCGTTTGATAACATAGTTCCTATCACATTTGAAGACAAATGTGCAGGTAAAAACTACGACAAGCAGGGCTTTACCAGCAGGAAACCTAAATGTTATTTCATCGGAAGTAATTTCCCTGCCAATACCGAAGGGCTTTTGTGGTTTGTGAAGAATGTGTTACCGCATGTAGACATTGATTTCAAGATTATAGGCAAGGACATGGACTTGCTGAAAAAATCTCAGCCTTGTTTGGTAGACATTCCTGTTTTCTCTAATGTTCCCGACCTCGCACCTTTCTTCGAAGAAGCAGACTTTATGGTATTCCCGATATTTTCTGGTAGTGGTATGAAGGTAAAAACATGCGAAGCTCTGATGTACGGTAAAAACATATTAGGTACAACCGAAACATTTGAAGGCTATGAACTTGACACCTTGTTGTGTGGCAGACTCTGCAACACAGCAAAAGAATATATCGAAGCCATTAATTACTTCGCTGAAAATCCGGTGCCAAGGTACAATACATATTCACGCTCTATTTTCGAAAACAATTATTCCAATTCTTTTGCATTAAAAGTTTTTAGAAAGCTTTTGCAATAATATAAGTTGCCTGAGCATTTTTTTGCTCAGGTACTTATAAAAAATATTGAATTATAGAGTTACAGAAATCAGGATTGACAAACGACGATAGCACTATATCGGTACCACGCGTAGCGTAGTAATCGGTACCTGATATCACGAAAGCAGGGAACCGTTATCACATAAATCAGTATTTTGTTTTTCTAACTTATAGAGATGATTTAAAACAAGACAGACATACTCTTCATTATTGAATAAATACTTTTTGCGTTCACTCCATTGATTAATATGCAGAACCACCAGTTCAAATACTTCTTGAGGTTTCATTATCAGCCACTCCTTAAGATCATCATTATTATGCAATATAAAATCAACGGTTGACAATAGCTCCAGAAGATAATTGGAATAATAACCAGAGAGGAAACTTGCCGTCTTCTTACAAATATCCTCATAAGGTTTATTCTCTTCGTTTGCCAAGAATTTCTGAACATCTCTGAATGTATCAGGTGACAACCAGATAGGATCAAATGGCTTTTGTTCCATCTGTCCTACACCTTTTAGATAACTTCCGTTCAGGTAATGAAGAACAAATCTTACCTTGCCAGAATAAGGACCATAATAATATTGTCTAAATTGTAACTTCAAGCTATCCGCTGCTCCAAATTTTTGCAGGAAATATGCCAACTTTTCTGCAGCAAATTCAGATACAAACTCCCCTTCTGAAACCAAAGAACAGAGCATATATAACAACATAGCTCTTGCCGGAGTCAATTTTACTCGTTCTGATTTCATCAACTCTATAATTGCTTCGTTTGGTTCATAAAGAATAATTTCACAATTTAAATCAGACAGTTGACTGATAATCATCTGTTTTACGATATTCCAATCCAAGCCACCATTATGACTACCCAATGGTGGAATAGCTATAGACTCAATATGATATTCAAGAATCTTATCTTTCAAATCTTTGAGCCCCATCTCTATATAGGAATATTCAGAGGGCTTTCTCCAGGTCGTTTTTGTTGGAAAGTTTACTATGATTTTATTAATCCCATATACATTCTGTTCTTGGGTTATGAACATTGAACCAACGCGAACAAGTTTATCTTTACATGCCTTTCTGTAGAGAATATAATTATTAGGGTAAGCCTCCTTAAATTGCAAGGCTATACCTTTACCCATCACTCCCACTGTGTTTACAGTATTGACAAGTGCTTGAGCTGTACTTTCCAATAAATTGCCTTTTATAAATCTTATCATATCTAATAATAATATTCCGGTTTTACTATAATCTTTTCTTTAGGAATCCCAAAAGAAATCATTTTTTTCTAATGCTTTCTTACTATAAACAAGGAATCCTACTATAAATTGAGGTGGAATTTTAAACAAATGCAAATATACTATTTTAAGTTGAAACATACAAATATAATTTGGGCGTTTCTATAAAAATTAGTATTTTTTGATATTGTTTTAAAACCTTGAAAATTCAAGACCAACTCTTATATACGTTGCGATTAATCACTTATTTCTCTACCATAGTAATTCTAAACTGACATCGGGCATGCGAAACACAATAAAAAACAAAGGAGAACGTTATCTAAAAAATAGTTAGAATAAAATAAAAAAACAATATACAATGAAAAAAATAATGCTAGTATTTGGAACACGACCAGAAGCAATCAAAATGGCTCCTTTGGTTAAAGCTTTCCAAGAAAAAAAAGAAGATTTTGAAACAATAGTTTGCGTTACAGGTCAACACAGAGAAATGTTGGACCAGGTTCTTCACCTGTTTGACATCAAGCCCAACTATGACCTCAACATCATGAAGCAAGGACAAGATCTCTACGACATTACGTCTAGAGTGCTTCTTGGCATGCGCGATGTTTTCAAAGTTTGTCGTCCTGACATTCTTTTTGTGCATGGAGATACGACAACCAGTACCGCTGCTGCACTTGCAGGATTTTATCAGCAAATCCCAGTAGCTCACATAGAGGCTGGATTGAGAACTTATGATATATATAGTCCATGGCCAGAGGAGATGAACAGACAAATCACAGGGCGCATTGCTACATATAATTTCTCCCCTACTCAACTGAGCCGTAAGAACCTCCTGAAAGAGAATATTGCAGATAGCAAGATTTCTGTTACAGGAAATACGGTTATAGATGCCCTACATTGGGTTACTGCAAAAATAAAAAATGACCGAGAACTTGATGTACGTCTGACTAGAGAATTACAGGCAAAGGGCTATGATTCGAAACGTCTTCAAGACGGAAAGCGTCTTGTCTTAATTACAGGCCACAGAAGAGAAAACTTTGGAGAAGGTTTCCTCAACATTTGCAATGCTATCAAGGATTTGGCTGCCCAACATCCAGATGTTGATTTTGTCTACCCAATGCATCTCAACCCAAATGTACGTAAGCCAATCCACGTTGTTTTCGGTGAAGACTTAAGTAATCTTGGCAATATTTTCTTTATAGAACCTCTGGAATATCTCATGTTTGTTTTCCTAATGGAAAAAGCCAACATTGTATTGACAGATAGTGGCGGCATCCAAGAAGAGGCTCCTGGATTAGGAAAGCCGGTATTAGTAATGCGAGACACAACTGAACGTCCCGAGGCGGTAGAAGCAGGAACGGTGAAACTAGTCGGTACTAATTACCAGGCAATCATGGACAGCGTTTCATGCTTACTATCTGATTCCAGCGAATATGAGAAGATGAGCAAAGCCAACAATCCATATGGAGACGGAAAGGCTTGTGAAAGAATCATCAATAAAATTCTGGAGATTACAGAATAAAAACTTAAGGCTTCACTGGTCTATGAAATAAAAACTGCATTGACCAGTAAAGCCTATTGCATAGACCATATATATTATAGTATTGAAGAGATTTAAGAAAACGTCTCATAAAAAAAATAGTCATGGAAAAGAATAACAATTATATTTATTGGGGTTCATTTTAGCATTCTTTATTTTACCTAATAATGATGATTTTTATTGCTTGCTAGCTCCTCACAAGTATGAAGACATCAATGTTTTTTTACCTAATGGAGCATTCTGGCGACCTTTGGATGCATTATGGGGAATTATGATGGGAAAATGTGTTGGTGCTTTCCCTTATTTAAATCACTTACTAGTACTTTTACTATATACCTTCTGTATATACGGACTGACTAAAATACTAGATGATTGTAATGTAGATGGATTTGCAAAAAAAATATCCATTGCATTATTCATGTTATCTCCCGCATTGGTTGCTACAGTAGATTCTATAGATTCTATTAATCAAGTATTATGCATGACGTTTGGAATATCATCAGTATTGTTATATCCAAAATCAAAGGTACTTGGATATCTTATGATGCTGTTGGCTCTTTTTAGCAAAGAGAGTGGTATATCCTGGTTTATTGTGACTCCATTTATGTGTATGATTATCAAAAACATACAAGAAGGCACAAATTGTGAAGATTTTAAATGCTACAAACAACTGATTAAGCCCTATTTAATCTCTTTATCCATATTTGGTGGATATTTCTTCCTTCGCATATACTTGCAGTCTCCAGAAACAGCAGAAATTACTGGTAATTATGCTGGTGGAATAGGATTAAACACCCTAGTTGGTTTAGGATTATTATTAGGAATATCTTTGACTACTATTGATACAATAGCTATGTTTTTGGAACATAATTGGATTGTTGTAATAATCTCTACAATTATAAGTTTTTCTTTCCTTTGGGTTCTTATCAAAAAGTTGTTTTGTTTGCAAAAACAAAATCTAGTAAAATTAATACAATGCTTTTTGATAATACTAGCATTGACAGCTCCACATTTAGTAATGAAACATCCAGGGGAGATGCATGCTTTTCCTACTCTGTGGGGAATAGCTTTGGCTATTGGAATTATCTTTAGAACTGCCAAATGGAACGTATCGGATAAAAGGGTAATACTATTATTCTTTACATGTTGCATTCTTGTATATATCCATAAAGGTTATTATATGTATAAGGCTGGGCAATTTGCAAAGCAGAGGGTAGAATCCGTTATAGCAAATACAAAAGCAATACCAAATATCGTATGTATTTTGGATTGTGACCCTCCATTTACAGAATATTCAGTTTTTCAGGCATCAGGTGAATATGCCTGGTATAAGGGGTGGGCTTCACGCGTTTATTTTGATTTGGTAAATCCTCAAAAAACCGATTATTATGTTATCCATCCAAATGAATTAGAAAAATATTTATTGAGAGCACAAAACTCAAAAAAATACGATGCAATTTGGGTCGTAAGAGACAATAAGGTTCGTGTTTTACCTCAGAAATGATAATCGTATACAAAACAATAAAAATAATATGATAGCCAAAATCATTAGTGTCCAATAAAAATTGGACACGTTAATTAATTAATCAAATAGTCCCT
>CAUFXJ010000024.1:0-48861 GCA_959596915.1 Segatella copri
TTACGTTCCAACCTCTCTTGTTCTCCTTTGGCTGCTTTAGAGCTTTATGTTAAAAAAACTAAGTCATAGTTTTCTCCCCCACAACTCATAGTTTCTTTCATCATAACTCATAGGTTTCTTCCCAGCATCTCATAGGTTTCGGTATCATAATCCATTGTTTTCAAGCAAAAAAGGGCTAAAAAAAACAAACGGACAAATTGAATTTGTCCGGACAAATTGTCCACAGCCTCACAAGCTACTTATTTTCAATAACTTACAAGCCACCGGACAAAAGAGCCGGACAAATTCAATTTGTCCGTGTTTTAAAAATCGAGGCTATTCCAGCGTCAGCCACCCATCTTCCGTCCAGTTGATTTTCTTCTGAACCAGGATGCTGGCGCCATTCTTTGGCACGCTGTAACCATGACAGAAGAAGTAATCGCCATCAGGGAAAGAATAGGCAGAGCAATGACCCATCGCCTCATACTCCTTCTTGTCGCCCTCCAACAGCAGCGTACCACCGCCTTGGAGCATCGGCTTGCCTGCCTTATCGAGATAAGGACCAGCCACCTGCTTGCTTCTGCCCACGGCTACACGATAAGTACTCTTCATGCCCTGGCAGCAATAATCCCAACTCACGAAGAGATAGTAATAACCACCATGCTGCATGATGAACGGAGCCTCGATGGCATTGGTACCCGCCTCCTTGGAGGTAGGATTGCTAGGCACATCTGAGCACTCTGGCGAATAGCGACGAGCTATGGTCACAGGCTTGGCGCCCTTCTTGGCGTGCATATTCTTATCGAGCGGTATCAGCTGAATACCATCCCAGAAGGAGCCCCAAGTCATCCAAGGCTTACCCTTCTCATCAACGACGAAATTAGGGTCGATGGCATTCCAGTTGTCACGATTGCCCTTCGAAGCCACGATGCAGCCCTCATCCTTCCAGCCATTCTTGTCGGCTAAGCTCTTGTTGCTCAGGAGTCCGATGACAGAAGTATTCTTGCCAAAGGTGGAGCAAGAATAAGCCATATACCATTTGCCACGATACTTGATTACGTCTGGAGCCCAGATATGATTCTCGAAGCCCGGCACGCTATCGTGTGTCCAAGCCGGAATCTTACCATTGGGCAATACGCCCTCACGGCTCAAGGTCCAGTGCTGTCGGTCCCGGGAAGTCATCTGCGCAATACCATGCCCCGTGCAGTAGAGATAATAAGTACCGTTTTCGCATGCCATCACAGGGTCGTGGACAAACGGAGTGTCCACCACCACAGGCTCTTGGGCAACGGGTGATTGGGCATGAACGATGCTACTGCTTGCAGGCAACAATGCCAAAGCCATCAGCTGCAAGCCTAAATATTTTGTTATATTTTGTTTCATATCACATACCTTATTATATATAGGGATTTTACAAAAAGGGGAGTTAAGCTTCACAGCGCAACTCCCCCGAGATTTACGATAGGTTTTATATCCTAAAAACTAACTAAAGTCTTATTTTTTCTTACCCCAGTAGCTCTTGTTGCCACTCACACCTGAGTATACGATAGTAACCTTGCGAGGACTAGCCTCCCAGTCTACCTCTCGCTGTACCTTCAGGTCGATGGTACCAATCTTCAGTGTGTTGGTAGATGCATCAAAGCTCCAAGTTACATTGTTCCAAGCACCCGATGCCTTATGCTCGCTGCTCAGTGTTACATTGGTGCTAGCCTTCTGTATGCCATACTGATAAGCCAGGTCGATGTTCTCCCATTCGCCTACCAGTTCGCTCTCGGTGATAGCCACCTGAGGCACTGCTCCATAACGCTCTGGCATCACAGTAGGCCAACCATTAGACATCCACTTGATGCTACGCACACCACCCATCATGATGGCATTGCTTGCATTGATACCAGCCACATTGGCAGGCATACGCTGCTGAGATACATAGTACCAGTTGCCATTGCCATCATCGAAGACAGCGCAGTGGCTGATACCTACCCAACCGCTACCAGCACTAAACTTATAAGGATGAGTCAACACTGTAGGATTCTCATTTGCTCCATTGGCAGCATCTTTTACCGTACCATTCATCGTCTCGTAAGGACCATCCACATTCTTAGAGCGGAGCACACGAGTATTGTAAGGTACATCCAGTGCATCGTAAGCTACGAAGAGATAATAGTAACCATCATGGTAAGCAATCTCTGGAGCCTCAGCACCCTGCCAACGATTGTTGAGTGTGCGAGTGAAGATCAGCTTGCCGTATGGAGCAATCTCCTCAGCTGTACCAAATGGCTTAGGCAATTCTACCTTGGTCTTACCCGTAGAAGCATCCAGCTCTACAGCAGCAAAACCACTGTGCCAAGAACCATAGATGAGCCAGTGCTTGCCCTCAGGAGTGATGATATAAGTAGGGTCGATGGCATTGAACTTGAAGTAGCAGTTATTGTAATCTGTCTGACTTACCCTGAAGTTCAAGCCCTTGTCAGAAGCATTGGTGATGACAAAGCCCTTGTCTTCCCACTTATTGGATGCAGGATCAGAAGTCTCCATCAATCCGATGAATGCACGCTCGCTCCATGTACCATTACCATTGATAGTACCTGGGCAGGTGATGCAATAATACATACGATAGAGATTGTCATTCACCTTGCGTACACATGGTGCCCAATATCCGAAGTTCAAATCGTTGGCAAAATAGGTATCATCACGCTCTGGCACGCCCATCTGCTTGCGAATCTCATTGAGCTTAGGCTTGATCCATGAAGGAAGACCTACCATTGAGGCTCCTACAAACTCCCAGTCTACGAGATTCTTACTGCGGCGGCAGAAGAAGTGACCATGCTTATTGCTATTTCTTACATCGCTATTGTGAACATTGCCATAGCTGGCATCTGTCTGATACATATAGTAATATCCATCAGCAGCCTTTACTACCGAAGGGTCATGCACATTGGCAAGATTCCACTTACTGCGCTGAGTCCAAGCAGCTACTGAAGTATAATTGTCATTATATGTAGGACAAACATACTTAGCCAAATCCTCGTTAGTAGGATTGTTTGGAGTTTCTGGCTGGGAAGGAGTCTCTGGTTTGTTTGGTGTATCTGGTACATCAGGATCATCACTTCCACCACTACTACAACTTACTGCCAAAGTACATGCCAGCAAGAATGCCCATTTATTAAGATGTTTCATCATTATTTCCTTAAAAGTTTAGTTAGTTTTTATTCGATATTTTTGAAAAAAGGCAAGGCCTCAGAGGAGGATTCTTCCATCCTCCTCATAGGTCATGCCTTTTATCTAGTATTTCAAAGATTCTCTTATCTGCGACGAGCAGAGTACTTGCGAGCAGATGCTACTGTATCAAACTTCAAGCAGCTGCTATCTACGGTGAAGTCTACAAAGAGGTCGTTTGCATCAACTCCATCAATACCATAGTAATACTGAGTATTTACCTTGCCATCAGTACCTGTTGTAATAGCCAAGACGTCAGCAGTACCATTATTATTGTTGGTTACGTAAACAACAACCTTAGCGCCATTCATACCTGCCAACCAAGTTGCCCAGTCAGCCGCACCAGTAGAACCAGCAGTACAATTCTTCCATCCATAAGGACCAGAGTTGTCGCCAGTCCAACCGAAGTTATCCGAACGAACTACAACATACTCAGCTAAAGCTGCATTGCGGAGTACTACTACGTAGTTGTTCCAGTTAGCTGCACCACCCAAATTAGTGAAAGAGAATGCGCGAGTCTCGCCAGCAGGAACCTTCACGTCTGCATCAAGGTGAGCACCCCACCAACCAGTTGTACAATCCTCAGCACCCAAGATAGCTGGGCTAGGAGTTACGAATGTTGCAGCATGCTTCTCTACTGTTACATCAAATGTTGTCTTCACACCATTCTTAGCAGTTACAGTAACAGCCTGCTTGCCTGCCTTCATTGGCACTGCAGAGATAACCAACTTATCGAGTGTGATATCACGAGTTACACCATTCAAATAAGTAGCCTGAACTGTCAAGCCCTTAGTATCTACTGGGAATACAGCAGAAGCAGGGTTAGTGATGCCTGCTGCCTCATAATACTTATAAGTGAGACGTGTAGGCGCACTTACTATATGGAGAGCTGTGATAGCTGGCACAACTTCGAATGTCTTCTGTGCAACGATAGGAGTAGAAGCATTCTCGCCCTTGAATGTCTTGTTATAGATGACGATGAGGTTCTTGGTGCCAGAAACATCCATATCGTTGATGGCAGAGAAATAAAGTTCCTTGGCAGGAATTACCTTGGTTATACCTTCCTCGAAGGTTACGGTAGCAGATACATTCTCCATTGCCTTCTCTAGGGGTGTATTCTCGTCTACTTCGGCAGGAACATTGTTCAACACCATAGAAACCGGAGCCTTATCCTGGGCAGATGTATAACCGCCGATAGGTTCTACGTTGCTCTGCATGAAATCGATGTAAGAGCCCTCAGGCACCAGGAAGCAGCGGATGTTGGTATTGCTCTCGTCTGCATTCAGATTAGCAATCTTAGATGGCTGAATGTAGGTCTTGGTAACAGTACCATTGGTAATCTTCACCATGAAAGTATCTACACGGGAACGGTCAACCGTCAATGTTACCTTACCACCCAATTTATCTACACCCTTGTCTTTATCAGTTTCAAAAGTGAGATTACTCTGCACGCAGCTTCTGTCGATATGGTCACCCCACTCAGAGTTACCGCTTGGCTGGTTATCAAAACGAATAACGCCATACTCGGCATAACCTGTTCCGCCACGATCCACATCATTGGTGATGAAGAGGGCGAAGTTCTTATAGGTGTTAGTTGCAGAAGGATTGATGTTTAGATTGAACACGGCATTCCACTTCTGGTTGTCTTGAACCACATAATACTTTGAGAATGAAGTAAAAAAGGCTGAAGAGAAATCAGTATTACCTACAGTATAGACATCCTCATTCATACCTACTAGCACTTCCTCTGTAGATTGGTTAGCTTTTTCGATTGAATCAATCTTTTCAGAGAGCCAATCAGGAGAGTTGACGCTAAACATGTCACTTCCCTCACATCCTGTCATCGCTGTCAATGCCATGGCTGCCACGCAGAAAACGGCTGCTAATTTATTTAGACGTTTCATATTATATCCTATTATAAATATATAAATTGTTATTTTGGTTTTCCTATGGGGCTATCCTTAAGAAACCCCATAGGAATAGATATTATTAGTTGCCCAAGTTAACTACAGGATGAACGGTCCAACCTCTTCCGAAGAAATCTGTAGAGTTGTCTGTATTGTAGTTAGCAGAGTTACCCTTCAAGTTAGGGTTATCATTCAACAAGCCCTGATAGATAGGCAGGAACTCATGACCTGGTACGTATGTATCGTAAGAGCTCTTCAACTCTGGATCAACACCTACCATAGAGTAGCTGACAGCTTCCTTAGCCTTGTATGGAGAACGACGGAAGGTTCCGTGCTCCTTCAACTGAGCCAAACGACCCTGATCATAGAAGAATCCCCAACGGATCAGGTCGTAACCACGACCGTACTCGCAACCGAACTCCTTAGGACGCTCTACATTGGCAATCTGCTCGAAGAGCTTATCCTTGGTATCGAAGTCTGAGAGACTCAAATCCTTCAGGTTGGCACGCTCACGAACCTGGTTAATCCAGTCGATAGCCTGCTGTGTAGGACCGTTCACCTCGTTCTCGCACTCTGCTGCACGGAGCAAAACGTCTGAGTAACGCATCATGCGGAGGTTGATACCGCAATGAAGACCGGTAGTTACCTTATCATAAAGGTTTGTACGGAAGTTGGTCCACTTAGCGATAGGAAGACCACCATTGTTGTTGTTGGTTATGATGGTATCAGAAGCTGTCATCTCGCTCTTGTAAGCTACGTTACCATTCTCAAAACCAACCCAGTCAGTCTCGTATGTACCGATGGTCCAGTAGAGACGTGGATCCAACTTACCTTCCTTGGTACGCTCCTGCTTGAAGAGGTTGTACAACCATGGAGAAGCTGAGAGGTCAGCCCATCCACCGAATCTACCTGGAGCGAAGTTAGACTCTACGGCATGACCCTGTGTAGCATTAGGACTGGTATTAACAGGAGTCCACTCATCATCTACACCCTGTGAACCGTAGTCGAGATACTGGATTTCGAAGAGGCTCTCGGCATTGTTCTCATAAGCAGAACCCTCACGGAAGTTGTCGCCATAGTTGGCCATCAGCTTGTAAGAGCCATACTTCTTGTTCATGATGTCCTTGAGTACAACGAGTGCATCGCTATACTTATGGCGCTGCATCAGAGTGCGGGCATAGTAGCCGGCAGCAGCACCGCAGGTAGCACGGCCCTTTGACCACTCGCCACCCTCATCACGGGAAGGAAGAAGTGTCATCGCCTCTGCGAAGTCCTTCTCTACCTGATCGAGCACATCGTCGTAGGTACTGTTCTTGCCATAGAGACCATCCAGAGAAGAATAGTTGGCATAATCAGTTATCAGCGCAGGATTCTGGTAATATCCTGCCAATGTATAGTATGAATAACCGCGGAGGAAGAGAGCCTGTCCCTTGATTCGCTTCATGCTTTCGCTGAGCGAAGCATCATCGCCTGTGGTACGTGAAAGGATGAAGTTACATACATTAATAGTATAGTAAGCCTCACGCCAAGGCCACATGGAGATTTCATCCGTCACAGGGTCGTCCATGTCATCGAATGGCATGTACCATACCTGTGATGAGTTCCATACCTCATCGCCACGTGTCACATCGAGGGTATAACCCACACGTGCCGAAGAACCTTCCATACGAATATGGTTGTATGCTGCAATAACGCACTCCTCCAGATCATCAGCATTGAAACCGAAGGTACCGGTGGTCTGCTGGTTAGGATTGGTAACATCCAACTTGTCCTCGCAAGATGTGGTAGCCATAGCACCGAGGCCAAGGAAGAGAGCTAATGATAATTTATATAGTTTCATATCAAATGTCCTTTTAAATAATAATGAATCTTATTCTTGTCTATTCTCATTATTAGAATGTGAAATGGAGACCGCACATAAATGTTCTGGCACTTGGGAAAGAGCAGAAGTTGTAACCTGGGGTAAAGGTACCGCCGGCATAGTCCACATTATATCCATGATAACCTGTGAAGGTGTAGAGGTTCTGTGCTGATACATAGAGACGTACACCACTGACATATCCACCAAACCACTTGTCTGGGAAGTTGTAGCCCAATTCTACGTTGGCTATCTTCCAGTAAGCTGCATTCTGAATCTTGCGAGAGCTGAAGAGGTCGTTCCATGCCAATGTTGCATTATTGGTATAATAGGTGCGTGGTACGCTAGAGATATAGGTACCATCATCGGCAAAGCGGTTGGCGTCACCCATGGCAACATCCTTGTTACCAGGACCATAGCAAGAGTTTAAACTATTATAGATATCATCTGATACATGGTAGTTGAGTACACCGTATGTAGAGATATTCAAGTCGAAGTTCTTATACTCCATGTGAGCGCTCAAACCGAAGTTCACCTTTGGAAGACCACTGCCCAATACGGTCTGGTCGTATGCATCGATTACGCCATCAGGAGTTCCTTCTGGACCAGAAATATCCTTATAGAGGCAATCACCTACATTAACACCCTGCTGGGTAGCGTGGTTGTCGAGATCTGCCTGTGTACGGGCGATTCCCTCGTAAACCCAACCATAGAACTGACCAATCTCCTGACCTACGTAGGTAGCGTATGCACCGGCGATGTAAGAGTCCTTACCGATACCCAGAGAAGTTACCTTGTTCTTCAAGGTACTTAAATTGGCACTGATATCATACTTGAAGGCGTGGTCGTGGTTGCGATAGGTTGCACTGAACTCGAAACCACTGTTCTCCATAGAGGCAGCGTTCATGGTTACAGAGGTGTTGGATACACCAGTCTGTGCAGGAACAGGAACAGAGTAAAGCAAGTCCTCTGACTTATTCATGTACCACTCAGCAGTGAACTCCAGGCGGTTGTTGAACATCGCCAGGTCGATACCCACGTTGGTAGTCTTCTTCTTCTCCCATGCGATATCGTTGTTCACGAAGGTAGAAACGGCAGAACCGGTTACAGGACTGTTGCCGAAGCTGTATGTCATGTTGTTACGGTTCATGCTAGCCATATACTGGTACTCACCGATGTTCTCATTACCTAGCTCACCGTAGCTGGCACGAATCTTGAACATGTTAACGATGTCGCGGCTGATAGGGAAGAACTTCTCCTTATCGAAGCGCCAGCCCAAAGATACAGATGGGAAGGTTGCCCAACGGATGTTCTTGCTCAAGCGAGAGCTACCATCACGACGTACTACTGCAGAAAGCAGGTACTTCTCATCATAGTTGTAGTTCAAACGACCTACGTATGATGCCAGGCTATGCTTGAACTCGTATGACTCAGAGTAAGTGTTCTTGGCGTTCTGGAGTTGGAGGAAGTATGGCTCTGTGAAGTTGATACCCCAACCAGTCAGGAGGTTAGTATTCTCTTCCTCGTAAGTCATACCGGCGAGCAGGTTGATGTTGTGCTTGCCGATTGTTCCATTGTAAGTAATGGTATTCTCAACCAAAGCATCGCTGTAGTTGCGTGAACCCTTGGTAAGGCGCTCATTCTCCTTGGCAAGATATACACGGTTGCTCTGAATCCAGGAAGGAATCCAAGTCTTGTCCTTAGCCTCGGTCTTGCTATAAGAGAGGTTCACATTATAATGAAGGCCATGGTTCTTGCTCTTGATACCTACCATACCCAACAGGTCAACATCAGCAGAAGCTGTACCTACGAAGCGGTCAACCAATGTATTGCGCTGCAACATATTGTTAACCAACAATGGGTTAGAAGCAGAGATATCACCATGTACGCCATCATAGTAAACACCATAGCCATAGGCATCGTAGCGATAACCATTAGCTGCACCTACCTTGTCATCGAGAACCCATGTTGATTTATCATAAGCCTTGATGGTAGGCTGCATCAAGAGTGTACCACGGAGCACGTTAGTTACATCGCCATAAAGACCCTGAACATACTCGCCGGCATTAGAAAGACCCATATTGTCCTGGTCTGAATGAGAATATACCAAGCTAGTACGGAACTTCACGAATTTGGTGTCCATAGTGTTGTTTACACGAGCTGTATAACGCTCATAGTTAGGACCTGCACCTTCCAAGGTACCCTTCTGGTTGAAGTAATCAAGAGATACATTATAAGTACTGTTGGCACTACCACCGCTGAGGGCTACGTTATGGTTCTGTCGGGTACCAGTCTTGAATACCGCGTCAAACCAGTCTGTATTGGTTGCATCCTGGAAATGATATTTGCCATCCTCACCAAGTTTATAACCACCTGCGAGAGTTGTATTAGAGTTGGCGCAAGCCTGACCGAGATAGTTGCTATACTGGTCGGCATTCATCACATCATATACATCACTAGGAATCTGGTCAACACCGAAGTAACCAGAGTAGTTTACCTTCAAAGGCTGGTCTTTCTTACCATTCTTGGTAGTGATGATAACGACACCATTAGCAGCACGAGAACCGTAGATGGCACCCGCAGAAGCATCCTTCAAGATCTGGATGGTCTCGATATCATTAGGAGAGAAGTCACGGATAGTGGTACCCATTGGCACACCATCAATGACATAAAGAGGAGCTGTGCTACCGAAAGAACCGATACCACGAATTCTCACACTAGGATCTGCACCAGGCTGACCGTCTGATGTAATCTGCACACCGGCAACCTTACCTTCGAGCATGGTAGAGATGTTGGAGTTTGACACCTTCTTCATCTCCTCAGCATTTACGATAGATACAGAACCGGTAAGGTCTGCCTTTTTCTGTGTACCATAACCCACTACTACAACCTGGTCGAGCACCTGATTGTCGGCAGAGAGTTGGATAGATTCGATAATGGCACGACCGCGCACTGCAATCTCACGCTCCTTGTAGCCAAGATAGCTCACGAAAAGAGTCGCATTAGCCTTTACTCGAATTTCAAAATTACCATCTAAGTCGGTAACTGCACCAGTCTTGGCATCTTTAGTCTTAACTGTTGCACCAATCAGAGGTTCACCCTGATCATCTACAACATGTCCCTTGACCGTGATCACCTGATCTTGTGCAACTGCAGCCATTGCGGGCATTGGGGTGACAAAAGAAGCACCACCAACAGCACCTAGGCATAGCATCATAGAGAATAATTGTTTCCTCATTGCTTATCAATTTTTAGGTTTATACTTTGTTTATTCTATTTTTACAGTTTGTTATTACTTCGTCCGTTCTCTTTTTAGGTTGCGGATGAAATGATTAATGCTGGCCAAACTATACATCAACCATCATTTTTCAGTGGCAAAAGTACAATTAATCGGATTATATAGGGTGGACAAATGGGTTTTATAGGTGGACAAAACGCATAAACAGTGGATTTTTAAGGATATTACGTGCTTATCCACCAGTTGTGTACCCACACATACAAAATAAGGGGTTACTTGACCTATATCAAGTAACCCCTCGGTTTTATTTTATTTGCTTAACAAATTATCACATCCAGGAACACTATTTCTCCGAAGAATCCAAGGAGAACTATGCCATATCTGAACCCTGAGAATCCAACTGATCCTTATATGCAGTCGGCGAGATGCCAAACTGCTTGGTGAAGCAACGGGTGAAATACTTCGGATCGTTGAAGCCTACTCGGTAGGCTATCTCCGTAATATTTCGGTTGGAAGTTTTATCAGCCATCATCTTGCGCGAGATGTCGAGACGGTAGTTGCGGATAAACTGGGCTGTTGGCAAGCCTGTCTCCTTGGAGAGATTCTTGCTCAGTACACTGCGTGATATACCC
The DNA here is from genome assembly GCA_959596915.1 of Segatella copri. Taxonomy (GTDB): domain Bacteria; phylum Bacteroidota; class Bacteroidia; order Bacteroidales; family Bacteroidaceae; genus Prevotella; species Prevotella copri_N. The sequence goes on from CAUFXJ010000024.1 coordinate 10,831, forward strand.
AAGGCATCTGCCAGTTCCTGAACTCCGAACTCAGAATTATCGTAATTCTTCTCCATCACATCCATCACTTCTTCCATGAATGGACGCGTATTCTCCTCTACCATCTTCCTGTCAGCCTCAATGCTCTTTATCTGACTGTCCTGATAACGCTTCTGGTTCTGCAGAATCATCTGGATGCGACTCTGCAGCTTTTCAGGTTCATCACTTTCCTTCATCGCAGCCTCGATAGGACGGTACAGAGCCCCAACTTCCTCTTCGCGCATCTTGTTGAGACGGCGCACATAAGCATATTGGAGCAAGGCGATGATACCTATTATAATAAGGGTAACAAACCACCAGCTCTTCCAGAAATAAGGAGTAATCTGAACTTCTACAGAGATGACCTGTTCCTTATCGGAATTGATAGATGGGATATATTTCACCTCAAACTCATAGTCTCCAGCCGGCAGAGTGGAATAACGCACACTATGCTGACCAGCCTTGAGCTGAACCCACTCATTCTCGTATCCCTTCATGCGATAAAGGTACACGCCCTGTGTCTCGCTGCCATAATTGAGCGCTGAGAAAAAGAGGGTAAACGACTTATCACTCTCATGGATACGTAACTTTCTGGCGATGGAGATGTCTTCTTCCAGATAATCGCTGCCGGCAAAGACAGGCTGGTTATCTACCAGAAGTTCGGTAAAGCACAACTTCCCTGCCTGATGAACAGAACGGTTTATGCCCTTTACAGCCATCATACCCGCATTGGTGCCCAGGAATATCTCGCCCTTGGCATTGCGAATGGCTCCATTGAAATAGAACTGCGAACTGATCAGACCGTCTTCACGGGAGAAACTGCAGAATGCCTCGGTCTTCGGATTGAAGATAGAGAGTCCGTTATCGGTAGCTATCCACAGCATGCCCTGGTTATCTTCTACAATACCTTTTACGTTATTGTTGGCAAGTCCGTTATTGGTGGTATACGACTTCACTTGAGTCTTTCCGTTTTTATCGCTGGTATAGCAATACAGACCGTAGCCGTTACTGCCCATCCATATCTTTCCATCCTTAGCCTGACAGAAAGACAATATCTTATCGAAGACTCCACTCTTCGGATTGTCGAGTTTATACTGATGATACGTTACAGCGAAATCGCCCTTGCCATGAGGACGCGACTTGAGGTCGACCTCTACCATTCCCTGCACGCACCCCATCAGGAGTTTGCCCTTTCGGGTTATCAGAGAACCGATGCAGCCGCGCACATTCAGGCATCCCCTGAAAGGTTCGATGAGTTGACGGCGCTTCATATCATAGAAGAAGAGACCATCATTGGTTCCGATCCACATACCATCATTGATAGGATCATAAGCCAAAGCACCGGCAAAGTTGAGTAAATGCTGATGCTTAGCATCTATCACCAGAGGAATAATCTTGTCCGGCTGACTGAGATTCATCACAGCAAAGCCCCTTCCCCAGGTACCAATCCAGAGCTGATTGCGGTTATCGGCTGCAAGAACCGAGACGGTATTATGCGGCAAACCGGAATTTGCCACCGTATAATGAACAAAGTTCATGCTGCCTGGAGTCAAGGCATTGAGACCTCCCTCTACTGTTCCTACCCACAGGGTTCCGTCGGCTGCCGCATACATGGCATTGACAGCATTAGGAGAGATACTGCCCGGGTTGGCGGGGTCGTGACGGTAGAATTCCAAATTCAGCTGACGTGGAGCCAGCTTGATAACACCACCCGTCTCAGAGCCTACCCATATCTGTCCGTTCTTTGAGAAAAGACTGTTGATAAAGTTGCTGCTCAGCGGATTCACAGCCGTTGCAGTATTCCAATGTTCTATCTCTCCGGTCTTATCATTGAAGATATCTACGCCACAGAGCGTTCCGACCAGAAGTTTGTTATCTGGAGAAACGGCAAGGCTCGTCACTACTTCGTGCTGGAGCGAATGGTCGGTAGCAGAGCAATGGAATTCCTGCTTACCACTATTAAACAATCCGCGATTCGTACCCATCCATATCTTACCATGATAATAAATAAGCGCCCCCCCATACCGACCTTCGAGCGGAGGGAACAGGGATGAGATGTTCTTTGCCACGAGCTGATTGTTCTTCACTGAGAACTCGCTCACCACTCCATTGTTGCATAATACAACTGTTCCTCTGCGATAGACATCACAGATTCCAAGATCGGGAGCATTATAAGGATAGGATGTGGACAAGACGCTGCTCACCTCGCCCTTTTCGTTAAAGCCCAAACGGGTAAGCTGGTTGACAGACAGCATCCATATATTGCCCTTTGCATCACAATATATTCGGGTGCAAAGGTTCTTGAATACTTTGTTGAGTTGTGCCTCTACCTGGCTGTTCTCACAAGGTGGAACAGCAGGCTGCATCGTTTTGAGGTCGAGCACCTGCGGACCTTCTTCGAAAGCCACCCAAAGGCGCTTGAACGGATCTTCGCAGACATTACGGCAACTGTTGCTTCGCAGACTGATTCCTACAGACCCCAAACCGAAGTTCATGAAATTGAAACCATCGTAGCGCACCAGACCACCACCATGCGTACTGATCCATACGAAGCCGTAAGAGTCCTGAAAGATATCATCAGCAAAATTATTCGGCATACCTGCAGCCATATTGAGATAGCTTACATTATAGCGACTAGGCAGCCCACCTTGCGCCCAACTGCTCAAGGTTATGAAGAGAATGCTTATTATAGAAAGAATGTATCTAATCATTAACTATTCTTTTGCTCTTTTCTGTTCTTTGCGATCATCAATTTTGGCATAAATAAATATTCCTGCTGCCAAAAGCACCAAAAAGCCATACATAATAAACAATCCTGTATCCATACTTATTTCTCCTGTCTTTTTCTATCAGACATTTTAGAATAAATAACTAATCCTGTTGCGAACACAGCAAGGAAAATATACATTGCTAATAATCCATTACTCATTTTACTTCCCTTTCTTATTTTTATCTTTTCCTTTTTTAATTAAATAATATCCCAATGCAAACAATAGAACAGCCAATAAGACTGCACCAATAAATGACCACCAGGAATCATTATCTTTACCAAACATTTGCGATAAGATATAAGCAGTAATTATATACTTGGATATATCTAATAGCCATTTGCCTATTTCTTCATCCATTTTTATTAAGTTTTTAAACTTCTGCTTGCAAAAGTACGAAGAAAAAATGAAACGAAAGAATTTTTATCAAGAAAAAAACGTTCCTAGAAGTGTAAATTTACAACTCTAGGAACGTTCATATAGGAATATACTTGCGTTGGCCATCGCAACTACGTGCATCAGGCATCGCAGCTACTTGCGTAAGCCATCGCAGCTACTTGCGTTTTAGAACTCAAGAATCATGCTCTGGCGAGGACGGAGCTTCACGTTCTTGTTGATAAGAACGGTGCGACCGTTTGTAACATCCGTGGCCTTATCATGAGAACCGATAATCTCTGCATAACGGGAAACATTCAGCTCGTTTGCCTCGTTCTTGCCGTTAATAACCGTCATCACATTCTTACCCTTATACTGGCGGGCAATTACGTAAACACCCTTCTGAGGACAGAACTGGGTCTGCTTGCCCTTGGTAATCACTTCATTGCCCTGACGCCAGTGCAACAGGTTGCTGAGCCAGTTGAACATCTGATTCTCTGCCTGTGTTCTGCCCTCTGCCGTAAAGGCATTGTGCTTATCACCAGCCCAACCGCCAGGGAAGTCCTTGCGTACATTGCCATCGGTTACACTCTTGGTACCGTTCATCAGCACCTCTGTACCATAATAGAGCTGAGGAGTGCGGTTGATGGTAAGAAGCAATGACAGTGCCTGCTTCAAAGCCAGGGTATCCTTGCCTTCACCCAGGAAGCGGTCGGTATCATGATTCTCGATGAATGCCATCACGCTCTTTGGATTAGGATAGAGATAGTCGTAGCAGAACACGTTGTAGAGACGGTTCATGCCGTTCCACCAGTCATCGGTCTCCTCTTTCTTTGCACTATTGATGCGGTCGAAGAAGGCGAAATCCATAACGGTTGGCAGATAGCTGTTCTTCTCAGAAAGTTTGCTGTCCTTCTGCCAGGCTGCAGTATAGGCAGGTTCGGTTACCCAAGTCTCGCCTACGGTATTGAAGTGAGGATACTCCTCGCCCAGCACCTTCATCCAGTGTGCCATCGCATCGCGGTCGGCATAAGGATAGGTATCCATGCGGATGCCGTCGATACCAGCGCTCTCTATCCACCACTCGCTGTTCTGAATCAGATACTTGATAACGTGTGGGTTACGCTGGTTGAGGTCAGGCATGGTTGGAACAAACCAGCCATCTACGGTTTCAGTGAGATCAACCTTGCTGGCGTATGGGTCAAGTACCGGAGTCAGCTTATAACTGGTCTGCAGATACTTATCGTTCACCTTAGCAGCGCCATCCACCGTACCGATGTTCTTCTGATGCTCGGCAGTCTGATTTTCAGGAGCCAGCCATTCTGGTTTATTAAACCAGTCCTTTGAAGGCATATCGGCAACCCAAGGATGTTCGAAGCCGCAATGGTTAAAAATCATATCCATCACAATCTTCAAACCTTTCTTGTGAGCCTCATCTATCAGCTGCTTATAATCGGCATTGGTTCCGAAACGTGGGTCTACACGATAATAATTGGTGGTAGCATAACCATGATAACTGCTGTTCTTGCCGTTACTTGGACTGTCGTTCTCCAGGACAGGGGTAAACCACAGAGCGGTAACACCCAACTGGTTGAAATAATCCAAGTGCTGGCGGATTCCCTCCAGGTCGCCACCATGGCGCAGACTAGGCTCTGCACGGTTGCAGGTCTTATCACGCATCGTCTTAAAGGCATCATTCTTCAGATTGCCGTTGGCAAAACGGTCTGGCATCAGCATATAGAGCACATCCTCGTTAGAGAAACCGATGCGCTTATCGCCCGCCATCTCACGGTTCTTCAACACATACTTTACTTTCTTCGACTGTTTGCCCTGCTTGAAGTTGAGGGTCATCTCACCAGCCTTTGCCCCATCGAGGTTAAGATAAACCAGGAGATAATTAGGAGAATCAAGGCGGGCGATGCTGTCTACCTTCACACCCGGATAGTTTACCGTTACATCGGCATTCTTGATATCCTTGCCATACACCATCAGCTGGAGCGAAGCATCTTTCATGCCCACATACCAGTCGGTAGGTTCAATGCGGCTTACGTTAACTGCCGCGTTCATACTTATTGCGCTACCCATAAGCACTAATGAAGCTATTATCTTTTTCATATTACACCTTATTTATATATATAAACTATTTCTGATAAAGTATCAGGGCTGACTGAGGGGCAACCTCTACTTCCCTGCCCGAAACAAAGCCCAGCCCTTCCTCGTTGATTACACCATTGCAGCAAGCTACGGTATAACAGCCCTCAGGAATCTGCATCTTCTTTGCCTCCTTATTGAAGTTATAGATGACAATAATCTGCTTCCACGCATCGATGCCCTCCAGATTCTTAAGCTGGAAACCTACGAGGCAAGTCTGCTTGTTGCCATTGGCATCCTGACTAGGCAAGAACTCCAGATGCTGACGCACCTTATCGCCTGTTGAAAGACGGAAGGCTGGATGATTCTTGCGGAGCTGAATCAGACTCTTATAATAAGCAAACGCCTGCGGATATTTCTGCAGATTGGTCCAGGTAAACTGGTTGATGCTGTCAGGAGAGTTATAACTGTTGTGTACTCCCTTCTTGTCGCGGAGCATCTCCTCGCCGGCAAGGATGAAAGGAACACCCTGTGAAGTGAAGACGCAGGTCTGCGCAAGCTTATCGATGCGGAGCAACTCGGCAGTACGTATTGCTTCTGGGATATTCTTGTCAGTAAGAGATGCGATGCTTGCCTTCAGACGGTCTACCAGACACATATCGTCGTGGCAGCTTACATAACTGATCGGCTCGGTAGGATTGTTGGTCCAAGGCTTCTTGTCATAGTTTACCTTGTTCATATCCACCTGCGGATGAGCAATGCCACCCACAATACCGAACTTCAGACTCTCCTCCTGACCTGTAAGACCAGCCAGGAGCGCACCCTGATGGTCATCAGAGAAAGGACCACGGAGCGCATCGCGCATATCATCGCTGAAAGCACCGATACCCTTGAGCTGCTGGGTATTCGCCTTCACCGCCAGTTTCTCGGTAGGATAAGCACAACTGCCTGCACTCCATCCCTCACCATAAATATAGATGCTAGGATCGATGCGGTTTACCATCTCACGGATAGCCTGCATGGTTTCGATGTCATGAACGCCCATCAGGTCGAAACGGAAGCCATCGATATGATATTCGTCTATCCAGTATTTCACGCTCTCCAGCATAAACTGGCGCATGAGAGGCTTCTCTGAAGCAGTCTCGTTACCGCAGCCGGAACCATCAGAATACTTACCGTCCTTGGTCTTGCGATAATAATAATCAGGATAGGTACGCTGGAAATTGCTGCCGTTGATATCGAAAGTATGGTTATATACGGCATCGAAAATCACTCGGATGCCTGCCTTATGCAGCGCCATCACCATCTCCTTAAACTCCTTGATGCGGGTTGCTGGAGAATAAGGGTCGGTAGCGTAACTGCCTTCCGGCACATTATAGTTCTTCGGATCATAACCCCAGTTGAACTGTGGTTTGTCGAGTCGGGTCTCATCTATAGAAGCGAAATCGAATACAGGCTGGAAGTGGATGGCGTTGATGCCCAGATTCTTGAGATATTCGATTGCCTTAGGCTCGGTGAGGGCGAGATACTTGCCCTTATATTTCAAGCCGGATGTAGGAGAAATGGAGAAATCGCGCACATGAAGCTCGTAGACAACGAGATCGGCTGGCGATTTCAGAGCAGGACGCACGTCCTGATCCCATCCAGATGGATCGGTATCATACAAATCTACGATAGCACCACGGTTTCCGTTCACACCTACAGCTTTGGCAAATGTACCTGGTGTTTCACCCTTGCCAATATCAAAGGTATAGAACTTTCCCTTGAGGTCGCCCTTTACGGTAGCCTCCCAGCGTTTATCTCCCAACTTCTTCATTTTCAGCGTTTTATAAGCCTTTCCTCCCTGTCCTTGCTTATAAAGTCGGAGGGTTACAGAAGACTTTTGGGCTGTTGGAGCATTCAGGATAAACATGGTTTTCTCCTTGGAATACATCATCTCATTGAATGTCTGCTGGGCATTCAATGAAGTTGGTAAAACGGTTGCTGTCAATGCTGCAATTATTAGTTTTTGGATATTCATATTGTTAAGTTATTGTTATACAGGACATTAAAGCGAACTGAGCGAAGAAAACTGTGACAGATTATCTACGCTCATTTTTAGCGTATTTCCGACCAACCGGACAGTTGGACGGAAATACGGAAATTATAGGCTTATTTAGCGAGCAATGAGATGGCGAAACCACCACCACGTGCTTCGTTAATCTTCAAAACATCACCCTTCTTCACTGTCTTGTGAACAATCTTGTAAGATTTAGGGTTCTTCTCGTAGTCAGCATTCTTGCCGTCCTGATAGATAGCACAAGCATACTTCTTGCCCTTATCCAGGAAGTCGAGTTTTACTACGGCTATGCGGGCTGCATCAGTCTTACCGCCTACAAACCAGTTATCGGTACCCTTAGCCTTGCGTGCTACGGTGATATACTTGGCTGGCTCTGCCTCCAGATACTTGGAGTCGTCCCAATCGCAAGCTACGTCGCGGATAAACTGGAAGGCATCATCGTACTTCTCATAATGCTCTGGAAGATCGGCAGCCATCTGCAGCGGACTGTACATTACGAGATAGAGAGAAAGCTGACCACAGAGAGTGGTATGAACATAACTCTGGTTGTTGCTCCACTCAGAAAGCTTGGTCTCGAAGATACCAGGGGTATAATCCATCGGACCACCCTGCAAACGGGTGAATGGCAACATCACGGTGTGATAAGTCGAATTACCGCCAAATGCCTCATATTCTGTACCACGTGCACTCTCGTTGCCAACCAGGTTAGGCCAGGTGCGGCAGATACCTGTAGGACGGGTTGCCTCGTGGGCATTCACCATGATATGATGCTTGGCAGCGGTCTCGATGACACGCTGGTAGTGATTGTTCATCAACTGGCTGTAGTGATACTCACCTCTTGGGATGATATCACCTACATAACCGGTCTTCACGGCATCATACCCATATTTGTTCATCAGGTTGAAGGCATCTTCCAGGTGGCGCTCGTAGTTGAGAGCTGCAGAAGATGTCTCGTGGTGCATCATCAGTTTCACACCCTTAGAGTGAGCATATTCGTTGAGCATCTTGATATCGAAGTCAGGATATGGAGTCACGAAGTCGAAGACATCGAGTTTCTGATGACCGAACCAGTCTTCCCAACCTTCGTTCCAGCCTTCTACCAGCACCTCCTGCAAACCGTTCTTGGCTGCAAAATCGATATAGCGCTTTACTTCCTCGTTGGTTGCACCATGAGTACCGTTAGGCTTGCACTTGCTGTAATCGGTTACACCGAGACGCACAGATGGCAGATCGTTGGTATAGCTCCAGGTCTTGGTGCCTACAATCATATTCCACCATACACCGCAGTACTTGGTAGGATGAATCCAGGATGTATCCTTAATCTTGCAAGGCTCGTTAAGATTCAAAGTCAACTTGCATGAAAGCATATCACGTGCATCATCACTTACCATCACGGTACGCCAAGGGGTATTGAATGGTGTCTGGATGAATCCCTTTCTGCCTACGGCATCAGGAGTAAGCCAGGACTCGAAGGTCAATGTTTTCTCATCCAGATTGAGGTGCATGGTAGGATAATCCAGACAGGCTGCCTCGTGGATATTGATATAAAGTCCGTCCTTGGTCTTCATCTGGAGAGAGGTCTGAACACCGGTATCAGAGAAGACGGTAGTAGATGAATTGCTCTTGTAAGCTTCACGGTTTTTCGCAATAATTGGACGGATACCTGTCAACGGAGTAATATTGTAGTCATACTCCTGTGTATCATAATCACCAGGAATCCAGTAAGCAGTATGATTGCCTGCCATGGCAAACTGGGTATGCTCCTCCTGGATGACGAAATAATTCAGACTTTCCTGCTGTGGAAACTCATAGCGCAAGCCCATACCATAATCATATACACGGAAACGGATGGTGATGTTACGCTTAGAAGCAGCCTGGTTCAGGTTTACCTCCATCTCGTTGTAATGGTTGCGAATTGTAGCGGTTTCACCCCATACCGGCTTCCAGGTTTCGTCGAAAGTCGATGTCTTGCTGCCAGTTTCAGTAAAACCATCCATCAGGCTGGTTTCCTCCATACCCTTAGAGGCATGTTTATCCTTAGCCAGCTCCAATCCTAAGTGGGATGGCTTACATACAGTCTTTCCCTTATAGCTCATCTCATAGGTAGGCTGTCCCTTTTCGGTCAAAGAGAATGTTACCGAGACGTTGCCGTTAGGTGATTTAACGGTCTGGGCTGCTGCCAACATAGGAAGCAAGAGACCCATCACTAATACATTCAGTTTTTTCATACTGTTCAGTTGTTGTTTATTCTTGTTTTTGAATCTTCGTTAGTTTATCTCAATCATTATCTGTTTATTCTTAAGATAGTGCAAAGATACAAAAAACAAAAATACCCTCCACGTTTTGGGAGGGTATTTTTCTGCAAATGAGTGTGCAAACGTTTGCACTGTATATATAATCATGTTAGTTAGACTCTTCCAGACTGCGAAATCATCTCTGTGATATTCTGCACGAAACGCTTGTCAGCAGCCAGATCCTCTATGTTGAGGTGCATACGGTAACGCCAGTAATGCTTAGGGTTAGCCGGGATATTGATACGCTCGGCATTGGCATCTGGCAGACGGAGAGCCTCATCGGTAGCCAACCAGTCCTGGATGCTCAATATACAGAGCATAGATGGAGAGGTGAGATGGCGGCTGATGATATCGCTTGCCAACCAGCCTGGGAGCGGATGAGGTGCTGGTCCCTGACGGTAGAGCATCGTATTGTAATACTCCTGGGTACGCTGGACATTCTCATCCCACCACATACGCAGAGTAGGCATATCATGGCTCGAAATAGTACATACCGAGCGGTATGGGTTACGGCTCAGATGTCCGAACTTAACCGATGGATCCTTTGGCATGCTCTGGAGTTCCAGACTCAATATCTTCAACTCGTCCATTACCCAAGGCACACAGTCTGGCACCATACCGAGGTCTTCTGCACAAACCAGCATGCGGGTAGCCTGAACCAGCTTAGGCAACTTCTTCATCGCCTCCTGATACCAGAACTGGTTGTTGCGGCGATAGAAATAGTCGTTGTAAAGGCGGTTGAACGCAGCCTTGTCATTATCATAGAGCGACTCGTAGATAAAGTCAAGCTGGGCTGAGATACGTGGATGGAAGACGCCAGGGTTGGTATGATCACGTACGAAGAGTACATCGCTGATCAGGGCATACAAGCCATCACGCAGCCAGAGTTCCTTCTCATCTGTTGCATCAGCAAAGAGAGCCTCTACCTTGCGCTGGGTATCTACCTCAGGCTTCATCTGATAACGCTCGTCATCCAGACGGTCGAGATACTTCTCCTTTACCTCGCCGGCACGCTCATGGAACACACGGTCCAATACCCAATCGGTAATGAACGGACGGGTAAAACGGTCATCCTGGAAGTGCAAACCATAGCTTTCTATCTCTTCACGGCTCATGGCGAGCGCAGGAGCAAACTGTCCGAGCAATCCATGTACGCTATGTACCGGAATCTCCCAGATACGGAAGAAGCCCAATACGTGGTCGATGCGGTAAGCATCAAAATATCTTGCCATGTTCTGGAAACGGCGGTTCCACCACTGGCAGCCATCCTTCAGCATCTCAAACCAGTTATAGGTAGGGAATCCCCAGTTCTGACCATTGGCAGAGAAGTCATCAGGTGGAGCACCCGCCTGACCATTGAGGTTGAAGTATTTTGGTTCCATCCATACATCACAACCATTGCGGTTTACACCGATTGGAATATCACCCTTCAAAATAACGCCCTTAGCCTTGGCATGCTCGTGAGCCTCCTGCATCTGGCGGTCCAGTACGAACTGTACGAAATAGAAGAACGCCACGTTCTTGTAAGCTGCAGTCTTAGGGTCGGTAAGAGCCTTGCGTTCAGCCTCATCCCATACCTGATGATCTGGCCACTGGTTGAAATCAGCCGTACCATTCTTATCACGCAGGTATGAATACTGGGCGTAAGGAACCAACCACTGTTTAGTATCCTGGAAGAAAGCCTTGTATTCGGCTGTCTTCATCATCTTTTCACCTTCCTGATTGAAGATTTGGCGCAAGTAATTTATCTTGAAATCATTTACCTTTTCGTAATCTATCTTATCCAGTGCGTTCAACTCGGCACATGTCTTCTCAGCCTCAGCACAAGCCTTTGCATCCTTCAACTCAGGAAGAGCATGAAGGTTGGCATACTGCGGATGAATGGCGAAGACGCTGATGCAGCTATATGGATAACTGTCGGTCCATGTATGAGTGATGGTGGTATCATTGATAGGAAGGAGCTGGAGCACCTTCTGACCGGTAGAAGCCACAAAATCAATCATGGCCTTCAGATCACCGAAGTCACCGATACCGGCACTCTTACGGGTACGCAATGAGAATACTGGCACCTGCGTTCCGGCAAGTTTGCGGTTATACAGAGCGAAGAAAGCCTGGTCGAGTTCATAAGATACCAACTCACCTGCCTTCATCTCCGGCAAATCCACGGTTCTGTTCATGCTGGTTTCCCAGAGAAGCTCGTCCTTCGTATTTCTGAAAGCCACGAACTTAAACTCCAGATGACTACCCTCAAGATGAGTCGCATCAATATCAGCAACCCATTCATTATAGGTATGCTGAGTCATCGGAAGAATCTTCTGCACATCCCAAGCACCCAAAGCTTTATCTGCACCCAATACACCCAGACGCTCACCATCACGAAGCTGAGGAGCACGGACTATCAGACGCACAATCTTGCTGCCCGTTTCCGGCTTCATCTCTTGTGGAACCTGATGATTGATGCAATCGGTAAAGGCGCTGCTGTAGAGGAAAGCATCCTCAGGCATAGCCTTCCAATGATCGTAAAGGGTATAAACCGCAGCCTTCTTGGCATTTACATCGAGCTGATGCTTAATCATAAGCCATTCGGTCTTGACTGCTCTTCCTTCACGTTCTACACTATAATAATAGGTATACGATTTCTCTGGTGATTCAACACCCCAGTCGCATGCCCATCTTTCACCATCTGTTGTCTCGAGAGGAAGTTTCAGTTCACCTTCCTCCGTCTGAATGTTTACGACGATCTGTTCGCCGAACATTGCTTTATACTCAATATTAAACTGTACTGTCATAAGACTCTTAAAGGCTCTTGAAAATGTTATAATTTATATTTGCTGCTACAAAGGTAAGAAAAACGTATGAAAAACGTATCAGAAATTTGCATTTTTTTCTCACACAAACCTTGCAAACGTTTGCACATTTTCCACTCCGCAGAAGCAATCAATTAATCGTTCACTCTGTTACTTACACCTATTTCTTATCCTTGATGATGCTTACAGACAGCGCACCCAAAATCAGCAGAATACCTGCCACAATCATCATATCGCTCTGATGAGAACCCACCAGACTCAGGACAGTTCCACCGCAGATGGCAGCCACAATCTGAGGGATACAGATGGTTCCGTTAAACAGACCGAGATAAGCACCCATGTGACCATATCCCTGCAAAGCATTGGTAACAAAGGTGAAAGGCATCGCCAGCATGGCAGCCCAACCGGCACCAATCATCAGGAATGGGATAAACTGCAAGTACTGGTCATGCAGGAATGGAATGAGAGCAAAGCCCACGCCACCAATAATCAAGCTGACAGCGTATGCCACCTTCGTATTCTTAAACTGAGGGAGAACGACAGCCCAGACAACACTACCTACAGCCTGAACTGCAAAGAGAATGCCCACCCAGTTGCCTGCCTCCTGGAATGCTTCAGAAGCAGGGTCGGTAGTATTCCATACGGTTTCAGCGATGGCTCCCGTAGAATAATTCCAGAGATAAAGGAAACCAGCCCAGCAGAAGAACTGAACCAGTCCCACCTTCCAGAAGGTAGATGGCGCCTTGCGCAGCAAAGTAATCCAACCAGCCTTGTCTTCAGAAGCCTCAGCATTAGAATTCTTCACTCCTCCCTCTTCACTCTTCGCTTCATTATAGTCCGCATACTGCTGTGGATTCCACTCCTTCACCTTCATTGTGGTGTAGATAACACAGAGAATCAGAATAGCCGCACCGATATAGAACGACCAGATGACAGAATCAGGAACCACACCCTTCTCAGCATAATTCTTGATACCGAGGAAGGTAAAGAGGAACGGGAAGATATATCCGGCTACAGAACCGGCATTGCAGAGGAAACTCTGGATAGAGTAAGCCTTTGCCTTCTGTTTTTCATTTACCATATCGCCTACCAGCATCTTGAACGGCTGCATCGCCATGTTGATGCTCGTATCGAGGAACATCAGCGCTATCAGACCGAAGAGCATCGCACCGCTCACGGTCAGTCCGAGCGAACCGGCATTCGGCAGCAGGCACATTACCAGGACGGCAATCGTAGCACCCACAAAGAGATAAGGGATGCGGCGACCGAAGCGGCACCACGTCTTATCACTCAGCGTGCCCACGATAGGCTGAACCAGAATTCCCATCAGAGGAGGGAGAATCCAGAAATAACTCAAGTTGTGTGGGTCAGCACCCAACGTTGCAAAGATTCGGGAGATGTTAGCGCTCTGTAGGGCGTAGGCAATCTGTACTCCGAAAAATCCGAAGCTCAAGTTCCAGAGCTTCCAGAAACTTAAATCAGGTTTTTGTTTCATATTGTTATGCTTTTATATTTTTATCTTGTTGTTCCTCTCACCACGAGTCGTGTTCTCACCACTCGCTTCTCCACCTCATCTCTAGGAATGGAGCCTTCCACCTGACCTATCAGGATATTGGCAGCTTCCTCGCCTACGGCAACACCTCGCTGCTCAACCGTAGTAAGCATCGGGTCGCACGCCTTGGCACGGTCACCATTGGTGAATCCGCAGATGCTGATTTCTTCAGGCACCTTGAGCCCCATCCGCTTGGCGGTATAGAGAATGCCGATTGCCGTATCATCATTGATGGCGAAGAACGCATCCGGACGATCTTCCCCTTTCAGAATATCCGGCGTTATTGCTTCGGCACTGGCACGGTCATCGCAGATCTTCACCCAGTCAGGGTTCTCCGTCAAACCATGCTTTACCAGCGCATCATGATAACCGTTATATCGGTTCTTGGAGATTTCCAGATTCATCGGCGAGCCGTAGAAGGCAATCTTCTTGCAGCCCGTATCAATCATGTGGGTAACGGCAGTAAAGGCACCCATATAGTCATCTACCACCACTCGCGAGCAGTTCACGCCCGTACATATTCTATCATAGAAGATGAGCGGCACCCCATTCTGCAGCAGTTTTTCGAAATGATCATACTGCTTGGTATCCTTCGCCTGTGAAACGATGATGCCACAAACCTTGTTCTGATAGAAGTCTTCACAGATGGCCACCTCCTTATCGTAACGCTCGTTACTCTGCGCCACCATCACACGGTAACCTCTGGCTCTAGCCTCTTCCTCGATGCCCGAAAGCACCGACATGAAGTAATAGTGCACCACCTGAGGTACAATAACTCCAATCACCTTCATCGGTTTCACCTTATTATGTCTTAAAGCCTCACCCAGGAAGTTAGGGAAGAAGTTATTTTCACGCGCGTATTTCTGAATACGCTCCTTTTGGGCAGTACTGATACGAGAACTGTCCTTCAATGCTCGGCTCACTGTGGCAACACTTACGCCCAGATCGCGAGCAATATCTTTCATTGTTATTGTTTCTTTATCGCCCATTGCTATTAGTTGTGCTGCAAAATTACGAAATATCCTTAATATCAGTTCAAAGTTCTTGACTTAAATCAAGTAATTTCCGTGCAAACGTTTGCACAAAATAAATAACGGAATTAACATAAAAATAGTACAACATAAGAGAAAAGAACTTAATTTTGCACACAGAAACGACAAGTTTATGGGCAAACGCCCCATTCCTACCTTATATAATATAAGCAAGATGCCAGAAAGACCCCGAAAAGAGCCAGAGCGGTATTTTAGAGTAGGAACGATGACAACTTAAGCCGAAAAGAACGAAAAAGTAAATAATTTAATATAATACATTAACTTAAAAATCAAGCAAATGATGAAGCAGGTAAAAATTAAATTGCCTCTCAGAGCGTTGACCCTAGCAAGCGGTCTGCTTCTGACGGTGAGTTCCTTTGCGCAGAGTAATGCGATTAAGGGACATGTGAAGGATGCTTCTGGTGAGCCTATCATGGGTGCTACCATTACAGTTAACGGTAAGGCAGTAGGCATTACCGACATGGATGGTAACTTCTCAGTTGATGCAGCGCCAGGTGCCAATCTTACTTTCACCTATCTGGGAATGACACCAAAAACAATCAAAGCAACATCTAACATGATGATTACCTTGGTTGATGACCAGAAGTCTTTGAACGAGGTCGTTGTCATTGGTTATGGTCGCGCTAAGAAGAACGACTTGACTGGTTCTGTTACAGCTATCAAGCCTGATGAGATGTCAAAGGGTATCACAAGCAGTGCCTCTGATATGTTGGTAGGTAAGATTGCCGGTGTAGATGTACAGACTGGTGGCGGTCAGCCTGGTTCTGGTGCACAGATTCGCATCCGTGGTGGTGCCTCTCTGAATGCTTCTAACGACCCTCTCTACGTAATCGATGGTTTGGCTATTGACAACAATACCAACAAGGGTATGAGTAACGTCTTAGCCATGATTAACCCTAACGATATCGAGAGCTTCACTGTATTGAAAGATGCTTCTGCTACAGCAATTTACGGTTCCCGTGCTTCTAATGGTGTCATCATCATTACAACCAAGAAGGGACGTTCTGGTCAGAAGCCTTCTGTTACTTATAATGGCAACGTAACACTGTCAACCATCCAGAAGAAATATGATGTGATGAATGCCAGCGAGTACAAGCAGGCTCTTACCTCTCTTGGTATCGACACAAGCACATTAGGCAGTTACGATACAGACTGGCAGAATGAGATTTTCCGCACCTCTGTTTCTACTAATCACAACATTAGTATTCAGGGTGGTCTGAAGAATATGCCTTATCGCGTCAGCTTAGGTTTCGAAGACAACAATGGTATTGTCAAGACAACATGGATGAAGCGTTTCAATACATCTGTCAATGTTGCTCCTTCTTTCCTCGATAAGCACTTGAACTTCAACTTCACAGCAAAGTATATGTTCGAGAAGGACCGCTATGCAAAAGTTGGTGATGCTATCGGTAATGCATTGTCAATGGATCCTACACAGCCTGTATATGGAAATGGTGAAGACTACAAATACGTTGGTGGATATTTCCAGTACTTGCAGAACAAGAGCGACCAGATTAGCGATCCTGATTGGAAGAAGATGGCTGCCTCTCAAGTTACACAGAACCCAGTTGCAGTTCTCGACAACTACAAGTGTATAGCAAAGTCTAATGATATTTCAGGAAACCTTGAGGTAGACTACAAGATTCATGGCTTCGAAGACTTGCATTTGCATGCTGCCATCGGTGCCCAGTATACAGATGGTAAGCAGAATGAAGATATTTCCAAGTATTCCTTCTCTAACAACTATTTTGGATATTATGGCACTGACCATCAATACAAATATAGCATCGAAGGAAAAGCTTTTGCTGAATATGCACACAAGTTCGGTGTTCATGATATCGACATCATGGCAGGTGCAGAGCAGAGCCACTACCACAGAACAGGCTATAACTACGGAAGTGGTATTGATGAGTACTTGAGAGACAACAATCCTCAGTTCGTTGAAGCAGATGGTAAAATGAACTATATATATAGTCCAACGTATCAGAAGAACACCATGTGGAAGGCTCACAACTCATTGGTGTCTTACTTCGGACGTTTTAATTACAACTTGTTAGATCGCTATTTGCTTACAGCAACATTCCGTGCCGATGGTTCTTCTCGTTTCAAAAAAGGCAAGAAGTGGGGTTACTTCCCTGCTGCAGCCTTTGCTTGGAAGATTAACAACGAACCTTTCTTGAAGGACGCAAAATGGCTTGATGAGTTGAAGCTCCGCTTGGGTTGGGGTATAACTGGTCAGCAGAATGGTATTCCAGACTTCTACTATACTCCTGTATATACAGTCAGCGATACTTATGCACAGTATCCATTTGGTGACAAATATTATATAACCATGCGTCCATCAGCATACAATCCTGAATTGACTTGGGAAAAGACAACAACCTACAATGCTGGTTTAGACTTCACCGCTCTCAATGGTCGTTTCGGTATGAATGTGGATGGTTACTATCGTAAGACTACCGACCTTCTGTCAACAATTGCCATCGCCGGTGGTACTAACTTTGGCGACCAGCTTCTGAAGAATATTGGTTCTTTGGAAAACTATGGTGTTGAATTGGCATTCGATGTCAAGCCTATTGTTACAAAGGACTTCATATGGGATGTAACCTACAACGTAGGATGGAACCACAACGAAATCACACAATTGGATGCAGGTTTGCAAGACTGGGTATGGACTGGAGATAAAGTATCTCGTGGTAACAACACCAAGATTCAGGTAAACAAGGTAGGCCAGCCTATCAATTCATTCTATGTTTTCCAGCAGGTTTATGATGAAAACGGCAAACCTATCGAGGGTCTGTATGTTGACCGCGACGGAAATGGTACAATCGATGATGACGACCGCTATTGCTACAAGAGCCCTGCTCCTGATGTCATCATGGGTCTCACCACCAAGTTCATCTATAAGAACTGGGACTTCAGTGCAGCATTCCATGCCTCAATCGGCAACTATGTTTACTACGATTTCTTGAACGAGAAGGCAGTTTTAGCCGACCTCAGTAAAGACAACATCTTCAGAAATACTACAGCAGAAGCTGTTGATCTTGGTTTCTGGGGTAAAACCACAAAAGCAACCAACACCAGTGACTACTTCGTACGCAATGCTTCTTACGTGAAGTGTACAAACATGACATTGGGATATAGCTTCCCTGCATTGATTAAGGCTGGTGCTGAGAAAATTTGCAGTGGTCGAATTTTCTTCACAGTTCAGAACCCATTCATCATTTCCAAGTATAAGGGTATTGACCCTGAGGTAAGCAGTGGTATCGACAGTAATCCTTACCCACGTCCAATAAGCTTCCAGCTTGGTTTGAATCTTAACTTCTAAAAATAAAAAAGGAGACAATTATGAAAAAAATATTTATAACGACTGCAATGGCAAGTATGTTGTGCATGGGCTTTGTCTCTTGCGCAGACGAACTGAATATCAAGTCCATTGATCCACAGTCTTCCCCAACATATACTGCGGAGGGCCTCTTGGCTAAACAGTATGCAACCCTCGGTCTTACAGGTCAGAAAGGTCCTGCTGGTTCAGCAGACTTGAGTGGAGACGAGGGTGAGAGCGGATTTATCCGTACCGTCTTCAACTTGCAAGAATTAATGACAGACGAAATTTTGTGGGCATGGCAAGACAATGAAGGTATTGCCGCTATTACCCACATGAACTGGGATAAGAGTAATGCACGAGTAAACTGGGCATACCAGCGATTAATTTTCGACATCACCCTGTACAATCAGTTTATTTCCGAGCAGACAGGTAAGATGAGCGAAGATAAGATTGCTGAAGTCCGCTTCCTCCGTGCACTGAACTACTATTATTTCCTCGACCTGTATCGCAAGGCTCCTTTCAAGGAAACCTTCGACAGCAATCTCCCTATTGAGAAAAGCGGCAAGGATCTCTACGAGTGGCTTGACAACGAGTTGACTACCATCGAGCCTATGATGGCAGAGGTGGGTGCTTATAATAACAGTGAGAATTTCGGACGTGCCGACCGTGGTGCAGCTTATGCCCTCCATGCTCGTTTGGCACTTAACTCAGCTGTTTATACAGATGGTCAGGTGAAGGACTACCAGAAGGCTATCGATTATTGCGACAAGATTATCGATAGCGGCAAATATGACCTTTCTCGCGAAGCAAAGAATGGCTACAGCGGTTACCAGCAGTTGTTCATGGGCGACAATGATTGCAATCCAGAGGCTATGAAGGAAATCATCTTTGCTGTTCGTCAGGATGGTTTGAAGACTCGCCAGTATGGCGGTTCTACTTATCTCGTAGCAGCCTGCACCAAAGCTGGCATGCCATCAGCAAGTACCGCTGACCCTTGGAAATGTATCTTTGCACGCGAAGACTTGGTTAAGAAGTTCTTCCCTAACGGGGATATTCCTATGGCAACTACAGATGATGTTTTACCTAATGCAACAAAGGATCAGGTTATCGCAAAAGATAATGAGAAAGGCATTGGCACAGACGCTGTTATAGCAAAGGCAAAAGACGACCGAGCTTTGTTATACATGGGTGTAGGTGGCTGCGAAAGTGGAAAAGTTCGTACACTCAATCCAGGTGAAGCTATCACAGACCCTCTGAATGGTGCGGCTATCGTAAAGTGGAGCAATTTCCACGCAGATGGTACAGCACAGCATGACCAGAACTTTTCAGACACCGACATTCCATTGTTCCGCCTGGCAGAAATCTATCTGACCCGCGCAGAGGCAAAGTTCCGTCTCAACGGCAGTCAGGAAGGTTTGGCTGACATCAAGTTAGTTCAGGACCGTGCTCATCGTGGGACAGAAGCTACATCAGTAGATAATCAGACCCTTATAGATGAATGGGGCCGCGAGTTCTTTATGGAAGGCCGCCGTCGTTCAGACTTGGTTCGCTTTGGCTTGTTCACAGGTTCTAAGTACCTCTGGAGTTTCAAGGGTGGTGTACCTAATGGTGCAGGTATTGAATCACATTTCGATATCTACCCTATCCCAGGTAATGAGACTCTGAACAACCCTAACATGACACAGAACCCAAAATACTAATTGTTAGGTTAACAGATTAAATTTAAAAAGAAAGAATTATGAAAAAGATATTCAAATTCATGTTGTTGCCAGCATTGGTACTCCCTTTGCTCTTTACATCATGCGATGATGACAGAGACAGCAACCCTACATTGGACTTGAGTCATGTTGCAGATGGATTTGTATTGAACACTCCTGCCGTAGCAGAAAACAATACTTACGATCTCATCAGTGCAAAAAGTTTAAGATTGACATGTTCTCAGCCAAACTATGGTGGAGTACCTTACTCTATGAGATATTACGTACAGGTATCTATCGATCCTGCATTCGTCAGCGATGGTACTGCTACTCACACAGAGTTAGCGACATTCTATAGAACTGCCGATATGCAAGTTAATGCAACTGAAATAAACAACGCTATAGTAGCTCTCTTTCAGGCTGCAAATCCAGATACAAGTGTTCCTGCAGAAATGCCTGTTTACATTCGCTTGCGTGCTGTGATTGGAGACGCTACTGATACAAGTTTGGGCGAGACATTCTCAAATACCATCACCTTGCGTTCTGTGAAGGCTACTTATGAGGCTCCTGATGCTAAGTTCACTGACAACCTCTACTTGATTGGTAGTTCTATCCAGACTCCATGGCAGAGTTGGAAACCAATTCCTAAGGTCTTTGGTATGGAAGGTAACTACTATGGTATCATCTACTTGCCAGCTGGTGGCGAATTCAAGTGGGGTACCGAGAACAATGACGACCGCGGTTACAACCGTATCAAGGAAATCAACGATGAGGCCAACGCCGGTATCTCAGAAGGTGAAGAGCATAGAATCAAGGTAGCAAACGCAGGTTGGTACACTCTTCACTTCAAGGGTAAGATTACCGAAGACAAGAAGAACATCGATTGGACACTGACTGTTTACCCAACAAAGGTTTACATCTTAGGTGGTAGTGTCGAGATGTCTGGTACTTGGGCATTTGATGACGCTTATGCTCTGACAGCTCCAGCAGATAAGAATGGCAAATGGGTTTCTCCAGCATTCACTGCCAGCGCAGAGCTTCGTGCAGCTGTCAAGGTAGGCAACTTAGACTGGTATCGTACAGAGTTCACTCTTCACAAGGGCAACGTCTTCTGGCGTAGATATGATATCGTAAACAGCTGGGCAGAGACTGAGGGCACAGATTACTCTGTAACAACCCAAGTTGGACAGAAGTTGTATATCGACTTTGATAATTACACAGCAGAAGTTAAATAATTAAGACCAAAGCACAATGAAAAAAACATTATTATATAGCTTAGCAGTCTTGGCAAGTGTTACACTTGCCAGCTGCAACGGCGACTACGATGATTGGGCAAACCCACAAGCCAATGAGCAGGAAGCCTCAGCTGCCAAATACGGAATTACTTTCGCAGCAGGTACTGAAGCTGAAAGTAGCTTGCCAGACAATGACGGTATTATCAATCTCGTCACAGTCAATTCATCAGATGCCGATGTTACAGGTTTCACACTCAAAGACTTGAAAGTAAATGGCGAAGCCATTAAAGGCAAAATCAACGGTAACAGCATTCAGGTAGACGCAACAGAATTGGAGAAGATTCTCTGCAGCCAGAACAAATCACGCGCAAGCGTTGCTCGTGACATCAACGTTGAGTCTAAGGTTTCTGTCAACTTGGCATCAGGTGATGCCGTTGCCATCAATACCGTAGGTACGACTACAGCCAAACTTAAGCCATCCCCAACTCCTGCTATCGACGAAAAGGGCTACTACATGCTCGGCGAGGTAAACGGAAATGACTGGGGTCCAAAAGATCCTGTATGGATGACCAAAGTGTCTGATGGTGTTTACCAGCTCAAGGTCACCACAAAGAAAGACAAGAACTACTTCAAGTTCTACGAAGGCAGCAAGTGGGATGAAAGCGGCAACTGGGATGTCATCAATACGGGTGTCATGGGTTGCGAGAAAGACGGTAGCGAAGATGCTTCTGGTACAATCTATTATACTGGCGACAGTTGGGGTACTCCACAGACAATGGTTATCGCAGGTAAGGGCACATGGATTGTAACTCTCGACATGAACAACCTGTCTTACTCTGTAGGCAAGCCTATCCTCTATATGAAGGGCGATGCTAACGGCTGGGATGGATATGACTACCTCTCAGGTGAAGATGGTGTTAAATTTACAGGTTTCATGTATCTGAACCAGAATGGTTTCAAGTTCACAACAGCGTCAGACTGGAGTGGTACTGGCTATGGCGCAAACTTCAATACAGCTCCAGATGCAGCCAACATCGTAATAACAGAACCTGCAGGTTACTATCAGGTAGATGTTGACTTATCTGAGAAAACTTACACTCTGACTCCTATTACATCTATTGGAATCATTGGTAGCGCATCACCTAATGGTTGGGATTCAGACGTAGATATGACTTACGTTCCTTACAATAAGGATACCAAGGAAGTTAATGGCTACTGGGAAGTTAAGAACATCACATTGAGTGCTGGTGAAATCAAGTTCCGTGCCAACGACGATTGGGCCATCAGTTGGGGTGGAGAGTTAGATAACCTCACAACAAAGAATGGTGGAAACATCACTGTAGAAGCAGGTACTTACGACATCAAGCTTTATGCTTGGGCAGAAGGCTTTGCTAAATGTGTGCTGACTAAGAAGTAAGCATTTGCTTCATCAAATAAACTTAAAATTAATAGGCGGCTCTCAATTCCGAGAGTCGCCTATTTTTTTCTTTATCACCATCCCTACATTTTTCGCTAAAACTTTGGAAGTCACGGATAGTTACGGCATCACAGAACCCTTTAGATTCAATCAAAGGGTTCTCTTTATAATCAGCCTTAACTGATTCATCAAGATAGATGCGAATAAGGGATGCCTCTTCTTCTACACGTACTACTTCAAAATTTGAAAGTATCTCTGATGGCAGAATTAATTGTGCCAACGCTAATAGTCCATGATTTTCATGACGAAAAGGTATAAAATTTTCAGGAAAAATAAAGTCCATAACAACAGACAATGGGATGGATTTTTGCACTTGCTTGTTGAATTCGCATTCTTTGACTTCAATGAAAGATGATGCATATATATAATAATGTGATAACTTGTATCTTTTGGTGTAAAATATTTAATGCGTCTGCCCTGGTGGAATATACCTTCTCAGACATTGCCACTAGGCTCAGCAGCTCTGCCGAGCCTAGTCAGCAGGTCTGCTGACTGCAGTCAGCACCTCTGCTGAGCCTAGTGGCAACACCTTTTAGTCGTACAACTATAACCTCTTTAGTCGTACAACTATACACCCTTTAGTCGTACAACCGTAGCTTTATAGTCGTACAACTATAACCCTTTTAGTTGTACAACCGTAATATAATGATAAGCGGCTCCGCAAAACGTCAATCGTAAGAAAGGCTTCCTGAGTTCTTCCTGTTTAGACTTACTAACATTTATGCCTAAACACAGGTTTATGCAGGTGCCCCGAAAAGAAACACTTATTTTTTCATCATCATCATCCCCACATTTTCCCTAAAAAACTTGGAAGTTACGAGAAAAAAACGTATCTTTGCCACCAACTAACAAAGACAAGGCATGACAGAAACAGAAATTAAGCAAATGCTTGCCCAAGGCGAACGACTTACCCTGGAATGCAAAAAAGCAAAGACGGAGCTCCCAAAATCTGTTTGGGAGTCATATTCCGCTTTTGCCAACACTATTGGTGGCTATATATTATTAGGTATAGACGAAAATAGAAAAGAAACGGATGTTGCCAAACGTTTTACTATCATCGGAGTTGACAATATCCCTAAGCTTATCTCTGATTTATGGAACACCATCAATAGTAACAAAGTAAATAGAAACATTTTGCTTGACTCAGATGTAGAGGTACATACAATAGACGGGAAATCTATTATATGTATCCACGTGCCACAAGCAGATTGGCGAATGAAGCCTGTCTTCTTAAATGAAAATCCTTACAAAGGTTCCTTCAAACGCAACCATGAAGGTGATTACCATTGCACAGAAATGGAAGTAAGAGCCATGATTCGTGATGCTAACGAAGATGGCAATGACGGAGGATTACTAGATGGTTTTACTCTGGATGACATTGATACAAATACACTCCATGGTTACCGTAATCAATTCAGAATACTAAATGCCGACCATGAATGGAACGATAAGGACGATAAAGAATTCTTGCGACTTTTAGGTGGATATACTAAGAATAGACAAACAGGAAAAGAAGGACTGACGGTAGCAGGACTAATGATGTTTGGAACAGGGTTAGCCATAAGGGAGCGATTTGGAAATTTTCGCATGGACTATCTCGACATGAGCCATCTAGAAGGTGAGGAAAGATATAGAGACAGACTAACTTACGATGGGCGTTGGGAGAACAACTTGTATCAATTCTTTAGAATTGTTATGCCTAAGTTGACATTCGACTTACCTCACCCTTTTCATATGGAAGGTTATCAGCGTGTAGATGACACACCACAAATGAAAGCTGTAAGAGAAGGATTTACCAACTCGATTATTCACTCTGACCTATTCTTGGATAGTGGTATCTTAAGAATAGAAAAGCATGATGACTGCCTATGCTTACGGAATCCTGGAAATTTGAAACTTCCGATAGAAAACATCTATGAAGGTGGGGTTTCAAAAGCACGCAACCCAAGAATACAGAATATGCTCCGTATGATAGGATATGGTGAGAATATAGGTTCTGGATTTCCTAAAATTATCTCTGCTTGGCAAAAGGCAGGTTGGGGTAAGCCTGAATTAATAGATAAATACGAGTTACAAGAGGTAGAACTACGATTACCTATTCCTAATGAAACTGGTGGTCAAACTGGTGGTCAAACTGGTGGTCAAACTGGTGGTCAAACTGGATCACCAAAAACAATTGAAAAGGTTTTTGAATTAATAAAAGACAATCCGTATATAACAAGACAAGAGCTCGTGGACAAACTAGCTATCAAGGCAAGTGCAATACAAAAACATATAGAAAAGCTAAAGGCTCAAAAAAGAATAGAGCGTGTTGGTTCTTCTACATTTGGAGGCCATTGGGAAATCAAAGAATAAATAATCCTTCGTTTCATCATCGAAACAACAATATTCAATAGGCGGCTCTCCTCCATTCCGGGAGTCGCCTATTTTTTTCTTTATCACCCTCCCTACATTTTCCCTAAAAAACTTGGAAGTTACGAGGAAAAGTCGTATCTTTGCATAAGAAAAGCTGCACTCGACAAATTGAAAGCAAGCTTTCTTTGCGCTCGTTTGCATTTTCTTTGTCCCAAAATCCGTATGCCTTCTGTTAGAAGACCAAATTAAAACATTACTCTATGGATAGTTTGATACAATATAACAATGCTGTCAACGCTATAAAGACAGCCATACTTCAAGGACAATATGAAGCAGCCAAAGGTGTGAACCGCATACAACTTGCTTTATATTTTGCCATCGGAAAATATCTTTCACAACATACCCGCAAAGGAGTATGGGGCGAGGGCGCATTAGCATCCATCAGCGAACAACTTCGTAAGGAACTACCTGGTCTTCGAGGATTCTCGGAAACTCAAATGAAGGATATGAGACGTTTTTATGAAGCATGGAATATGCTTGACAGCAATTCGGCGGTTGCAACCGCCGAATTGTGCTTTGAGAATTCAGCGGTTGCAACCGCTGAATTACAAAATAGTGAAAATCAGATAGATATATTCCATACTTTATCTATTTCTAATATTCCAGATTTTCCTGTTGAGGACTTCTTTAAAGTACCATTCACACACCACTCTGCCATCATTAGTGGACCAAAAGAAACTTCGGCACGCTTTTATTATATTCACCGCACTGTAGAGGAACATCTTTCCGTAAAGAAGCTCCGCCAACTTATAAAGGAGGATGCTTACCATAGCCAAGGACGCATGCCTAACAATTTTACCAGGACCATCAACAATCCTAGGGAAGCTCGACGTGCAGTAGAAATGTTCAAGGATGAATATCTACTTGACTTTATCAATGTTGAAGAGATTGGGGAACGCGAAAAAATAGATGTCGACGAACGAGTTGTAGAACAAAGCATCGTTCAGAACATCAAGAATTTCATCATGACCTTTGGCAGAGACTTTGCTTTCATCGGCAACCAATACCATTTGGAAATCTATGGTGTTGAACAATTCCCAGACCTGCTGTTTTTCAATCGAGAATTGAACGCTATGGTTTGCATAGAGCTAAAACTTGGCGAGTTTAAGACCTCTTATCTTGGGCAACTTTTTGGCTATCTCCAAATTCTCGACGACAAGGTGCGTAAGCCACACGAGAATCCGTCTATTGGAATCATTCTTTGCCAATCAGCAAACTACTCTTATGCAGAATATGCTGTTCGAGACTACAGCAAGCCGATGGGAGTTGCTACCTACAAGACGTTGGATGACATGCCTGAAAGGTTACGCAAGGCTTTGCCTGATATGAAGAAAATGATGGACTTGCTAAAAAACAAGGAAGAATAATATCCCCCCTAAACATTTGGAGATTATTAGAAGATTAAAGAATAACATTCAATAGGCGGCTCTCAATTTCGGGAGTCGCCTATTTTCTTTTTCTTCTCCCCCTTTTCAAGTATTTTTTCCCTAAAACCTTGGAAGTTATAAGGAAAAGTCGTATCTTTGCATAAGAAAAGCTGCACTCGGCAAATTGAAAACAAGCTTTCTTTGCGCTCGTTTGCATTTTCTTTGCACCGAATAAGTACAACATTTATATTTTTGTGAATATGAGAACTGGCGACAAAGTATTAATATCTCCAGACTTGACACATGCCAAAGACTGGACACAGGGCGAAGTGATTGAAGTTGAGAACAATCCTTTCGTAGGAATTGTCATTTCCGCAAAAACCGCAGATGGAAACATCTTCTTTGGATATAAGGACTTATTTGAACCTGCAAAGGACGATGAATGATGATTTTGCATTTTCTTTGCAGATTGGAACAAACAATCTTCTATATGAAACAAGAAATTGAACAAAAAGAATTAGGCATGGGAAACTTTCAAGGTTATCCGTCTTTGTTGAGACAAATCAAGCATCGTGTTTCTTTTGCCCAACAAAAAGCCATGTACGCAGCAAACGAGGAGTTGCTCCGTATGAATTGGGACATCGGTGAAATGCTTACCAAAAGCCAAGAGGCTGATGGTTGGGGCAAGAAGACTCTACAGCGCCTAGCTGTAGATCTTAAGAATGAGTATCCTGAAAGGAAAGGATTCTCCGTAAGAAACATGCAGTGCATGATGCAGTTCTATAATGAGTACAACAAGGAGTTGACCATGGCTAAAGTTGGAAATATCCCAATTACGCAATCAATGATTGCGCAATTAGGAAACGCCCCGACCGAACTACCTATCAAGCACTTATCTTGGACTCACAATATAATTCTCATACAGCAAGTAAAAAATATTCAAGCAAGATATTGGTACATGATACAATGCATTATAGGGCATTGGCAGACAAGATACTTAACAGAAGCCATCAAGCTCGATTATTATGGCAAGCATGGCGCTCTCGCCAATAACTTCGACACAACGCTCCCTGCTACAGAAGCACTAGAGGTTAAATCATTATTGAAAGACCCTTATATTTTCGACATGCTCACTTTCACCGACCAATATGACGAAAGAGACATCGAGATTGGGCTCATCAAACATATCGAAAAATTCTTGGTCGAAATGGGAGCTGGCTTCGCTTTTATGGGAAGACAATATCACATTGAAGTCTCAGGTGATGACTATTATATCGATATGCTGATGTATAACACCTTTTTGCACAGGTATTTAGTTATAGAATTGAAAGCCACTGACTTCATGCCCGAATACATCGGTAAACTCAATTTCTATTGCTCTGCCATAGATGACACGCTTTGCAGAGAAGGCGACAACAAGACTATCGGCTTGCTTCTCTGCAAGACCAAAGACAGAATAAAAGCAGAATATGCACTTCGTGATATACAGAAGCCAATTGGTGTATCTGACTATGAATTAGGTCAAGCTCTGCCGAAAGATTTTCGCAGCAGCCTTCCTTCCATTGAAGAAATCGAAAAGGGACTCAACGAATGGAATCAAGAATAACATCCAATAGGCGGCTCTCGTTTCCGGGAGCCGTCTATTTTTTCTTTATCCCCCTCTCAACATTTTTCCCTAAAACCTTGGAAGTTACGAGGAAAAGTCGTATCTTTGCGGCAGCATTAAAAATAACATTAAAAGTAAAGCAATATGGATGTAGCTATAAATAATATAAAAACAACTATAACTGTTCCGCAAGTTGACTTCAACTTATTAAAGGAACTGGCAAAGAAGTTTGGCTGGGTTATTCAAACCGAAAAGAAAAGTGGTATTGAAGAAGCCCTAGAAGATGTTAAAGCAGGCAGAGTATATCATGCAAAAGATGCTCACGACTTAATCAAACAGTGCTTAGAATGAAATACTCTATTACAAACATTGTATTATAATTAATCTAACAGCCATTGTTCGACAAGCACACGGAGGCAGAGTGTATGGATATATTTGATTGTTGGATTTATATAGTGAAGAATATGAACATGTTTGAACAGATGCCATTCAGCGAGAAGTATCCAGTCTTCCGCAAGTTGGCAGAAATAGGCGACCTCCGCAAGCTCTCCCGAGAGGAACTAGAGCTGTATGACGAGGATATCAAGAATATGCGTGATATATATGCCACCAGAAAGTTTGATGAGAAGAGAGGTATGGAAAAAGGAATGGCGAAAGAAAAGCTAGCCACAGCTCGCCGCCTTCTGTCAATGGGCCTTTCTGATGAGCAAGTATCAACAGCCACCGAACTTCCACTGGAGGAAATCCAGAAATTAAAGGAATAAGTAGAGGCTAGCTGGACTTTCGCAAGTTTTGCCCCACACGCTCTGAAGGGGCAGAAGCCTCTTCAGAGCATTCTTGAACCGCATGCTGAAGTTCAGTCAACTTATAGTTAAAAATTCAGCAACATCAATCGCCTTATTCAAGTACTTCTTTATGCAAAATCAACCACTTCATTCTGCAACATCAAGTGCTTTATTCAGCCAACGAAATTGCCTCTTCCACCCAGCGAAGTCGAATCCATCACCCAACGAAGTCGTATCCTTAACCCAGCGAAGTCGTATCCTTAACCCAGCGAAGTCGTATCTTTAACCCAGCGCAGTCGTATCTTTAACCCAGCGCAGTCGTATCTTTAACCCAGCGCAGTCGTATCCGTAGACTCAATGAAACGTATGAACTTGCGCAATGACGTACATGATGCGAAAGAGGCTCACTTGATGGGAACCAGGATGCTTCTGAAATTACGTCCCGACGTATCTGTTACTGCGTCGGGAGGTATTTTTTGCTGCGTCGGGACGTAGCAAATGCTGCATCGGGACGTAATTTTCACTTCCTCAGTTGGCTATGATTCCTCCTCTCACCAGCCATTTCGCAAAGAAGCGGTCACTAACCAGATAGCCAGTCGGAGTCTTGCTTACCAACTGCTTATCAACCAATGCCTTTAATGCCGTTTTCACGCTGCTCGTAGCTGGAAGATGGTGGGTGCTGATAAACTGCTGGCTCAACGGCGAAGATATCAAATGCTCACGAACTATCGCCCACAAAAGGATTGTTCAATCTTGCCATATCTTGTTATCATTCATTATACAAACGTTCATTGCGCATTTTACGCAACGCAAATTACGCAATAAAAAACGAGACCGCCAAATGTTTTCTAGTTTTTTAATAATAATTATCTTCTAAAGCCGCCTCTGATGTACAGACAACGGAATAAGCAAAAATACTTCACACTGCACTCTGCGGAAAGGTAAAGGCTGAAGCTGCTAGCTCAGGGCATAAAAAATCTGTGTAAATCTGTGAAATCCGTGGGACATAAAAAACTCCCACAGATTTCACAGATTCACACAGATTCATTATCTTTAACCCAAGTTTTACATAAACGAAAAATTTTTTTTAAGCTATTTGGTGACAAAGAAAATGCAAACGAGCGCAAAGAAAGCTTGCTTTCAATTTGCCGAGTGCAGCTTTTCTTCTGCAAAGATACGACTTTTCCTCGTAACTTCCAAGGTTTTAGGGGAAAATACTCGAAAAGGATGGAGAGAAAGAAAAAAAATAGGCGGTTCCCGGAATTGAGAGCCGCCTATTGATATTTAGTTTATCTGATGAAGCAAATGCTTATTTCTTAGTCATTATTGCATATGCCTGACCAGAACAGAGAGCATAGAGTTTAATGTCGTATGTTCCTGCTTCAACGTTAAAGTTACCACTGTTTGGACTCATATCCAAAGAGAAGAGAGAATTGGCGGAATTGGTTCCCCAATTGATATTCCATTTATCGTTTGCACGGAACTTGATATTTCCATCGTTCAATTTGATATCTTTGATTTCCCAACAGCCTTCATCTGCGTTGTATGTCATGTCAGTATCATTGTCCCATTTTCCAGGTGTGGCATCACCTATGACACCAATAGTTGTGATGGCTGTCAGTTTAGCAGTCTTATTCTCTGTATTGTAATCTATCCAATAGTAACCGGCTGGTTCAGAAACGGCAATCTCTTTTCCGTTGATCTTCAGTGCTCCATTAATATAAGCACCACCGCAATAATTGTTACCATCAGATGTTCTCAACATCAGTTCGCTATTACCAGATACTGCAGAAATATAGTCAGGGTAGTCAACAGGAGTAATCTTGTATGATGAGTACATCATGTTGATTTCAATCTTGATATATTTCTTGTCGGTTGAAACTTTAAAAGAACCTTCATTTCCGATATGTTCACGAGTGTCAAGGGTTTCTTCTACGCCGACACCATTAGAGCCATTACCCTTGGTTGTTCCTAAAACATGTTTCCATTCATTCTTATTGGCAATTTCGTCACATGTTTCTCCACTACCAATTCCAAACCATGTATCACCACCGGCATTGGCAGGTATGACTGCTGTGAAAACTGGGTCATCGTAAACATCTGCGTGGGTGCGGATAAATTTCTGCTCCTTAGTTCTTGCTGATTCAGCCCAGTCTAATATTCCACCAATTACATAATAAGTTGACGCAATTTCTGGGGCATCTGGCTTTGCCTTTATGATAAAGTTTTCTGAGTCAAGGAAACTTGCATTGGTATTACCATTCATGGAAAGAGTGGCTCTAACTTTTGCTTGGATGTCATTGACAACTGGTTTCTTACCATAAGTGTTCTCTACGAATTTCTTGAAATCTGCGTATTTGACCTTACCGGTAGACCCCATCTTAAGTACTTCCGTTTTCTGCTCGTTGTTCTTCTTATAGTTGATTCGCAAAGTATATTTTGGCGTATAGGCAGCATTAGAAGATGTAGGCGCCTTTGTGATGTTACAAATCTGTACAGAGTCTGTACTTTCTGTAATCTGTGCGAAATCAATAACATCTACAGCTGCAACGCTACCATTGCCAAAAGCTACAGCTTCGCCTTGTGGGTTTCCTGGCTGCTCTGACCAATCGTTGAAACTGTCATCACAAGAAGCAAGGGCAAATGTTGCTAAGCCTGCTAATAAATATGATTTGATTTTCATAATTGTTTCTTTATTTAGGGGGAGAGGAGAACAAACTCCTCTCCCTGAGTTTGATTAATTATTTTTGCTCAACAAAAGAGTATGCACCTGAGATGTCGTTGAAGTATACCTTGTAGGTACCCTTATCACATGGAATTGATACGCCATCATCCTTGTTGCCAATAGCACATGGGAAGATAGAACTGCCCCATGTTGCCTCACCGGAAGTGAAGGATAACTCTGTCTTAGCTGACAAAGTGATTTCTGCATACCAGTCATGATTTGGAACACCATCAATTGTTGTAATTGGTGCCATCTCTGTATCACCAATCTTCATAGTGGTGTAGTCTACAACTTCTCCCTTGTAATACTTATAGTCTGCGTTGTAAGGTGAAACCTTCAATTTATTCTCTTTAGTATTTACCTCGAGTACATAATAACCTGGATCTGCTACAACCAAGTTGCCTGGGTCATCGCCACCATCACGGTATTTGAAGTCTTCACCACCATCCTTTGTGATGTTTCCACCACCTAAACCGTAGTTCCAGTTGATCAAACCCTTAGGGGCAATAATCTTGAATTCACCGGCATTGAGGTAACCTGTATACTGAACAATACCATCACCGGTAAACTTGTCGTAAGATTCACCTTCTTTCACGTACATAGGCATCATGCCAATACCTATCTTGCTAGGATCATTGTCCCAACTACCATTGGCAATAACACCACCAGTAAGATACCAGAATTGTGGCAAACTCTCTTTGATGAAGTATGGGTAAATTTTTACCTGCTGTACGTTAGTATAAACGTAGTTTGCAGAGTCGTTCAAGTTCTTTGGGCAACTAACCATACGTACATTCAGTGTGATAGGCTTGTCTGTTTCTACTTGAGATTCTTCTTCCCATCCCTTCACTTTCATAACGCAGAGATCAAACTCGTTGGCTGGTGCATTATAAGTGATAGAGTTTCCTTTGGTTGAAGTAGAGAAGATGCGCTTTTTGTTTTTAAAGTCAGCATTATCTTCTCCTGCAATCTGTATCCAATAGGAAGTTTCTGTTGGGAAACCGTAGTCAGCAGCCTTTTCTGCCATGAACTGAACGTATTCGCTGCTCTTCAGGTCGATGATATTGTCACCCATCTCAGGCTTGAGGAGATTGAATGACTCTGGAACTGACATGATTGGGTTGTCATCTCTATCGGCATCGCAAGAAGCGAAAGCCAAGAGACCCACCAACGCTGCAGCCATTATATTAATCTTTTTCATATTGTAACCTTATTAAATGATTGATAATTAATAATCAGGGTTCTGTTTCAAACCTGTTGTGTTACTATTGATATCACTGATAGGAATTGCATAGATGTTGAAGTGCTTGTCGAATGGAGTTCCATCCTGAGTTCCACCCATCCATTCCCACTTGTACTTGCTCTGACCACCGAACTTGTCGAAACGAATCAAGTCCATACGGCGGCGACCTTCGTAAGCAAATTCACGAGACCACTCATCGCAGATGTCATCAAGAGTGAATGAGGTCAAGTTAGAAACATCTATACCTGCTCTTTCGCGAATCTCCTTGATTTTAGCAAGGCCATCGCTTGTGCAAGAACCATTGTTCATGCGGGCATCAGCTTCTGCATAAGTCAAAAGTGCCTCTGCATAACGCATTATAGGAAAATCGGTATCAACAAACTGATTATGCTTTGGAGAACCAGAACCTGCATAAGTATTGAGGAACTTGACATAAGCATAACCTGACTTGAAGTCTGTTTCCTTTGTAATACTCATCTTGAAGCCCTTGGTATAGAACAAAGCACGATTGTCGCCAGCTTGAGCTGCAACCTCTGTAGGGGTGCCTTCCATAGGTTGACTGCTAGGGAAGAACTTTTGTACAAACTGCTTGCGGGCGTGATTACCACCCCACTGTTCTGAAGTTCCCGTAGGATAATTCTTTATGATGTCGGCATCAGTAGTAGAAGCAATCAGGAACAAGCAACCACCCCATGTCTGAGTATCCCAACCATCGTGGATTGCAGGAAGAATGATCTCGTTTTCTGCACCATTCACATCATTATCTGCCATAAAGAGTTTCTGGAAACCTGAGTAACTGCCAGTAGGTGTCTTGCACAAGTTATATGGAGTGTCAATAACTTTCTGTGCGAAATACTTGGCAGAGTCGTTATGTTCTGTACCAGAATATACCTTAGCATTGATATAGTCGCGGGCCAAGAGCAACCATGCTGCTGCCTTGTTCGCACGGCCATAACCATCTTGTTTGCCATTTACTACCTTTGCATCGCTTAAAACCTCTTGGGCACCAGCGGTTTCGCCACAAACTTCACGAAGTTCACCATTTATAAAGTCGAAGAGATGTTTGCGGCTTACCTGAGGCGCTGATTCTTTAGATACGTTAAGTACCAATGGAACATTACCAAAGAGATCCATCAGATAAGAGTAGTAAAGAGCTCTCAAGAAGCGGGCTTCTGCACGCTTGGTACTGATTTCTGGATCTGTAGAGTTGGCTGTTGACTCCAAATAGTTGTTTGCATATGTGATACCCATGTAAAGACGATAGTAAAGCGCCTTCATCATTGGGTGTGAATCACCCCATGAAGCGTGGTTGAATTCAGGAATACCTGCATCACCCCAAATACACTCTGCTTCATCAGTAGGAAGTTCGTTGGCATTCCACAACTGACGAATCAAACTAGAAGTACCTTCATCGATATCGTCAATATCGCCACTTCCATCAGGTCCTTTCTGACCTGTCAGTACCATGTTAGCATATACCTTGTTTAGGAGAGCGTCATAGTTGGCGGTTGGAACCTGCTGTGGGTTGATGTTGTCTGCATCCAAATCACCTACACATGACGAGAATCCTAATGATGCTACAGCCATAGCTGCAACAGGCAATATATTTTTAATTTTCATTAGTCTCATAATTGTAATACTTAAGTAATTAGAAGTTCAAGTTGAGTCCAATAACAGTTGTGAATGGACGTGGGTAAATTGAGTTGTCGATACCGCTTGCTACCTCAGGATCGATGCCACTATAGTTTGTAATAGTGAATACGTTTTGAACGGTAGCATAGATACGGCCACTGATTCCCTTGTATTTGCTTCCGCCGAAGAGACCATCAAATGAGTAACCCAATGTGATGTTGTCCATCTTCAGGAATGAAGCATTCTCTACGAAGTAGTCGGTGAAGAACTGCTGTGTGAGTGGGTTGGAGAATCCAAGTTTTACTGCATCTTTTGGGCGGTTACCTAAATAACCCAATGCGTAAACAGAACCTGTACCTACGTTGCAAGAACCTGCGAAGTTGTCATTGTATACATAGTTGCCAAGACTTGCACGCATAGAGAAACTGAAGTCCCAGTTCTTGTACATCAACTTTGAACCGAAGCCCATTGTTACGTCTGGTGCTGGTTTATAGTAGAAGTAGCGGTCGCCACTATCGATGTAGCCATTACCATTGCGGTCTACGTATGTATTCTGGAGAGGATTTCCGTTCTTGTCGTAAGCCTGCTGATATACATAGAATGCGCTTGCAGAGTGACCAACGGCATGTGCCTGGATAGTACTTCCTGTACCGGCTGAGACACCACCTGTTTCTACCAGATAACCTGCTGAATTACCGCCTACCAACTCATCAATCTTGTTCTTGTTGTAAGTCAGGTTGTAGTTGATTTCCCATCTCAAGTCTTTTGTCTGGATAGGACGAACGATTGTCGCCAACTCAAAACCTGTATTATGCAAAGAACCGATGTTGCTTGTAACCTTGTTGCGGAAGTTAGAACCTGCTGATACATATACAGAGTTAATCAAATCTGTTGTCTTGCGATAGTACCAGTCCAAGTTCAGAATCCAACGGTCACGGAAGAATGAGAAATCAAGACCTGCGTTCCAAGTAGTGGTCTTCTCCCAAGTCAAGTCGGTATTGAATGCATCTGGACGATAAGTTACACCATTGCCATTAGCATCCTTGATAGCACCATAGTATGCGTGGTCTTGGTTCGGTGTAAATGTAGGCATGTATGTATAGTCACCGATACCTTCCTGCTGACCAGTCTTACCCCAGCCGAGACGAAGTTTCACGTCTTCAACCCACTTGACATCTTTCAGGAAAGATTCTTCCTTCATCTTCCATGCCAAAGCAGCTGATGGGAACAAACCCCAACGATTGCCCTTGGCAAAACGTGAAGAACCATCATCACGAAGCGTGAATGTGAAGAGGTAACGGTCTAAGAGAGAATAGTTTAAACGGCCAAAGAATGACACGAGATAGTTCTCTGTCTTATAGAGCGTACCTGATGTTGGCGCATTATACTTAGTGCCCGCCAATGGAATGGTTGTTGTTGTCTTATCCGGGTTGGTAATGTCTTGGGTCATTCCGCAAGTTGCAGGATACATTCCATAGCCATCCCAATCGGTCTTTTTGTGGAACTTCTGGTATTCATAACCTGCCATCACATCAATGTGGTTTGCCTTGTTGATGTCCTTCAAGTACTGTGCATAAGCATTGAATGAGAGGTTGTATGTATCCATCTTGCTCCAACCATTGTAACCGAAATAGCTGTTTGAGTATGAATAAGGACTGATATCTGTATTCTGCTTACCAGTAGAATAGTCTGCACCAGCATTCATGTGAATGTGCAAGTCTTCGAAACCATGAATCTTATAGTCTGCCTCGATGTTACCAACGAATGTCTTTGATGTTGCACGATCGTTCTTCATTTCGAGCATTGCCACTGGGTTTTGTGTAGCGTTGCGGTTGTAGGAGATGCCCCAGTTTGGATCCATGTATGTAGAACTGCTGGTATACCACTGTGTATAACCTCCGAAGTACTTCTCATAGACACCATTGTTTACACTAACTGGCTTGGTAGGGTCCATGTAGCGGGCTGCACCGATGGCACCACCATCTGCATAACGGCTCTTGGCAATCATACCCTTACCATTAATGTTGAACTTCAAGTGGTCCTGCAAGAATGAAGGGTTCAAACTCATGCTGGCTGTGTAACGTTCAAACTTTGAAGTCTTAATGATACCTTCATTGTTTGTATAGCCGAGCGAAGCGCGGTAAGGCATATTCTTTAAACCACCCTGGATAGTAATGTTGTGGTCGTGAGAAATGGCTGTACGATAAATCTCGTCCTGCCAGTTGGTATCAGCAAATTGCTGTTCGCCTACTTGGTTGAATTCGCTCTTGTAACCAGTAATCTTACCGTCCTTAATGATAGGAGAAATAGTTTCTTTATCATAGGTGTAATAGCCGAGTGCCTTATAAGCTGCACTCTTTTCACCATAAAGATTCTTGATAAACTCTCTATACTCTGGACCGCTCATTACGTCGAAGGTCTTTTTCTTGGTAGAAATTGACATGTTTCCGCTATAGCTAACCTTAGGAGCCTGGCCTGAACGACCTTTCTTTGTAGTAATGATGATGACACCATTAGAAGCTCGGGAACCATAGATGGCTGTTGCTGAAGCATCCTTCAATACAGTGAAACTTTCGATATCGTTAGGATTTACCATAGAGAGTGGGTTAGAGAGACCCTGAACTCCATAATTGTCCATAGCAAGTCCATCAATAACGATTAATGGGTCATTGGAAGCGTTCAATGACGAACCACCACGGATACGAATCTGTGCACCTGAACCTGGAGCACCATCGTTAGAGATGACACTAACACCGGCAATTTTGCCGGAAATCATGTCTTGTGCATTAGTCTGGAGACCATGGTTCATGTCATCAGGTTTGATAGCAGTAACAGATCCGGTCAAGTCGTTCTTCTTAGCTACACCATAACCGATGACTACGACCTCGTTCAACGACTTAGAGTCATCTTCTAAGGTAATGTTCATGTTGTTAGCTGCTTTCACTGTCTGCGGAGTCATTCCCAGATAGGTGAAAGTAAGATTGGCACCTGGAGCTGCGTCAACAGAGAAGTTACCATCCATGTCGGTAATACCTACTGCCTTACCGTTCACTGTAATGGTAGCACCCATGATAGGCTCACCGGAAGCATCCTTCACATGTCCCTTAACTGCATTTGTCTGCGCAAAGGAACTCACCGTCAGAAGCAGACCGCTTGCTAGGGTCAACGCTCTGAGAGGCAATTTAATTTTTACCTGCTTCATCATTTGCTTGATTTTTAAGTTTGCAACTTGCCCTCTCCTTCAAGCTTCTGAAAGCATCATGTACCTAAAAGCGTACCTAAAGAGGCTTGATTTGGTCCAAAAGGTTCACCGCCTCAACCTTCTTTCTGTTCACTATCTCGGCATATACTTGCGTGGTTATGATGTTTTGATGTCCCAACAGTTTGCTGGTAGTATAGAGGTCCACTCCCATCGTGAGCAAGGTGGTGGCAAAGGTATGACGAGATACATGCACAATTTAAGCAAAAGCAACGGAAAGTGAAGATGAGAGAAATGAACTGCAAG
>CAUFXJ010000025.1:0-48190 GCA_959596915.1 Segatella copri
GTTAAGCCTGTAGCTAGCGTTCATCCTGAGCCAGGATCAAACTCTCCATTGTAAAGTATCCTCTACATTTTTGTCACGACTCGGAAATAAAAGCAAGCTTTCATTTCTCTCGCTGCTCCAAAAATTGTAAAATATCATTTTTACTTCTTGCCTCATTGCTGAAGCAATCGGTGTTTGTTGTCTGTACTTAGGACGAATATCCTTTTCGTTTATTGAAGCTTAGTAAACCTGACTTGTCAATTGCTTGACGGTTCGTTTCTTTTACCCAGTCAACTTTCTTATTTCTAAGAAGTTAACCGCTTCTTGTACTACTTGTCTGTTTATGTAAAATCTTTCAAAGAACTCTTTCTTTTGTTGCTAAGAGAAAGTGTATTTCTCAAAAGCGAGTGCAAAAGTACTAACTATTTTCCATTCCACCAAATCTTTTCGCAAAAAAGTTGCTTTTTCAGCAAGTATTTAACATTTATAAAGACTTTAGCATGACGATTTTTTGTGTATACATTATTATATATATGCATGCGTACGCTTGCGTGCATATGCGCTTGAGCGCGTACATGATAAAATTATGGTATAACTCAAATCATGCTTAGTTTTAGACAAAAATAGAAACAGAAAGATGAATTTTCCTCCGATATTTTTTGTCTATTCACATATTTATATTACTTTTGCAGCAGAATTACATAAGAAGCATTAAAACAAGAACAAGCATCATGAAAAGATTTACGTTTATCATTTCTTTCATTATGCTCACCTTCATGCCGCTCATGGCACAGGTGAAGCAGACCGTTGCCGTTCTCGGTGACTCGTATTCCACTTTCGAGGGGTTCATTCCTAAGGGTTATGCCACCTGGTACTCACCTACTACTCCACCAGAAACTACAGATGTAAACAAGGTTGAGCAAACCTGGTGGTGGCAAGTTATCAAGGAAGGAGGCTATAAGATGGGAAATATCAATTCCTATTCTGGTGCTACCATCTGCAACACTGGCTATCGTGACGAAGATTATACCGACCGTTCTTTCATCACCCGCAGTTCTCTTCTTGGCAATCCGGATATCATCCTGATTTGCGGTGCTACGAATGACAACTGGGCTGATGCCCCGCTCGGCAACTATCAGTATAGCGACTGGAAGCGCGCAGATTTGTATTGTTTCCGCCCAGCCATGGCCAAGCTGCTTTCAGATATACGACAGCATTATCCTAATGTAGAGGTATATTTCATCTTAAACTCTGAACTCAAGGATGTAATCAATGAGTCGGTAAAAAAGATCTGCAACAAATATCAGGTTCCAGTCATTGCTCTTCATGATATTGACAAGAAAAACGGTCACCCTACTATCAAGGGAATGAAAGGTATTGCTGACCAGGTTCTGAAGGTTATAAAAAAGTAAAGAAATAAAAAGTTTTAAATAGATAAATGATAGATTCAATACAAAACATTTTAGTTCAGGTTAGCGATTTTCTTTGGTCGTATATCATCATCACCGTCTTGATATGCTGTGCCCTGTTTTTCACTTGGCGTACTCGTTTCGTCCAGTTCCGCCTTATCAGAGAGATGATCAGGCTGCTGCTTCATCCCGACAAGGTACAACCGGAAGAGATAGGACACGATGAACTGTCGATGGAGGTGAAAGTGGATGGAGAAATGAAACACATTTCTTCCTTCCAGGCATTCGTGGTAGCATTGGCTAGCCGTATTGGCACCGGTAACCTTGCCGGTGTGGCTACTGCTGTCAGCATCGGTGGTCCGGGAGCCGTATTCTGGATGTGGATGCTGGCTTTGCTGGGCTCTGCATCCGCTTTCATAGAATCAACTCTCGCCCAACTTTACAAGCGGAAAGGCAAAACATCGTTCTATGGCGGACCGGCCTATTATATGAAGTATGGTTTGGGAAAAGGATGGATGGGTATTCTTTTTGCCGTGCTGATGATCATCACCTTCGGCTTTGCCTATAATTCAGTGCAGAGCAATACTATCTGTCTGGCATGGCAGAAGGCTTTTGGCATAGAACCTGCCACCATGGGAATTGCCCTCACTGTACTCACCCTGCTCATCATCTTCGGTGGCATCCATAGAGTGGCTAAGTTCTCTTCTACCGTGGTTCCTGTGATGGCTGTCGTTTATCTTCTGATAGCTGTAGGTGTTGTTGTTTGGAATATCACCAGTCTGCCAAAGGTTCTGCTTACCATTGTTGAGAATGCTTTCGGATTCAATCAGGCTGCTGGCGGAGTTCTTGGCGTTACTGTGATACAGGGTATCAAGCGAGGTCTGTTCAGTAATGAGGCAGGTGAAGGTAGTGCACCGAATGCAGCTGCGGTAGCTACAGTCAGTCATCCTGTAAAACAGGGATTGATACAGGCTTTGGGTGTTTTTACAGATACACTGGTGGTATGTTCCTGCACCGCTTTCATCATCCTGGTGAGCGGTGTGGATCTTACGGCTTCAAATGGAATTCAACTCACCCAGGATGCCCTGACCCACGAAATCGGAAACATCGGCAATCCGTTTGTTGCGGTAATGATATGGCTGTTTGCCTTTAGCAGCATCATCGGCAATTATTATTATGGAGAAACCAATGTGAGATATATCAGGGACTCCAAGCTGGGTGTATTTGTCTATCGTCTTGCTGTAGCAGCAATGGTGATGGTCGGAGCGGTAGTATCTCTGGATTTTGCATGGAGTTTTGCAGATATCACGATGGCTCTTCTCACCCTCTGCAATCTCGCAGCCATCGTCCTGCTTTCCCGCCAGGCCGTCTTCCTGTTGAAAGACTATCGCCAACAGAAGAAGGAAGGTAAGAATCCTGTATTCACCAAGAACAAGATGCCAGAGATTGCTGATAAACTGGAGGCATGGTAAAGTTACATTGATGGATTTTCATTTCGCGAAGATCTATCCTTCATACAATTCATCAACAAAATTCCCCGATACGAATCCTGCAGGAATACTGAGGATTCATATCGGGGAATATTTTTATGCACAAAACTATTTTATTTCTTATAGTAATCGTATAAGAAAGCATCAAGATAAGCACCACGCATGTTGGTCTTATAGAAATTGCCATCCTTATCTAGGATGAGACAGGCTGGAATACCATTGATGCCATACTCGCCCATCACCATACCGCCAAAACCTTCAGGATTGCGAACCTGTGTCCAGGTCATT
Source organism: Segatella copri (assembly GCA_959596915.1). Lineage (GTDB taxonomy): Bacteria > Bacteroidota > Bacteroidia > Bacteroidales > Bacteroidaceae > Prevotella > Prevotella copri_N. The sequence continues at coordinate 3,167 of CAUFXJ010000025.1, forward strand.
CCTTCCTTGGCCATTGCCTTTTTCCAGTCGGCATCTCTCTCATCTACGGAAATACTGATGATGTTGAAATCCTTGTATTTCTCGTGTACCTTCTTGAGATGTGGAATCTCCTGACGGCATGGACGACACCAGGAAGCCCAGAACTCCAACATGGTGTATTCACCCTTCTTGATAAGTGAAGAAAGCTTCACCTGCTTGCCTTCAGGAGTGACAACGGTACCATCGATATAATGGTTGCCGATAGCTGTATGCTTTGCCATCTCTGCCTGCATCTGCAGCATCGGATATTGTGCAGAAGAACTCCAGTCGTTCTTCAACCAGCCCATCATCTCGTCAATCTGCTGAGAGGTATATGGGGTTGGTAAAGAAGAGAAACTCTCGAGAAGCAAGTCGAAGGCTACCAGAGAAGTGGTATGCTGCTGAATAAACAGACTGGTCTGATGGCGCATTTCCTCCTGCAACTTGATGGCTTCCTTGGCAAGGGCTACACGCTGTGCCAAATCGGTAGTCTGGTTGATACTATCATCCATCTTGTGCATCTTGTCCTGAATAGGTGACATCAGTTCAAGATAAGCCTGATAAACATCCTGAGTGGTAGAACCCTTTACAACAGGCTCTATCATACTCATATCACGCTCTGCAGGAAAACCGGTAAGATCTACATCGTAGGTCATCGGCTTATTCTCTACATAGACTCTTGTTGAGAATATTTTCTGATAGTCAGGCTCAGCTGTACCAGGCTTGTTCATATCAATAACCATCTGATACTGCTCAGGCTGGTTAACTACCCCCTTGAGGGTGAACTCACCATTCTTGATTGTAACACTATCCAGATTGGTAACACCTTCCAATCCATACTTCTGCAACATGACAGAACAACCGTCCACGTTACCTTTAACCTTGCCTTTCATCTCAAAATTCTGCGCGCTGGCAGCCATTGCAAGTACAAGACCGGCAAGTGTCATCATGCAAGTTTTCATTTTCATCTTATTCATTTTTCTCGATTTTATTTATTATATAATGTTTATTGATTCACATATTCCGGATTCTGAACCAGAAGATTATTGGCTCCAATAGATGCCTTTGGTATAGGAAGAAGATATCGGCGGAAGCTAGGAAGTTCTGCTTTCTCATCTTCTGTCCAACTCTCGAAACCACCCTTACGTTTGTAACGGCAAAGATCGAACCATTCTTCCAGATTTTCGTTACTCATATCACACAACTTATGCTTGAGAATTTCACCCAGAAGATCACTGTCGGCAATAGCGTTCACATCGTCCTCAGTATATCCAGCACGTTCGATGACAGTAGCCAAGAGCGTACGAGCCTTAGCATACTGACCCTGACGAGCCTCTGCTTCGGCAGCGATATAATAGACTTCGGCAAGGCGCATGAAGTAATAAGAATCTTCGAACATAAATTCAGGAGTCAACTTGCTGTACTTGGCAATTCCAATCATGCCTCCACCCTTGTATGCCCAAGTATAAAGAGGATCGTAGGAAGCTGCATCATCTTCACCTGGAGGGAATGGGAAATCGCCACCATCACCACCAGGAATCACGACATCACCGCCTTCACCTGGATCAGGAACTACTACATCCCCACCCTCTCCCGGATCTGGAACAACGATATCACCCCCTGTTTCATCATCAGGAACCAAATCATCAGCCACCTTTTTAAGGAGTGATCCTGGAGAGAAGGCAAACCAAGAAGCATCCATCAATTCATTCGGATTAGCAGTATAAGGAGCGAAAAGCATCTCCTTAGAATTAAACTGTTCAGTAAAAATATTAGCATATTCGCTCTCCAGTTCATAGCCAGCAGTTTCTGCCTCGTTGATCACTTCTTCAGATAATCTTGCTGCCTCCGGATAGTTATCCTGAGCAAAATACATCTTTGCCTTCAAAGCCTTGGCAAAAAGACTGCTCATGTGATAATGGTCTGCCGGATGCTGTTCGCAATGGGCGATGGCATAATCGAGATCTTCAGAAATCAGCTTGTAAGTTTCAGCTACAGAAGAACGCTGACGAACCTGGTTATCTCTTACCAACTCATCCTTGAAGAGACAGACTCCGTATTGGGAATCCTGCTTCCAGTATTCTCCGAAACATTTCAGGAGAGTGAGATAAGCCAAAGCACGCTGGCAACGAGCCTCTGCAATCATCTCCGTACGTTTCTCCTCGCTCAGTCCTGGTATATTCTTGTTGACATGTACCAGGAAGGTATTGGCCGCATTGATTACATTGTAATAGGCAGTATAAGCCGTCTCCACATTACTGTTATTGGTCTCGATATTCTCGGCAGCAAACTCATCCGCCCCCATCACCATCGCCTGAGCCTGGGTATGCGCCATAGAGGCGATACCATATCTCAAGTAAGATACACCTGTACTGCGCCAGGAAGCGTAAACACCATTGAGAGCAGTCTGAGCAGAAGCGGCATCGGTAATATAATTCAAATCGGTTACCACATGGTCTGGTTCCATATCATCGATACTGCCTATCAAGTCGCACGATGTGAATGTGAGTGCTGATACTGATAGTAACGCCAGAAATTGATATCTTATATGTTTCATAATCTTCGTTTCTTTGAATGAGTTAGAATTGCAATTTGAGACCGAATGAGAACGAACGGCTCATTGGATATACATCCTTGGTCTCGGTTGTCTTGGTAAAAGCATTTGTGGCTGCCATATCTGGATCCAAACCTGGCCAATCGGTAATGGTAAAGAGGTTGGTAGCGGTAAAGAACACCGATGCACCACTCACATGCAAGCGCTCTAACCATGCTGGCTCAAAGGTATAAGAGAGCGTGATGTTGCGCAAACGGAAGTATGAGTTGGAATATACATAGCGGTCGTTGGCCTGTGTGTTGGTATAGGCATTAGGCATCCACATCAACTTAGCATACTTGGCATCTGTGCGATCCGGTGTCCAGGTGTTGCCATACATCTCGCGCAAGATACTCATACCGATGGCTCCACTAGCTGATTCCTGCATCGTGCTGTAGTAGGCATCACCACCTAACTGATACTGGAAGAGCATAGAGAGCGTGAAGTTCTTATATGACAAGGTATTTGACCATCCACCGAATACCTTTGGCTCTGGGTTGGCAATCGCCGTACGGTCGGCCTCTGAAATAAAGCCATCACCATTGGTATCTGCAAACATGTAGTCACCTACAGCAGCTCCATTCTGATAGAAATCATATCCCTTGGCCATAGCCTGTTCATTCAACTTACTAATCTGATCCTGACTCTGATAGATGCCTGCCACTTTATATCCCTTCACGGTTCCCATAGCATGACCTTCCATATAGAGATCCTGGTGCATCATATCGAGGGTTGAACCATTGAGCTTGGTTATCTTATTCTTGTTGGATGAGATACTGAGCATCGTATTGTAGGTGAAATCCTTGGTGCGAACCACATCACCGCCGATAGAGAATTCGAAACCATTATTGGTCAGGTCGAGAATATTGCTGTAGAATGTACCGATACCAAACTCTAAGGCGATAGGAGCTGGAGCCAAGGCGCCATCTGTCTTACGGTGATAGATATCAAAGCTACCGTTCAGTCTGCCATTGAATAAAGTAAAGTCGACACCAGCATTATACTCGGTTGTCATCTCCCACTTGATGTTCTTGTTTGGGTAAGTAGAAGCAAGGGTGAGTCCGCTCTGTCCGCCATACTGATTACCATTGAAATACTGGATATAAGAAAAGTCTGATACGTTGGTGGAACCAGTCTTACCCCAACTCAAACGGAACTTCAGATCATCAATATCTCTTACAGATTCCAGGAAAGGCTCCTGATTGATGCGCCAAGCCAGAGAAACTGCAGGGAAAGTACCGCGCTTGTTACCCGGTCCAAATTTTGATGACTCATCGGAACGAAGACTGAAATCAAGCAGATAACGTGAGAGGAAATCATAGCTCAAACGACCATAGATAGAATTAAGACCACTCTTGGAATAAGTCTCGGTTGGTTTATTGACGGTGGTTGCAGAACTGGCATTGTTCAATACATCATCGTTAGGGAAACCACTATAAGCCTGGTCGTGTTCCTTGCTCCAATACCTGTCGGCACTATAACCAGCCATCACGTCAAAACGATGAGCTTCGGTAAGCGTGAACTTGTAGTCGGCACGGAAATTGATAGAAGTATTGGTGTTGCGATAGTTGCTCTCAGCCAAGGTTGATGTTGGCTCCATACCCAACTGTTCCGGGAGTGTAATCTTTGGCGAGAAATAACTGTTGCTGAAGATGAATCTGGATATATTGGCATCAGCATGAAGGGTCAATCCCTTGACAGGCTTAATATCAATATAAGCATTGCCAGAGAACTGATCATTTTCATACTTCGTCTTGCGCTGGAGTTTAGCTACCGCATTGGCATCATTATAGGTATCGGCATAAAGACCGAACTTATCTACACGCTGGAAGTTGCCATCCGCATCACGTACAGCCAAATCAGGACGGGTCATCCATCCGTCATTATCATATCCCAAGGCAGGATCGTTGCTTCCACTCTTGCGTGAAGAATAGGTATAATCGAGCACACCTCCCACGGTGATGTATTTGTTGATTTCAGAATCTATAGAGAGTCTTGCACCATATCGCTCCATACGGTCATTGAGTAACAGACCTTCCTGGTTCATTCCGTTGAAAGAGAAAGAATAGTTGGTTTTGTTGCTTCCACCTCTGACAGCCACATTATACTGATGTGTAGGTGCATTCTTGTTGATTACCTCATCTGCCCAGTTGACATTATCCTTGCCATAAAGACTCTCATTAAGACCATTATAGGTATAAAGACCCGTTTCTTCATTGAGCGAAACATTTCCATACTGGTTAAGAATATAATCAAGACCATTCATACCTACCTGCGAGCTGCCGTCGTTCATGCCGTTTACCGTATTGTGCAGGATTTCGTCCTGTACATTCTTGTATTCAGAAATGTTCAATGGCTTATAGTTTTTGATAGGATTACTGAACGAGAATGTGTAGCCGAAATCTACCTTGGTCTTCTCATTGCGCTTTCCGTTCTTGGTCTTGACAATAACGACACCATTGGCTCCACGTGATCCATAGATCGCAGTAGCTGCGGCATCTTTCAGCACATCGATACTCTCAATATCGTTTGGTGAGATATTGATGAGCGGGTTGATGCCGGTATCCTCCATAAAGGTAGGAACGCCATCAATGACATAAAGAGGCTGGTTGTTGTTACCTTTACCCGATTTAGGATAAGGAGATGTAATACCGCGGATGTTTAACTTGAGAGATGAACCTGGCTCACCATTTGCGGTAGTAGCCAATACGCCCTTAAAGTACCCTGAAGAAGACCATCGAGGGTTGGTGTGGTAGCAGCCAACTTGCTTATCTGTTCCTGACTCACGGTAGAGATAGCGGTAGTTACATTCCTACGGCTCTTGCTGCCGTAACCGATGACAACGAGATCATCCAGCGCAACATGATCCAACTCCAGCATCATGTTTTGCTCTTTTACACCACGAAATTCAATACTCTTCGATTTGTAACCAATGCTGGAAAATACAATTTTAGGATGCGCCATAGATGGAAATTCCAGTATGTAGTTACCATCAGCATCTGTGATAACGCCATAGCTCGTGCCTTCGATCTGCACCGTGACACCTACCAGAGGATTTCCCTCGGAATCAATCACTCTTCCTTTTACAAAGGTATGACCTTTTTCTTGCACATTTTCAATACCAGCCGCAAAACTGGTATGAACTGGAAGGGCTGCCTGCACAAAGCTGGCTGAAGTTGCTGCCAAGAAAAGCAACAAGCTTTTTTTCTTCTTCATAATAACTGAATGTTAGTTAAACTTCATGTTCATGGCACAAAAGTATAAAAAATATCTAAAACTGTAGCATCATGTTACAAAATTAACTTATTTTATACACATATTCCTGCATTTTCTCCTATTTTCCTTACATTTTCCCGGTTTTTAAGTCTTTTTCTCTAAAAAAATGCTATCAGTAAGCGTTCAAATCAAACAAAGTGTATTCTGTTCTCCGTAATACATTATTTAAAGAGGATCCCATAGCTTTTGTGTTATGGAACCCTCCCCTACTCTACTTAGAGTATCATTTCTTCATATTCCAGTCCGAAGACATCCGCTACGGCCTTGAATACCACCTTTCCATTTACGATATTCAAACCCCTATACAGGGCTTTATCCTCCTTGCAGGCCTTTCGCCAACCCTTATCAGCAAGCGCCAATGCATATTTCAGCGTAGCATTGGTCAAGGCTGTAGTAGAGGTATTCGGCACAGCACCAGGAATATTAGCTACTGCATAATGAACGATTCCATCGACCATATATGTCGGATCAGAATGTGTGGTTGGATGCGATGTCTCGAAACAGCCACCCTGATCGATTGCTACATCAACAAGTACAGTTCCAGGCTCCATCAATTTCAACATATCTTTCGTGATAAGATGCGGCGCCTTATCGCCTGGTACGAGCACACTACCCACAACGATATCCACATCTGTCAATTCTCTACGAATATTATGCTCGTTGGAATAGAGCGTGTGTACATTGATAGGCAGCTCCATCTCTAACTGACGAAGACGAGGCAAACTGATATCTGTAATCCATACATCAGCTCCCATTCCTGCAGCCATTCTTGCTGCAGCTTCTCCTACGGTTCCGCCGCCCAATACCAAAACCTTGACGCGGTTCACACCAGGTACACCACTCATCAGTTTCCCTTTTCCTCCCTTTGTCTTCTGCAGATAAAAAGCACCATTAATAATGGCCATCCTTCCAGCTACTTCACTCATCGGAATGAGTAAAGGCAAATGGTGGTTATCTGTCTCCACAGTCTCGTAAGCCAGACAGACAGCACCACTCTTGAGCATGGCATCGGTAAGTTCCTTGTCACAGGCAAAATGGAAATAAGTGAATACAAGCTGGTCTTGATGGATAAGTGGATATTCCTCAGCGATAGGCTCTTTCACCTTTACAATCATTTCCGCCTCACGATATACACTCTGAATGTCGGGTAAGATTATGGCTCCTACCTTTTCATACGCTTCATCAGCAAATCCGCTGTTCTCTCCAGCCGTATGCTGAACCATCACTTCGTGACCATGTCGAATGAATTCAGCTACTCCTGCTGGTGTCATTCCAACACGGTTCTCATTATTCTTAATCTCTTTTGGTATACCAATTTTCATGATGTTATAGTTTTAAAGGTTCGACATCAGTTTAACTCTGTAAAGATACTGAAAATTTCAATAGGTTGTATGCACTTAGAGGAAAAATTAACATATCTTATATAAACTATTCCTGTTGAATATACGTATTTTAGTTTATTAGGCAATTAGACTAAACGAACATTCTAACTTTATACATGATAGATATTCTACAAAAAGAATAATCAAAATGCTGAATTATAAAGCGTTAACATGTTAGGTTTGTAATATACATGTTTATTTATCTCGCCAATCATTAGATTATTATAATTGCTGGCAGTTAGTATATATGATTAAACGTTGTTTTGTATTTTCGTTTATTAAAATATAAGTCTTTAGGAATATTAGTTTATCAGTTTTTAAATTTATACGGCTATACATAAATAGGTTTATTCATATATCAGTATAATCGTTTATTAGTATAATAGTCTATACAAATATAAGTTTAATAGAATATTCATATATAAGTTTAATTAATTTGTCCGTCTATTAGGATATCCATATTTTCGTTTAATAATACATTCGAAGTGATGCTTATTCTTCATGAAGATTGTTAGAAAAGTATAAAAAAGAGGATATTTACAAAGAAATAAGAAGATAAATTCTTTTATATCAACTATTTTGGCTATTTTTGCAACCAATATTAGAACAAAAGAACATTAGATAATCCAGAAATAAGACTTTTAGTCTTTCAGAACGAAAGAATATAAGTCAATCCGTTTATTCTAATTGCCAGCAATTCTAATATATGTAAATTGAATTAAACAATAAAGTGAAATAAGGAAAAAAGAAATATGAAACATGAACTACAGGAAATTGTTGCAGTAGTGAACAACAAGGGTGGAGTGGGCAAGACGGCTACTGTGCAGTCTCTGGCTTCTGGCATAGTCCGGTTGAATCACAATCTCAGGGTTCTGGTAATAGACTTAGACCCACAATGCAACCTCTCTTCGCTTTTCGGAGTGAGAGATAACGAATATGATAACATATACAACGCCATGTGCAAACAGAGTGGTGTGCCAGTCTACAAATGTAAAAATGGGGTATATGCAGTTCCAGGATCTGCTCAGATGGAAAATATAGAACAACACCTTCCAGGAGGCCCTTCACTGAGAGAACAGATGAAGAGCTACACGGTATTACTGGGATGTTTGCAAGACAACGATTGCCATGACATGACAGGAGAAGGACTGAAAAACGTATTTGATGATTTCGACTACATTTTCATAGACTGTCCTCCAGCACTTTCCAAGAACACTTATAATGCTTTGGTTGCAGCGAGCAAGATTTTGATTCCAGTACAGATGGAAGCATTATCTGTCAAGGGAGTAAGTGAAGTACTCAGCGTAATGGATGAAGTGAAAGAGTTCCACATGAACGATAATTTGGAATTACTTGGACTCCTGCCAGTTATGGTAGATGAACGAACCAAGATTACCAAGCAGTTGAGCAAACTTTTAGGCGAAAAACATGGCGACTTAATTCTGCCTTGCCGTATCCGACGCTCTGTAAAGTTCCTGGAAGCTCAGGCACACGGACAAAGCATATTCGAATATGCACCTTACTCAAGTACAGGTATCGATTACGAAATTGCTATCAAGCGCATGTTCAACATCAAAATCTAATCTTGGTAGGGTAGGTTGAAACATTTAATAATAAAACAAAAGAAGATAAACTTATAAAATATAAGAATTATGGCTGTAGCAAAAAGAAATTTAGAAGAAATTGGTGAGTCTCTTGAAAATATGGGTATGAACGACCGACCAAGTTTATTAAACACAGAAATGGCAAAAAGCGAAGAGGATAAAAATATATCTAAAGGTGGTCGCAAGAGAAAAAGTTACTGGACTGCAGAGGAAAGACGCACTAGAACGAGTGTGGCTACATATCTTAACAAGGAAGAACTCCTTCTCCTGAAGATGAAATGCCTCTCAGATGATATCCCACAGGAAAATCTGCTCTACAATATCCTGATGGATTACTTGAAAAAGTAAGCAAACAAAAAGTAGTTATTAAAAGGGTGAAAACCACAAAACTGTTTACCTAAAAAAGCGCTAAGCTTAAAAATAAGGTATAAGTTCCTACAAAAACCACATTTTTGTTTACCAAAAGAATGATAATTATAGATTATTCTTTATAATAAATTATATATTTCTTATTTATTACAGAAAGCATAATAGCTTGATTAATAATGAGTTATATTTGAAATGGTAAATAGAAAAGTGGTTTTAGGTAAATAGGAATATGGTTTATGGTAAATAGCTTGGTGGTTTCGGGTAAATATTTATGTGGTTTTAAGTAAATAAAAAAGTGGTTTTAGGTAAACAACTTTGTGGTTTATGGTAAACAGAAATGTGGTTTTTATATGAGTGAACCAAAAGGAAACAAGAATCTGGTGTGGATTAACACACCTTTTTCGCTGACAAAATTGGATAAGCAATATACATTATTGCAACAAAACATATTGATGGTTGCAAGTACCCATCTGCAGAAGTATGTTGAAGAGTATTTTACCGAGAAGAGAGTGCTTGGAGATGCACGCTCCGACTATCTTTTCGAGAAAGGAATAGAGCATGCTGTTATGGAGATTCCGCCCATCAAAATAGACATCAAGGATTTTCAGGTATCAACGGAGTTTCATAATTATAAGAATCTGCGTGATACGCTGAAGAACGATATCCTCAACCTGTCGGTGCGTGTAAAGACGGATAGCAAGACAGAGAAGATACAGCACGTATTTTCAAACATCGAGATTCCGACAACGCAGAAAGGCTATACAAAGAGCGATGGTGAGAAAGTAGAACGCATCAAGGGTGAAGTAATACTTGAGATAGATCCAAAACTCACCATGAGCCTTTTTGACATGCGTCAGGGATATATTCATCATATCTCCATGATTGCTAAATATTCCAAGAAGGTGAATACACCTCGACTCTATATATATCTGCTTCGTCAGATGGGACTAGACAAGAGCTTGGATGTTAAGGTTGAGTTTTTGCCGATGAAACAGTATTTGGGTCTGGTAGAACTTGATGAACATGGCAATATTCTGCTTGACGACAGGGGGGAGCCTGTGATGAATAAATATCCTAAATTCTCGCAATTCAGAAAACAGGTACTCGATGTGGTAAGGGAAGATCTCAACAGAATGGCTAGTCGCAGTGAGACAGATATCGTATTTGATGAATTTTCTGAAGAAGACTTTATTTATCGGAACGGAAAGCATAAGGGAGATCCTGAATATGTTATCTTCCATATCAAGCGGACGGATGTAGGTATCAATCATATCGGAGATAAAGATGCAGATATTGCTCGTCGTCTGAATGAAAAAATAAACCGTAATAGAGGAAAGAAAACATCTGATGATGCCACACAGCAGGGAGATCTTTTTGCGCATGTATATCAGAATCCTGACAAGAAGATAGAAGTAGACACGACTCAAGGTTTTGAGCAATGGAATCAGTTTATTTCGATGGTACAGGATACCAGTCAGCAAGCCCTGTTGGGCAGATGCAAATTCATAGGAATCAAGAATGACAGATTCTGTATTGCTGCTAGTGATGATGATTTTGCTGCTTTGAAAACATCGGGTCTTGAAAGGCTGGCACAAGAATTTTTTGACTGTGTCGGTTCATTCATGCCTGTATTCTATAGAGGCTAAGCAGAACAAGAAAGCAGAAGGGGAAGTAGGGGAGTACCGTACTTCCTCTTTTTGATAGTATGCAAAACCACATTTCTGTTTACCTACATTTAAAAATGGCTTATTATCAAAACCACAAAACTGTTTACCTGAAATGTCATGTATATAATTCATTCCATTTTGAGGTTATATTAATTATTTACCAAATCCCGTGTTATAATTTGATATGTAATAAGTTATATCATTTTTATATCAGTCTTTTATTCTTAGGTAAACAGTTTTGTGGTTTCTGGTAAACAAAATAGTGGTTTCAGGTAAACAGTTTTGTGGTTTTTATCTTGATAAGATACTGTTTTTTATCTTATTCTATTTGAAATCAGGCACCTGAATACAATCCGAATATGTGCATAACTATCAGTATATTAGTATGTTATGTAAAACGCCTAAAGGAGTTGTCTAGACATTTTGATTCTTTCTTTAGTAGCAACTGAATAAGAATTTAAAAACCACAAAACTGTTTACCTGGCAGAACGTTCATCGATTTTTCTCATAAACCACATTTCTGTTTACCTGTTTTTCTCATGAATTTAACTAGGTAAAAACCACATTTCTATTTACCTAAAGAGGAGCAACAGCTTTTTACTAGGATAGGTAAACAGTTTTGTGGTTTCTGGTAAACAAAATAGTGGTTTCAGGTAAACAGTTTAGTGGTTTAGGTAAATAGAATAGTGGTTTAGGTAAACAAAAATGTGGTTTGTGCTACAAAATGCAGTGATTTTTGGTAAACAACTTTGTGGTTTATGCGTAGTTTTTTGGTTTTAGGTAAACAGTTTTGTGGTTTTCTCCTTATAGAGAATCATATTCTTAATTGCCTAATTGTAGAATTGACTAATTGCCGGATAAACGACAAGTAAGTTTCTTTTTAGGTTATTATTTTGTCATTGAACTGTTTTCAAGTAAGAAACATTTTAGTAAGAGACTGAATCAAACGTTAGTTGCTGCTACAGTATAATATAATAGTGCCAAGAAAACCCAATGGTCTTTTAGCCTTTGGATTTTCTTGGCACAAAATTTAGCCTTAATCTGTTTCCTTATGTTTATGTAAACGGCTAACTATCTTGTAGCCTCTTCCGTATCTTTTGCCTTTTATTCCAATCAGTCCACCATTATAATAATTCAGAACTTCATTTTTATGGAGTCTTGATAGGGTGGTGTTGAAACAGTTTATCTTGAGAGTAGGATAGAGTTGCATAGTCTTATCAATAAGACTCTCTTTGGTTTGCGGGAGGGACTCCTCTGTTAAGACTTTTACCATCGTAGATGCCAAAGAAGGTTTGGAATTATCTTTCAGGATAGTCTTTTCTTTTTTCTTTTCCTTCTTCTCCTTCTTCTTATGGTTATCTACAGTTTGAGTGGCAGTCTTTTTCTCTTCCTTCTTTGCCTGTTTGGCAAAGGATTCCGCATTGATGTCAAGCTTCAGTCCCAGAATTTCCGAAATGATGTTCTTGAGGACATAGATGAACAACTCGCTGTCTTTACTCTTGAGTGAGGTCTCTTGTTTCCAGTAGCGACTCTTGAAAGCAAGTTGGGTCAACTCTTCAATCTCCTGTTCAGAAATATCTTCTTTGTTAGCGAGACGTGCATTGGCCACATTGAGGAATGAAGCAAAGGAGAAGGTGGAGAATTGACTTGGAATTACGTATGTGAAAATATGATTGTTTTCTCCCTTTGCTGAAGGATGTTTGAGATTAATCATACTCATCCCTTTTACCAGAGCAATTAAAAAAGCCATGCTGGCGTATGAGAGATTTGTATTTTCAACCTCACAGATTCCTTTATAGTCGAGGTTCTTATCCGAGATAAAGTTCATGGTAAAAATACCATAGTTAGTCCATTCTGTAGAATGGAGCAACTGCTGGAGTGTGGGATCTTCTGGTGCACCCAAGCCTCTGTTAACGCTATCTATATAGCGGCGCATTGTTTCTACTTCTTCCCATTGGAGAAGTGAATCATCTCCCGGCTCATGGTTTCTGATGCAGCCGATGGTTCCCAGTCTGATAACATCAGCAGAAGTTGAAGTTCGCAGGTGATTTGCGAGCTTGGCAAATAAATTAGGCATCCAGTCGAAATCATCAACCGGTGAATCTATATAATCTTCCTGATAGTGATTGTTATCAGTAAAATCTAAATCTTGATACATGCTATATTTTGTAAAAAATTGAATTCAAATCTTTCATTTGCAAAGGTAAGAAAAAATATTCTATTCTCCAAATTTTTGGCTAACTATTTGAACATCAGAGTATATTTTATGGTTTTGTTTGCTGAAAAATCACAAAAAATGGTCTTACTTGTAAAAAAAGACAGACTTTTTAATAGTTTACAGCTCAAAAGGTGAGAAAGAATCTGTATTTTTTCTTGTATGATTAAAATGTTTTTTGTAACTTCGCAGCATGATTTAACGTGAATAATAATACTTATATATATATATAATTAAGGTGAAAGCATTTACATATATCCAGCAAGGAAAGTTTGGCTTCACAGAAAAAGTGAAGCCTACGATAATAGATGAGCATGATGCCATCGTAAGAGTAACGCTGAGCAGTATCTGCACCAGTGATCTTCATATCAAGCATGGTTCTGTGCCTCGCGCGGTACCGGGGATTACTGTTGGCCACGAAATGGTAGGCATTGTAGAGGAAGTAGGGGAGAGGGTTTCCCATGTGAAGCCGGGCGACAGAGTAACCGTGAATGTAGAGACCTTCTGTGGAGAATGCTTCTATTGCAAGCATGGATACGTGAACAATTGTACTTCTCCACATGGCGGATGGGCTCTGGGATGCAGAATCGATGGCGGGCAGACGGAATATGTGAGGGTTCCTTATGCTACAACCGGCTTGAACAAGATTCCTGATTCGGTAAGCGATGAGCAGGCGCTCTTCGTTGGCGACATCCTTGCTACTGGATTCTGGGCTACGAGAATATCTGAAATTACGGAAGAGGATACAGTCTTGATTATCGGTGCTGGCCCTACGGGTGTCTGCTGTTTGCTTTGCACCCTGCTAAAGAATCCGAGAAACATCATCGTCTGTGAGAAATCAAAGGATAGGCGAGAGTTCATCCAGAAGCATTATCCGCAGGTGATGGTTGTTGAACCGGAGGATTGTGAGGCATTTGTCAAACAACATAGTCTGCATGGGGGAGCTGATGTGGTGATGGAGGTTGCAGGTGGACCTGATACCTTCCAGCTTGCCTGGAAGTGTGCCCGTCCTAATGCCATCGTCACCATCGTTGCGATGTATGACAAGCCGCAGATGCTTCCGCTTCCTGATATGTATGGCAAGAACCTCATCTTCAAGACGGGAGGTGTGGATGGATGTGACTGTGGGAAAATCCTTGATTTGATAGCCCAGGGAAAGATAGATACCACTCCTCTGATTACCCATCGTTTCCCGCTTTCAAGAATAGAAGAGGCATACGATGTTTTCGAGAACCGCAAGGATGGAGTCATCAAAGTGGCGATATTTCCTGGATAAACAAGAGAGGGTGGGGCATAACTCCATGACCCACCCTCTCTTGTTAAAATGTAAATATTAAGCTTTACTGCCAGGAATGGCAGATACAATACCTTGGTGCATCATGCGCGATTTTTCCTTAGCCAATGCCTGCATATCCACTGCCACATCGTCTTCATCTACGATTTCTACGCCAGTCATCGTTTCGATTACGTCTTCCATGGAAACCACTCCTCTAAGACATCCGTATTCATCTACGATGATAGAGATGTGTTCTCGTTTTTCCAACATCTTTTCCCATATCTGGTATAGAGATTCATCCTCGTTGAAGGAAAGAATAGGACGCATCAGCTCGGATAATCTGGTTTGGAACTCATCGTCTGAAACCAATTTGAGAACCATATCTTTCAATACGTATCCCACAATGATATCCTTGTTGTTGTCATAAACGGGAATGCGTGAGAAATTCCATTCTTTCTGTTCGTAAAACTCCTTGGTAGTCAGATTCATGTTGGCTGATTCTACTACGATGGATGGAGTCATCACCTCCTTTGCCTTTACTCCTGCCAGGCGAATGCAGCTTTTGATGATCTTGCTTTCCGATTCGCGGAAGATGCCTTCTGTAGTACCTACGTCTACCATGGCCGATACCTCTTCGCGACTCACGGAAGCCTGGTGGTTCTTCGGAGTAAATACCTTAGTGATAAGTTCCGAAAGCAGTACCAAAGGATAGGTGATAAAGATGAGCACACGGATGATCTTGGTAGATGTCATGGCAAGAGAGCGCCAATATGAAGCTCCGATGGTTTTCGGGATGATTTCTGAAAGTACCAGAATCAACAGAGTGAGAATGGCGGAAATGATACCGAAGTATTCTTCGCCAAAGAGTTTCATTGACTCGGCTCCTACACCGGCAGAACCGATGGTGTGGGCGATGGTATTGAGCGAAAGGATGGCACCCACCGGACGGTCTACGTTATTCTTATACTGTTTCATCAGTGAGGCAGTCTTGCTGCCTTGATTCTCCTTCATCGAGATAAACGACATCGGAGTAGAAAGTAATACCGCCTCCAGGACGGAGCATAAAAAGGATAGTGACAGAGCACCTAAAAAATATAAAATGATTAAACCCATGTAATTTTAAATTCGTTAATAATATGTTATCTCAAGCAAGATAGATATTATTTCCGAAGACTACAGTTGAGGATGTAATGGGGAACATTACATCTATGTTTATCCAATATAAGTGCATTTTTAAATACCATTACTATATGTTTCAATTTTCTGCAAAGATATATATAAAAATACGAAATTACTATGTTTTTGTTGAAAATTAAATTGTTTTAATATGATTTTGGTAAATTTGTGTAGAAGTATAAAAAAATCTAATTTTAACAATAATATAATGTATAATTCATCAAGTATTTATGAATATTAGGTATTTTTGCAACCAGCATTTAGAAAATTGATTCAATATGAAAAAGAAAATACCTATCATTCTCCTTAACTTTACCGGCGTATACGAATTGGAGGCATTTGCCTCAAATAAGAATATTATCCATGTAGATTGCCGGGACATGAAAGGGGTAGACTGCTATTGTGACGAAGAGGGTAGGGAGGAACTGCACCGCCGATTGGCTCCTTTTCCTGCCGAGGCTGTTCATTTCATAGATTCCGGAGATTTCCATTATCTTACGGAATATTGGGTGTCAAGAATTCATGAACCTTTCTCGCTCATAGTTTTCGACCATCATCCGGATATGCAGCAACCGGAATGGGAGGGTGTTGTGTCATGTGGTGGTTGGGTGAGAGATGTTTTGGAGCAGAACCCGTTTGTCAAACACATTATCATTGTGGGGGCATCGGATGAGTTGATAGCCCAGGTGCCTGTTCACTTAAGAGAGAGGGTGTTGTTCTACAGTCAGGCAGAGATAGACCATCACCAGGCTTGGCCGTCGAAGGCTGGTAAACTTATACATGAGCCGGTTTACATATCCATCGACAAGGATGTATTGAGAAAGCAGGATGCCATCACCGACTGGAGCAATGGAGATATGACACTTATGCAGCTCCAAGCCGTGCTTCGCATCATCTATGCCCATGAGAAAGTGATAGGGATAGATATTACAGGCGAATGTTCAGCTACGCTTGACTATTTCTCCGAGTTGGAGGATGCAGAGATTAACAACGAGGCAAATGAAGAATTGCTAAGGATGATTCTGGAGGAGAACCAGCCTTAGCCTTCTTAAGCGTAAGCTTGAAGAATACGGTCTAGCTCGTCGAGTTCTTCCTCCTTTGTTGCCCAGCTTGTCACGAATCGGCAGATGATTTCATGTTCGCTCTTTCTTTCCCATTATACAGATGTCATGTTCCGTCAGTTGACCAGGCTTATTTTTTTTACAAAATCATGATTTAAATCCTCTGAAAATCACGAATTTCCGCTCGGAAAATATTTCTTGAAGAATATTGGAAATATGGCGAAATTCGTAATCGCCAGATATTCAACGTGTTATAAATCTCACTAATTTCTTCGGAAATCCGGAATTCTGTAGTCGTACAACTATAACCCCTATAGTTGTACGACTATAACTCCAGAGTTGTACAACTATAGCCTATATAGTCGTACAACTGTAGCCTTACGGTCGTACAACTATAGGTGATTCGTCTTGCAGAGAGCAAGTAATACGCTATCAAACCAAAAGATTTTTATCATCATGACCTTCTAGATTGAAAATACGGAAATTGCGATAATTAAGAAACAATATTTGACACCCGCATATTTCCGAAGTACAAATATTTATATATACGTACCGCCTATTTATCATAATCACCCTTAGAAAATGGGAAAGTACTAACCAAGAAAAATCTCAGGAACTTATAATTTTTTATAAAAAGAACAATATATTATACCTTTTTTTGCGTAATCTAGATTTTTTTGTTAACTTTGCAGGAAAAGTACAATATAATATACTACTTGGTATGAAAATTCAAGAAGTAATGAAATTGCAGCGTATGGCCTTGGGGATTACCCAGCAAGACCTCGCTGACATGTCTGAGATAGCCATTTCAACCATCAAGAAAATAGAGAGTGGTAAAGGAAACCCCTCTCTATCGACGGTTGAAAAAATCATGGATATCCTTGGCATGGAGGTTAAATATGAGATTCGTCAAACAGTTTAAATAAAGTAAGTCATGAGAAAAGCTATCGTTTATTGTCACGACACAGAAGCAGGATTCTTAGAGGAGTCAACTCCTGGCAGAGGTTATACCTTCACATACGACAAGCAGTATATGATGGATAGGACCCATGATCCAGTCTCACTTACCATGCCTTTCAGGGAAGAGCCTTATCAGTCTGATTATCTATTCCCTGTTTTTACCAATATGCTTCCAGAAGGAGCAAACAGAAAGATAGTCTGCAGAAGTTGGCGCTTGGATGAGAAGGATTTCTTTGGACTTCTTCTGAAGATAGCAACCCATGATACGATAGGAGCAATAACCGTAAAAGAAGTAGAATCATGAAAGAATTAAATCATTGCCCATCCACCCTTGCAGATGGTTTTTCCACTTACTCTCCTACAGCTTGCAAAAAACTGTTTGATGGTCAGAAAGTGTCGCATTTACTTGATTTTGAAATAGATGAAATCAGTAAGACATCAGAGACTATGATAGCCATGAGACGTATCTCTGTTTCTGGAGCTCAGGAGAAATTTCCTGCAGTGATAGAGAATGGAATCATCAGAATCTCGCAGACGGATGAACGCTCTCGCTATATTCTGAAGCCGGCACCTTGGGACAATACTCTTTATACCAGGAAGCAGATTCCTGCTAACGAGCATCTTACCATGCAGATAGCTTCACAGGTATATGGTATCATTACAGCAGAAAATGGTCTTTGCTTTACCCCTCATGGAGATATGGTATATATTACCAAGAGATTTGACATAGCCAAGGATGGAAGCAAATATCTCATGGAGGATTTCGCTTCTCTGGTTGGTAAGAATGAAGCCGAGCAAGGTACTTATTTCAAATATGATGGATGCTTCGAGGATATTGCCTGTGCAATAAAACGATTTATTCCTGCCTGGATGATAGCCATGGAACGTTTCTTTAAGTTGGTTGTATTCAATTACATCTACGGCAACGGCGACGACCATCTGAAAAACTTCTCCATCATGAGAATTGGCGACCATTACCAGCTTGCTCCCGCCTATGACCTGATGAACACCTGTCTCCATATCGAGGGCGATGATTTGGGGTTGAATGGAGGGCTTTCTCTGACTATGGAGAAAAGTGATGTGTATGAGCGGACAGGACATCCTTGCCGTCTGGACTTTGAGAGATTCGGAGAGCATATCGGTCTGAAGAAGAAGCGTATAGAAATGATTCTTGACTCTTTTTCAGTCTTGCCTGACGAAGTAGAGCATTTGGTCAACAATTCTTTTTTGACTGAAAAGATGAAACGCACCTATTTACGAATAGTCAAAGAAAGAATTCAAAGATTCAATCGTAAATCAGAATGAGAATCATGAACGGGAAATCTTTTCATGGCGCCAGTGCTTGAAAAAGAATAATTTAAATTAATACAATGAACATCAAGTCAATAGGTAGTAAAATCAAGGGAAATCCTAAGATGGTAGAGGGTACGGTATATTCCATGCTCATCATCTGTAGCATTTCCCATTTCTTGAATGATATGATTCAGTCGATTATCCCTTCCATCTATCCGATTGTGAAGGATAAGTTCGACTTCTCGTTTGCACAGATAGGTATCATCACGCTGGTCTTCCAGATGACGTCTTCCATCCTGCAACCTTTTACGGGGCTTTATGCTGACAAGCATCCCCGGCCCTATGCCCTCTCCATCGGCATGTGTTTCACCTTGGTGGGCCTGCTCCTGCTGGCTTTTGCCGAGAATTATTTTCTGATTCTCCTGGCTGTGAGCGTCGTCGGTCTGGGCTCATCCGTGTTTCATCCCACAGCTTCAAGAGTGGCACAGATGGCATCGGGAGGCAAGAAGAGTCTGGCACAATCTATCTTTCAGGTGGGCGGCAATGGCGGATCGGCAGTAGGTCCGCTGCTGGCTGCCATCATCATCCTGCCTTTCGGACAGCATGCCATCTCCTGGTTTGCCCTTGCAGCCCTCCTCGCTGCCATCATCATGGTAAGATTGGGAGTCTGGTACAAGGCACGACTGGCTTACGTGGTGAACCATCCTCAGAAACAACCGCTTCTCAATACCCATATTTCTAAAAGGGTGAAGTATTGGGCACTGTTCATCCTCATCATGCTCGTGTTCTCCAAGTATTTCTATACGGCGTGCATCACGAGCTACTTCACCTTCTTCCTGATGGATAAGTTCGGTGTCTCGGTACAGACTTCACAGCTGTGTCTCTTCGTGTTCCTTGCAGCCTTTGCCATAGGAACTGTGGCAGGAGGAATGCTGGGTGACAAGTTCGGCAGAAAGTATGTCATCTGGTTTTCCATCCTGGGAGCAGCACCTTTCGCCATCGCCATGCCTTTCGTCAACTTCACGTGGACCATCATCTTTACCTTCCTGTCAGGATTGATCATTGCCTCGGCTTTCTCTTCCATCGTGGTATATGCCACCGACCTGATGCCAGATAAAGTAGGACTGATAGCCGGCATTTTCTTCGGACTGATGTTTGGTTTGGGAGGTTTGGGCTCTGCTTTCTTCGGCTGGTTAGCAGACAAGACGAGCATCGAGTTTATCTTCCAGGTGAGTGCCTTCCTGCCATTGCTCGGCATCATAGCAGGATTCTTGCCGAATACACAGAAGAAAAGCGTTGAAGAAACGGATGAAAACGCAAAGTAAATGAAAGACTATAATGATAAGAGAATATTAACAAATGGAACAAGAAGAAAAGAAACAGAAATCTCAAGCTGCAGAGCATCAGGCATCCTGCTCGTTTCTGCAGCCAGTTGCACCACATCCTTTTATTTCTGTCATACCGCTGGCAGTACTTATCACCCTCATCGTCCTGGTTGTCAAAATCTTCCCTGATGATGCCCTGGCTGGTGCCTCTCAGGTGGCCCTCATGATAGCCACAGCCGTTTGTGTAGCACTCGGTATGGGCATCTATAGGATGAAATGGAATATCTTTGAAGAGATGATCAAAAAGACCGTGGGCGATGCCGGAGTATCTATCCTGATCCTGCTGCTCATCGGAATGATGTCAGCTACCTGGATGATCAGTGGTGTGGTACCCACATTGATATATTATGGTGTGCAGATCATGTCGCCAACCTTTTTCCTTCCCTGCGCATGCATCATCTCCAGCATCATTTCTGTGATGACGGGAACCTCATGGACCACAATTGCCACCATCGGTATTGCTCTGATGGGAATCGGTGATGCCCTGGGTATACCAGCCCCCTACACCGCTGGAGCTATAATCTCCGGTGCCTATTTCGGGGATAAACTCTCGCCTATGAGCGATACCACCGTCCTTGCTTCGAGTATAGCCGGAGCGGATCTCTTCTCACATATCCGCTATATGCTCTATACTACCATACCAAGCATCCTGCTCTCGCTGGTACTCTATCTCATCATCGGACTCTGTTATGATTCCAAGCCAGTGGATATCAGCCAGTATCTTACCGGTCTGAGCCATGGATTCAATATCTCTCTGTTTACCATGCTCGTTCCGGCTTTTACAGGATGGCTCATCTACCGTAAGACGCCATCCCTCATCACCCTTCTTCTTTCAGCCCTTTCAGCATGCATCTGTGCCCTCATTCTCCAGCCGGAAGTACTTGTAGGGATAGCAGGTGAAGACAGCATCTCTGCCAAAAGCCTCTTTGAAGGAATCATGACCACCTGCTATACCCATACCCAGGTAGATTGCGGCATGGCTAACATCAATGATCTCGTAGCCACCCGAGGTATGGCTGGCATGCTCAATACCATCTGGCTCATCCTCTGTGCCATGTGTTTCGGTTCATGTATGGTAGCCAGCGGCATGCTTCACGCCATTACCCACATGCTCCTGAAAAGCATCCACAGCACCGTATCGCTTGTCTGCAGCACCGTGACATCAGGCGTCTTGCTCAATCTCGTAATGGGTGACCAGTTCCTGAGCATTATTATGAATGCATCTATCTATAAGGATGAGTATGCCGAACGAGGCTATCGTCCGGAACTCTTGAGCCGTAGTACAGAGGATAGCGCTACCGTAACGAGCGTATTGGTTCCATGGACAGCCTGCGGTATGACGCAGAGTACGGTTCTTGGTATCCCGACACTTGTCTATCTCCCCTTCTGCTTCTTCAACATCATCAGTCCTTTGATGAGTTGTCTGGTTGCCATCCTTGGCTTCGTACCCAACCCACAACCCAAGGAAAACAAAGCATCAGCAGCAGAAGAGTCTGATATCCATTAATATGAATAGGAGATTCATAGATATAGGAGGCTAATTTTCATTTGATATCTTGCCAATCTATACCATCATCGACATGATAGAGACTGTAGAATAACCCATAATATAATGAAAGAGAGTCCTTTAAAAAACCGGACTCTCTTTTAATACTGAGCTCCTTTAAACCAGTCCGTTTAAATCAATGGAATATTTGGTAGGCAGCTTCTGCTCCTTCTTGATAAACATCAGCATGTAAATAGGGAGATAAGTGATTTTTCCCACCTTCTTCACATTATCATTACACAGCACATAGGCTTTAGAAATCTGATAAGTTGTTGAGTTCACCACATTCGTAAGCGCTTTGTGACGCTCATAATCCTTGCCCGATTTAACCTCTATCGGCAACACCTCACCATTTTGCTCTATCACAAAATCCAGTTCACCCTGGCGCTTGTTGTTATAATAATACAACTGGAAACCGTGCGCCCAGAGCTCTTGTGCTACGGCATTCTCATATACCGAACCAAAGTTGATGGACGGTTCGTTATCCAAAATCTTCAGTTGAATGCCATCCGCATAAAGACTTGCCAAAAGACCAATATCTGCCATAAACAGCTTGAATAAGTTTCTGCTGCTCGACAAAATCAACGGCACAGTAGGCTCCTCAACATTATATACCGGCAAAGCTACACCGGCATCCTTCAACCACAAGAAACTGTTCTGATAACGTGCAAACTTGATGTTTTCATTCAGGTTCTTCAATATGAAACGCTTGTTCTTGGCATCAAGCTCAGCAGGGATCCTGTCAAAGATTTCCTGAATATACAATTTATGGTCAGGGTCATATTTCGCTATATCCTGCTTATAGAGACGTATGATAGCCTGCTGCTCTGCCATTACATCTTGCAGATTATTGGTAGCCAGATATTTATCAACAGCTGCAGGCATTCCACCTACTATAAGATAAAGGCGGAATACCTCCATCATCTTTTCATGGATGAATTCATCTACAGCAGTCCCTTCAGTAAAATGCTTCCTCAAAGCATCTATAATTCTATCGTTGATACCAACTGCTGTAGCAAACTCCTCCAAATCAAGAGGATACATATCTTTCACATCCATATATCCCACTGGTGCAGAACGGAGATTCTTGATCTCCACACCCAATAGGCTACCGCTTAAAACATAGCGATAGCTCCCCTCTTCCACCAGAAATTTGATGGCAGTTACGATTTCCGGGCATTCCTGCACTTCATCAAAGAACACAAGGGTACTGCCCTTGATCAAATCCTGGCTGGTCACAGTGGAGAGACGCAACAAGATGTCCTGACTATTCTTCGCCTTGCTGAAGACCTTTACCAAGCCTGGATTTTCGATG
The DNA here is from genome assembly GCA_959596915.1 of Segatella copri. GTDB lineage: Bacteria > Bacteroidota > Bacteroidia > Bacteroidales > Bacteroidaceae > Prevotella > Prevotella copri_N. The sequence goes on from CAUFXJ010000025.1 coordinate 26,303, forward strand.
AAGTTGATTTCTATGAATCTTTCAAAATGTTCATGACCGAAACGACGGATAGAATATGTTTTTCCTATCTGTCTTGCTCCTGTCAACATCAAAGCTTTCTTATTCGTTTCGAAGAAATCAGCTAAATATCTGTCTATCTTACGTTTAATCATATCCTTGTCCCCTTTTCTAATATTAAACGAACGTATTTTGTCCGCTTTTCCATGGCAAATATACGATAATTTGTCCGTTTTTCCAAGGTATTTACGCATCTTTTTGTCCGTTTTTCCAAATTTTAACAGTTTCCTTAGAAGCATTCCAACGGCGTAGAGCCTCTTCTCTTGTTAACTATCCAAATATTCTTCCTCCTATTTATTCTAGTTCAACATTCAGCCACCAAAATTACACATATTCTTCGAAACCACCAAGAAAATCACAAGAAATCTGCAACTTATCATCAAATAACCACGAAATCAATCGTAAACTATTAACTGTAAACTATAAACTGCTATTCCCTACCTCAGCAAGCTATAATAAGGCGGTCCCATCCCGCAAAATATGGCGAGGGCTTTGATGCCCCGCCAACCTTAGAGCGTAGCGGTTCCGAGCGACGAGGAGGAGCGGTTTCCCTCTTCTTCCCTGAGGTTTCTGTCCCCCGCTAACGGGGGAACCGAAGGGGGTGTAAAGACCATTGAAGAAGACCGAGATGAGTTGTCTGGTTGCCATCCTTGGCTTCGTACCCAACCCACAACCCAAGGAAAACAAAGCATCTGCAGCAGAAGAGTTTGATATCCATTAATATGAATAGGAGATTCCTAGATTCCCAATCCGTAAGCCAATCAACTTACAGATTGGGAATTATTGCTTATAAGTTTTTTATCAAGAATTTTATAAATTCATCCTTGACATTAGAGATTTCTCCCTTGTCATAGATTGTAAGAAGAGTTACATTCATACCATCCTCACTAACTTTTACATTAAGAGTTAGGATTCTTGCACCACCACTTTTGCCTTTACCCTTGTCAGCAATGGTCATTCTTATCTTACGAACGCCACCACCAAGGTCATCTCCAACAAGAGGATTCTTGTAAATTTCATCTAACCAAGCATCATAGTCAGATTTCAATGAATGATATTTTTTAGCCAAACGTTTAAACTGTCTTTTAAACTCAGAGCCATATTCAACATGTATTTTCATGTCAATCTTCCATTTCTAAATCTTTTAATAAATCCCTTGCATCTGGTAGTTTTCTTCCTTCCAACTTTGCAAGTTTCACTTCCTGCAATGCTCTTGTCAAACTTTCCTTCACAAAAGCTTGCTGCTTCTGTGTCTTTGTCAAGACAGGCTCTTTTACAACTGTAGTTGACACAACACCACGAAGCATATTAATAGCCTTACGAATGTTTTGCAGAGGCTGGTTAGTATCTACCGTAACTAATATCTGTTTCATAATCTTCTCCTTTTAAACGTTTTACTGAATTAGGTTGCAAAAATACTTTTTTCCCCTCACACCGCCAAACTTCTTGCATTATTTTAACGTTAAAGGTCTATATTCCAGTCCATTCTTGTCATTATCATCAAACCATTTCTGAAAATCACATTATTATTTAGTTTATATAACTTGCCGCCAAAGTTACGCTTTTTCTCAAATGAATACATCTAAAGCAGTAGATGTCGTATCACCACTAACACCTAGGCGGTCCCATCCCGCACAACCATGGCGAGGGCTTTGATGCCCCGCCAACCTTATAGCGTAGCGGTTCCGAGCACCGAGTAGGGCGGTTACATCCTTCCTTCTGAGGAGGAAGGCTTGGTTAGAGGTGGAGCTCCCTTTGGCTAAAGGGAGACGGAGGGATTCGAAAGACTCCTTCTTAGTAACAGGAAATCTCAAACACTTTCCAAAAGAACCGCAAGTGATTACAGCAGCAGAAATGATGGAAATCCTAGACAACGAACTATAAGATGTCTATATATTTATTTCACTTGCTTTCTTCGTCTTTCTGTCCCAAAAACTATGATTTTATGTCCAAAACTCTTCTATACCATCATCGACATGATAGAGACTGCAGGATAACCTATAATATAATGAAGTAAATAGACTTGATACTTCATTATATTATAGGTTAAGCTTAAACCTTTCTTTAAACATAGCCATCTCTCTAGCCGGGATTTGGAGCAGAGTAGCTAAACTTTCCCATTGACTAACTGCTGCTTGAACCTCTTGGATGATGATTTCAGCTTTCTCCCTCTTAATCATGTAGCTTTCAGATGAATCAAGCAGAATATTGATGTCTGCCTTGTTTGAAGATTCATTGATTAGAAGACTCTGATATTCATTGAGGGTAGGATTCATATCATAGGCTGGTGATAGAGTCCAGCCCTTTGGTGTGAGTAGAAAGCCATGGTTTCTGAAGTGGTCATCAGAATTTCCAATGCAGATGTTGAAGACAATCCTTCGGTAGAGTTCCAGAAGATTTTTCTCTACGTCGCAGCAACCTTGGAGTATGAAATCAACAATATCGAGATAACCATAACCACCTTGTGCATTATCTCCATCCTTCAATCCTAGCAGAGACATGGATGACGCAAAATGGATTCTCTTAGCTTCTGCAGTTCGGTCAAAGCGTTTAGACAGGAGTGTGTGATATTTACCCAATCCTCCCAACACCCTGGTTTGAGCTACCAGGATACCAGCCTTTTGAGCTAGCAGGTGAGAAAAGTGCTCCCAAAGTCCTGCGTCATAGTCATCTTTTCGAGAAGGAAACTTCGCGATGCATAGATTACCTTTTTCATCCAATACGCCTGCTTTAGGTCTTGCGCCACCCAATGAAGTACCAGGTTGGATGAGCTGCGCTATCCATTTTTTCTCAGGCAAAACATCATTCTCTTCAGATCTTTCTACTTCTTGACTGGCATGAACCAATTCTCTAATCTCTGTTAATGGGGGTATCTTGAGAGATGGAGACACATTGATATAATCACCTTCCATTTCCTTCTTAAACCTAAATCCACCCATTCTGGAGAAGTCATCGATACCTATGAGGTAATCGAACGAAGAAAGTGTTCTGACGGCTCTTTTTTCTTCAGCGGCCTGTATCTGTTCTCTTCTTTTGAGCAAGGTACGTCCCCACCTATCTGGCAAAGCATCAGAAAAACATCCGAAAATATCACTTCCTGGCTGGGTATATTGCATGCCTGGGTAATTGTTGATGTCCTCTGAAAGCTTGATTCCGGCATGAACCTTAAGCCAATTCTCATCAAACTTAAATGCATAACTGTCAGAGCCGCGCAATTTTTCATAGCACAACTCCCCTACCAGCTCCGCTTTGCCGAGCCAGTTAAAATCAGCGAAAACAAACAGTCGTTCCATTCCTACTCCTTTTTAGATGCTCGTTGACGATTTTTCAGTCCTATATCCTGCAATGCCCTTCCGAGTTTGTCATCCTTTGCCAGGAGCAAGATGTCATCATCCAGCTGAAGAGCATAGAGTACACGAAGGTAAATTCCGATGGAAACCGTTGGTAATCCCTTCTCTACCTTGCAAAGTGTAACTTCCGAGCATGTTGCCCTTTCTGCAACTTGCGCCATGCTCAGGTTGCGCCGTAATCTGGCAAGCTTAATCTGCTCACCCACGATTTCCATCTTTTGAATCAACTTCCTTGGAAGTTTGTTTGCCATTGTATTCTTTGTCATAGCTTTAATCTTAATTATGATATGCAAAAATACATAATTTACTTTATTATAAGATGGGTTATCAAGTTTTTTTAAGAATAATTAGATGTATTAAATTAAACGGATGAAAACGCAAAGTTAATGAAAGACTAAAAATGATTAAACTTATTGCCCTTACGCATATTTGTGCAAATTACACTTATAATCATGTGTTTTATGATGTGTGTGCGCAAACAGATTGCATGAACGTGCAAACGTTTGCACAAATAAATAGAACCTTTTTGAGAAATTTTCTTGCTTACTATAGAAAATCCTCATATATTTGCAGCCGAAAAAAGATACCAACTAGCGAACGAAGGCTAAGTTTAATATAAACGAAACCAAATATAAAAGTAAAGATATGATGAAGCAAACATTCATTAAATCAGCTATGTTGCTGCTGCTGATCCTTTCAACGGCAACGACGCGAGCGCAGGAGGTCGCTCTGAAGACCAACTTACTGGGATGGGCTTCCACATCTGCCAACGCCGGCATCGAAATCGGCACGGGCAAGAAAACAACCTTCCAACTCTTCGGCACCCTGAACCCCTGGAAGTTCTCGGGCGACAAGAAGATGAGATTCTGGAATGTTATGCCAGAATACAGATGGTACACCTGCCAGAAGTTTGGAGGCCATTTCTTCGGAATCCATGCCCTAGGCGGTGAATACAACATTAAAAACATTGACATGCCCTTCGGCATCCTGCCGAAAACTCTGGAGGGCAGGCACTATGAAGGCTGGTATGTAGGTGGAGGCCTTACCTACGGCTATCAGTGGTTACTCAATAAGCACCTCAATTTCGAAGGCTCTATCGGTTTGGGATATGCCTACAGTCCTTACAAGCTTTACGGACGATGCGAAAAATGTCTCGGCAAAGACAACCGCAACTATGTGGGCCCTACAAAAGCCGCACTATCTCTCATATACGTGTTCTAAGAATATAACTTAACAGTAGTTTTAAACTGACAATATAAACACGTAATAACTAGACAGAATACAAAAAATTTTAGGGAAATCATAATATGGATAAAATGAAGCTTTATGCGGTCATTTCGCCCCTCTGCATACTCTTTTCTCAGGGCATCATGCCTGCTCAGGCTCAACAGCTGGCAGGGGGTAAGATTCAGGTAGACAGCGTTTCAGCACGCAAGAACGGCAACCGGATGGACGTTGCCTTCCGTATGAATCTGAACGATTTGAAGATGAAATCAGAGCAGCAGATTGTTTTCACACCGGTAATGGTAGGAACTGATTCTATCGCTCTCAACCCTATCATCATCCAGGGTAGAAACCAGGCTGTAAGATACCGCCGACTTGCCGACAGCAAGAAGAATCCGCAGGCACAGGTTCTTACCCGCAAGAACAAGACCAGTCAGCAGGTTTACTTCGCCCAGTCTGTTCCTTATCAGAAATGGATGAAGAAGTTCAAACTCTCGGTGAAAGAAGATCTCTGCGGATGCGGCAACCTGATAGAACAGGACAATACGCCGATTGCGGATATCGACCGTACACCGAAGGTTACGAAGGACTTCTTCGTGCAGCCGAAGGCGGAAGCCAAGAAGGTGAGAGCCGAAAAGGGTGAAGCTTATCTCAGCTTCAAGCTCAACAAGAGTAATATTCTTGCCAACTTCCGTGAGAATGCTACTGAGTTGAAGAAGATTACTTCCACCAGCGACCTGGTAAAGAACGATAAGAACGTTGAAATCACAGATATTGATATCCACGGTTTTGCTTCGCCTGATGGTTCGTATGCCAACAACAAGCGCCTTGCCAACGAGCGTGCAGCTGCCCTCCGCAACTATGTGAGCAGCCTCTACACCATAAACAGCAAGCTCTTTACCTATCAGGCTACACCGGAAGACTGGGAAGGATTCAAGAAGAAGATTCAGGCTAGCAATCTGGCTGATAAGGAAGCAATACTCGAGATAGCTAACTCCTCGCTGGCTCCCGACGATAAGGACCTGAAGATCAGAAAGCTCCATCCGGCAAGTTACCGCTACATCCTGGATCATATTTATCCTCGTCTCCGTCATAGCGACTATACGGTAACCTACACGGTTCGTCCGTTCAGCATCGAAGAGGCAAAGGAGATATTGAAGACCAAGCCTCAGCAGCTTTCTCTGCAGGAGATGTTCCTGGTGGCACAGACTTACGAGCCTGGTTCGCCAGAGTTTAACGAGGTATTCGACATCGCTGTCCGCCTCTTCCCTGATGATGAGGCTGCGAATCTCAATGCCGCCTGCACCGATTTACAGAAAGGTGATCTTACTTCTGCCGAAAAGCATCTTGCCAAGGCAGGCAACTCGAAAGAGGCAGAACGTGTAAGAGATGTCTTCAAGCAGATAAAGGAATTGGAATAACAGAAAATTAGAGAATAACGATTATAAACAAGCTTAACTTTTAAGATTATGAAGATTAAACATTATTTTGGCTTGGCTGTCATCGCAGCTATGACAGCAAGCTGTTCAAGCAATGAGGACCTGGGAACCGCAGGTCCAGGTACTGGTACTAATGAAGCAGGTGTTGGTTATGCAACTTTCACCATCAACTTGCCTTCTACAAGCGGTTCTACTTCTGGTGCAAGAGGTACTCGTGCCACAGCTGGCGAGCCTTCATTTGATGAAGGTACTGCTGATGAGTATGCTGTAAATGATGCTACTCTTCTTGTTTTCCAGAAAGACGGGGATGACTACAAGTACATAGAGACAGTGGATCTTGGTAGTATGGTACCTTGGACAAAGCAAGATCCTGCAAATAGTGGTATTACCACTACTGCCACGGTGACAGCTAAGCTTACTAATGCTGCTGTGGGAGAAAGTGGCAATTATTATGCTCTGATTCTTCTCAACAATAATGTTGATGCTACTAACAAGAAGGTAACATTGCCTACTGCTACTACCGATACTTATGCAAATTGGAGTAAAGACGTTTCTAAGGCAAATGCTGCCAACTACTTGAAGTATGACAAAGGTTTCTTTATGGCAAACGCTCCTAAGTATGTTGCAACTGGTGAACCTGAAACTCTCGTAAAGATTGATAAAATCTATGCTTCTAAGCAGCAGGCTGAGATCTCTGCAGCCACAACAGTATATGTAGAGCGTGGCTTGGCTAAGGTTACAATGAAGGACTTTACGCCAACTGGTTACGATATTGCTGATGGAACATACAAAGAGGCCAACGTGAAAATAAACTCTTGGCAGCTCGACGTAACCAATAAGTCAACCTTCCCGGTTCATCAGACTGCTGGTTTGAAGACCTCTTGGACTGATATATGGGCTAATACTCGTTTCTATGATGGATCAACTACTTCTGCCTTCAAGCGTGTATATTGGGGTACTGATCCAAACTATAACACAGGTCTTTCAACTGTTAGTGATTGCGAGGCTGCCTTCAACATGATTACAAAAGATAAGGTTAAAGGTGAGGCAGGTGAGACCCATCCTCAGTATTGCCTTGAGAACACCTTCGATCTTAACAACATGAAGCAGGGTCAGACCACACGTGTAGTGTTTAAGGCTGTCTTCACTCCTAAGGGCTTTACAGGTACAGAAAAGACATTCTATAAGATTGGTAACAATACCGCTCTCTGGAAAGAAGCAGATCTTAAGGCTCAGATTCTGGCTAAGGCTCAGGAGGTACTTGGTGAGACTAATCCTGACAACGTTACAGTAACGCTTGATGCTCCTACAAATAACTTGACAGAGGCAGGAGTTCATCTTGTTGCTGCTGCTAATGTTTCTCATGTTACAACCGCTGGTGCAACCGCTGGTACAACCACAACCGCTCTTACTCCTGACCAAGTTGATGAGATCAATGCAAAGCTCGGCTTAAAGGAAAAAACAGCAAAAGAAGAAAGAGTTGGTATCTCTACATATTACAAAGGCGAGGCTTACTACATCGCTCGCATCAAGCACTTCAACGCGTTGACTCCTTGGAATGCTGGCGAAGCTTATGGTACAGCGAACGATAAGTATCTCGGTCGCTACGGTGTACTCCGCAACAACTGGTACGAGCTTTCTGTAAATAAGGTTACTGGTCTTGGTTATCCTGACGTTCCAGAGGTTAAGCCTACTGATCCAGACGACGAGAACGAACAGTACATCAACGTAGAGGTGAAGATCCTCGACTGGGCTAAGCGTTCACAGGATGTAGATTTGTAATCCATTACACATTATTATATATAGCTCAGCCGCTCTAGCGCTAAGGAGCGGCTGGCTATATCGGAAGAATAAGAATCAATTTATACACTTTACTTTTTCATAAAACAGATAAGCATCATGGCAAACAAGAAGTTTAACAGTTGGATCAAGAATATATGCATGGGATGGGGATTCATCATGGCGGGCAGTTTGCTCAGCAGCTGCAACGACTTGATGCACGACGACCTGCCTCCTTGTGACATGGGTGTTGACTTGCAGTTCAAGTACGACTACAACGTGCAGCGTGCCGACATGTTCAATGATCATGTGGGCGGCCTCAGCGTATTCGTATACGACGAGCAGGGCAACTTCATTGCTCGCCATGATGCCTATAACGATGCGACATCACAGCCGCTCAAGAACCCTAACTATGCCATGCGAATCAATCTGGAACCGGGCAAATACCGATTCGCAACCTTCGCCTTCCAAAAGAAATACGAAGATGCTCTCGCGCAGCCAGGTGCCAAATTCCAGATAGCTCTGCCACAGCAGGGTGACAACATCACAGCCCTCCATGCACGACTCGACCGCGAACAGGGCAAGGTGAACAACCAGAGCCAACCGCTCGATACACTCTGGCAAGGACTCAGCAACGAACTGGTTGAAGTAAAAGACCTGCAGGTTACACGCCATACCATCGGTCTGGTTCGTGATACCAAGCAGCTCACCATCAGCCTGCATCAGCTGGACGAGCCTGCCAACATCAATGCCGATGACTTCAGTTATCAGATAACCAATGCCAACGGCGATATCAGTTACGACAACTCTCTCCTCCCCGACGAGGAGTTGACATATACCCCATACTACACCTGGACCACTGAGTTTAAGGATACCGAGGGCAATGTAAAGGAGCGCACCGCTCATGCCGCCCTCATGTTCTCCCGACTCATCTGGCATCCGGTAGAAGAAAACGACAAGAACGCCATCCTCACCATCACGAACAAGACTACTGGCGAAGAGGTGGCACGCATCAATCTTGCTGACTGTCTGGCACAAGGCCGTGGTGCCTTCGAACGCCATTATTCAGCACAGGAATTCCTGGACCGTGAGTACGACTACAAGCTCGACTTCTTCCTCCAGGGCAACCAGTGGAAGTATATGCAGCTCAGAATCTCCATTCTGGATTGGGTCAAGCGCATCCAGCGTGTCGATTTCTAACCGTTTCAGGTGTCAGAGCCCCTTCCGGGCATTTAGCTCATAAGAGTATTTGACTTTAAAAATTGGAAACAATGAAAATACGAGATTTCATTTTAAGTTTAGTTAGTTGGTTTATATTGTTGGTTACAGTAAGTTGCTCTGACGAACTTGGAGGCGAGCGCGCTCCCATTTCGTCAGAAAGCAACTTGCATGTACTCGTGCCAACCGTGCTCAGCAGCCGCGGCACCCGTGCCGACGATGCTTCCGGCCTTCCTACCTATAATGCTACGGTAGATGAATGCCAGATCAACGACCTGACCCTCTATGCTTTCCCTGTCCCTACAGGAAATGGAAATGATGGCAAGCTCCTGGTAGAGACCCTCCCTGCCCCACTGGCTACGATGATGGTAGAGCCGCATGTAGCTAACTATCAGCTCAAAATCGAGCCGGGCACTTACCATATCTATGTGGTTGCCAATATGAACAAGGTGTTGAGTGGTCAAACTATCAAAACAGAAAATGAACTCAAAAATATAGTACTGAACTATGTAGATGGAGGAGAACCGGGAATGCCTGTTTCTACAAACATCCCGATGATTTATGAGCCTGAGAAGGATGCCGCAGGCAAGCTCGCTGAAACCGTGATTACAGCAGCGGGTGATAAATATACAGAGGTGGCAGCTAACCTGAAGTTTACATGCGTAAAGGTTAAGCTGAATCTTATCTTCGATCCAAGTGACCCAGAAGTTAAAACCAATTTCGGAGGCAAGCCCTTTAGCATCAACAATATTTTAGCCGAGAAGCTCTCTCCTTTTACCCATCTTTACTGGGGCGGTAATTTCGAGGCTCCAACTTGGCCAAAAAAAGAAGATATAGAAGCATACAAGGATGGTATTCCAAGTACTCCGTATGAGGCATCATCTGGAGCTGCCGTATACTATGCCGATTGGACAGACAACAGATCTCTGCCGGCAACAAATAATAGAGACGATATTAAAGGAACAGGAACAGCAACAGAGAATCCACCCGTAAACCCTGCGGATAAATGGCTTTTCCAGCAGACCTATTATCTCCCAGAGCGATATATCTCATCAGAATCCGACTGCAGTTATCTTACCATCAATGGTAATGTAGGAGGTTCTGCAGTCAACAATTATCGTATCAATCTGGGTCATAAGAAGGATGAAACCAGCACCGTACCCGTATTCCCTCGCGGTACCTTCTATGAGATTACCGGTGCTATCAAGACCCTCGGTAATATGGAGCTGGATTGCAAGGTAAGCATCAAGCCATGGGAGACAGTACCAATAGATGCCGACTTCAACCATACCACTTTGTGGGTAAGCAAGACGGAGGCTAGTGTAACTAGTTTGACAAATGATTATATCACATATAATTCGAATGCTACCACAGTAGAGTCTGGATGCGATACTAAAATAGCCTCAAAAGACATCATTATTAGCAGCAAACGTGGTAAAGACAGTATCGAGTTTCGCGTGAATCCAAAAATCCCAATCAGTGATTATGCACTAGATCAGCGAAAAGGCACTGCCAAAGTTTGGATCAAGGCAAATAATCTCAAGAAATATATAGATGTACATTATGATGTTACACCTTATCTGGATGTTACAAAAGAACTTGTCATCTACTATAATAGTACAGATCCAGAAAAGAATACAAGAACCATCAAATGGGATACTAACCTGGGTGGTATTGTGCTGGATAGAATTACAGATACAAATACAATTACTGATACAAAAGGTTACTCTACCATCAAAATGAGTTTAGCTTCATCGGATGCCGCTACAGGAACATTCATGGTTACAGCTACGAAAGATCCTGTAACAACCACCATTCATGAATTCACGGTAAAGTCAAAAGACGGCTCTAATTCTCAGCCAGTTCGTGTAACAGTAAGACCTCCTGTCGATGACTATCGTATTTATTTCAGAGCGATTAATGACCGCAATAAATATACTGGAGGTACTGAAGATCGCTTTCAGGGAATATTGTCAGAAGGAGGCAGCAAAAACTGGAGTGATGGTTGGAATGCAAATTCAACTGATACTGATGAATCTACACCGAAAAACCACCACATCTATGTATATACTCAAATTGGTGAGACAACACAAGATGGTAGTGGTAATATCAAACAAAAAAGATGGATATATACTGCTGTACAAGATGCTCCAGATGGTAAAGACAGATCTAATTGGCCTGGTGAAAGAATGGTTGCAGACAACACCAACACTGGATGGTATTATAAGGACTTCGCTGTAGATATGAACCCTGTTAGAAAAATTCCTTCTGACGAAGAAGAAAACAGAAAAATAAAACCAGGTGAGACTTTGATTATGTTTAACAATTGTGAGAATGTTGATGCTGGTTTTACAAAGCATCGCTGTCCTCACCATATGGAACCGGGTATTCCTCTCTTCGATTATGAAGATCATGAAGGATGGATCGTATATGACCCTACATCCGATCCTGAATGGCATATGTATGATGACATGCCTGAAATTGAAAATATTGCGATTACCATATATACCCAAGAACGTACGTGGGGATGGTGGAAGAATTATGGTATTAAGGGTGGTGGTGAATTCATAATCGAAGACAAAACCACAGGTGATAATCAAATGACAGGTAACTCTTGGACATTAAAAAAAGTGGGAACTGATTGGTGGAAAACTGTCATCCACCTGAAGGCTATCAAAGGCGAACATAACAAAAATATCAGAATCAATCTGAAGGATACCAATATCCTCCTCTTTGACGGCAATAGTTTCAAAGACGATACTGGCTATTACGCAGATGGAAAATGGCAGCAAGGTAAGCCTGATGGCGTATCAGAATAAATAATATTGAAAAAAAATGAAGAAGATAAAGCATTTAATGATATGGATAGGATTGCTCCTTTGCCTTGTTTCTTGCAAGGATGCAATGGAGACTATCGGACTCGGCGGGGATGAAATCCCTGCCGAGGGGGTAACCTTGAACATTGAGTTGCCCAACTTCTCCGAAAAGAAAATTAATACTAGAGCGGGCGCTGATGAAAGCATTAGTAAAGTTACTGCTGTGTTTTATGGCGAAAGCAATACTTACAAAGGTATGGCGAATGTCAACATTGGAAGCAAGAATGCAGACGGAACGTATCCGGCAACAATCAGTAAAGTCCCATCTGGAACTAAAACGGTTCATCTGGTAACAAATATAAATGACCTCACAGAAGAAGAAGCAAAAGACCTGCAAGCTGCATATAGAGAAATAGATACAAACAACCCAATATGTTGGGGTAGCGTATCTTTAGAGACTCTCTTGAATGGTACACCAACTGTCGATTTGTTCAGACCATATGCCAAGGTTACCTTGAAAGTAGCTGATGCGGTAAATGCGGTAGAGACTGTTTTTCCTGAAAAAGATGCTGGTCTTATCATTAATCATACCGCTGCCAAGAGTGCTATTGCTCCTGCTGGTTATAATGTCCTTACTGAAGACTTAGCACCAACAACAGAATTTAGCAGCACTGATGTTGGCGATGGAACTCACCGTGAAGTAGCGGTAACTGAAACTTCTGCAGGTGTAGCTAACGTTATCATCAAGGCTAAATACAAGGGTATAGAAGGTTACTATAAAGTGGGGCTTTACAAGGATGCAAAAACCAAGAAGGACCAGTATGCCCTCTTGAGAAACCATAACTATACCATCACCGTAACCAAGGTGAATGACTATGGTTTCGAAAAACTGGATGATGCTGTCAACTCTGATCCGGAAAACAGACTGGAGGCAGATGTTGTAGATGACAATCCTGCCATCTACAATATGATAGCTTGCAAAGATTATGAACTGGGTGTTAGCGATAATCTGTCCCTCAAGGCAGCAGTTACTGAAGCAAAAATCACTTTGGTCACTACGCTCGAATCTGCAACATATAATGTAAATTTCAAAAAAGATAGCTGGATTAAAGGCTATACTCAGGTGGGTGAAGGAATTACAACTCCTGAAAGTGGTAGCCTGTCATCTTCTGGCACAAAATATCTTTTGAAGTTTACGCTGGATCCAAACATTCATGAAACCCCAAGAACAGAAACGGTTACGATATCTTCTGGTGATCTCAAGCTTGATGTGAAGATAACTCAGGCGGGCTACGATTTCATGAGAGACGACCCTAATCGAAAAGTCAGCATGTTAGAAAATGACAGTGAGATTCACCCGGACTATTTTGCCTGGTTGGATAATGACGTTAAAGGAATCAGCCCAGATCAAATGCAAAAAGTAGTAAGAAATGATGGTCTTCATTTTACTGTAGGTAAGAATGCCTACAGTTATAAGATTCCTAATAAGACAGGAGATAAACTGACAGTGGATAATGAGACAGTGGATAATTCGACAGGGAATAAACTGACAGATAAAGATGGCCATTTCACTGTTAGCGCTGACGGAAAATACTGGAAAGTGACGTTGAAAGATGATCGCGATAATAATTATGATCTTTGGAAAGGCACCTTTACGATAACGAATGCAGCTGGTATCAACATCACCTACACTGTTTATCATACTGGTATCTTCCATGAGATAACAGATGCTATGGCAAACAAATATGAATTAGCAGAGGGTGGTGATGACAAACTAAAGGTAAAAGGTATGTTCTATTATGGTGTAGTGAAGGTGCAGGGACAAACTAAAACCTACATCATGCTTGACCGTAATCTGGGTGCTACCGATAATAGTCCTTATGTGCCAGACATCAATGAGTTCAAAAACAACAAAGGTGCCATCGGTGGATACTTCAAGATTTCTGAAAATAAGACTTCTCCAGATGCTACGCAGGGAAACCTGTCCTCAGAACTGTCACCTGAAGGCTTCGAAATACCAGATAAATCTGTCTTTGAGGACTTGGTTAATGCCAAGAGACTTAAAACAGAAACGCGTCAAACTGCTCTTGGAGAATCGTATTATTGTACGTTTATGGAAACAACAAGCTCTGAGTTGAAAACCATCTATTTTCCATACGGAGGATACCTGGAAGGTCAAAGTCTTAAGAATCCAAATCATGTGATTTTCTGGACCAAGTCATTACTCTCAGAAACTCAAGGCTTTAGTAAAGGTAGTCCTGAGTATGGTTTCTGGTACAACTATTTCGATATATACAATGGAAAGCAGGGTATATCAAACGTACGTTTCGTGAGTGGTAGTAATGGAAATAACACCGGTCGCTACAAGGCGATGCCATTACGATTGATCAGTAAGACAGTATTATAGAATCTTACACTTTAATATAAAACAAAGAATCCACAGCAGGCACTCAAGCCAGCTGTGGATTTCTTGATTCTTAGCTTCACTCAAATCTGCACTAGTGTCCCGTTTAGTCTGGACGATTATTATATAAGTTATTAATATCCAATATTTTATGTTCTAGAAGTTATGTATTCGATTTGATTTTGTACCTTTGCACTCATATGGTATCCTAGCCTATTTAACCCGATGATTTCTAAACGGGACAGCAGTGATTATCTTCTCTTCCCACGAATCTTGCCTTCTTGATTGCTCTATCAAAGCCCTTGTTAGCCTATGTATATTGTAATCTCAAAATTTAATTTCTAAATCAATCTGTGTTTTTCAAGGTATAAAAAGATTAGACAGCATCTTCATCATGATTAAAGTTCTCATAGAACTTCATTCGCTTCTTTTCTAATTCCGCAATTTCTTGATACATGAACTTACATGTAAAATCATAAATCGGCATTGCAGCACTATGCTCGTCTGCTTTCTTAAATTTCAACTTTTGGCTATAATAGTTCACAAGATGCTCATCAGGGTCACAATCAGCAGCAAATAAGAAAAGATATTCACAACCAACAATCTTTCTCAACTCAAAAATCAAAGGAACGATAAAATGCCAAAAGACGATTGCTCCCAGACTTTGGTCAAGATTATATTTATCCCAAACTTCACGACAATCATCATTGGCACAGAAATGCACAATCTCCACACCAGCAAAGGTTTTGCCCACATTCTTGATGTTTTTGTCGAAAATAGAATTGATTTCCTGAGAATCTGTTGTAGTATGAAGGATACGAGCCACTTCATCTTTCTTCAATCCTTTTTTTGCCCTAACAGATTCCAAAATGGCTTTCAATCCATCCCTATCTTCTTCTGGCACGTTTCCCCCATTCAGCTTTTCAGACAAAGTAGAACAAAGTTCCTTGAGCCTAGTCAATTTTTCTCCTTCTATGAATTCATCAAACAACAATCCACACTTCAAAGAAAAGAAGAACAACACATTAGCATCGCTATCTTTCACCACATAATAGGCAACAACACCAGACTCATCTTCTTGATAGGCCTCATTCAGCAAAGCATCCGCAACATTGTTGTTTCGAGTGCTATAGAAAGAATCGATCAATCGCAAATTCTCTTCATTAGAAGCCAGCCGTTCACAACGAAGAGAATGTATCAAAGCCATTTGTTCCTCAGTTATTCTCATGGTTTATGCAGTATAAAGATTTAATTGACGCAAAACTGCTCGTCTTTCACGAACCCTGTTGGCATCAACCATAATGTCTTCTGTTTTCATCTCTACCTCAGATGAATCCTGTTCATCATAGCCTTCTCTTGCGTGTTTCCAAGAAAACTCTCCATGCGTTAAAGTACTCAAACTCCAAGACTTCTGTGGAGCATAAGTTTTAAACACCATATCAAACACTGGCTCATATTGTACAACCTGCTCTTTATCCATCAATTCTGGGAGAGAATCATTTTTATAATGCTGGCGAATCTGAACCATGACAGGACCATATTTCCAAGCCTCAAATTGTGCATCAAACATAGGCTCGCCCTTTTGAATCAAGCACTCACGCTGCGTGAAATAAAGTAGCTTATGCAACTTCATTTCATCAATACGAACGCCAAAATCATCCATATAGCGCTTGTATAAATAAGAGGCAACTTGTAATATTCCCATCATAGTCATTATTCATTTTATAGTTTATTGCCGCAAAGTTACGCTTTTTTATTGAAACCGCCAAAGAAAATCAAAAGAAATCTGCGAAAATCCGTGTAATCCGTGCCTTATCTATATCCTAAGAAGCTTATGACACACCCTCACAAAACGGGTGAATGAGAGCAAGAAAACGAATGAATGAGAGCAAGAAGAGGGGTAAAAGAAGGATTTTAACCTACTAAAACAGTTCTTTCAACTAAGAAAAGAAACATTTATACTTAGATAAAATCTCCGTTCATAGACGTTGAATGTCCGTTCAACGTCGCTGAACCGCCATTCATCGACGCTGAACCGCGGTTCAACGTCGATGAACGAAGATTTCAATAGGGTTAAAGAACATTTTATCCTATAATCAACCAAGACTTTTCCCGAGATTAACCCATTATTAATACAGCAAGAAGGAAGAAAGGAGATAAGAGGAAGCCTGAAAAGAAATAAAAGGAGGAGAGAAAAGAAATAAGAGAAGGGAGAAAAGAAATAAAAGGTATAAGGAAATGAGATAAGGGGCATAAATGAAGAAAAGATGTTTTTAATTTGGTGGTTTCACCATTTATTCGTATCTTTGCCAACAAAGAGAATATCACTTAAAAGAAAGGCGAGCAATTATGGCAAGAAAACTATATCCGATAGGATTACAAACTTTCGAACGAATCAGAGTGGAAGATAGGTTCTACATCGACAAGACGGAATATGTATATCGTATGGCACATACTGATGGTGCTTATTTCTTCCTGAGCCGTCCACGCCGTTTCGGAAAGTCGCTGTTGCTGACTACCATGAAGAGCTATTTTGAAGGAAAGAAGGAGCTTTTCAAAGGACTCGCCATCGAAAAGCTGGAAAAGGATTGGATAAGCTATCCGGTGCTGCATTTCGATATGAGCATGGGCAAACACATGGAGATAGCCCAGCTGGAAAGATATTTCGACCAGCAACTTGCAGAACAAGAGCAGAAATGGGGCATTACGAATCCGGCTGTTGATGCCAACGTCCGCCTCATCTCACTTATCCAGACTGCCTATAGGGAAACGGGCAAGCAAGTGGTAATACTGATTGACGAATATGATGCCCCTTTGCTTGATGTGGTGCACGAGGATGAAAAACTGGAAGAACTTCGCAATGCCATGCGCAATTTCTACAGTCCGCTAAAAGGATGCGAGAAATTGCTCCGCTTCGTATTCCTCACAGGCATCACCAAATTCTCTCAGCTCAGCATCTTCAGCGAATTGAACAACATCACCAATATCAGTATGGACGAGCCGTATGCCGGCATTTGCGGAATTACGGAAGATGAACTGGTGAACGGAATGCGGAATGACATAGATGCCCTTGCTGAAAAATTAAACTTATCGTATGAGCAGACGTTAGCTAAGTTAAAGGATAATTATGACGGCTATCATTTTACATGGCCTTCTCCAGACGTTTATAATCCGTTCAGCTTATTAACCTGCTTTGCCAAGCAGAAGATTGATTCCTACTGGTTTGGATCAGGCACTCCTACTTATCTGATCAATATGATGCGCAATTTCAACTTTCTGCCAGCGAACCTGGGCGAGAGTATGGAAGCCGGAAAGGATGACTTTGATGCTGCCACGGAAACCATGACCACCATCATGCCGCTGCTCTATCAGAGTGGCTACATCACCATCAAGGATTATGATGAAGAAACGGAGCTCTATACCCTAGCCATTCCCAACAAGGAAATAAGAGTTGGATTGTACAGAAGTTTGTTGCCTCATTATCTGACCTCAAAGACTGCAATGTGCAATACCACCATCGCCAAAATGTCGGTGCTTATTAAACAGGGCAAGATAGACGAAGCATTACAGTTGCTGAAATCGTTTTGGGAGACTGTGCCTTATTGCAACAACACCCATTACGAAGGGCATTACCAGCAAACGATGTATATCATCTTTGCCTTGCTCACGAATTTCAGGATTATAGTGGAGCAACATACGTCAAAGGGGAGAATTGATATAACCATGGAGACGGACGATACTATCTATGTAATGGAGCTGAAGTTTGGAAAGACTGCCCAGGAGGCTCTTGAGCAGATAGAAAGCAAGCATTATGCCGATGCCTTTGCCATGAGCGGCAAGGAAATTATCAAGGTAGGTATGAGCTTCAATATCAAAGAAGACAACACCATCGTGTTCGATTGGAAATCATCAGAAATTTAGATGATAAAAAAAGCGTGCAGGCGACTATGATGTGGCTTGCACGCTTTTTCCTCGAAGATAGAGTTCTCACTTACATTAGGATTTATTATCTTATATATCCCAACAAATCAAGATACATCATTCTTGACTCTAAGCACTCATCTTCAGGAATATGATTTGCCTCTTTCTCCAAACTCTCAGTAGAGTACAAGAATTTGAAGCCATTCTTTTCATAAAAATGAAGCACATTTTCCTTATTGTAAGCATCAACAACAATGAAACGGCAACCAGTCTTATTGTCTGGTAACAAAAACCAAGATATGATATAGTCTATCGCTTGTGATCCAATACCATCATGAGTACTTTGAAAATCCTTGGCTACTCCAAGTCTTCCAATCAATACTGCAGGATAACTCCTTGTTCTTTTAGAATTAGGAATTTTCCTCTGTATTCGATTTCTTGAAGCATTTGGAATTAAAGCTGCCTTGATACTGTCGTTAGCTAATGTAAAGGCACAGACTATTTCATCCTTACCACTTCTTTCAGTTGCAAAGAAATATGTCTTCCCTAATAATTGCCCATCATAGAGACAAGCCTCTCGATGAAAGAAGTCATCAAGGTCTTTATCGCCACAGCTAAAAGTATCAAGCTCCTCTTTTGTCGTAACTCGATAAAGAGAGCAATTACTTTGCAAAAGGACTCTTTCCTCCATGCGCTTTCAAATTAGCAGTTGAACGAATCAAAATCTTCTCAACGTCATCAAATGACATTCGCAATGCCTTTCTTTGTGGATTGCGTTCATTCTCCTCTGCCTCACGAACAAATCGTTCAGCGGTCTCACCTGTCAAAACAGGAATGCTTCTTATCTCTAATGCCATAATCTTCTCCTTTTAAACGTTTAACTCTGCCACAAAGTTACGCTTTTTCTTCGAAACCACCAAGAAAATCACAAGAAATCTGCAAATCATCAGCCAATAACCACGAAATCAATCGTAAACTATAAACTATTAACTGTAAACTATAAACTGCTATTCCCAGGCGGTCCCATCCCGCACAAGATGGCGCAGACCAGAAGCAAGTTGTAATAAGGCGGTCCCATCCCGCACAATATCTGGCGAGGGCTTTGATGCCCCGCCAACCTTAGAGCGTAGCGGTTCTGAGCGACGAGGAGGAGCGGTTTCCTCCCTCTTCCCTGAGGGTGAGAGGGTCGGGGTGAGAGGTGGAGCCCTCTTTAATGGTAAAGAGGGACGGGGTGATTTTAGAAAAAGCAGCACTAAGGGCGGTTTCCCTCTTCTTTCCTAAGAGAAGAAGACCGAGATGAAAGGTGGAGCCTTCTTTAACGGTAAGGAACCTTATATCCAAGGCAATACCTAAATTGACTGCTTACCCTCATTTCTCATATTTTATTCCTGGCTATATCACCAATACAGCATACCAAGCATATTGCAAGCAGTTACACTTATCGGTGTATTTTACATTGCTTTTTAACCTACTTGATGAGTATCAAATCAAAGTACATTAGACGAGTCTTTAATGGCTTATCAGAAACAATACCTCTATATGATTTTTCCTGCTCTTCTGTGCTGAACATAAAATCAAAACCATTCTTCTTATAAAATGCTAAAGGCACATCTTCATTATAGGCATCAACTACCAAATAACGACATCCCGTTTTATTATATGGCTCAACAAACCAGGACTTAATAAAGTCCATTACTTCTGTCCCGATATGAAGATGCTGAAATTTTGTTGAAATTCCCAATCTTCCTATAAGTACAGCAGGATATATCAAATCCTGTTTTATATGAGGAACATGCTTTCCAACCTTTTTCTTTCTCGCATTAGGCAAGTATTTTGTGAAAATACTGGCATTTGAGACCGTAAAGGCACATACGATATCAGCCTTGGATTCCTCAAGATAATAGCAGTAAGATTTACCGAACAAGTTGTCGGCATAAGACACAGCATCATTATGGAAGAATCCATCCAAGTCTTCATTGCCACATGAAAATGAAATAGATTCTTCCAATATTTCTTTTGTCAATGGTGAAAACACCGTTTTGTCTGCTAAAAATCCCATAATACTAACTTAAAATTTTGCTTTTGCCAGAATAGCCTTCATCTCAGCACGTTGCTTTGAGAAATCTATGCTACCACGCTTCTTCAATGTTTCTTCAGCTTTTTCTCTGAAAGCTAAAGCCTCATCACCTGTCAGCATTGGGATACCACTAATTGCTAATGCCATAATCCTATCTCCTATTTATTAGTTTATATTTCTGCCGCAAAATTACACTTTTTTCTCGAAACCACCAAGCAATTAACAAGAAATCTGCAAGTTATCAGCCAATAACCACGAAATTAACTGTAAACTATAAACTATTAACTGTAAACTATAAACTGCTATTCCCAGGCGGTCCCATCCCGCACAAGATGGCGCAGACCAGAAGCAAGTTGTAATAAGGCGGTCCCATCCCGCACAATATCTGGCGAGGGCTTTGATGCCCCGCCAACCTTAGAGCGTAGCGGTTCTGAGCACCGAGTAGGGCGGTTTCCCTCTTCTTCCCTGAGGGGAGAAGACCGAGATGAGAGGTGGAGCCTTCCTTAAGGGTAAGGAAGGACGGGTAGGTTTTCGAAAAAACTCCCTTTGGCTAAAGATTTTGCAAATGAGCGCAATGAAAGTTTGCTTTCAAATTGCCGAGTGCAGCTAATCTTATCTAAAGGGAGACGGAGGGATTCGAAAGACTCCTTCTTTAACGGTAAGGAACCTTATATCCAAGGCAATACTTCAGAAAAGCGAAACAAGCAGTTATATCATTCATTCAACTATTAATCTTTGTTAAATTATGAATACTATCGCACCATTTTACGCCATAATGATGTATATTTGCAGTCAGAATGATTATTAATTAAACATGTTAGGCTTATGGCACAGACAGCAATGACAGTCCGTATGGACAACCAGCAGAAAGCACAGTTTGATAAACTCTGCGAGCAGTTCGGCATGAGTGCGAATACCGCTATCAACATCTTTGTTAAGGCCGTAATTCGCAGTAAAAGCATTCCATTCTCCATTCAGGCAAAGAATGAAGAAGAAGATGAAGTGACTGCAAAAGCAAAGGCTGCGTTCAAGCAACTTAGAGCTAAAGCAGAAAGAGGTGAAACCCCAGATCTCACGCTTGATGAAATCAATGAAGAAATCAGAGAAGTCAGACGATTAAGAAAAGAACGCAATGGTATATGCAGTCATTGATACAAACATATTTGTATCAGCCCTTATCACCCACAACTCAAATGCTTCAACAGCAAGAGTTCTTGAAAGTTTGTTCCTTCATCGTATTATACCTTTATATAATGATGACATTATAAAAGAATACGATGAAGTGCTTCATCGCGCAAAATTCAAGTTGTCAGACGACCAAATCTGCACAGTTATAGAACTTGTAAAGCAAAACGGAATTGATTCTTCCCGTTTTCCTTATGCTGGCAACATGCCAGATGAGGACGACCGAGTCTTCTAGAAGTCTGCCTGAGCAAGGAAGATTCCTTCTTAGTAACAGGTAATCTAAAACACTTTCCAAAAGAACCGCAAGTGATTACTGCAGCAGAAATGATGGAAATCCTAGACAACGAACTATAAGATGTCTATATATTTATTTCACTTGCTTTCTTCGTCTTTCTGTCCCAAAAAATATGATTTTATG
>CAUFXJ010000026.1:0-47508 GCA_959596915.1 Segatella copri
AGCATTCTGACCGCTATCGCTACTACGCTCGGAGTAACGAGCTGCATGGGATAAAGAACATGGAGTCCACCTTTTATAATAAGCAGACTCATCCATAAAAATGAAAATCGACCGCTCACCTCAGAGATATTCCCCGAGGAGAGCGGTCTTTTTCGTTTCTGCCGAGAATTGTATCACCAGCTTCTTCATAACCATTTACACCAACAGCTAAAACTTCCTTATAAGACTCTGCATAGTTAAGTATGGCAGATGTTTACAACTATCCATTTACCACTTTTTCTACCGCCTTCACGTTTCAAGATTCCCTTGGCTTGAAGAGCAGCAATATCTCTTTCAATAGTACGTGTCGTTACAGTTTTCTTTCCCGACATTCTCTGCGCCAATTCCGGAATCGTTATTGCCGGATGACATTTAACAACAGAAATAATATTCTGCTGACGTTCAGAAAGTTCAATCAGTTTTTCTTTCCCGACATTTTTAAAGTTTTTCCCGACATTTATCACGACATCATCATCCATAGATCTTTCATACTGTTCTATCTCAGCCTTAAGATTTTTGATATGTTCTTGAAGCATGAAAGACTGGAATGGTAACATCGACTCTTCTTCTCGAGATGCATTAAAAGCTTCAATATAAGCTGCCTTATCATCAGTCATTACCTTTGTCGGAACAAGATTAAATTCAAACTGAAGGTGATTCATGATGAGACGCGACATTCTGCCATTTCCATCCACCCAAGGATGGATGCTGACAAGGATGTTATGAGCATCGAAGCTCAACAAATATGCATCCATTTCACTCGGGTTTTCAAGAAGCAATTCACGCCTGCGGTTTATCTCATTGCAGAAATCAGTCAACCTTGCAGGGACCTTCAGAAAGTTCATATAGGAACGTCCACCAGCTCCCGCTGTGACACCTAATAGACGTAGGTCACCTTTAGAAGAATCGAATTCCCCCTGAAGCGTGCTATAAACGCTGCCGGTATTCTTCATCACCAATGCAGACAATTGCTTAAGCATTTCTACAGAAAAAGGTTTGTGCTCCTTAGCCCATCGAATGGATTGCTCATAGGCATGCTTCAAATCAAGATTCATCAACTGCTCTACCAAGGGTTTACCTTTAGCAGAAATACCTTCATCAAAGAGCAATTGATTCTCTATTTCCGTCACAGTAGAACCTTCTATGGCAGTAGAGTGTGTAATGATGGAATACAGATAGAACTTATCGTAATCTATCTGCTGCGAAATACCAAGACTTCTATATTTGTCTAGTACAGCCTGTAATTCTAACACATACTTTTCCATTTTGCAACTTCTATTTTTTAAGGCACAAAGATAGGTAAAATATGTTAGAAACACGAATGATTATGAAGAAAAATGCAAATTACTCTACATTTTACTAAGATTATATCTACCATACCTTACGCCTTTTTGTTTTAAGAGGTCATGAAGTGTCAAATTCATTATCGGCCATTTTCATTTTCCAATACCTAACCGGTCATTAAGGTCACGGTCATTAAGGTCATTAAGGATTCCAGATTATCAAAATATCCCTCTATCTTATAAAATAAGGTTAAATCAAGTTCGCCCTGCAAACAAAATCCATCCATATAATCACTTTTCTGAATATTTTTTGTATTTTTGCAGATATATTGCGCTGATATGGGAGTTGAGCATGGCTTATCCTCCTAGATTACAGGCGCATAATGAATAATCAAAAATTAAGTAAATATGGACATGGCAAAATATATAGGTGAGACTACTGAATACGATAAGAAGCAGGAAGTGGAACGCCGTAAAGTGAAAAGTTGGCTGAAGAGCGTCAGCGCCTTTGCCAATGGCAGTGGCGGTTGCCTATTGTTTGGTATTGCCGATGACGATACTATCATAGGGTTGACCGATGCCAAGACTGATGCCGAATTTATCAGCCAGAAAATTAAGGAGCGCATTGATCCTATGCCGCAAATCGACTTGAAGATAGAGCGTGTAGAAGACAAGGAATTGCTCATTCTTCAGGTGCATGGAGGCGAAGATACACCTTATTATTATATAGGCGACAGCGTTCTTGAAACCTTTGTGCGCATTGGCAACGAATCGGTTGTGGCTGATAGTACCGAACATAAGCGTCTGGTATTAAGAGGTCGCAACTCTTCATTCGATGCACGCCCAAGCGATGAAATGTTTGAAGATTATGCATTTTCCAAACTTCGCAGCCGCTACTATGCCTGGAATGGGCTTAGTTTCGACAAAAAACATTACCGTTCGTTTGGCTTGGTTGACAATAAAGGAATACTTACCTATGCCGGTCTGTTGATGGCAGACGAATGTCCATTGCGCCAAAGCCGTGTGTTCTGCACAAGATGGAACGGCAAGACAAAAGCAGGAGGAAGCATCGATGCTCTCGACAGCGCAGAGATTACAGGCGGACTTGTAACTCTTCTCGAAGACACCATGTCCTTCATTCGTCGCAACAATCGTACACTTTGGTATAAAGAACCGTTGCAGCGCATCGAGATTCCTCAATATATGGAACGTTGCGTGATGGAAGTTGTAGTGAATGCCCTGGCTCATCGCGACTATCTGATTCAAGGTAGTGAGGTTCATGTAGATATGTATGATGACCGTATGGTGATTTACTCTCCAGGCTCCATGCCGGAAGGAAGACTTATCCAGACGATGAACTTAGAAGATATTCCTTCTGTCAGACGCAATCCGGTTATCGCAGATATCTTTGCTCAGTTGGGTTATATGGAGCGTAAAGGTTCGGGCATGGGCAAAATCATCAATCCAATCAAAGCCCTTCCCTATTTTGAAGAAAAGATGCTTCCAACCTTCTTCTCCGATCGTGCCCAGTTTACTGTCACATTCCCCAATATGATTATGGCATGGCAGGAATCTCATCCTGACATCGAGGTAAACTTTGTGGAAAACGAAGGTGATACTCAAGATGTCCCTCAAGATGTCCCTCAAGATGTCCCTCAAGATGTCCCTCAAGGTGGCACTCAAGGTGGCACTCAAGGCGATGATATAGATAAATGGATAGAGTATCAAGTAGCTGTTTATCCTAAAATAACAACAGAAGAATTGGCTTTACAAATAGGCGTAACATCTAAAACTATTAAACGTCGTATCGCAAAAATGCCTCATATTGTGTATGTAGGTAGCGGCTATAGCGGTCATTGGGAAGTAAGTAAAAAGGAATGAAACAAAAACTAATCCTGCATCCATCCAATTTGCTACATAAAGGTACAGACAATAATTTATAAGAATGAAGAAAATACTTTTCCTACACGGATTCTTCGCCACGGGCAGCTGTCCGATGGCGAGGGCCTTGAAAGAGGCGTTTGAGGGGACGGCGGTGGTGCAGACTCCCGACCTCCCTTTACACCCCAAGGAGGCACTGAAGGAGATTCGCTCCATCATCGACCGGGAGCAGCCCGACTTGCTTCTGTGCAACAGCTGCGGCTCTTTCCTCGCCCAGATGCTGGCTCCGGTGGTGGGCATTCCTGCCCTGCTCGGCAATCCGTATTTCATGATGACGGAGTTTCTGAAGGAGCGAATCGGAGAGCATGAATACAAGGCACCGAGAAGGGACGGAAATCAGCGGCTGGTGATTGACGAGGCGCTGATTGAGGAGTTTGCGGAACTGGAAGCCGTGCAGTTTGACCATTGCAACCCCTATTATAAGAATCGTGTGTGGGGACTTTTTGGTGAGCAGGACACCCTGGCTCACTTCTCCCCTCTCTTCCTGCAGCATTACTATCAAGCCTTCCATTTCCCTGGCGGTCATACGCCTACAGAGCAGGAGGTGAAGACCTGGTACGCTCCCCTTGCCCAGAAAATGCTGATGGAATTTTCAGCAAAGGAAGAAAGATATTTCCAGCACTTTAAGGGCGGCAAATATAAGTTCATCCATTCTGCCTTCGACTCCGAGACTCAGGAGCGCATGGTGGTTTATCAGGCTCTCTATGGAGACCAAGCCTATTGGGTAAGACCAGAAAAGATGTTCTTCGGGAAAGTTACAAGGGACGGCAGAACTTTCAATCGTTTCACGGAAATAGACAGATAATTATGGAGACATTCAATAATGTAATAAACAGTGGCCAGCTTGTTCTGGTCGATTTCTTTGCTACTTGGTGCCAACCTTGCAAGGCGATGCACCCCATTCTGGAGCAGGTGAAGAGTGTGTTGGGCGACCGCATCCGAATCATCAAGGTGGATGTGGACAAGTACGGCGTAACAGCAAGCCAATACCGTATCCAATCCGTGCCTACGCTGATGCTCTTCCGCAACGGAGAAGTATTGTGGCGCACAAGCGGTGTGGTAGATAAAGCCGAACTTCTGGCTACGCTTGATCCATTCTTGATATAACAGATGAAAAGAATAAAGGAGTAAAATAGGAAAATGAGCATGAATACATTACATAGTTACCTCGCCTACTATCTCCTTGCTATCAATGCAGTTGCATTCATCGTGTATGGCATTGATAAGTACAAGGCAAAGAAAGCCAAATGGCGCATTCCGGAAGTAACGCTTTTATTGCTGGCTGTCATTGGAGGAAGCGTCGGGGCATGGATGGGAATGAAAGTCTGGCACCATAAGACGATGCACAAGAAATTCAAATACGGCATTCCTGCCATTCTGCTGATACAGATTGCGCTGATGGCGTATTTGCACATGAATCTTTGGAAACAAATAGTTTGAAGAAAATTATGGCAATGACAATTGATACAACAAACCTCTGTTCGCATCTTCAAAAGAAGTTGTTTGAACCTGAGGGAGTATATTATCCTATCTGGCAAGCCATGCAGAATGATGAGGAGTTGACTGCCGTGGTTCGCTCACGACAGCTTCATATTTATCGTAATGGTAAAAAGATTCTCATTCTCGCTGGCAAGGCTCAGCCGAAGATTATCAGAGAGGATAAACTGAACGAATTGATTAAGAAAATAATATAAATGATTAAGAAAGAAGAAGTTATATCTTTTGTATGGCAGCATATTCTGCTGCTCGTTTCGCTCTATGTAATGACTTTCGGAGTCGCAGCATGTGTGCGAAGTCAGTTAGGTTCAAGCGTTATTTCCACCATCCCTTACGTGATGGCTTCGGCAGGTAAGATGCTTGATTACATCCCAGGATGGACTATCGGCGGCTACACCATCATGATGAATGCGATCTTCGTGGTGCTGCAGATTCTGATTCTGAGAAGAAACTTCGAGTGGGTGCAACTCTTCCAGCTCGCAATCGGCTTTATCTTCGGAATGTTCATAGACCTCAATATGGTGCTTACACAGTGGATGATTTCAGAAAATATCCTGGTCAATGCCCTTGTGCAGATTGCCGGTTGCACCATCCTCGGTTTCGGAATTGCCATGGAGGTGAAGTGCGGCTCAGTAACCATGCCTGGCGAGGGCATTTCCATCGCCATTCACAAGGTTACCGGCTGGCCTTTCCCTAAAGCCAAGATTCGGGTGGACATCACGCTCGTGGTCTTGGCCGTCTTGTTCTGTTTCCTGCTTCTCGGTTCATGGAAATGGGAGATCGTGGGCATCGGAACGCTCTTCGCCATGGTCTATGTAGGTGTTACAGTTCGCCTATTCAACAAACATCTTGCATGGTTCGACCGCCTGCTCCACTATCGTCCAGGTTGCCGAAGATATGTTTACGGACTTGCCCGATACATAAAAAGACAGATGTAAGTTTTTCTAAATATGAATAAAAATGGAAACAGAAAGAATTTTAGCTTGTGGGTGGTGACAAGGATATGGTTAAAGTGTTTAAGTACAAAGGATAAAAATAAATCTCTGTTCACATCTTCAAAAGAAGTTGTTTGAACCAGATGGAGTACATTATCCTATCTGGCAAGGCTCAGCCGAAGATGCAATTCTGATGTGGGCAATGAGAAAGCTATGGAATAGGAGCACTATTCAGACTCGGAGTATGTAGTCTGATTTCTGCATCAATGTTTAACGGTCTGACTAAGCGACTTGTTAAAATAGTCAAAAATAGAACAGAAAAACAAATAAAAGTTCGTTTTCTATTCCAATTTTTACTATTTTTGCACCATGATAATGGATTTAGAACATATAGGTAACATACCCGTCAGTACTTCAGCTATAGCTTCATTGTTTACAAATATTGAAGCAGGGAATCAGAAAGTACGCAGTCTTGAGGCGGCTCATAAAATTATCCGACTCAAGAAGGGGCTTTATGTGGTAGCTCCAAATGTGTCTCGTGTTGCTCTATCCACAGAACTGATAGCCAATCATCTTTATGCCCCTTCGTATGTGTCAATGCAGACAGCATTACGTTATTATGGATTAATACCAGAAGCTGTTTACACTACTCAGTCTATGACACTAAAGCACTCCCGTAGTTTTGATACTCCTGTCGGGCGTTTTGAGTATAAGAACATGTCAAGAGAAGCCTTTTCAATAGGGATTACAAGCATCAACATGCAGAGTTACGCCTTTCTGATGGCAACACCAGAAAAAGCGCTCTGTGACTTAATCGCAAATTCTCCGAAGGTTAATTTACGTTACCTGAAGGATGTAGAGAACTATTTGGAGGAGGACATCCGAATGGAAATAGATGATTTCAGAAATATGGACATAAGTATATTTGAGCGATATGCTCAGGTTGGGAAAAAGTCTAAATCCATAGAAACTCTAATTAAATATTTAAGGAAATGAATACATACGAGATATTCAATCAAATGCTTTCGAGCTATGACATAACGACCGAACTGCAAAAGCGCAATGCTATCTTTGAAGTCAACCAGCAGATTATTCTTTCTGGTCTTTACAATGGTGGCTTTTTCAACGAGGCAGCTTTCTATGGTGGAACATGTCTACGTATATTCCATGGATTGCATCGTTTCTCTGAGGATATGGATTTTTCCCTGCTTGCTCCGAATGAAAACTTTGATTTTACACATTATTTTCAGCCCATCATTGACCAATTCGCTATGGTGGGTAGAGAGGTTGAAATCAGAAAGAAGGACAAAAAGAACTTTGGAAAAGTGGAGTCTGCCTTTCTGAAAGACAACACAGATGTATATGACATTACATTCCAAACTGAGAAATCTGTCAAGATCAAGATTGAAGTTGATACTCAACCTCCTTTGAAATTCCAAACAGAACAGAAGTTGCTTCTGCTCCCCCAATCTTTCATGACACGATGTTTCACTTTGCCAGCCCTCTTTGCAGGAAAGATGCATGCACTGGTGTATCGTGCCTGGAAGAACAGAGTCAAGGGACGTGATTGGTATGACTTCGAATGGTATGTTCGCCACAATGTTCCTCTTGACTTTACTCACTTGTGCGAAAGAGCCTTACAGTTCAATCACGAAGAGCTTGACAAGGAGACGTTCCTTCAAAAACTGAATGAAAGACTTGCCACGGCAGACATGAATCAAATAAAGGCAGACGTATTGCCTTTTGTCAGGAATCCCAAAGAGTTGGATATTTGGTCGAATGACTATTTTATGGAACTTGCAAAAATGATCAGATTTGAATGAAAGAAACATTTAGAAAATATCTGGACAGATCATTTCATCGGAAATTCAGCATCAGGAAAGGTCATGGTGAAATGCGGTTTCTCCGACACCGGAATGCTGAACAGATGCAGCCAGCTTGTGGGTGGTGACAAGGATATGGTTAAAGTGTTTAAGTACAACGGATAAAAATAGATGAACATGAATTTTCCAGAAATATATTCAGCAACAGGCATGATGGAGCTGATTCAGAAAATCGGCTTTCTCCCTCTTCTTGATAGCGGCATTGAAGGATTCTCTGCCGAAGACATTGTGGCGGAAGACTGCGGTTACGTAAAACTTCCTGAAGGCGGCTGGGACTGGCCGCTTTGGAAATGGAAGGGCGAGATTGTGCAGGAAATGCCATGTATGTACGGAAAGTTCTTTAACAAGAAAGCAGGATTCATCAGCCAGGAATGGTGGCCTGACTTCTGCAACTACAGAAGAAGCAAATACCCCCGTCCGGATGAAGAATCGATAGAAGGAGCCATTCTCTGCACGCTTCAATCTACTGGCAGTCTCATCACGAGAGAACTTCGGGCAGCCTGCGGTTTTACGGGCAAGGGAATGAGAAGCAAGTTTGACAGTTATCTCACCCGACTGGAAATGGCAACCTATATCGTGACCGAGGATTTCATCTACCCTCGTGACAAGCACAATCACGAATATGGCTGGGGATGGTCGCTGCTCAATACTCCCGAAGATCTCTATGGCAAAGAGGCTTGCCAATGCAACCGAACTCCCGAAGAGTCTTATCAGAGGATTTTCGAGCATCTGAAAGAAATCCTGCCTGATACCTCGGATAAACAGATCATTAAATTAATAGGATAAAAATAATCAAAATAATTAGGATAAAAATGAGAAAGGAATCAAGAGCAATGGATAGTGGGTGGGCATTGGAAGTAATGCACAAGGCTCCGTATATAACGGTCAGTTTTATTGACGAAGACGGCAAGCCTTATGGTTTACCCCTGTCACTCGCATCAGATGATGATGTGAACTGGTATTTTCATGGTGCCTTGGAAGGCAAGAAATTGGAGGCAATCAAGGCTCATCCCGAGGTCTGCCTTTCAGCCGTAACCCGTTGTGCGCCTACGGTTGGTCCGAAAGACGGCAGTTTCACCCTGCAATTCAAATCAGCCATTGCATTCGGCAAGGCAGAAATCGTGGCAGATGAAGCAGAGGAGATTCATGGTCTCCGACTAATCAGTGAACGTTTCCTTCCTCAACACATGGATGCTTTCGACGAGAGCATCGCCCGTTCTCTTTCACGCACGGCTGTAGTTCGCATCACGCTTACTGAGCCACCAACCGGCAAGCGCAAGCAGTATGATAAGGAGGGCGTGGAAATGAAATATGGAAGAATGGAATAAAGAGGCAATTGCTCCTTCTATGTTGCATTATAAAACAAAGAATTTATGACTTCACTTCAAGAAAGACTGTTCGCCATGCAGGATAAGCAGTATGCTGCTTTCCAAGCTAAACTGACACCGGGAGTGCCCATGAAGAGTTTCATAGGCATTCGTGTGCCTGTGCTTCGCAAGTTCGCAAAAGAATTTACAAAGGAAGCAGATTGCGAGGATTTTCTTCATCAGCTTCCTCACGAATACTACGATGAGAACATGCTTCACGGTCTCCTCATTTCCGAGGTAAAGGACTACGATGAATGCATTCGTCTTACTGACAGTTTCCTGCCTTTCGTGGACAACTGGGCAGTTTGCGACATCATGTCTCCGAAGGTGTTTGCCAAACACAAGGAGGAACTATTGGTGAAGATCAAGACTTGGAGTAAATCGTCACACGTTTATACTTGTCGCTTTGGAATAGAGACACTTATGTCTCATTACCTGGATAAAGACTTCAAGGCAGAATATCTTGAAATTCCTGCATCAGTAAGGAGCGAAGAGTATTACGTAAAGATGATGGTAGCCTGGTTCTTTGCCACCGCCCTTGCCAAACAATGGGACGCAACGATTCCCTACATCGAGCAAAGCCGCCTTGCTCCATGGACGCACAACAAGACCATCCAGAAGGCCATCGAGAGCTACAGAATCACGCCCGAGCAGAAGGAATATCTGCGGACATTGAAGATAAAATAATTATGACACAAGATACATCTACATATTACGTTTGGATAGGTGGCTCATGTGATTATGGTCATAAAGAGCGAGCTGGTGGTGCTGCCGTTGTGATTGAGCATAACGGCAATATCATCAGCCGTAATGTAATCAGCGACCTACACACCACAGAGTTCCGCATGATGCTTACCCTCATGATCAAGGTAATGCAGGAAAAACCGGAAGGTTCCGACATTCTCTTCCTGACCAATGCTGCCTATATTCAGAACTTTGACAAGACTCCAACGGCTAAATCTGCCAATCCGGACTTGATCATTCAATGCATCGAGGAAAAGAAAAGGCACAACTCTGTTGGAGTCAAGATTGTGCAATATCACAAGAGCCCATTACTGATAGAAACCCACGATAGGGCTACGGAAGCAATGGCTAAGACAAGGAAGGAGTATCATCAGAAAAACAAATGAATGTTTAGAGGCGTTTTCCGGTCATTAAGGTCACGGTCATTAAGGTCATTAAGGATTTCAACTTCTCTATTCTGATAACACATTAGCGCTTTTTGATAACACATTTGTAACACACATGGATGATTTCTCAATACGTCAAATTCATAACATATTGATTAACAGCTATTTACAAAAAGAGTACATAAAAGAGGAATAAGTGATAAAATATATTTAAAAACAAAAAAGAACAACAGAGATAAGTGCCTATGAATAAGCAACTTACTACTATTGTTCTCTCACGCTATTTTGTACAAATAAGTTTCATTTTGCCTATTATAGTGATTCCGTTGGGGTTCGAACCCAAGACCCACAGCTTAGAAGGCTGTTGCTCTAATCCAACTGAGCTACGGAACCAACACTTTTCAAAACGCAAACTAGCTAACCAATATAGCAATCAGCCACTTTTCTTATTTGCGGCTGCAAAGGTACATATATTTTTTGAATACACCAAACTTTTTCTCACTTTTTTCTTCTTTTATGCTTAAATATCGCAAAAAATAACTACCTTTGCATCCGTTAGGAGCAAGAAACAACATTCTGACCCCGAAAGAGAAGAGATTTTTATAACGCATATTGAAACATAAAACATACGCAAATGAAAAAGTTAATCTTTTCAGTAGCCCTGCTCTCGGCAGCACTCTCTGCCAGCGCAGAAGAACATCCGCTCTGGATGCGCTACCCAGCCATCTCACCCGATGGCACAACCATCGCCTTCGCTTATAAAGGCGACCTCTACAGTGTTTCTGTCAACGGCGGTGAAGCACGACAGCTCACAACCCATGCAGCCTTCGATTCGCATCCTGTATGGAGCCCTGACAGCAAGAAAATTGCCTTCCAGTCTAACCGCGAAGGAAGTCTCGACATCTTCGTAATCGATGCAAAAGGCGGTGCTCCTACCCGACTCACTACCAACAGCGGCAGCGAAACACCTATCGCCTTTGCAGACAACGACCATGTGCTCTACTCAGCCAGTCTGCAGCCTACAGCCCAGAGCATCATCTTCGGTGACAACACATTTCCACAAGTATATAAGGTAAGCACCAAGGGCGGAAGACCGGAACTCTTCTCTACCCTCACCATGGAGGATATCAGCATCGCCAAGAACGGCGACATTCTCTACCACGACAAAAAGGGATACGAAGACCCTTGGCGCAAACACCAGAAATCACCTATCGCACGCGACATCTGGCTGAAGAGTAACGGTAAGTTTGCCAAGCAGACTACCTTTGCCGGCGAAGACCGCTCGCCAGTATGGACATCAGACGAGAAATCATTCTTCTATCTGAGCGAGCAGGACGGCACATTCAATATCTACCGCCGCAGCCTCAACAGTTCAAGCGACAAGCAGATTACCCACCACAAAGGCAATCCGGTAAGATTCCTCACTGCATCCAGCGCCGACCTGCTCTGCTACGGATATGATGGCGAAATCTACACCGTGAAAGAAGGTGGAGAACCTCAGAAGGTGAACATCTCCATTACAACAGATAATGACGCTCCTAGCCTCGTACGTCAGATTAAAAGCTGGGGAGCTACAGAGATTTCCGTTTCGCCAGACGCCAAGGAAGTGGCTTTCGTGATGCATGGCGACGTATACGTAACTTCTGTAGAATACACCACTACCAAGCGCATTACCGACACACCGCAGCAGGAGCGCAACCTGAGTTTCTCGCCAGACGGCAGAGCCTTGGTCTATGCAGCCGAGCGCAACGGCGTATGGCAGATTTACCAGTCTAAGATCAAGAACGAGAAAGAGAAGAACTTCACCTACGCTACCGATATCGAGGAAGAGCAGCTGGTGAAAACAGGCATTACATCGCAGTATCCTCAATACTCTCCTGACGGCAAGGAAGTGGCTTTCTTCGAAGACCGCGCTGCACTCCGCATCGTCAATCTGAAATCGAAGGAAATCCGCACCGTGCTCGATGGCAAATACGTCTACTCTTACAGCGATGGAGACATCGCTTTCGAATGGTCACCAGACAGCAAATGGCTCCTTTCAACCTATATCGGCAACGGCGGCTGGAACAACCAGGATATTGCGCTGGTAAAGGCTGACGGCAAGGAGGTTCACAACCTGACCAATTCCGGCTACAGCGACAGCAACGGCAAATGGGTGCTCGACGGCAAGGCTATGCTCTTCCAGAGCGACAGAGCCGGTTACCGCAGTCATGGAAGCTGGGGAGCAGAAGACGATGCCTACATCATGTTCTTCGACCTGGACGCCTACAACCGCTTCAACATGAGCAAGGAAGAGATAGAACTGGCTGACGCCAACAAGGACGAAAAGGAGAAGAAGGAAGACGAGAAGAAGGAAGAGGCTAAAAAGAAGGCTGACGAAAAGCAGAAGAAGACCGGAAAGATAGAGGTGGAAAAAGTGAAGCCACTGGAGCTGGACATCGAAAACTGCCGCGACAGAATCGTACGCCTCACCGCAAACTCTTCGCACATGGGCGATGCTGTGCTCTCAAAAGACGGCGACAAGCTCTACTACCAGGCAGCCTTCGAGGATGATTATGACCTCTGGCAGCACGACCTGAAGGACGGCTCTACCAAGCTCGTGATGAAGGGCGTAGGCCAGGGCAACCTGCAGACCGACAAGGATGTGAAGAATCTCTTCATCTGCAACGGAAGCAGCATCAAGAAGGTGGATCTGAGCGGATTCAGCACCAAGGACATCAGCTTTGAGGCTAACTTCAACTATAAGCCAGCCGAGGAGCGCCAGTATCTCTTCGACCATATATGGCGACAGGTGAAAGACAAGTTCTACGACCCTAAGATCCATGGTGTTGACTGGGAAGGTTACCGCAAGACCTATGAGAAGTTCCTGCCTTACATCAACAACAATTTCGACTTCCAGGAGATGTTGAGCGAAATGCTTGGCGAGCTGAACGCTTCGCATACAGGAGCCCGCTACTACGCTTCGAACAGCGCGCTTACCACCGCCAACCTGGGAGTATTCTTCGACCCTCAGTATCAGGGCGACGGTCTGAAGATTCAGGAGATTATCAAGCGTGGTCCTTTCGATGTGAAGAATACGGGCGTTACAGCTGGCAGCATCATCGAGAGCATCGACGGCGAGGAGATTAAAGCAGGAATGGACTACTTCCCATTGCTAGACGGAAAGGTTGGCAAGAATGTACGCCTCGGCATCAGAAACGCCAAGGGTAAGAAGATGGAGGTTACGGTGAAGGCTATCTCTCAGGGCAAACTCAACAACCTGCTCTACAAGCGATGGGTAGACCGCAACCGCGCTTTCGTTGACAGCATTTCGGGCGGACGCATCGCTTATGTTCACGTTAAGGCGATGGATTCTGAGAGTTTCCGCACCATTTACAGCGAACTGCTGAGCGACAAGAACCGAAACAGAGACGCTGTAATCGTAGACGAGCGCCATAATGGTGGCGGCTGGTTGCACGATGATCTCTGCACCCTGCTCAACGGCAAGCAATATCAGGAGTTTGTACCTCACGGTAAGGTAGTTGGCCGCGATCCATTCAACAAATGGGTGAAGCCATCTTGCGTCATGATCTGCGAGAACGATTACAGCAACGGTCATGGTTTCCCATGGGTTTACAAGGAACTCGGAATCGGCAAGCTGATCGGTGCTCCAGTAGCAGGAACCATGACAGCTGTATGGTGGGAAACGCTGATGGACAACACGCTGGTATTCGGTATTCCTCAGGTAGGCTGCCGCGACATGCGTGGCGTGTTCGGCGAGAATACCCAGCTGAACCCAGACATCGAGGTTTACAACAGTCCGGAAGATTTCATCAATGGCCATGATACCCAGCTCGAAAGAGCCGTAAAGGAAATGATGAAGAAATAAACAGAACGCCCTGCAGGGGTCCAGAAGCCAAACCGCTTTTGTCCTTTGCAGGGCGATTTGTTTTTTGTAGCAGACAACATTATTTATTAAACCTTATTAACCCACAATATCGGCGAAAACCCTTCTGTCATGACATAAAACCCTCTAAATCTTTACTTTTTTTCTTGAAAAGGGCGAAAAAGCAAGTGAAAAAGCCATAAAATAAAAAAAAATGAGTATCTTTGCAGAAGATAAAAAACAAGATTATGGGATTATTCGGATTATTCAGCAACAAAAAGAAGGAAACTCTCGATAAGGGACTTGAAAAAACCAAGGAGAGTGTGTTTGGCAAACTGGCGCGCGCCGTTGCCGGAAAGTCTACCGTCGATGATGATGTGCTCGACGATCTCGAAGAGGTACTCATCACTTCAGACGTAGGTGTAGAAACCACGGTCAAGATTATCCGCCGCATCGAAGAACGTGTGGCCCGCGATAAATATGTTTCAACCAGCGAGCTCAACCGCATTCTGCGCGAGGAAATCGCCATTCTCCTCTCCGAGAATCACAGCGATGACCTGGCAGACTGGGAACTTCCTGCCGACCATAAGCCTTACGTTATCCTCGTAGTAGGCGTAAACGGCGTGGGTAAGACAACCACCATCGGCAAGCTGGCTTACCAGTTTAAGAAGGCTGGCAAGAAGGTTATGCTGGGAGCTGCCGACACCTTCCGTGCCGCTGCCGTAGAGCAGATTTGCATCTGGGGCGAGCGCGTGGGTGTGCCTGTAGTGAAACAGCAGATGGGAAGCGACCCGGCAAGCGTGGCGTTCGACACCCTGCAGAGCGCCAAGGCAAACGGCGCCGACGTGGTGCTCATCGATACGGCAGGCCGACTGCACAACAAGGTGAACCTGATGAATGAGCTCAAGAAAATAAAGGAAGTGATGAAGAAGGTAATGCCTGAGGCACCAGACGAGGTAATGCTCGTGCTCGACGGAAGTACCGGACAGAATGCATTCGAACAGGCTAAGCAGTTCTCTGCCGTTACCAACATCTCCTCGCTCGCCATCACCAAGCTCGACGGAACCGCTAAGGGCGGCGTTGTCATCGGCATCAGCGACCAGCTCAAGGTGCCTGTAAAATACATCGGACTGGGCGAAGGTATGGAAGATTTGCAGCTCTTCAACAAGACAGAATTCGTAGACTCGCTCTTTAAAAATTAGAAAATGAAGAAAAATCAGATAGATATTATTACCCTGGGCTGCTCGAAGAATCTCGTAGACAGCGAGTTGCTGATGAAGCAGTTTGAGGCAAACGGCTACCATTGCGTTCACGATTCAAAGCGCCCTCAGGGCGAGATAGCCGTCATCAATACGTGCGGATTCATCGAGGATGCAAAGCAGGAAAGCATCGACACCATCCTGGAGTTTATCCAGGCTAAGGAAGAAGGCCGACTCAGAAAGCTCTACGTAATGGGCTGCCTCTCGCAGCGCTACCAGAAGGAACTGGAAGAAGAAATGCCCGAAGTGGATAAGTTCTACGGCAAATTCAACTACAAGCAGCTTCTGCAGGAACTCGGCAAGGCGGAAGTTTCATCCTGCAACGGCCAGCGCCATCTCACCACTCCGCGCCATTATGCCTACATCAAGATAGCTGAGGGCTGCAACCGCCACTGTGCCTACTGCGCCATTCCTATCATCACCGGCAAGCACGTTTCCCGTCCGAAGGAAGAGATTCTGCAGGAGGTGCGCGAACTGGTAGCAGAAGGTGTGAAGGAGTTTCAGATTATCGCTCAGGAACTCACCTACTACGGCGTAGATATTGACGGCAAGCATCATATTACCGAACTCATCAGCGAGATGGCTGATATTCCGGGCGTGAAATGGATTCGCCTGCATTATGCTTATCCGAACCAGTTCCCTATGGATCTTCTGGACGTGATGCGCGAGAAGCCAAACGTATGCAAATATCTCGACATTGCCCTCCAGCACATCAGCGACCACATGCTCACCAGCATGCATCGCCACGTAACGAAGCAGGAAACCATCAATCTGCTGAAGGCCATCCGCGAACGCGTGCCAGGCATTCACATCCGCACTACGCTGATGGTTGGTTTCCCAGGCGAGACAGATGAGGATTTCCACGAGCTCCTCGACTTCGTACGCGAACAGAGATTTGAGCGCATGGGCGCTTTTGCCTACTCTGAGGAAGAAGGAACCTACAGCGCCACCCACTACGAAGACAACGTGCCTGCCGAGGTAAAGCAGCGCCGGCTGGACGAACTGATGATTCTGCAGCAAGACATCAGCTCTGAGATTGAGGCAGATAAGGTGGGCAAAACCATGACCGTTATCATCGACCGCAAGGAAGGCGATTACTACATCGGACGAACAGAGTTCTGCTCTCCGGAAGTAGACCCTGAGGTTCTGATCCGTGCCGATGAGAAGCGTCTGCGCGTGGGTTGTTTCTATCAGGTAGAAATTACTGCAAGCGAGGAATTTGACCTCTATGGCAAGGTGGTGAAATAATCATTCTCTCCCCCATAGCCTAGAGTTTAAGAAATTTTGACTACATATTAAATAAATATGAACAATAAGGAATACATCGCTGAACTGGCTCAGCAAACCGGCTATTCGCAGGAAGACACCCAGAAGTTGGTGCGCAAGGCGATAGACGCTATGATTGCCGAGTTTGAGGATGGAGAAGCTGTCTCTATCCCCAATTTTGGCACCTTCGAAGTGAAGAAGCGCATGGAGCGAGTGGTGGTTAATCCTACTACCAAGAAGCGCCAGCTGGTGCCGCCTAAGTTGGTATTGGGTTTCCGACCGGTTGCTTCGGTCAAGGAAAAACTAAAGAATGGAGGGGATGAGCAATGAGCAAATTCAGTTTAAATACACTCGGAAAACTGCTTGCTGATAAGAGCGGGCTGAGCCAGGTGGAAGCAGAACTCTTCATCCGGAAGATGTTTGATGTATGCAACCAGGGACTCGAAGCCGACAAGCAGGTGAAGATAAAATGGCTGGGCACCTTTAAGGTACAGGCCACGAAAGACCGTGAAAGCATCAATGTGAACACGGGCGAGCGCTTCACCATTGAAGGCAGAGACAAACTCACCTTCACGCCTGACAACATCCTGAAAGAAATCGTGAACAAGCCATTCGCCCAATTTGAAACGGTGGTGGTAAATGACGGCGTAGATTTCGATGAAATAGATGAGAAGTTTGGAGAAGAACAGACAGAAGATGCTCCTGCACAAGTAATCGATTTTCTGGACGAAGAAAAAACTGCAACTCCAAATCCGGAGGTTGTCGTAATCGGATCAGAAAAGGAAAAGGAAAAAGAAGCCGAAGACGAAGACGAACTGGCAAAGCAAATCGCTATTGAACAAGCTAAACTGGAAAGATTAAAACAAGCCCAACTGGAGCAGGAAAGAATACAGAAAGAAAAGCTTGAAAAAGAAAAGCAAGAGCAGGAAAGACTGGAACAGAAAAGACTTGAGCAAGAAAGACTGGAACAGGAAAGACTGGAGCAAGAAAGACTGGAGCAGGAAAGACTGGAGCAGGAAAGACTGGAGCAGGAAAGGCTTGAGCAGAAAAGACTTGAGCAAGAAAGACTGGAACAGGAAAGACTGGAGCAAGAAAGACTGGAGCAGGAAAGACTGGAGCAGGAAAGACTGGAGCAGGAAAGGCTTGAGCAGGAAAGACTGGAGCAAGAGAAGCTTGAATTAGCCCAGCAACAGCAAGCCCTGAAAGCAGTTGTTGAACCTGCAGTACCTGCATCAGATGAATCTGAAGAAGAAGAGGAGGAAGAAGAATCTTCCAATTCTCATCATATTGTTATTCCTCGCTATCTGGTCATTGCAGTCTGTCTCATCGTAGTAGCTTTGATTGGCGGAATGGGATGGTTTGCCTTCAACTATGGTCAGATGACTGCCCAGCGCGATCATCTAGCCATGCAGCTAAACCAGTATCACCAGACTCCAGCCAAGAAAGTCCCAGCCAAACCAGCTGCCGCCCCACTCTCTCAGGAACAGAAACTCCGCCAGAAAGCGATGGAAGACAGCATCCGTATGGCTAAAACTGCAGAAGCAGTAAAACTGGCTGAAAAATCGGATGAGGAAAGTGCTAACACAGAAAAGGCTAAGCAGGCTGAAGCAAAAGCTAAGGCAGAAGCAAAAGAAAAGGCTAAAGATAAAGACGAAGAAAAGGCTGCTTCGAAAATAGCATCATCCCAGTATGATAAGGATGCTCGCGTACGCACGGGAGCTTACCGAATCATAGGAGTTGCCCAGACCGTTACGGTTGGCACCGGTCAGACCCTCGAACAGATCAGCACCCGCTATTTAGGTTCTGGCATGGAATGCTACGTAGAAGCCCTGAATGGTAAAAACACCGTAAAAGCCGGACAGAAAATCAAGATTCCGAAACTGGAATTGAAGAAGAAAAAGAAATAAAATACTGAACAAACAAAAAATCGCCCTGTAAGAGCAAATATAATTTTGCACTTACAGGGCGACATTGTTTTATGTAACATTACTTGCCCAACACTTCATCAAGCAATGTGTAGAAAGCAGGATCCTCACCAACAATAGTCTTGATAATCTTACCATTAGCATCAATCACAATCTTTGTAGGGAAACCCTGAACAGCGTAATCACTGAGAACCTTGCTGTCCTTTGGATTGTAAACATGAATCCATGGCAACTGGTGCTTCTCAACAGCAGCCTTCCACTTAGCCTCTGTATCATTACAATCTACACCAAGAATTTCAAACTTACCCTTGTACTTCTCGTAATACTCCTTCATCTTAGGCATTCCCTTGATGCACCATCCGCACCATGAACCCCAGAAATCGAGAACTACAATCTTACCGCGAAGACTGGAAAGCTTGAAATCATTTCCTTTAATATCCTTCAGCGTGAAGTCAGGAGCCTCAACACCGGCAGCCTGCACCTTCTTAGCCTTCTCCTCAGCCTCAGCACGCTTCTTAGCCATATCAATCATTGGCTGGTAGAAAGCCTTCATTCTGCCGTTCTTCACATTCTCTGAGAGCAAGCCAAGCAGTTTCTCCATCTTTGCAACATCATCAAACTGCTCGAAGATAGTAGCACAAGCCTCATAATCAGGATGCTGCTTTACGAAATCGAAAATCTTATCGTCCTTTGCCTTTTGCAGGGCAGGAGCCTTCTGCTCATATTCTGCCATGATGGTCTGCTGGGTCTCACCATTCTTGATTCTCTGGTTCAGGGAAACTTCGTAATCTCTCAACTCCTTATTAGCATTCTCCAGCAGAACATCTACTTCATGATACTGCTGATAGAACTTAGAACCCGAAATATCAAAGCGGGTCTTTGCATCGCCCTTAACTTCAGCCTTCTCGCCAGGAACACAAGGCAGGTTGAACATAAACTGACCTGCACCACGATAAGCTTCAGGTGAGAGGAAAACGTATCCGGCAGCCTTATCAAGGTTTGCAGAATAGGTAAACTTGCCATTCTTCACCAAAACCGTATCCATCTTAACATTTCTGCCCTTGTAAACAAGTACAGAATCGGAATTGAAATTCTTCAAATCCACCTTCAACTGGAAGTTGCTCTTCTGAGCCATTGCAACGGTTGATGCAAGCATCAGAGTCGCAGATAAAATCGCTGTTTTCATTTTTCTTTTATTATATTTATTCTGATTACACCTTATTATATATAGGGACGAAGAACGCCTGATTCATCTTCATCCTTATTCTTCATACTCAGTAGTATCCTCAATACCCGCCTCGACCAAAGCCTCCTTGCGCTCTACGCAGGTTCCGCATTTGCCACAATGCTTCTCTCCGCCCTTATAGCAGCTCCAGGTTTCAGCATAGTCAATGCCCAACTTCTTGCCTATCTCCGCAATCTGCCCTTTGGTAATATTCGTATAAGGAGCCACCACGCGCACATCAACGAACGTTCCTGCTTCAGCAGCCTCATCTATCGCCTTGATAAACTCCGGACGGCAGTCTGGGTAAATCGTATGATCGCCACCATGGTTAGCAATGAAAACTTTCTTCAGATTATTACTCTCTGCAATGCCGATGGCAATGCTCAGCATGATTCCATTACGGAAAGGAACCACCGTACTCTTCATATTATCATCAGCATAATGACCCTCAGGAATTGCATCGGCACCTTCAAGAAGAGAACTCTTGAAATACTGATGCATGAACCCCAAATCTATCGTAATATGCTTGATTCCCAAACGCTCACAATGCATCTTGGCGAAAGGAATTTCACGCTCGTTATGATTACTTCCATAGTTAAAACTAATGCCGAGTGCAATCTCGTCTTTCTTATCGTAGAGCAGCGTGATGCTATCCATGCCGCCACTCACAATGATTACTGAATCCTTCATTTTACTTTGAATTTTGAACTTTGAACTGTATGATTACTTTTTACTTCACCCGAACAGGCAGCGGAATGCTTCTTCCACCTTCCTTACAGGATGAATTTCTATCTTATATTTCTTATGGTCGAAACCATGATTGTTGTACTTCGGAATGATGATGTGCTGGAATCCTAGTTTCTCTGCCTCAGCAATACGCTGCTCGATACGGCTCACCGGACGGACTTCACCGCTCAGACCTACCTCGCCAGCCATACACCAGCCTTGCTCAATAGGCGTGTCAACATTACTGCTCAATACGGCTGCCAACACACTCAAGTCCATGGCAGGATCGGTTACTCTCAATCCTCCGGCAATATTCAGGAACACGTCCTTCTGCATCAGCTTGAACCCCACACGTTTCTCTAGAACCGCCAGGAGCATGTTTAAACGGCGCTGGTCAAAACCAGTTGCCGAACGTTGCGGAGTTCCATAGGCAGCTGTTGAAACCAAAGCCTGCGTCTCTACCAGGAACGGACGGACACCCTCGATGGCTGCGCTGATGGCAACACCCGAAAGCCCGTCATGATCTTCGGTAAGCAGCAACTCTGAAGGATTGCTCACCTGTCGGAGTCCGCCTTGCATCATTTCGTAGATTCCCAACTCAGAAGTACTTCCGAATCGGTTTTTGATGCTTCTCAAGATGCGGTACATGTAATGCTGGTCGCCCTCAAACTGAATCACCGTATCTACGATGTGCTCCAGAATCTTTGGTCCGGCAAGCGTTCCCTCCTTATTAATATGTCCTATCAGAATAACCGGAATGCCACTCGTCTTGGCAAATCGGAGCAGGGAGGCTGCACACTCACGAACCTGGGAAACAGAACCCGGCGAGCTGTCTACTTCTTCTGTAGCAATAGTTTGGATAGAATCTATAACTATCAGCTGTGGAGGCACTTCCTGGATATGGCTGAAGATTTTCTCCAACTGCGTTTCACAGAGAACCGTAATATGATCAAAGGCTTCTTCTGATGAAAGAGAAACCGTTTTCTGTGTGTCCGCAGATGAACCCTCTCTGAGCATCGCCTGTCCTTTAGCCAACCGGTCGGCACGGAGTTTAATCTGATGGGCACTTTCCTCTCCGCTCACATACAGGATGC
Organism: Segatella copri; assembly: GCA_959596915.1. Lineage (GTDB taxonomy): Bacteria > Bacteroidota > Bacteroidia > Bacteroidales > Bacteroidaceae > Prevotella > Prevotella copri_N. The sequence continues at coordinate 21,436 of CAUFXJ010000026.1, forward strand.
GGCGGTCAGTCATGTTCAGAATAGTCTGCAAGGTGAGCGTACTCTTACCGATTCCCGGTTCACCGCCCAGGAGCGTAATGCTGCCGGGAACCATTCCGCCACCCAGCACACGGTTCAGCTCCTCGTCCCTCATATCGATGCGCGGTTCATCAATCGCAGAAATATCGCGAAGCTTCATCGGTGCAGCGTCATGCTCGCTGTGCTGCCCGCCAAACATCGTGGCAGCCCCACCATGACGCATGGTCATTCCGGCATTCTTCGCAGCCTGCGATCCGGAATCGGCAGCAATACGAATTTCCTTAAATGTATTCCATTGTCCGCAGCTAGGACATTTGCCCATCCATTTGGCACTTTCCTGTCCGCAATTGCTGCACACAAAAGCAATCTTATCTTTCGCCATTTTATCTCATTTATATGTAATAACGTTTTAACTGCGCACAAAGGTACTATTTATTATCGAAAAATCCAAAAAAAAAGTAATTTGTTAAGAATATATTTCATTTCTCTCCATTTTGTTTAACAAATCAGGCAGAAGGAAGCGCAAAACACGAATTTTGCAAACCCGATATAGCAAACAGGCGATTTCATCTACTAAAAATCATAAAAACCGCTACTATATTTTGCTGATTCAAATATAATTTGTATCTTTGCCTTCGGTTTTTGAAACCAGCAGAAAGGTTTAGAACAATAAATTAGTACATAAACTAAATAAAATTTAGGTAAAATGAAAATTGAAGATTTTAACTTTGCCGGTCACAAGGCAATCGTGCGCGTTGACTTCAACGTGCCATTGGATGAAAATGGTAATGTAACAGACGACACTCGTATCCGCGGTGCCCTTCCTACATTGAAGAAGGTACTTGCAGACGGCGGTGCGCTCATCATGATGAGCCACATGGGTAAGCCAAAGGGCAAGGTTAAACCAGAGCTTTCTCTCTCTCAGATTGTTAAGAACGTATCAGACGCTCTCGGCGTAGACGTTAAGTTCGCTAAGGACTGCGGTAACGCTGATGCTGAGGCAGCTGCCTTGAAGCCAGGTGAGGCTCTCTTGCTCGAGAACCTCCGCTTCTATCCAGAAGAGGAAGGCAAGCCAGTTGGCGTTGAGAAGGGTACTCCAGAATTCGATGCTGCTAAGGCTGAGATGAAGGAGCGTCAGAAGAAGTTCGCTGCTAAGTTGGCTTCTTACGCTGACGTATATGTAATGGACGCATTCGGTACAGCTCACCGCAAGCACGCTTCTACAGCTGTCATCGCTGATTCTTTCGACAAGGATCACAAGATGCTCGGTTTCTTGATGGAGAAGGAAGTTAAGGCTGTTGACGCAGTTCTCGGCAACATCAAGCGCCCATTCACAGCTATCATGGGTGGTTCTAAGGTTTCTACTAAGATCGGTATCATCGAGAACCTGTTGACTAAGGTTGACAACCTGATTCTCTGCGGTGGTATGACTTATACATTCTCTAAGGCTCTCGGTGGAAAGATCGGTATGTCTATCTGCGAGGATGACAAGCTCGACGTTGCTCTCGACGTAATCAAGAAGGCTAAGGAGAACGGTGTAAACCTCGTACTCGGCACAGACTCTATCTGCGGTGACGACTTCAAGAACGACTGCAATACTCAGGTTTGCCCATCTAACAACATCCCTGACGGATGGGAGGGTATGGACGCAGGTCCTGAGACTCGCAAGGCTTTCGCAGCTGCCATCAAGGGTGCCAAGACTATCCTCTGGAACGGTCCTGCAGGTGTATTCGAGTTCGACAATTTCGCTGGTGGTTCTAAGGCTATTGCTGACGCAATCGCTGAGGCTACTAAGGAAGGTGCATTCTCACTCATCGGTGGTGGTGACTCTGTAGCTTGTATCAACAAGTTCGGTTTGGCTGATCAGGTATCTTACATCTCTACAGGTGGTGGTGCTCTCCTCGAGGCTATCGAGGGTAAGGTATTGCCAGGTGTAGCAGCTATCGAGAAGTAATCTCATGTCAAAAAGAAAGCCATTTGCAAAAAGGGCTTGATTTTTTACAAGAAAAAATAGGTTGGAGGGCATCCTATGTGATGTCCTCCAATTTTCAGTTTTAACTGAATCCTCTAATAATCTACAGATTCTCTCTATAAACAGAACTGTAACTTTCAATTAAAACAAGCAACAGAAAACATAAATTCTAAAATCATTTGGTAAACTACAAGGAATATAATTTTCTGATTTTAAAACGAATACATGGATTGGATTGTTAATCTCTTCACCAATACCGAGTCGGTGGCTCACATCGCCCTACTCTACGCTATCGTGATAGCTATTGGTGTTTACCTCGGAAAGATAAAGATTGGCGGCATTTCGTTAGGTGTCACCTTCGTTCTCTTCGCAGGTATTTTGGCTGGCCACGTTGGCTTCACCGGTCCAAAGGAAATTCTCACTTTCGTGCAAGACTTCGGCTTGATCCTCTTCGTCTTCATGATTGGTCTCCAGGTAGGACCTGGTTTCTTCGAGAGTTTCAAGAAAGGTGGTGTTACGCTCAACATGCTTTCGGCTAGCGCTATTTTACTCAACATCCTCGTGATGTTTGGTTGCTATTATCTCTTCTTTGATACGAGCAACCCTAACAACTTGCCGATGATGATAGGTACACTCTATGGTGCGGTTACCAATACTCCTGGTCTTGGTGCTGCCAACGAGGCTTTACTCAGCGTCTTCCCTAATGGTGCTCCAAGTATTGCCAACGGTTATGCTTGTGCTTATCCTCTTGGTGTAGTAGGCATTATCGGTGCTACTATCCTTATCAAGTACATCTGTAAGATTAATACTGCTGATGAGGAAGAACAGCTTAACGAAGAAGATGCTGCCAACCCACACGCTAAGGCCCACAACATGCACTTGCGCGTGGAAAATGCTTATATTACAGGCAGAACACTGAGAGAAGTTTCTGAGTTTTTGAACCGTGACATTGTATGTTCACGACTGCTCCACAATGGCGAGGTGAGCATTCCTAACAGCAAGACTAAGTTTGAGGTTGGAGACGAATTGCTCGTTGTATGTGCAGAGGCTGATGCTGAAGCCATCAAGGCTTTTATCGGACCAGAGGTTGAAGCAGAATGGGACCGCGAGAAGGATGAAGTACAGCACTTTGTTTCTCGCCGTATCATCGTTACCCGTCCGGAAATGAACGGTAAGACCTTGGGTAAGATGCACTTCTCCAGCGTATACGGCGTTAACGTAACCCGTATTTCCCGTCAGGGAATGGACATATTTGCAGGCAGAAACCACCACTTCCACGTAGGTGATAAGATTCTGGTTGTAGGTCCTGAAGAGAATGTGAACCGTGTGGCTGAAATCATGGGTAACTCTGTAAAGCGCCTCGATGCGCCTAACATTGCCACTATCTTCGTAGGCATTATGGTAGGTATTATCTTCGGTTCTCTCCCATTTGCCATTCCGGGAATGCCGGTGCCTTTGAAGTTGGGTATTGCCGGAGGTCCGCTTATCATCGCCATCCTCATCGGCCGTTTCGGCTATCGCATGAAGCTGGTAACTTATACGACGACTTCGGCTAATATGATGCTGCGAGAAATAGGACTTGTACTCTTCCTGGCGAGTGTGGGAATCAAGGCTGGTGCCGGATTCTGGGACACAGTAGTACAGGGTGACGGTTTGAAATATGTGGGATGTGGTTTCCTCATCACCGTTATTCCTATCCTCATCATCGGTACAATTGCCCGCCTGAAGTTTAAATTCAACTACTTCACCATCATGGGTATGCTCGCCGGTACTTACACAGACCCTCCTGCATTGGCTTATGCAAATGCTTCTTGCTCTAAAGAGGCTCCAGCTGTAGGATACTCTACGGTTTATCCATTGAGCATGTTCCTCCGTATCTTTACAGCCCAGATAGTGGTGCTGTTCTTCTGCGGAGCGTAAGACTTACAAAAGTTAACAAAACAACTGAAAATAGTTATAAATTATAAAAGAGGTGCACAAAGACAAAAATTTGTGCACCTTTTTTGTTGTCTTTTCAGAAATTCTTCGTACCTTTGAGCACAAGAAACAAACCTAATGAATCTTCTAGGAACAGCTATCGTTCCTATATGATGCAGATTTTTTCGAAATATGAAACAATAACCCTATAAACGTTAGTAAGCGTATGAAGAAATTGGGATTTCTGATAACCATGCTAGTCATCACGTCCTTGCCCGCTTGGAGTCAAGGAGCCAAAAGTATCCGTATTACGGAGGTGATGACCGACAACCGTACCAATCTTGTAGATGAGTACGGGCAGCACAAACCATGGGTGGAATTGAGCAATTCCTCCTTTACCACGTATAATGTACGCGGTATGTTCCTAACCACCGACCGAAGAGTTCTCGACAAGAAAATGTCGCCTGAAGCTCGCCGACAGCTGATGTGTCCATTGCCTAACAATGAACCACGAACCACACTGGGAGGCAAGAAGAGCATCGTTATCTTCGACAGCAGTTCCTGGTACCAGGATGGCAGGAACGGACAACATTGGAAGGCAAAGAATTCTTCCAACTCGGGACCTTTTCATCTCAATCTTATTCTACAGGAAAAGATGCCCAACTGGATAGCACTCTATGACGGAAATGCCGTTGACCTGATAGATTCCGTAAGCGTGCCAGTATTGGCTGCCGATGAGAGTTTTGAACTGAGTAAGGACTTCAAGACATGGGAGAAAGCCATTGCCGGATCAGTAACTCCAGGCTATCTGCCTCAAAACACAGGTTTGAGTAAAGCCCAGCAATTGAAGAAAAGCGACCCATACGGAATAGGAATCGCCGTACTTTCAATGGGAATCGTATTTGCCTGTCTTGCTCTCCTCTTCATCGTGTTCTGGGTTTTCGGAGCCTACATGAAACATAAACAGCGCATCGCCCGTGCTACTGAGAAGCACGCCACCTTATTATATAAGACAGGAAAGAAGACCATCGAGGTTACTCAAGACCTCAGTCATAAGACCAACGTGATTCTGAAAGATGGTTTAGAAACCAAGGGTATTGATAAGGAGATTTACATGGCAGTCATCTCCCTTGCACTACAGGAATATCTGGAAGATGTTCACGATGTAGAATCCGGCATTATCACCATCAAGCCAAAACAGACCAGATGGAATGCTCCGAAATTCAACAACAACAATAACAACGTTAAAATATAGAAACTATGGCAAAGTACGAATATAAGGTTAAAGGCGTAGATTACGTCGTTGAAATACAGGATATTGAAGGCAATATCGCCAATGTAACCGTGAATGGAATTCCATTCGAAGTGGAAATGAAACAGCCGGTTAAGAGCCGTAAGCAGAAAGTGAAGTTAACTGATGGACAAAACAACATTTCTGCCAGCTCTGTTGCAAGCGCAGGTTCTGCTGCAGGTTCAAGTTCTGCAGCAAGTTCTGATTCTACTTCATCAAGCAAACAGGCAACTCCTGCTGCAGGCAAACCAGTTGTTGCCCCTCTGCCTGGCACTATCAACGAAATCAAGGTGAAAGTCGGTGACAAGGTGAACCCAGGCGATACTGTTGTCGTTCTCGAAGCCATGAAGATGCAGAACAACATCGATGCAGAAACTTCAGGAACCATTACCAGCATCAACGTGAACAAGGGAGACGCAGTAATGGAAGGAGACACGCTTGTTACAATCGCGTAATAAACTGTTTAGACAAAAGCTAATGATTACTCTTCCAATCAAAAGACTAATCATAAAGTTCAATGTTCAACTTTCAAAGTTCAAAGTAAATCAATGTCTAACTTTCAAAGTTCAAAGTAAATTATGGATTTCATCATACAAAACTTCAATGAGTTTCTTACCTTTACAGGCTTTGCCAACGCCTCGGCAGGAAACCTCATCATGATTCTGGTGGGAGCACTCTTTATCTGGCTCGCCATCAAGAAAGATTTTGAGCCGCTGCTCCTGGTTCCTATCGGATTGGGAATCATTCTTGGCAACATTCCATTCCGTGCCGATGCAGGACTCGAAATAGGTTTATACGAAGACAACTCCGTTCTGAACATCTTCTACCAGGGAGTGAAACAGGGCTGGTACCCGCCACTCGTATTCCTGGGCATTGGAGCCATGACCGACTTCTCTGCGCTCATTTCCAACCCGAAGCTCATCCTGATTGGAGCCGCTGCCCAATTTGGAATCTTCGGCGCATATATGATTGCACTGGCTCTGGGATTCGAACCTAACCAGGCAGCTGGCATTGCCATTATCGGAGGAGCAGACGGACCAACCGCCATCTTCCTGAGCAGCAAACTGAGTCCGAACCTCATGGGAGCCATTGCGGTTTGCGCCTACTCTTACATGGCACTGGTGCCTGTAATCCAGCCACCTTTGATGCGACTGCTTACAACCAAGAAAGAGCGCGTCATCAAGATGAAACCGGCACGTCAGGTTTCACAGACCGAAAAGATTCTCTTCCCTATCATCGGTCTGCTTCTCACCACCTTCATCGTTCCATCCGGTTTGCCATTATTAGGAATGCTGTTCTTCGGAAATCTTCTGAAAGAGAGTGGAAAGACAACCCGACTCGCCAAGACAGCAAGCAGCAGCTTGAATGATATTGTCGTTATCCTCCTCGGCCTGACCGTAGGCTGTTCTACCCAGGCTTCAGAGTTTCTGACATTAAACACCATCAAAATCTTTGCTCTCGGTGCTCTTGCTTTCATCATCGCATCGGCAAGCGGAATCTTATTCGTCAAGCTGATGAATCTCTTCTTGCCAAAAGGCAAGAAACTAAACCCACTTATCGGAAATGCCGGAGTGAGTGCCGTACCAATGAGTGCACGCATCTCCAACAACCTGGGTCTGGAATACGACCGCCACAACTTCCTTCTCATGCACGCCATGGGACCAAACGTTGCGGGAGTCATCGGTTCTGCCGTTGCAGCCGGAGCTTTGCTGGGATTCTTCAATTAAAAGTTGAGCCACCAAGCTATCCCTCCAGGATAAGCACATAAAAAAGAATCGCCCTGAAAGGACAAAAGCATCTTACATCCAATGCTTTCCCTTTCAGGGCGACTTTTTTATTTCTTTTTTAGCTCTTAACCCGCATTCTCATTTTTCCTTCAAAGGAAATGATAACCTCAACCTGATAACTCAAACTGCTGTCAGGCATTGCCAGAACAGCAAGATAATGAAAGCCAGATTCATCTATCTTATTGAATACGATGTCGCTCAATATAGCCTGATTCAAGAACGAAGCAGGAACCTGCTTATCGAAATCCTTCTTATGAAAATCACGAGAGAACAGACAGTTGGCACCATGATAAACATGCAAGTTCACAATATTATCATAATAAACATTATCTACCTCAACACCATCATCATTATAAGAACTCTTGTAGACCTTATAACTTGTTGGGTTAACCTGTACGTAGAGATGATATTTCTCGTCGCCCCTTACAACCACCGTATCACGTTTAATCAGCGTATTCTGATTCAGCGCCACGGAAGCATGGTTGTGGATGAACTGCTGCAAATAAGACTTATCTTCCGTCTTCACCAGCTTAACCACATCCCCATTCTGCACCTTAAACTGGAAAATATGCTCAGCCTGTTTTACGATCGGATATTTTGCAATATTAGCACCCTTCATTACAAGCGTATCGCCAGCAATGTAGAAGTAGACAGGCTGACTGGTAGAATCAGGATAATAAATCGTATCGCCTTTTACGCGGAACGCCACATCATCCTCATCGTCATCGTTCAGCCAAATGCCTTGCAACATCTTCTTAGCCGCAGTATCTTCCTTCACTTCCTGTTGCTTTTCGACCTTCTGCCCACAAGCAACAAGAGTCAAGATACAACTGAGCAGCCATAAATTAACTATCTTTTTCATGATGAGTTCTTTAAATAAATTAATCGGTAAAAGCTAATGCCAATTCTACTCGAAATAATCAGCCTCTCCGAAAGACTTTGCCTTGGTTCTGTCTTTTTCCGACGTAAGCACCTCAACTCCTTCAATAGGCCATTTTATTCCGATAGTAGGATCATCCCAATGAATGCTGGCTTCATGATCAGGAGCATAAACGTTGTCAACCTTATAAGTAAAGATTGCTTCGTCGCTCAGTACCAGAAAACCATGGGCAAAACCGCGAGGAATGAAAAACTGACGTTTGTTCTCTTCACTCAGTTCAACCATTACATATTTACCGAAAGTCTTACTGCCCTTTCTCAAGTCAACAGCTACATCCAGCACGCGACCTTTGATGACACGCACCAACTTAGCCTGCGAGAATTCACCTTTCTGATAGTGCAAACCTCTAAGCACACCACGAGCCGACATCGATTCATTGTCTTGCACAAACTCTACATGCCCTCCAACGTGAGCATCAAAGTCAGCCTGCTTCCATGCTTCAAAGAAATAGCCGCGAGCATCATCAAATACCCGAGGTTCTATCAGCCAGACTCCTTCAATTTCTGTCTCTGTATATTTCATCGATTAATACCTTATTTATTTTAGGCACAAAGGTAATACTTTTTCCCGAAACGACAAAACAAATTAGACTTTTTATGATTTCATCGAAAATTTTCTCTATTTTCTGTTGGTCATTTCCGAAAAAATCACTACCTTTGCAAACGTGAATAGACTAGAAAGACATATAGAGATCCTACTTTTGAGCAACGATTGCGTGATTGTCCCAGGATTTGGTGGCTTCATGGCTCATCATGTAGATGCGCGTTACGATGGCAGAGACAGCATGTTTTTGCCACCGCTGAGAACTATTGGCTTTAATCCTCAGCTCCAGATGAACGATTCTCTCCTTGCACTTTCGTATGTTGAAGCATACGACATCAGCTATCCGGAAGCTTTGAACCGCATTGCTGATGAGGTGACAGAGATGCGTCAGACTCTGGAGAATTCAGGAAAATTTGAACTGAATGATATTGGCACCATCATATTGAACGAAGACGGAAACTACACCTTCGAACCATGTGAGGCAGGCATCCTTACACCTGAGTTGTATGGCTTGGGTGGCTTAAACATGCTCCCACTTGCGCAGATTTCTGCAGAAGAGGCTCAGAAGACTGAAGATTCTGCTGCTTCAATCATTGAAATGCCAGCAAAGACAGTAGAAAACAATCGTACAGAAAGCGAAGTCAAGAATCAGGATAGTAACCAGAAGATGGAGAGTGGACTCTCTGTCAACAATTCTGTGTTCGTTAACGAAGAAGAAGAAGAATCAAATACCGAATTCATCAGCATCAAGAAGAGCTGGTTGCGCAATATTGCAGCAGCCTGCATCGCTCTCATTGCATTCTTCACCTACTCTTCTCCATTGGGAACACCAACCATTCAGAAGAGCCAAATCGACACAGGCATGCTGAACCGCATCATGCCTAAGGAGATTAATAAGGTTGCTCAACCTCAAGAACTGGTACTTAGTACAGAATCACAGGCAGAAGAGAGCATTCCTGCCAAGTCTGTCAACATGGCTCAGGACAACGAATTGCAAACAGCTTCTTCTTACTACAGCATCGTTTTGGCAAGTCGTGTTACCAAGCGCAATGCTGCCTGCTATGCTGAACTTCTCCAAAACAAAGGATTCAAGGAAGCTAGGGTGTTGATTACGGATAATAATGTGAAAGTTATATACGGAACATACTCTACCGAGGGCGAAGCTTATACTGCTCTCAACCGTTTACACAACTATGATGCTTTTACTGACGGCTGGATTACGAAAGTAAAAGAATAGTTGACAGTTAAGAGTTTATAGTTTATAGCTAGAACAAAGAGCAAGGAGTATCGGAAACTTCCACAACACATTATTATATAAAGACAGAAAAGTAAGAAAAAGAATATGAAAAGAGTACGTTGTCCTAAGTGCGATAATTTTATCACCTTCGATGAGACCAAGTATCAGGCAGGTCAGAGTCTCGTTTTCGTTTGTCCTAATTGCAATAAGCAGTTTGGCATCCGAATGGGAGTTTCCAAGCTCCGCGAAACCCGCAAAGAGGAAAAACTTGACGAGAATGCCAACGAGAAGGGATACGGCTCTATCGTTGTCATAGAGAACGTATTCGCTTACAAACAGGTCATCCCGCTGCAGTTAGGCGACAACATCATCGGCCGCTACATGAAGAACAGCGGAATCAACTGCCCTATCGAAACCGTAGACCCAAGCGTTGACATGAACCATTGCGTAATCAACGTTAGCCGCGACAAGAAAGGCAAATTGAAATATGTACTCCGTGATGGACCAAGTTATACAGGAACTTTCGTTGACAATGAGATTTTGGGCGACAGAGAACGCCGCGTTATCGAAGACGGAACCCTGTTCACCATCGGAGCAACTTCTATCATTCTCCGCACAGCAGACAGTGAAGAAGAAAACTAAGAAGTTTCGATTATCAAAATAAACACTTCAAAAGGAGCAATTGGATGTTGGTTTACATCCAATTGCTCCTTTTTCACTTAACGAAAACGTAAAAACACGCCATATTTCTAACTTTCTGAAAGAAATCTACTATATTTCGTAATCTTTTTGTTTTTATTTTCTTTAAATTAAAAGAAAATGTGTACCTTTGCATCGAAAAATAAGAAACAGAAATGAATTACGTTAGGTTATGGATGTAGCAATCGTAAAATATAATGCCGGAAATATCTATTCCGTAGTCAACGCCATGAAGCGTTTAGGCATCGAACCTGTACTTACAGATGATGCAGAAATGCTCCAGAAGGCTGACCGCGTCCTTTTCCCAGGACAAGGCCAGGCAAGAGAAGCAATGGAATATCTGAAGGCTCATCAGCTTGATCAAGTAATCAAGAACTTGAAGCAACCCGTCCTGGGCATTTGCGTAGGACAGCAACTCTTGTGCCGCCATTCGGAAGAAGGTGACGTAGATTGCATCGGAATCTTTGATGTAGATGTAAAGCGATTCCAGCCTCAGAAACACGAAGACAAGGTGCCTGCTATGGGCTGGAATGAAATCTATGATTTGAAGACTGACCTTTATAAGGGGTTCGGAAACAGAATGGATTCTGACTCAGACAAGTCTACCGCTGATGCGCTGCTTCATCCCTACTCCTATTTCGTACATAGTTATTATGTGCCACTCTGCGAGGAGACCATTGCCAAGGCAGAATACATTCTTCCTTATAGCGCATCGCTCCACAAAGACAATTTCTATACCTGCCAGTTCCATCCAGAAAAGAGCGGAAAAGTGGGAGAACAGATTTTAAAGAACTTTTTAGAGATAAAATAAAAGAGGAAATACTAATATGATAGAATTAATTCCAGCTATCGACTTGATAAATGGCCAGTGTGTTCGTCTTACCAAAGGCGATTACGACCAGAAGAAGGTTTACAATGACAATCCTGCCGAGGTTGCAAAACAGTTTGAGCAGATGGGCTTCAAACGCCTTCATGTAGTAGACCTCGATGGAGCCAAGTCAAAGCACATCGTAAATGATGCGGTGTTAAAGGCCATTACCACAGAAACCTCTCTCGTGGTAGATTTCGGTGGCGGAATCAAGACCGAAGAAGATATTGAGAAAGCTTTTGCTGCGGGAGCAAGCATGGTTACAGTGGGCAGCATTGCCGTCACCAATCCTGAACTCTTCATGCAATGGCTGGACAAGTATGGAGCCGACCGCCTGATTCTGGGAGCCGACGTAAGAAACGGTAAGATTTCTATCAACGGATGGAAAGAAGATTCTTCTGAAGATCTCCTTCCTTTCCTGAAAAAGTACATCGATAAAGGAGTACGCTATGTTCTCTGCACAGAAATCAGCAAAGACGGAACGCTGCAGGGACCTGCCATAGAACTCTACAAAGAAGTAATGGCTGCCTATCCTCAACTGCATCTTATCGCCTCAGGCGGAGTGAGTTGCAACGAAGACATCAAAGCATTGGAAACTGCAGGAATTCCTGCCGTAGTATTTGGAAAAGCTTTCTACGAAGGGAAAATCGACGTTGACAAACTTGTTAATGGTTAATAGTTGACAGTCAAAAAGTTTATAGTTAGGAGTTAAGTAATCATAAAGTTCAAAGTTCAATGGTCAAAGTTCAAAGTAACAAAGGATTAGCTAAACGAATCGTTCCTTGTCTTGATGTAAAGAACGGCGAGACGGTAAAGGGAACCAATTTCGTAAACCTTCGCAGCGCTGGTGACCCGGTAGAACTGGGAAAAGCTTATAGCGATGCTGGAGCCGATGAGCTCGTATTCCTCGATATTACAGCGAGTTTCGAAGAGCGCAAAACCTTTACGGATATGGTAACCCGCGTGGCTGCCGAAATCAATATCCCATTTACTGTGGGAGGTGGAATCAATGAACTCAAAGATGTTGACCGCCTGCTCAACGCAGGAGCTGACAAGGTTAGCATCAACAGTGCTGCCATCCGACATCCGGAGCTCATCGATGAAATTGCCAACCATTATGGCTCACAGGTTTGCGTATGCGCCATTGATGCACGTCTCGATTCTGACGGCTGGCACTGTTATGTGAAAGGCGGAAGAGAACGGGTGGAACTAGGATTGTTTGACTGGGCTAAGGAAGTAGCCGACCGGGGTGCCGGTGAAATTCTCTTTACCAGTATGGATCATGACGGTGTGAAACAGGGATTCGCAAACGAGGCCCTCGCCCGTCTTGCCGAAGAAGTAAGCATTCCTATCATCGCCTCAGGTGGTGCAGGAAAAATGGAGCATTTCCGCGATGCGTTCACCCAAGGCAAGGCTGATGCTGCCCTGGCAGCTAGCGTGTTCCACTTCGGTGAAATCGCCATTCCTGACCTCAAGAAATATCTGAGAGAAGAAGGAATCAACGTGAGAATATAGAACATGGGAATATAATAATGTAAGAAAATACAAACAAGATAAAATGGAAATAGATTTCGAAAAATTAGGCGGACTGGTTCCTGCCATCATCCAAGACGCAGTTACAAAGAACGTCTTGATGCTTGGATTCATGAATCAGGAAGCATACGATAAGACAATAGCAACCAAAAAGGTAACATTCTGGAGCCGTTCACGCAACTGCCTCTGGACAAAAGGTGAAACATCAGGCAACTTCCTGAACCTTGTCAGCATTCAGAACGACTGCGATAACGACACCTTGCTGGTAAAGGTTCACCCTGACGGTCCAACCTGCCACAAAGGTACAGACACCTGCTGGGCAGAAGAGAATACACTCAACCCAATCCTCTTCCTCTCAGAGCTTCAGGACTTCATCAACAAGCGCCACGAAGAAATGCCAGAGGGAAGCTACACTACCAGCCTCTTCAAGAAAGGCGTTAACAAAATGGCACAAAAGGTTGGAGAAGAAGCTGTTGAAACTATTATCGAAGCAACAAATGGCAACAACGAGAAACTCGTTTACGAGAGTTCAGACCTTCTCTATCACCTCATCGTTCTGCTCACAAGCAAAGGCTTGAGAATAGAAGATGTAGTGAAAGAACTTCAGATGCGTCACGATCCGGAATGGGATAAGAAACGCCGCGTTGCCAAGAGCAAGGGCGAAATGAAATAACAAACCAACATTAAGGAGAAAAAAAATAGAAGATGTTAATAGATTATCAGAACGTCAGCATATATCAGGCCGACAAGTGCGTGCTCCAAAACATCAATTTTCATATTGACGAAGGAGAATTCGCCTACCTTATTGGAAAAGTCGGCTCTGGTAAAAGTTCGCTATTAAAGACACTTTATTGCGAACTAGACCTTGTAGAAGGCGAAACCGAGAAGGCTGAAATTCTCGGCAGAGACCTCAAAACTATCAGGCGAAAGGAGATTCCGGCTCTGCGTAAGGAATTGGGAATCATCTTTCAGGATTTCCAGCTGCTACACGACCGCACCGTTCGCAAGAACTTTGAATTCGTACTCAAGGCAACAGGCTGGAAAAACAAAAAAGACAGAGAAAAGCGTATCGAAGAGGTGCTCAACGAAGTAGGCATGATTGATAAAATCGACAAGATGCCTCATGAGCTCTCAGGTGGTGAGCAGCAGCGTGTAGCCATCGCCCGCGCCATTCTCAATAATCCAAAAATCATCATCGCCGATGAGCCTACAGGCAATCTCGACCCAGAGACTGCCAGCAACATCGTGAGTCTGCTGAAAGACATCACCAAACAAGGCACAGCTGTTGTGATGACAACCCATAACATCCCGATGCTCGACAAATTCCCAGGCATCGTTTACCGCTGTAAGGAAGGTGTGCTCTACGACGTAACCAACGAGTACAACCACATCGACCTCACAGAGGATGGAGAAGATAATTAAGTGAAATAATTAAATAAAATTACGACTATGAAGGTAATGAAATTCGGAGGTACTTCTGTAGGCTCACCTGAGCGCATGAAGGGAGTAGCCTCTTTGGTTACAGAATCAGGTGAACCAACTTTCATCGTATTGTCTGCGATGAGCGGTACAACAAACTCTCTCGTTGAGATCTCTGACTATCTTTACAAGAAGAATCCAGAGGGCGCCAACGAGGTAATCAACAACTTGGAGAAGAAATACATGCAGCATGTAGAAGAACTCTACTCTACCGAGGAAATGAAAAATACGACTCGTGAGTTCTTGCAGGGCGAATTCAACTATCTCCGCTCATTCACCAAAGACCTCTTCACTTCTTTCGAGGAGAAGAGCATCGTGGCTCAGGGCGAGATGATGAGCACCAACATGGTTGTAAACTACTTGAAGGAACAGGGTGTAAAGGCGGTATTGCTCAACGCATTAGACTTTATGCGAACTGACAAGAACGCAGAACCAGACCCTCAGTACATCAAGGAGAAGTTGGCTGCTATCATGGAGCAAAACCAGGGCTATCAGATTTACATTACTCAGGGCTTCATCTGCCGCAACGCATACGGCGAGGTTGACAATCTGCAGCGTGGCGGTAGCGACTACACCGCATCTCTTATCGGTGCAGCTCTCCCAGCTGAAGAGATTCAGATCTGGACCGACATCGACGGAATGCACAACAACGACCCTCGTGTCGTAGAGCACACTGAGGCAGTACGCCAGTTGAACTTCGAGGAGGCTGCAGAGTTGGCTTACTTCGGTGCCAAAATTCTCCACCCTACCTGTGTTCAGCCAGCTAAGTATGCAGGCATCCCTGTACGCTTGAAGAACACCATGGATCCTAAGGCCGACGGTACAATCATCGACAATGTCATCGTACGCGGCAAGATCAAGGCTGTTGCTGCCAAGGACAACATCACAGCCATCAAGATCAAGAGTAGCCGCATGTTGCTCGCTACAGGTTTCCTACGCAAGGTATTCGAAATCTTCGAGAGCTATCAGACTCCAATTGATATGATTGCCACTTCTGAGGTGGGTGTCAGCATGAGTATTGATAATGATTCTCATCTTAACGACATCGTAAACGAGCTGAAGAAATATGGTACAGTAACTGTAGATTCTGATATGTGCATCATCTGCGTTGTAGGTGATTTGGACTGGAGCAACGTTGGCTTCGAGACCATCGCTACAGATGCGATGAAGAACATTCCTGTACGCATGATTTCTTACGGTGGTTCTAACTACAACATCTCATTCCTCATCAGAGAGAAAGATAAGAAGCAGGCATTGCAGAACTTGAGCAACGTATTGTTCGAGAAGAAGTAATGCAAATGAAAGCGAAGAGTGAAAAGTGAAGAATTCGTATGTAATGCTTCCTATCCACTCTTCGTTGGATATTCTGATTTACAATAAATTGGATATTCTGATTTAACTATAATAAGGTATTAATTTAAGATTAAGTGAAATGAAAGGTACATTTCCGATAGATAAGTTTCAGGAGATACAGACTCCGTTCTACTATTACGACACCAATGTGTTGCGCCAGACATTGAAAACCATCAATGAAGAGGCTGGCAAGCACGAGGGATTTGAAGTGCACTATGCCGTAAAGGCAAATGCCAACCCTAAGGTGCTCAATATCATCTGTCAGGCTGGTTTAGGAGCCGACTGTGTGAGCGGAGGAGAAATTCAGGCAGCCATCAAAGCCGGTTTTCCTGCCAGCAAGATTGTTTACGCTGGTGTAGGCAAAAGCGATTGGGAAATCAACCTCGGATTGGAGAAAGACATTTTCTGCTTCAATGTAGAAAGCATTCCGGAGTTGGAAATCATCAACGAACTGGCTGAAAAACAGAATAAGATTGCGCAGGTTTGTTTCCGCATCAATCCGGATGTCGGCGCCCATACGCACGCTAACATCACAACAGGTCTGGCAGAAAACAAGTTCGGAATTGCCATGCGCGACATGGAAGCCGTAATCGAAGAGGCTGCCAAGATGAAGAACATCAAGTTCCTGGGTCTGCACTTCCACATCGGAAGCCAGATTCTCGATATGGGTGATTTCGAGGCACTCTGTAACCGCATCAACGAGTTGCAAGACCAGTTGGAGGCTCATCACATCGTAGTAAAGAACATCAATGTAGGCGGTGGATTGGGTATCGATTACAACCATCCAAACCGTGTGCCTATCCCAGACTTCAAGGATTATTTCGATACATACGCTAAGAAACTGAAGTTGCGCGATGGTCAGAAGCTTCACTTTGAGTTGGGCCGCGCCGTAGTGGGTCAGATGGGTTCTCTCATCACCAAGACACTCTACATCAAGCAGGGCACAGCCAAGCAGTTTGCCATTGTGGATGCAGGAATGACCGACCTTATCCGTCCAGCCCTCTATCAGGCTTACCATAAGATTGAGAACATCTCAAGCGATGAACCTGTAGAAACTTACGACGTAGTAGGTCCTATCTGCGAATCAAGCGATGTCTTCGGCAAGGCTGTCGACATCAACAAAGCCCATCGCGGCGACCTCATCGCCCTCCGCTCAGCCGGAGCCTATGGTGAGATTATGGCGAGCCAGTATAACTGTCGCCAGTTGCCAAAGGGGTATATTACAGAAGACTTTTAATATAGTTGAAAGTTAAAAGTTAAGAGTTTATAGGAATCTCCTTTCTCTAGCTTTCCATATTACGAGAAAAAGAATATGATGATCATTAGTACAACTACTATAATAGCAGGCGCAGTGGTGGTTTTATTGGCGGTTCTCGGATCGCTGATAAATCCATTTCTGCGCTCGTTGCGCTTTCAAAAGACAGAAACGGCAGAGAATCAACCTCCTGTCAGCATACTCATTACCGCACACGATAATCTTGCTGAATTGGAGAGGAATCTCCCTATGTTCCTGCGTCAGCAGTACGCTGCCGACTATCAGGTAATCGTAGTCTGCCAGAGTACAGATGGCGAGACACAGGATTTTCTGAAGCGAACTGCAGCCGAAAACCCTCATCTGTATTATACTTACATTCCTGAGAGTTCACGCTACATGAGTCGCAAGAAATTGCAGATTACACTGGGTGTGAAGGCAGCCAAACATGAATGGATTATTCTAACAGAGCCTAATTGCCGCCCATGCAACGACAAGTGGCTGCAAACCATGGTACGTCAATGTCAGGACCCAAACCATCTGGTATTGGGATATGTAGCCCTTGATGAGGAAACTAAGAGCGTACGCCGTTTCGACAGCATCCGCAAGGCTTACTATGTTTTGCGCCGTGCACAACAGACCTATGGTTATCGCAGCCACATGCCAAACGTAGCGTTCCGCAAGAGCGACTTCATGAAGGAACAGGGCTATCAGGGCAACCTGGAATATGTTCGAGGCGAATACGATTTTCTCGTCAACAAGTATGCACTGTGCGGAGATACTGCAACAGAACTGGATTGCGATGCATGGCTCATCCGCGAAGCACCATCGAGCAAGAGCTGGCACAATGCCCACCTCTATCTGCAGGCTTCACGCAAGAGTTTGGAAAGAGCCGGTTCCATGCGAACCCTCATGTTCTTCGACCATCTCATGCCACATCTCAGCCTGATAGCAACACTGGCCGTTGCAGCCTACTCTATCCTCACGAAGAATTGGATTCTTACAGGATGCGCAGGTTTCAGTTTCCTCCTGCTGTTCATCGTGAGAATGCTGATAGCCAACAAGGCCATCAAACACTTTGATGACGGAATAGCGATGGTCAAACTGCCATTCTTCGAATATGGAATTATCTGGAGAAATCTGGCTACCAAATTGCGCTATTGGCGGGCTGACAAAAACGATTTCACTTCTCATAAACTCTAAACAGGGTAAAAAGGAAGTAACAGTCTATCAGAATAATAACAGTTAAAAATAACCGACAGAACGATGAAAGTATATTTGTTCATTTCCAACCATAAGAAGTTGCTGAAGATGTATCTTCCATACATCGAAGCCTTGAATAAGCAGCTCGACATCACCAACAACCTGGTTGATGCCGACATTGTGTTGATTATAGGAGCATGGACATGGCAGGGAGCCCAGATAGCCAAGAAAGCAAAGCAGATGGACATTCCCTACATCGTTTGTCCACTAGGTGATATTTCTGAGAGAAACTGCAAGAACCCTTACTTGAAGCGTTCACTGCAACAGTCTATGTATCAGAAAGCCATGTACGCCAAAGCCAACCTCATAGTAGCTACTACCCCTATGGAGAAAAACTATCTGGAAAAGAAAGGTTGGAACAAGCGCATCGCCCTGATTCGCTATGCAGGCTACAGTCATCTTACCAACACTGAAGCCATGATGCAAAACTGGCAGGAGACGGATGAGGAGACGCTGACAGTCTTCGAGCAGCAAAAGGCAGAAACCATCGCTACCCAAACCAAACAGGCTATCATCGCACAGATTATGCAGATAAAAAGCCGCATGCCGCATCAGAATATTCCGCAAAAATATCTTGACGATTTACACACTCTGCTCTATGCTGATGATTATGATGAGGATGCTATCAAGCAAGAACTGGCAGAGAAGAAACTCTCTTCCTATGCCGCCTCCGTTTTCCAGACCATGACAGATAAAACAGGACTCACAGAAGGCTTCATGCCGATTCCTGCCAAAAAGGGCAGAAAGAGTAAAGAGATTCTGAAGTTTGTGAAATAAAAAAGATTCTGAAGTTTGTGAAATAAAAAAGATTCTGAAGTTTGTGAAATAAGAAGAAATGAACTTAGATAGAATAGAACAGCAGGCTGGTCATCTGCCAGCTTACCAGATAGCCGACTCTGTCAATGAAGCATTGATGGAGTCGGCTAACCTTGTTATTACAGCTCCTCCTGGAGCCGGTAAATCTACCCTCCTCCCGCTCACCATTCTGCGGGGCATGAGTGATCAGGCACAGGAAGGCTTCATCCATAATCATCTTACAAGTCAGGGTAAGATTCTGATGCTCGAACCGCGCCGCCTGGCTGCTCGCCAGATTGCCGAACGGATGGCGCAGATTCTGGGAGAGCCCGTGGGAAGAACCATCGGCTATCGGGTAAGATTCGAAAGCAAGGTTTCGGATGATACACGCATCGAAGTCCTTACCGAGGGCATTCTCACCCGAATGCTGGTCAATGATGCTACACTCGAAGGAGTTTCGTGCCTCATCTTTGATGAGTTTCATGAGCGCAGCATCAACTCCGATCTGGCGTTAGCGCTGGCCCGGCAAACACAGGAAATCATCCGCCCCGACCTGAAGCTCATTATCATGTCAGCAACCATCGATGCTTCCAGTATCTGTCAGTCACTTCAGGCTCCGCTTATCGAGAGTGAAGGCAGAATGTTTCCGATAGAAACCATTTATGCAGACCACGACATCGACAGATATCAGGTAGCGCAGGAAATGGCAGCCACTATCTGTCAGGCTTTCAGAAACCAGGAAGGTGACATTCTTGCCTTTCTGCCGGGACAGGGAGAAATCATGAAATGCGAAGAACTGCTTCGTTCTGTCTTATCTTCAACGGAAATCTATCCACTCTACGGCAACCTCTCGCCAGAAAAGCAGCGACTCGCAATCGCTCCTTCCAAACCGGGTGAACGAAAAATCGTATTGGCCACTCCTATCGCCGAAACTTCTCTCACCATCGAAGGAGTAAGAATCGTTGTGGATTCCGGACTCTGCCGAAAACTGGTTTATGATGCCCGTACAGGCTTGAGCCATCTCGAAACCGTTCGTATCAGTCAGGACATGGCTACGCAACGAAGGGGGCGTGCGGGCAGAATAACATCAGGCGTATGTTACCGGCTTTGGACACAGACCTCGGAACATCTGATGCCAGAACAACAGCTGCCCGAAATACTGGATGCAGATCTCTCTTCCATGGTTCTCGACATTGCTGCTTTCGGCGAAAACAAACCGGAACTGCTGCCTTGGCTCACCCTTCCTCCCAAGGGCAACCTCGTATTGGCACAGCAACTTCTCAAGTCGCTCAACGCCCTCACTCCTGATCATGATGCTCACGCTCTCAGTGGCAGCATCACCGCAGAAGGCAGCAGAATGGCACAACTTCCTTGTCATCCGCGCATTGCCAAGATGATGATCAGCAGCGATTCTCCTTCAAGCCAAGCCCTTGCCTGCGACATTGCGGCTCTGCTGGAAGAGAAAGACCCGATGGGCGAAAATGAAGATTCAGACATGACGCTCCGCCTTTCTATCCTACGTTCCGCACGCTGCAAGAAGAATCTGGGGCGTTGGAACCGTATCGCTCAGATTGCACAGGAATACAGAAAGATGCTGCGTATCAGGGAAGACAACGAGCCAATTGATGCTGAGGAAGTGGGCTATCTCATCGCCCTAGCCTATCCTGAGCGCATCGCTCATGCCACCGACCATGCGGGCAACTTCAAGATGTCGAATGGCAACACGATTTTCATCGACCCGTGCGACAGCATGGCAGCAAACGAATGGCTTGCCATCGCATCACTCAACCTCGCTTCAACCTCATCATCCAATTCTGGGCAGGGACGGAAAGGAAGGGTATTTCTCTCAGCCCCCGTCAACTGGAAGAACTTGCCGGCACATACCTGCGAGAATATTTCATGGGACAGCAAAGCGCTGGCAGTAAAGATGCAGCAGGAAACACGGATAGGAGCACTCATCATAGACAGCAAGCCGATACAGAATGCCAACCGAGAGACTGTTTCTAATATTATCTGCGAAGCTGCCAGAAAAGACGGACTCAGCATGTTCGATTGGAACGAATCGGTTCATCGTCTGCAACAGCGCGTGGCGCAAGTAGCTGAATGGCATCCGGAACTGGAGATTCCTGACCTTTCAACGGAGCATCTCCTGAAAACAGCCCGAGCGTGGCTCCCTTTCTATCTCGAAGAAGGTGGTAAGATGAAGACTTCTGTTATTGAGCTGAAGAAACTCAACCTGTGCGAAATCCTTTGGAACATCCTTCCTTATGAGCTTCAGCAGGAGATAGACCGCCTTGCTCCCACCCACATCCGTGTGCCATCGGGCAGCAATATCCGCATCGATTATCGCCTAGGAGCAGAAGCCCCGGTTCTGAGTGTGCGGCTTCAGGAGTGTTTCGGAATGACATCAACACCATCTGTCGATGCTGGCAGACAGCCCCTTCTGCTTGAGTTGTTATCTCCCGGCTTCAAGCCAGTTCAGCTTACTCAGGATCTCGCAAGTTTTTGGCAAGGCACTTATTTCGAAGTCCGCAAGGAACTGAAGCGCCGATACCCTAAGCATTTCTGGCCTGAGAATCCGTTAGAGAGCCAGGCCGTGAGAGGTGTCAAACGATGATAAGAAGATGTTTGAACCAGTTAGGTTAGTGTCATGCCCGACACACATAGGTAGCAGCCCTCGCTCTCCGAGCGTGGGCTGCATTAGAGGCAACGCCGGGCTACTAGATGATGGTGATCCAGATGCTCTCGCCTCGCTCTCTCGCCGCCGTGATGGCATTGACGAGGCGATGCAGCCAGATGCGGGAGTTTACCACCATGCCTCGGAGTTTGTTTTCGCCCGGCAGGATGCAGCCCTGCGTATCATCGGGGTAGTTGCCGGCATGGATGCGGATGCCCTCAAAGCCAGGCACGCCCTGCAGCAGGGGCAGCCACTGCTTGAATCTCGGCGACTTGGTGATGAGCAGCGGATAGGTGCCCTCGGGTATGGCAGTCTTGCCCTTCATCTTCTGCGCCTTCTTCCCCGACACTCGCCCCAGGCGCACATTCTCCTCTTGGGGCAACAGGGTGATGCCCAGCAGGTTGCGCCACGTAGGCTCCAGTGTATCGCAGAAGTAGTGCTCCCCGTCCAGCTTGCCCACATCTACCACATGGCAGAAGCTGCGCTTCTGGTCCTTATTGAGCGTATAGTTCACCTTGCGCTCCACCTCCTCATCCTTCAGGATATACATACGCCCTATGGTGTAAGTATTCTGCTTAGCTATTCTTTTGAGTACGATTTCCATAATTGTTTCTATTTAGATTCTTTTTTGAGAAAACATAGCTTGCGATAAAGTTCGCCTGCCTCCACTTTCACGATATACTTTCTGAACACCCAGGTGGCTATCATCCGTCGGGTGCCCTTGGTATCCAGCCCCAAGTCGCTTCTCAACTGCTCAGCCTGCTGATAAGAGAACTCATCTGGCAGAAGTTGCAGCATATTGGAAGGCCCTCTTTTGCTCGACTTCACTCCCTCCTGCTCCGACTTCACGATAGCATCTCGGAAGAATCTCATCTTGCAGTACAGGTCATACTGCTCGCTCCAGCGCACAAACTCCTCTATCTCGGATTCCCATTGGCAACCATTCGCCACATAGAGCACGCAAGCCTTCAGATAGGCAATGACATTGGCTCTGAACGAGAGGTTCTCGTAAACCCTGTCTTTGCTCATACGGGCAAAGTCGGCATTCTCCTCTTTCAGCTTCTGTGCCAAGGCGAAAGCCTCAGGGCAATTGATAGTACCAGAAGCCATGCTAAGATGCTCGATATAGGGTTTTAAGTTCTCTCTGAATGTGTCATCGTATGTGCCATAGACAGGCATCTCGGCTCCTATCTCACGCTCTGGGATAGTACAGAAGTTGATTCTAGAGATAGGACCATCGGTCAATACCTTGGAGAAATATCGGATACCCTTGTTGATGGTGGTCGAGGCATTCCAGTTAAATCGGATGGTTACTCGCTCCGTAACACTCTGCGTGCCCACTCGGGTTTGTCCATATTGATTACCAGGGTCGAAGGCGAGGCACATGATACGAAACTGCTGGTTGCCAATGCCCCTTAGGTTATCAAACTGGTCTATCTCGTTGAGAGCAGTATAGAGGAAATGCTCCTGCGCCTCGGCGGTACGCATCACGAAGGCAGGGTTGGTCATATCGGCGTCTATCTCCTGGATCACGAGGTTTTCAGGTCGCTTACGCTTATCCTTGTTAGCACCTTTTCTTGTCACCTCATCCTTCCACTCCTTCTCTCGTTTCAGGTTATCTTTGTCTCGTTTTCTGATATCTTCCATAATCAGGTTGATAGGCATCTGCACGCAGTTCTTTCCTGCGCCCGTACCAGCTAAGAGACAACACATTAGCGTAGCCTCATGCTCCACATTGTCGATGTAATTAAAATAGGTGCGGCAGAGGTGGGTGGCTAGCGGAGGAAAGATGGCATGGGCTACGGCAGGCTTATAGACATCCGGTGTCTGAGACACGAGGAGCTCCACGAGCTTAGGCAGCTTCTTCGGCATCTCGGGCGGAGCAGGGTAATCATCTTCGGAACTTTGAACATTGAGGTTTGAACTTTGAACTGTTTGATTACCTGCACTTGCGCCTTGAATTCTTAATTCTTCATTATTAATTCTTAATTGATTAGCCTGAGTCTCCGCCTGCGCATTGATGCGGATCACATCTCTAGAGAATGGCTTCGAACTGTCTCCATATTTCTCATAGAAGTCATGGATCAGCTGCCGGCAGTCACGCTCTTGGGCGAAGCTAGGCATCTTCACTGCCACTACTCTTCTCAGCTCTTCCTCACTCATCACCCTGCTCGCTCCTGCGCTCATGATGGCAAGAAGTGAGGAGTGGCGAGAGCCCTCGGTATCGATATTCACATTCTTCAGTCCTGCCGACTCCGCGAAGAGGTCAAAAGCGATTAAGCTCTTCTCGCTGGCGGTACCAGAGGTTGGTAATCCGTCAGGAATATTTTGTTGAGTGTTGAATGTTGAGTGTTGAATGTTGAATGGTTGGGCAGGCTGGTTAGCCTTGCCTCTGCCGTCAATGGTGAGACCACGCTTCAGATAAGCCTCTCTACGAGCCTTCAGCTCATCGGCAGGAAGCACGGCATACCAGTCCTTGGAGCGATAGATCTCCGAGTCCTGATCCGTGATAAAGAGGATTCTCTCTGGGGTGAAGCAACTCTCATCGCAGGGCACGCCAAGTGCCTCACAATACGCTCTCTGCGTCTCCTCGATAGTCATACCTATCGGCATTCGGATGTCGATATGCAGCTTCTTTCTCGCCGAGTATTCCAGATGCAGTAGCATTCCCTTCCAGATGGAGTCGCTGCAATTCAGCTGCCTTGCCATTTCGATGGCGATACCCACCAGTTCCTTATCGTCGATGTCGATGGTGGTCTGGAAGAGGAAGCTCGTAGGGTCAGCATCCTTCTGCGAGCGATGATTCTTGAGGAATCGGCTGTAGTGGCCGCAGCGGAAGGGCATCAGCCCCTTCAGTTTGTCATTGCCCCCACGTATCTGCTCCACCATATCGTGGAGCCAAGGCTGAGCTATCAGCTTGTCATATTCAGCCAGGGGCAGGCAGCTAGCGCTGCCCTTATTGCCCCCACGCTGAGGATTCATTGCAATAAAGTGGTTCATGCTTAATTATACATTATTAATTATACATTATCTATTACTCCTTATAGTCCTCCCACTCCACATTTTCCTTGAAGGGCTTGATAGCCTTCACCATCTCCTGGTGCTCACCCTTGAGGCAGCGCAGAATCTCCGCCTTGCTCATGTCCTTGGAGAAGGCATAGTTCACCTGCACGGTTCGCTTGCTAGTGCGCACCACCCCGTGCTTGGTCTTGAGAATCTCCGTGAAGGGCTTCTCTCGCTTGCCCTGCACATAAGGCTTGAAGTCCACCCAGTCGCCTCGCCCATTCTCGCCACCCGAGAATATCATCCTGCCCCTGATCACCTGCGGCTTGTCACTGATTACCTCCGTCTCGTTCCATGGCGCCTTGCGCACTGATACGTTACCATTCTCCTCGGTGATCACAGCACCGTCCACCTTTACTGCATTGATTAGTCTTGTAAACATATTATATGTATTAAAAGATTGAGAACCCGCAATACGCAAAGTCCCCGCAACCAGATGCGCTGTGCATCTGATTACGGGGGCAAAGGTACTAAGAGTTTTTGAAACTTACCTGCCACGGGGTAGCCCCGTCCATGTGCCACGGGGTAGCCCCGGGGCAGGTAGGCAAGAATTGCACAATGCATTAAATATCAATCCATTACATCTTTTATCTTTTCTATAAATCGTTCTATGCTTTTTTGGTCCATTCCTTTAGAATTGCCCTTTCGCAAGGTTTCCTTGTTCATATTCCACAATTCTCCGAATGTAACCCAAGGTTGATTGATACCCAATTTATCAGAGATGAGAGAAGCCAATACACCTTTTTCAGAGATCGACATTCTCTTAGGCTGATAACAATCATCTAGATAGTCATGTTCTTGTAGTTTGTTGAGTATTTCGATAGCTTCTGGCGTATTGAGTTCATCAGGCAGTTTTAGCTCCTCCTGTTTGCCCTTAGCTACCCAAGCAGGTTCTTCCTTCAAGCTTATCTCTCGATTGCCAGGACAACCTTGCAAATTATCACCATTGCCCATAACAAACGAGCAACCTATAAACACAGGAACTCCCAGCCCTATCAATTCAGGCAACTGGGACATTGAAAATTCCATTTCGTTTTCATTTTTAAATGTTATTTTATCGAGAAAAGCCCATTCTTATCCCGAGAAGGGCGCACACCATCATGGTGTCAAGGTGAAGCGTCTTCACCCGAAAATTTCTTAAGATTCATCGGATAAAATTTAGTTAGTTAATAATTCAGATTGTTCATTCACCATTTTGATTGCGATGTCAGCTCTACATCCATACAGCAGTTTGAACTCATCTGTCATTTCAGACAAAGCATCAATCTTCTCTTGCTTACTTTTCCCATAAGGTTCAGCTTTCAATTCCTTGTCATATTGGTCTAGATAGTCAGACTTATTTATTAACACATTTAAATGCCGTTAACTTTTCGGAGGGTATTTTTC
>CAUFXJ010000027.1:0-43413 GCA_959596915.1 Segatella copri
TAATTAACGTTAAAAAATACGCTCAAAGCTTGCTCAATTAGAGTAAAACAGGGCGACAAGTTTGTTTCCGTAATTACCCAGGGCGCTGCCCTGGGCTAGGAGCTTTTGGGCCTTCAGCCCGTTCTTGAACCACATGCGAAAGTTCAGTTATTTATCTGAAAATCAGCGTGGTGAGCCTGTCTTTATCAAACAACTCCTGAGCCACAGCCTGTATCTGTTCGGCAGTAATCTCATCCACCTGCTCGTAGAGTCGGTCTACATTCTTCTCCCAGCCATAGTGAAGGAAGCTCTTGCCGAAGTCGAGGGCAAAGTTCTCGCGGTTGTCGCAAGCCACGCCTACCTGTCCCTTAATCTGCTTCTTGGCGGCCTTGAGCTGCGCCTCGCTCAGCGGCTTCTGCATGAACTTATCCAGTTCCTTGCGAACCAGTCTGAGGCAGCGCTTCACGTCGTGCTCATCGCAGCCGAAATAAATGCTCCAAATGCCCGTATCGCCATAAGCCGCCATCGTGCTCTCTACGGTGTAAACCAGTCCGTTGTGCTCGCGCAGGGCTAGGTTCAGCTTGGCATTCATTCCCGGTCCGCCCAGCATATTGTTGAGCAGATAGAGCGGCATTCTGCGGCTGTCGTTCACATCGTAGGCGCGGGTTCCAATCATCACATGAGCCTGATGCGTATTCTTCTGCATCACAATCGTCTGCCCCTCGAAGGAGTGTTGAGTGTTGAATGTTGAGTGTTGAATGTTGAATTGGGCT
Source organism: Segatella copri (assembly GCA_959596915.1). Classification (GTDB taxonomy): domain Bacteria; phylum Bacteroidota; class Bacteroidia; order Bacteroidales; family Bacteroidaceae; genus Prevotella; species Prevotella copri_N. Next base: position 753 of record CAUFXJ010000027.1, read on the forward strand.
TGCGCCTCTGGACTATTGAATTTTTCACTCTTCACTCTTCGTTCTTCACTTAAAAAGCTCTTCTTCAAGAGTCTTACCAGCTTCTTGAAGTCAATGTCTCCGTAAGCGAAGAATATCGCATTATCCGGCCGGTAAAGCTTTCTTGTAAAGCGCAGCGCATCTTCTGTCTTGAACGAGCGAACCTGCTCGGCTGTGCCCAGAATATTGTGGCCCAGCGGCGAACCCTTGAAGATGATATTTTCGAATTCATCATAAATCAGTTCGGCAGGAGAATCGTTGTAACTCTCTATTTCATCGCAGATTACCTCTACCTCCTTGTCGATTTCCGCTTGCGGATAAACCGAATGGAAAACGATGTCGGTGAGCAGATCTACGGCTCTTGCGATGTGCTCCTTGAGGATGGCGGAGTAATAAACCGTGCCTTCCTTGTTGGTGTAGGCGTTCAAGTCGCCTCCCACGCTCTCCAGACAGTTGAGAATGTGCCACGCCTTGCGGCGCTCTGTGCCCTTGAAAGTAACGTGCTCGCAGAAGTGGGCAAGTCCTTCTTCGCCCGGCTCCTCGTTTCGGGTGCCGGCGTTAATCTGGTAACCGCAATACACCACCTTGCTGTCTGAAGGCAGGTGGATGATGCGGAGTCCATTATCGAGTGTATAAGTATTGTATTTCATTTCAAGGTGCAAAGTTACACTGAAAATGTAATTTATCCAAAAAAATAGTCATTTATTTTGCATTATCGCCAAAAAGACTTATCTTTGCTCCCAAAAAACAAATATAGACAACAAAAACAATGCGCAAAGTAATAGGAATAGGAGAAACCGTGCTTGACATCATCTTCAAGGGCGGCAAGCCGATAGAGGCAGTACCGGGTGGCTCATCATTCAATGCAGTCATCTCGTTGGGGCGTGCGGGCGTAAATGCTTCGTTTATCAGCGAGGCGGGCAACGACCGCATAGGAGAGTATGTGATTCAGTTTTTGAGAGATAATGGGGTGAATGCTGACAATGTGAGCATCTTCCCGGAATCGAAGTCGCCGCTCTCGCTGGCTTTCCTCGACGAGAACAACAATGCCGACTACATCTTCTACAAGGATCATCCTCACGACCAGCTGGAGTTCGCCACACCGGAAATCAATCCTGGCGACATCGTGCTCTTCGGTTCGTTCTTCGCCCTGAATCCTGTGGTCCGTCCTCAGGTTGCCGGCTTCCTGGAGTATGCGAAGGAGCACGGCGCCATTCTTTATTACGACATCAACTTCCGTGCTTCTCATCAGAACGAAATCATGAAGATTACGCCTAATCTGATAGAGAACCTGGAGATGGCTGATTTCGTACGCGGAAGCCACGAGGACTTCGGAATCCTCTACAAGAAACCGGAGGCGGATAAGGTTTATAATGCCGAAATCAGTTTCTACTGCAAGAAGTTTATCTGCACCCAGGGCGCTGAGCCTGTAGAGGTTCGTGCCGAGAACGGCTTTGCCAAGAGTTATCCTTCGGAGAAGATGAAGCCGGTGAGCACCATCGGAGCCGGCGATAATTTCAATGCCGGTTTCGTGTTCGGATTAATCAAGGATGGAATCACCCGCGAGGACATCGACCGCGGCTTATCTGAGGCGCAATGGGACAGCCTCCTTGTTTCGGCTCAAGAATTCTCCACCGAATGCTGCAAGGACATCTACAATTATGTTTCGAAGGAATTTGGAGAAGCAAAGAAGAAGGAATTATAAAATATAAAAGATATGACAGAAATTACAAACAAGATTTATTACGTAGGCGTTAACGACCGCAACAAGCATCGTTTTGAGGGCCTCTGGCCTTTGCCTAACGGAGTGAGCTACAACTCTTATATCATTGACGATGAGAAGGTAGCGCTGGTAGATACAGTAGAGGTTGATTTCTTCACCCAGTTCCTCGAGAATATCCACGAGGTGATTGGCGACCGAGAAATCGATTATCTTATCATCAACCACATGGAACCTGACCACAGCGGCTCCATCGCCCTCATCAAGAAATATTACCCTAACATCAAGATTGTGGGCAACAAGAAGACCCTGGGAATGCTCGAGGGCTTCTACGGCGTAACAGATGACGTGGTAGAGGTGAAGAATGGCGAAACCCTTTCATTGGGCAACCACGAGCTGAGCTTCGTTCTCATCCCTATGGTTCACTGGCCAGAGACCATGGTAACGCTCGATGCAAAGAACAAGGTGCTCTTCTCAGGTGATGCATTCGGTTGCTTCGGTGCGCTGAACGGCGGAATCATCGATACGGAAATCAACTGCGAGACTTTCTGGCTGGAGATGGTTCGCTACTACTCAAACATTGTGGGTAAGTATGGAATCCCTGTTCAGAATGCGTTGAAGAAGTTGGCTGGCGTGGAGCTGGATTACATCTGCTCAACCCATGGTCCTGTTTGGCACGAGCATATTGAGAAGGTAATCGGCATGTATGATAAGATGTCGAAGTACGAGACGGAGCCGGGCCTCGTTATCTGCTACGGCACCATGTACGGCAACACCGAGCGCATGGCTGAAATCATCGCCTGTGCGGCAAGCAAGGCTGGCGTGAAGAACATCGTAATGTACAACATCTCGAAGACTCACCACAGCTACATCCTGCGCGACATCTTCCGCTACAAGGGCCTTATCGTGGGTGCTCCAACCTACAATGCCGGTCTTTATCACGAGATGGAGGTTCTCCTCTCCGAGCTTGCCAACAAGGACGTCAAGAACCACCTTCTTGGTTGGTATGGCTCTCATTGCTGGGCGAGCAAGGCAGTAGCAAAGATTCAGGAGTGGAACGAAACCAAGCTCCACTACGAGCCAGTGGGCGAGCCGGTAGATATGAAGCAGGCGATTACTCCAGAGGTAAAGGCGCAGTGCGAGGCGCTGGGTAAGGCGATGGCTGAGAAGCTGCTGGCAGAATAAAAGTTTAAGGGCGGAAGAACAGCTGGGGTTAACAGAGTTAACAGTTAACAGTTGTTTTTCCGCTCTTTCTTTGTTTAAATACCTTAAATATTTCGTGTAAATTACGATAAAACTTGGTGGAGTCGAGTAAAAAGTGTATTTTTGCTGCAAAAATATGTGTCTTGACACAAAAATTTTCAATGAATGATGTATTTTGAACGCAAGGAATATCTAGATAAGCTCATCTCTGCCGAAGGCAATGGGATGATAAAGATTATCACAGGCATCCGCCGATGTGGTAAATCTTTTCTTCTTTTCAACATCTTTTGTAAGCATTTGCTTGAAAGAGGTGTTGCAGAGAATCATATCATACAAGTAAATCTTGAAGACCGTAGAAACAGGAAACTCCGTGACCCAGATGCGCTCTTGGAGTATATAGATGCTCAGATGGTTGACAAGGAGAAGTATTACATTCTTCTTGATGAGGTTCAGATGGTAAAGGAGTTTGAGGATGTGCTCAACTCTTATCTCCATGTGGAGAATGCTGAGGTGTATGTTACAGGTTCCAATGCTCGTTTCTTGTCAAAGGATGTAATCACAGAGTTCAGAGGCAGAGGTTGGGAAATCCGCATTCATCCATTGAGCTTTTCTGAATACTACGAGGTTGTGGGCGGTGAGATGCAACAAGCTTTGGAAACTTACTATCTTTATGGTGGTTTGCCTGCCGTTGTGCAGATGGGAAGCCCTGAAGCTAAGCAAAACTATCTTCGAGAGATCTATGAGACTGTTTATCTGAGAGATGTATTGGACCGAAATCGCTTGAAGAATCCTGAGGGAATGAAAGAGTTGGTACGTCTTCTTGCATCTACGGTAGGTTCTTGTATCAATGTCTTGAAAATCTCCAATACGTTCAAGTCGGTTGGTGGAGTAGATATAAGTGTTAATACTATCAGTAAGTATTTGGAATACCTGCAGGATTCCTTCGTTATCAGCGAGGCATTGCGCTATGATGTGAAAGGTCGCAAGTACATTGGGGCTGGAACCAAGTATTACTTCGAGGACATCGGTATCCGAAATGCAGTTCTTGACTTCCGACAGATAGAATACACTCATATTATGGAGAATGTTATCTATAACGAGCTTCGCAAACAAGGCTATGGCGTGGATGTCGGCGTAGTGGAGAGCTTCAAGCGAGATGAGAATGGCAAGCTGCAGCGTAGAAATCTTGAGATTGATTTCGTGGTGAACCGTCATGATGAACGCCTCTATATCCAGTCGGCTTATGCCTTGCCTGATAAGGAGAAGGTAGATCAGGAGCAGGCTTCTCTTTTGAATGTAAATGATGGCTTTCGCAAACTGATTATCGTAGGGGATAGGTATCGTTCGGGTTATAATGAAGAAGGCATTCTGATGATGAGCCTCTCCGATTTCCTCTTGGGGAAAGAAAATAAGGGATAGATGGTCTTGAAGAAAATATCAAGGGCGGAAGAACAACTGGAGGTTAACAGAGTTAACAGTTAACAGTTAACAGTTGTTTTCCCGCTCTTTCTCCTTAAATACACATTTTTGCCAGTTCTTCCAGGTTATTCGCCACTTCAATTACATCTCGCCAATTGCCACGAATTACGCCCTTACCTGCCATATCATCCAGCAGGGCAATGGTGGAGTTCCAGAAGCCTTTCATGTTGTAGAGAATCACCATTTTGTGATGGTAGCCGATGGTGTGGGCGGCGGCGATGGTGAAGATTTCATCCAAGGTGCCGATGCCGCCAGGAAGAGCTACGAAGAGGTCGCTCTGCGCAAGCATCAGGTCCTTGCGATCGCTGAGATTATCACACGGAATCTCGATGTCGAGGTCAGGGAAGGTTCTGCCGCCTCGCTCTACAAGCGTAGGAACCACACCGATGGTTCTGCCGCCATTCGCCTTCACTGCCTTGCCGATGCAATCCATTAGACCGGAGTTGCAGCCGCCGAAAACCAGGTCGTGGCCGTTCTCAGCCATCCACTTTCCCATCTCTTCAGTCAATGTGAAGAAGTCGGGGTCAATATTCTTATTTGCTGAACAAAAAACTGCTATTTTCATGTCTTATTTTTCTATTTGATGATGTTTTATCTGTTGTTTATGAATGTTTTATCCGTTATTTATAAATGTTTTAGGCAAAGGTACGCAAAAATATCGAGATTATTGGGCTCTTTTTGCGGATAATTTCTTAATTTTGCAAACAATAACTAATCTTATAAACTGGAAGAAAGATTTCTAACAAAACAAGACAAGAGAATGAAAAGGATTATCACATATAGTATCATCGCATTGTTGCAGGCGTCTGTGGCGCTTGCTCAGACCTCTGTGTCGCTTGCAAAAACCTCTTCGAAGCCGAAGCTTCAGAAGCGGGAGAAGTATGAATGGCAGGGAGAGATTCCTACCTATGTAGAAACGCTGAAGAAGGAACTGACCTATCCGATGGCTTGGGGAAACAATCCGATTAAGAATTTCAAGAAGTGGAAGAAGGCGGCAAGGGCGAAGGTGTTTGAATGCATGATGACGCCTCCGAAAGCGGCTGCGGCTTGGGATATGGAAGTTTTGGGTGAGGAGCAGAGAAACGGATATAAGGCGCAGAAAATCGCCTTTAATATCAACGCCTATTCCCGTATTACGGCTTATCTCCTGATTCCGGACGGCAAGGGTCCCTTCCCAACAGTCAATGCGCTTCATGATCATGGTGCCCATCTCTTTATCGGAAAGGAGAAGATGATTCGTCCTTTCTTCACTCCGGAAGAGAAAGATGCTCCGGAGAAGCAGGCGCTCTGTCAGGAGATTCTGGATGATGCGGATGCGTGGGCAAAACAGCTTTATGATAATCAGTACGTGGGCGATTACCTTGCGAAACATGGTTACGTGGTCTTTTCGGCAGATGCTCCGATGTGGGGAGAACGAGGCCGGAAGGAGGGCGTGGATAGAAACAAATACGACCTGATAGCCGGCAACATGATGATGCTGGGTAGAGACCTCTCTGCCTTCATGACTTACGATGATATCGCCAGCACCGAGTTTCTGGCTTCGCTGCCGGTGGTGGATGCGAAGCGTATTGGCTGCGTAGGCTGTTCGATGGGAGCCTATCGCTCGTGGATGCTCTCTGCATTATCGGATAGAATCAAGGCGGGTGCTTCCATCTGCTGGATGATTACCACGGATGCTCAGCTTACCCGAAGATTCGGAAGAAAGGAGAATGGCGGTTTTGCGAATTGCATCCCCGGTCTTCGCCAATATCTCGACTATCCGCACATCGCCTCCCTCGCCTGTCCGAAACCGATGCTCTTCATCAATGGCACAAAAGACAAGCTCTTCCCCGTGCCTGGCGTAAAGGATGCTTTCGCCGAAATGCACAAGGTTTGGAAGAGTCAGGGAGCAGATAATCTGCTGGATACGGAACTTTGGGAAATCCCTCATTCCTGCGGACTGAAGGCGCAGGAGAAAATGCTGGAGTTTCTGGACAAGAATCTGAAATAGGGGTTAACAGTGTTAACAGTTAACAGCTGTTTTTCTGTACCTTCTTCTCTTAAATATTAAAAGTCTACTGCAACCAAGTTTTAAATCATTACCTTACGGAACATAATTTAGGTTAGCTCAATGATGCAGCAAACTTGCCACTTCTTCTGGCAATATCACCTTGCAAGGCTGAGGACCAGGTAGGGGCTTTTCTCTTAGGAAAAGGAGGTATATTACATTCTTTCCCTGGGCAAATGGAGCGAGAGCCACCTTTCTCTTCAGCTTTTCCAGGAGTCGGTCGGCATAATCAGGGGCTGTCCATTTACATTCTCCTACAAGTATTGTGTTCTTGTCAAAGAGGTCTTCTGCAACAACATCAAATTCAAGTTCCTCGTTGCCGACAGGGGTTTTCTTGCCTTCTTCAAAGATGGGAACCTTGCCCCACCAGCGTGAGGCTTCACCCCATGTGTGACCTTCTATGTCGCTACCACAGACAGCCAACTGGCACAGTCTTTCCCAAACCTCGGCAACATGACCATTGAAACCGTCATTGATGAATTTCTTTGCAATGTTGCCACGTCCCAAGGCAATCATAGACTTGTTTGGTTCGATGAATCTGTAGTAGAAAGCCATGAATGGGTCATCTATCCGATAAAGAATCTTCTTTGTCTTCTGCGGATTTTCGCCAAATGGTACTTCCTTTCTGAGGAAAGCCATTTCAGTCAGAATTTTTATCGGTTTGGCAAGCTCTGCCGTAGTCTTGCCAAGAGCATCAGAAATGCTGGAATACTTCTGCTTTCCACTACCCACCGCAAGCATGATTGACGAATAGGGTGCGATATCTGATACCTCATCCATAAACAGACGTGCAGGCTCGTCATAGAGATTTCCCATATCGTCTAATATCAGTTCTTGAATGGCTTCATCCAAAGATCCGAATCTTTCTCGTTGACTCCAGTACTGGGGCACTCCACCCCATATAGAGTACTCTTCTACAAGTTCCTTGGCTGAGGTGTTGATGATTTCTTGCCACCAAGGCAGCTTGACAGGACGCAGGATGAAAATACGGTCGGCTCTGCCATAAAGAGGTTCTGAACCTTGTAAGAGTCCGTGCATCATTCTCTGTGAAGAGCCGCAGATGATGATGTTGCAGCGCAATTCATTTACTCCGGTAATACGCCTATCGAGGATTCGTTGTAGAGTAGAAGGTAAGGCAGAATCTTTCTGAACTAGATATGGGAACTCGTCCAAGACAAGTGTTGCGTTTTCTTTGCAACGGTAGTTGAAAGCCATGATGATGTCTTCCCAAGAAGAATACACAGGGCTGTCGAAGCCCGGATATTCCGTGCCTATGGTGCGTGCCAACAGACTTAGCTGGGTAGTTTTCTCGCTTAGGTTGGCTTCAAAGTAAATGTCTCCATCTTTCAACACTCTTCTGATGAGAGTTGATTTTCCAAGTCTCCTTCGTCCGTATATCACGATGAAGTTTGACGCTTTAGACTCCAAAGCTGTCTGTAAAACAGCTTGTTCCCTGATTCTATCTACGAATTTCATAATTAGTGATTTTAGAATTACTAACTGCGAAATTACTAAAAAATAATGATGGATATGTACTTTATTACATATTTATATGGAAAATTACGTATATTTAATAATTGCTGCAAGCTGATAGCTCTTTAATATCGTTTGAAGACAGCAAAAGAATGTCTGTCAACATTTATAATAAAAAGAGCGGAAGAACAGCTTGGGGTTAACAGAGTTAACAGTTAACAGCTGATTTTCCGCTCTTTCTTCTATAAATATGTAAAAGTCTACTACGCTAACGGCTTTAAAAATGGGGTTAGCGTAGTGAACTTTTTGAGTGTGCTGAATGCATCTTTACCACAACTCCTTAGGCGACAGGTCTTTATCCTTCCTACCCATCAGGTAGTAATCGGCAAGGAACTGGAGGTTTGCCTGCGTAATCTTCAAGCCTTCTTCCTTTACATACTGGCTTGTAAAGATGTTTGCGTCAGGAATCAGGTTGTTTTCTATCAGTTTGCAGACAATTTCGTAAGGGAATGGGAGACCATTGCCGCTGATAATGCCAAAGCTGTCGGTCTCTGCACGCTCCTGAACATAGTATGGGTTCTCAGGCGATGCGATGCAATGAGCCAGACCGAAACTGATGTTGATGCCTGTGTATGGACTTCCGCTTAAGATGATGCCCTTCTCGTATTTCTGAGGGAATCGGATGTCCTTTGGCAACTCGAATTCAATCTCCTTGAGGAATTCCTTCAGCGTCTTCACATCTTCCAGGAAGATAAACTTATCTCCGTATCCCTTCGCCTTGAGCAGATTGTAGTCGTGAATCGCCTTCTCATGATCCACCTTTTCATATTGCTCAGTAGCCTTCTTTCTGAACTCCTCATCCTCCCAAAGTTTGTGGGTAGGCATGTTCCTGCAAATCTTGCGGAGCCATTCGTAAGAAGTGAGCGCCAGAAGATTGTTTCTGCCGACGATGGTCATTTCCATCTGCACAGAATAAGCGAGCGGTTCGGTGAGCCCCTGAGGCGAGTTTGCCATCTGCTGGAGGGTAAACTGCAGGCGCTTCTGGTTGCCTACGTTGAAATAGCAACCATAATGGAACCACGCCAGGGTGTCGCGACGGTGAATCTCATCCAACTCCTTGTTCTTCTCGATTTCCTCTTCGGTCGTTTCAGCGTTGCCCTCTATCTCAGGCATTTCGCTGAGATAAGTCAGAAGACGCTCGTTTTCCGGGGCCGTTTCATACTCTCTGTCGAGGATGATATAGGCAAGTTTGGCAGCCAGTTCCAGAGTTCCGAAGAGGAAAGGAACGGCTTCCTGTACGAAACTGCTCTGCTGGTAATGGTGCCAGAGCAGGAACTTGACATCAGCGATGTTGATTTCCTCAGGGTCGTAAGCCGGGTCATCTTCGTTGAGCGGACTCTTGATGAATTCGCTTTCTTTCTCATAGAAAGGAATGTAGGTGCCGTAGCGCTGCTTGCATTCTTCCGTGAAAGTCTTCCAAATGCCTGTGCCCGAAATCACATCTTCGAAATAACCGGCAATGCTGAGTGCCAGCTGCTTGGCTTCATCCATATTCTTGAAGTTATGGGTGTAGCACGCCTCGTCAAGAGCGTGGTATATTTCGTTGGCGAGTTCTGTATAATACAGATCTGTTTCGTCTGCTTTTTCGTATGGATGCAAAGCAATCCATTCTTGGGTGAAAATAACTTTTTTCATATATTTCAAGTTTTCTTGGTTATCTGTTTGTTGTAACTTTCATGCAAAGGTAATAAAATATTGCAGAAATCTGCAAGAAACTCACATTTTTTTTGTATCTTTGCACCCGAATTTAGGCAATCTTAATAAATGCGTGGGATTGCCGCAAGCGTTTCGGAAGGATTTTGCACCCTAATTCATGGCTGGGAGGGTGAATTCGGCCTTCCATTTAGATTATAATGAATTAAGGTTAAAAAGATTTGAAGACATTTGAAGAATTAGGCGTGAGCGAGGAGATTCGCCGTGCCATTGAAGAGCTTGGATTTGAGAATCCAATGCCAGTTCAGGAAGAAGTAATCCCATATTTGCTTGGTAATAAGAACGACGTGATTGCGTTGGCGCAGACCGGTACGGGTAAGACTGCATCTTACGGTATTCCGGTTATCCAGAAAACTGATGCCAAAAGCAAGCAGACACAGGCTATCATCCTCAGTCCTACACGTGAGCTCTGCCTCCAGATAGCAGACGATTTGAACAGCTTTGCCAAGTACATCGACGGTTTGCATATTGCCGCAGTTTATGGCGGTACCGACATCGGAAGCCAGATTCGCACCCTGAAGCATGGTGTGCAGATTATCGTGGCTACCCCTGGTCGTCTGCTCGATTTGATTAATCGTGGCGTGGCTCAGTTGGAGAACGTGAACAACGTGGTGCTTGATGAGGCTGACGAGATGCTGAACATGGGCTTCTCTGAGAGCATCAATGCCATCTTCGAGAACGTTCCGGAAGATAGAAACACCCTGCTCTTCTCGGCTACCATGAGCAAGGACATCGAGAAGATTGCCCTCAACTACCTGCACGACCACAAGGAAATCGTAGTGGGTTCGCGCAACGAGGGTGCTGAGCATGTAAACCACATCTACTATCTGGTAAATGCCAAGGACAAGTATCTCGCCCTGAAGCGTGTGGTGGATTTCTATCCACGCATCTTTGCAATTATCTTCTGCCGTACCAAGCTGGAGACTCAGGATATTGCAGATAAGCTCATCAAGGATGGTTATAATGCAGAGGCGCTGCACGGCGACTTGAGCCAGCAGCAGCGTGACCTTACCATGCAGAAGTTCCGCAACCATACCGTTCAGTTCCTGGTGGCTACCGATGTGGCTGCCCGTGGTCTGGACGTAGAGGATCTGACTCACGTTATCAACTACGGTTTGCCTGATGATGTGGCAAGTTACACCCACCGAAGCGGTCGTACGGGTCGTGCCGGAAAGAAGGGAACTTCCATCTCTATCATCCATACCAGAGAGAAGTTCAAGGTTCGCCAGATTGAGAAGCAGATTGGCAAGGAGTTCGTGGACGGCGTATTGCCAACCCCAGAGGAAATCTGCAAGAAGCAGCTCTTCAAGACGATGGACGACATTATGAAGACCGATGTGGACGAGGATCAGATTGAACCATACATGGCTGAAATCAACCGCCAGTTTGAGTACATCGACAAGGAGGACATCATCAAGAAGATGGTGACCATTACCTTCGGTAAGTTCCTCGATTACTATAAGAATGCTCCTGAGATTATCAAGCCAGAAACAGGCAAGGGCTCCCGTGGCGGCGAAGGTCGTGGCAGCCGTGGCGAAGGCCGTGGCAAGGTTCCCAATGGTCGCAGAAAGCATGAGACAGAGGCTGGTTTCAAGAGACTGTTCATCAACCTGGGTAAGGCGGATGGTTTCTATCCGGGCGAAATCATGCAGTATCTGAACAAGCACGTGAAGGGTCGCCAGGAGGTGGGGCACATCGACCTGCTGAGTAAGTTTGCCTACATCGAGGTGCCTGAGGAGGATGCGAAGCGCGTGATGAAGGCATTGAACGGTACTGAGTACAAGGGCAGAACCGTAAGATGTAACGATGCTGATGAGGAAGGTCATGGCAGAGCAGCCCGTGGCGGACGCAGTTCTGAGGGCAGAGGCGGTCGTTCTTCAGAAAGAGGCGGACGCAGCCGCAGAGGTTCTTCTGATGATGCAAGAGACTCTCGAGATGCTCGTGGAAAGGGAGGACGTGGAAGCCGTGGCGAATCTCGTGGCGGCAGAAAGTCTCGCCCTCAGGAGGATACAGGCGATTGGCGCCAGTTCTTCCAGAACAACGACAACGTGAAGTTCAAGGGTGAGGAGCCAAACTTCGAGGAAGAAGGCTGGGCTCGCCGCAGACCTAAGAAGAAGTAATTTAGGCAGCGATTTATAATAAGATGAAAGTCTGCATCAAAGGGATGTTTTGATGCAATATCCATATTTTGCGGTAAAAATACAGCAATTTCTTTAGTAAATTGCGGTGTTTTTACCGCAATTTTTGTATATTTGCAGCCGTAAACATCAAATTTATTGTATCTTTATACGCAATTTTAACCCTAAAAGATATTCTGTAATAAGTTAATGAAGAAAACTATTCTTATCGCTTGTCTGGGACTGGTAAGTCTGGGCTTGCAAGCACAGAGCATTTCGCTCGCTGGTGAATGGAATGTGGAGTTGGGAAAGAGCGGTAGTGCTTTCGCCAAAAGTAAGCGTGCCTCGCAAGGTGAGGTGAAGCGTGCCATCCTCCCAGGCACCATCGACACGAACCATCTGGGATTCGCTCCGAAAGATACGATGGAAACAACGCATCTTACGAGACTCTATGCCTATAAAGGAGCTGCAAGATATTCCAGAACCATCAATATTCCGAAGGACTGGAAGAAGAAGCTGGTAGAACTCTTCCTGGAGCGTACCCGACCGACATGGGTGTATGTGGATGGAGACCTGGTGGATTCCTGCAACTTCATCTCTACTCCCCAGCGCTATCTTCTGCCAAAGAAGGTGAAGCCGGGCAAGCATCTCCTGGAAATCGTGGTGGATAATGGAAGAGGTGTGCCTGATCAGGTTTACGGTTCCAGCCATGCTTATACGGAAGATACGCAGACCAACTGGAATGGAATTATCGGAAGGATTGAACTCCTGCTTGTCGGTTCTGCTGATAGCAAATCGGCAGAAGTACTAGCAGGAGCAATCCCTAGCCGTTCTGTAGCTTCTCCTTCCACCCTTCAGATGCCTGATTTCGCCAAGGATTTCCATATTGAGGGCGCTCACTTTTACGCCAATGGTCATAGGATATTCCTCCGTGGCAAGCACGATGCGGCTGTCTGGCCGCTGACGGGACATGTAGAGATGAGCGTGGAAGGCTGGATGAAGTATCTCGGAACCTGCAAGGAGTATGGAATCAACCATGTGCGCTTTCATTCTTGGTGCCCACCGGAGGCGGCTTTCGTGGCAGCCGACAGTCTGGGAATCTATCTCCAGCCGGAACTTCCTTTCTGGGGGTCTTTTGATAAGAAGGATGAAAGGCTGATGGCGTTCCTGCATCAGGAAGGCGAGAATATCCTCAGAGAATACGGTCATCATCCTTCTTTCAGAATGATGGCGCTGGGGAATGAACTCTGGGGCGACATCGACAAGATGAAGGAGTTTGTGGATGATTTCCGCAAGATTGCGCCAGATAAATACTATACCTTCGGAAGCAATTACTATCTTGGTTATCAGGGAATAAAAGAAGGAATGGATTACTTCACCACTTGTCGCATCGGAGGCGAGGGATGGGGCAAATACAATACTCATACCCGTGGTTCTTTCTCGTTTGCCGATGCCTACGATGGAGGAATGATCAATCATTTTCATCCTAATTCTACGATGAATTTTGATGAGGCTTGCGATAAGGCTGGAATCCCAATCATCTCTCACGAAACAGGCCAGTTTCAAACCTATCCTGACTATCGGGAAATAAAGAAATACACCGGAGTGCTTCATCCTTATAACTTTGAAGTGTTCCGCCGCAGGCTGGCTGCTGCCGGAATGCTTTCGCAGGCTGATGATTTCCACAAGGCTTCGGGCTTATGGAGCGTGAAACTCTATAAAGCCGATATAGAGATGGATTTGAGAACCCGGAATATGGCGGGCTTCCAACTGCTCGATATTCAGGATTATCCCGGTCAGGGAAGTGCTTTCGTAGGCATCCTGGATGCGTTTATGGAGAGTAAGGGAATCACTATGCCCGAGGAATGGCGCCAGTGGTGCTCGCCAGTGGTTCCTCTGCTGGAAATGAAGAAGTTCTGCTTCGAGGATGGCGAGAAGATTCAGGCTAAGGTTAAGGTTGCCAACTATGGCGGTTCTTCGCTGAAGGGCAAGAAACTGAAGTGGCATCTGGCTGCCGAGAACGGATTGTTCTGTATGGATGATGGAACTTACAGCACCAAGGATGGTGAAGTGAGAAAGAATGTGGGCGACTTGATGGCTGAGGATGAGGGAGTATTGAACATCTTTTCATACGATGAAGGTTTGGTGGATGTGGGTGAACTGAATGGTGTTTTCCACGTGCAGAAACCTACCAAGCTGCTTCTTACATTAAATATTGAAGGAACGGAGGCAAGAAACTCCTACGAACTATGGGTTTATCCGAAGAAGGCGATGGAAAAGAAGGGCGTCATCATAGCCAAGGATTTGAATGAGGAAGTGGTGAAAGTCTTGGTAAAGGGCGGAAAGGTGCTTTGGATGCCTACGGCTTCCAGCCATTTTGTGGCTGCCGATGATACGCTTTCGCAGGCAGATAATGCTACTCCTTATACTGTGGGTGGACTCTTCCAGACCGATTACTGGAATTATCGCATGTTCAAGACCATCTGCGAGAACAACAAGAAGAAGGTTTCTCCAGGAACCCTGGGCATTTTGACGAATCCGGAGCATCCGATATTCAAGGGATTCCCTACGGAGATGCACACCAACTGGCAATGGTTCCCAGTTATCAAGGAATCGCATCCGCTGGTGCTTGACAACTTCGCCAAGGATTATCGCCCGATAGTTCAGGTGCTAGATAATATCGAGCGGAATCATAAGTTGGGTTTGGTGATGGAATGGAAGGTGGGAGCCGGAAAGCTTCTCGTTTGCATGAGCGATTTGGAGAAGGCTTCGAAATATCCGGAAGGCAAGGCTTTCTATCAGAGTGTAATTGATTACATGCGCTCTGCTTCTTTCAATCCATCTGCAGAAATAACGGTGGATGAATTGAAGAAAAAACTTGCCGAGAAGCCTCGTCAGGTTTCATTGAAGGAGCTGAATAATATCTCGCAGTATTAATAGGAATTCTGTAGGTAGCGAATCTGTAAGATAAAAATAAACTGAAAATCAGCAAGATAACAAGAATAGAAAGACTAAATAAAACAAGAGCGGAAAGCCAGGAGTTAACAGGTTAACAGTTAACAGCTGATTTTCCGCTCTTTTTATATTATCCTGAGACTAATCTTTATTCCAGGATAAACCATTCTATCATCTCTGTTGATTCAGAGATAGGATTTACTTTGCATTAATCTCCTTTAAGAGTCTGTCTGCGTGTCCCCACTTATCCATCATGTAGAGCACATAGCGGATATCCACGCCAATGCAGCGAGCCAGGCGCTTGTCGAAGTTGATGTCAGAGCTGAGGCTGTCCCAGTTGCCATCGAAGGCAAGACCAATCAACTCACCCTTGCCGTTGAACATAGGGCTACCAGAGTTACCACCGGTAATATCGTTGTTGGTGAGGAAGCAGAGCTGCATCTTGCCAGTCGTCTTATCCTGATACTTGCCGAAATCCTTCTCAGAGAGAAGCTCGTGCATGATAGGCTCAGCGTAGTAATCGATGACCTTGTCGCCCTGCTTCATCTTCTCAACGAGGCTCTCGGCTGTGGTATAATAGCCTGATGGCTTGCCACCGAGGTCGAAACCGCCTACCTGACCGTAGCTCAATCGCATGGTGAAGTTGGCGTCGCTGTAGTGAGGCATGTCTTCCTCCATACGGAGCTTGGCAGCGCAGAGATACTTCTCCTGCTCGGCGATGCTATCGTTGATGCTGCCCATCTGAGCAGCGAAATCGCCATATACATCGTTCAAATCCATACCGAAGCTTACGCCTGGATCCTTCTCATATCCCTTCTTGTTGAAGTAGAGCTTGGCGCCCTTCTTCATGATGAGCGACTTCTCCCAGAGATAATCCACATACTTGGCGTAGTTGCCGCCAAACTCAGCGTCGATGGTCTTGTAGAACTTAGGCAACCACTTGCTGTCTACGTGCTCCTTGTAGTTCTTCAGAAGGGTAGCGAGTACTTCCTTATCGAGCGCCATATCCCATTCTGCAGAGTTATCTTCAAACTCATGATACTGCTTCTTCTTGTTCTTCTCAGGACCCTTCACCTCCATGTTGGTCTGGAGCTTGATGGCACGGGTAGAGAACTCGATATTGCTTCTTCTTGTGAAAGATTCAGCGAAGTTGGTCCAGGCGTATTTCACGTCTGCGCTCTCCTTGTAGAGCTTGGCGAGCTTGTCGAAATCTACCTTGTGGGCGAGGTCGTTGGCTGCCTTGGCTGTATCCTGCCAAGCACGGAGACGGGTTTCGTACTCACGCTTCAGATTCACGATGCCGATAGAGTCGATACACTTGTTCATACCGATGGAGTTCTTCCAGTAGTTGGAGCTCTGGGCGTACTTGCTGTCATACTTGATGCGCACAGCCTCGTCGGCACGCATGTGCTTCTGCATCACCTCCTGCTTTACGCCACGAACCTGGGCACGAGGAGTATTCTCAGCATCGCGCATAGTCTGGATTCCGTAGCTTGAAAGATAGCGCTCTGTGCTGCCTGGGTAACCCATGGTCATCGCATAGTCGCCATCCTTGTAACCCTGGAGAGAAACCTGTGCCCAACGCTTTGGATGATAAGGCACATTATCCTTGCTGTAGGCAGCAGGACCATTGGTCTTTGGGTCGGCATAGATGCGGAATACAGAGAAGTCGCAGGTCTGGCGAGGCCACATCCAGTTGTCTGTATCGCCACCAAACTTACCCATAGACTTTGGTACGGTGAAAACCAGACGCAGGTCGGTGAAGTCGCGGTAAGTAGTAGCGTACCACTTGTTGCCCTCGTAGAAAGGCTGAACGGTGATATGAAGGGTAGAATCGTTCTTCTTCACCTCTTTAGTCATCTCGTTCTCCAGAGAATCGATGAGTTCATCGCGCTTCTTGTTGTCGAGTTTCTCGTATCCGAGGCTCATCACCTTATCGGTTACATCCTTCTGTTCAACCATAAAGCTGACGAACATATTCTCGTTAGGCAATTCCTCTGCGTATGATTTAGCAAAGAAACCGTTGAGCATATAGTCGTGCTCCACGGTAGAGTGGCTTCTGATAGCCTCGAAACCGCAATGGTGGTTGGTAAATACCAGACCGTCTGGAGAAACGACTACGCCTGAGCAATAGCCGGAGAAGTTAACCACAGCATTCTTCAAGGCGTTCTCGCCGTTGTAGAGCTGGTCGTAAGTCATACTGAAGCCTTCGCGCTGCATCATCTCATATACAGCGTTAGGCAAGTTGTAAATCGTCCACATTCCCTCGTCAGCGTGAGCGGTGTTGATTCCGCAGAACGCCATGATAGAGGCGATAAGAACCGTTGCTTTTTTCTTCATTACTTGTTTTTGTTTTCTATTTTTATTATGATGTTATTTATTCTTTTTCTCATACCCTTCTTTCCAAGTCTTTGCTAGCTCTGTCATCCGATATTGCTGGCGTGGATGTCTTAGGGTGTTTGGATATTTCATCTCCAAGGCTCCTTCGGCTAGGGCTGGGGTAATGTATTCCTTTCTAAATCTGGTTCTGTTCTTTAATCCAAACAGGTTCATTATATCACCGATGGATAGATAATCTTTATTTATACGTATTATGAGTTCTTCTACTTGGGACGAACTTGGGACAAGCTTGGGACGAACTTGGGACATTTTCTTCTCCTTCTTTATTTATGAAGTTGTTTTTCTGTCCACTTCCTGTTTGAGAATTTAAGTTCGGCTGCTCTTTCCAATCATCAGTCGGCCGGATATGCAAATATCTGTTCTTGAGAACCCAACCATCTTTTAGGAGTAAGTTCCTGAAGAAACGAACCAGGTAGATAGGAGAGTAATCAATGCCTTTCTGAATGTTGCGATAGTTGGCACGAACCAAGGCATTGCGGAAATACCAGGAATGCTTGGCAAACATTTCATTGTTCCAGCAAGCGCTTGAATTGAGCTAAGCACTCCTCCAGCGAAAGCGGATGCTCTCGCCAATAAGCCATGCTTTTTTGCATTTGGGCATTGACTTTCTTGTGATAATCGTTCAGTTGTATCTCCATCCATTTATGTATTATATTGTTAGAATATTACGTTTGCAAAGTTACGACTATTTCCCGAATTTTCCAAGGCTTCGCTTGATTTTCTTCATAATTTGCCTTTTTGCCGATAACATTCCTGGAGAGAGAACCTCTTGCTCCAGCATATCCAGAGCCATTCTTAACTCTTCGAGGAGTTCGGGATAGTACTTCATCTGCTCGTAGGCGAGCTTCATGCAGTAGCAGCGGATGGCGTAGGGCTGGGAACAGGCGGTAATCTTGGCGATGCAGAAATCGATGAAATCGGAACGGAGTGATTCTTCCTCGAATGGCTGACGGAGAAGGAGTTGGAGCATCAGGCGGCGCTTGGTCTCATTCTTCTCTACGAGAACTCGGTCTATTAAGTCATCGTGCTTGGCATAGAGCCACTCGTTGTTCTGCATGTCGAAATGAGTGAATACCCACAGGGCATTTGTGGATATTCGCTCGTTCTCATCAAATGTTAGTTGATAAAGATGAGCTTTTTTACGGTTATTACCATGGGTAAGAATACAAATCTCATAGATGTCATCCATGCAAAGTTTCTTATTCAGTTTCTTCCTCATGCTTCTATGGCTTATTTGATGATGAAACTCTTCTCTACCTTGTGTTTAACAAATTCTCTAGCTGCGAATAGTGGTACATTTTCCATCCATTTTTGGTCTTGGAAACCTCGCATGGAGAAACGAATACCTTTGAGGTGATAGGAGGCAAAATCGTGAGTGATAAATGCTGCTAGTGATTTTGCCTTTACATTCTCCTCAGCCTTTACTTCTATTGGTAAGATTTCGCTGCCGGCTTGTACCATGAAATCAATTTCTTGGGTAGAGCTTGGCTTACTGTAATAATATATGGGTAAGTAAGGAAGAGATTTCAGCTGTTGAAGCACGAAATTCTCAGTAAACGCCCCTTTGTATTCGCTAAACACGTTGTTGCCAATGAGAATCTGGTCAGGTTGTGCCATTGTGAGTGCTCCCAACAAACCTACATCAAGCACATATAATTTGAAAGCATCCATGTCTGCATAGAATTTTAATGGAGATTTGGCATCTCTTGTTCTTTCTACCTTATGGACGAGTCCTGCGTCAATGAGCCATTGTATTGCAATCTCGAAATCTTTAGCCCTAGCTCCTTTTCTTATTGCACCATAGATGAACTTCTTGTTCTCGCGAGCCAGTTGGGCTGGGATTGATTGCCATACCATTCTTACTCTTTGTGTCTGTTCTTCGGTGTGTTTGCTGATATCTGCCTCGTATGCATTCAAGATGTTTTGTTGAATTTGCCTTACTTGCATTGGGTTGTGATTTTGTGTAAATTCCAATACTGCTTCGGGCATACCTCCAACAAAGTAGTATCGTCGAAGGTATTCTATGAATTTTGGGGCGAGGCTGTTGATAAGTTCCTTATCTCCGCTTTGCAATAAATCCAAAAGTTGTTTCTCTCCATTGGCAAGTAGAAATTCCTCATAAGTCATGGGGTAGAGGTGCATGATGTCAACTTTACCGACAGGGAAGGATTCTCCTTTCATGTTCATGACACCGAGCAATGATCCTGCTACGATGATATGCAATTCTGGCTTGTCTTCACAGAAATATTTCAGCGAGGACAAAACAGGTGGAATCTCTTGTATCTCATCGAGAAATACAAGGGTCTTGCCAGGAGTGATGTCTTGGTGTGCATAAGCAGCAAGGCCGATGGAAAGTCTTTCTGCATTTGCGTCACCTTGAAAAAGTTGAGCAATGCTTTTGTTTTTGTAACAGTTGATGTAAACCATATTCTCAAATTCGTTGTTGCCAAACTCTTTGATGATATAGGTCTTGCCAACTTGTCTTGCTCCATACATGATGAGTGGCTTCCTGTTACTGGATAATTTCCAGTCTTTCAGATGGTTGTATATGAATCTTTTCATGTTTGCTACACTTTTGTGAGGGAATGATGTTTGTGTCTGTACATTTTTGTGAGGGAATAATGCCTTATTACCAACACTTTTGTGAGGGAATATTGCTGCAAAGATACTGATTTCTTTTGAAAAACCACAAAAAGCGTCCTTAAAAATGTGTAAAACCACAAAAGGTCGTCCTTAAAAGTGTGATATTTTACAACAAGTCGAACTAAAAAGTGCAAAAACAGCTGATATGCAAGTGCGCATACCAGCTGCTTTCTTAGTATGCTCGGCAGACCTGCTGACTGCCGTGAGCAGACCTGCTGACTAGGCTCAGCAGAGCTGCTGAGCCTAGTGGCAACTTTCCAGAAGCAGTCTCCTTGAACTCCATATTCTATCTCTTTGAACCTGATCAGACGCCTTCTTTCACTTGCGCAGTCATATTCTTCAGCTTACGGAGCCGTATCCTTCGGTTAACGGAGCCGTATCCTTCAGCTTGCATAGTCATATCCTTCAAAATACTCAGTCGTCTCGTTTCGTTCACTCAGCCGTTTGCTTTAGCTCTTACAGGGCGCCTTGCTGGCTGCTATTATATCCTGAGTATTGCTCGGGACCAGGAACATTGGGTCCTTTTGTCTATTCTTGAACCGCATGCGAAGGTTCTGTATAATATAAACAAAAGAAGTCCGTGGACTTACACATTGTCCACGGACTTCTTGGAATATAATCTCAATGATTGGAATCTCTTACTTTCTAAAGTATTTTCCCACCACTGGCAGACTCTTTAATGGGAAATCCTTCTTCACGAGATAAGCGGCGAAGATGAGGATGAGCACCGTGTTGATGAGGCAGGCAATTCCACTGGAGAAGTATCTGTTAGCCTCGGTCATTCCGGCAAAGAGGATGAGGGCGAGAACCACATAAATCATAATCTCCTTCACCGGATAGTTGATTGGATACTTCTTCTGACCTACAAAGTAGGAGAGAAGCATGGCTGTTCCATAACCTGCGAAACCGGCCCAGGCACAGGCGATGTAACCATAAACTGGTACGAAGATAACGTTGATGGCAATCAATACCGCACAACCGATGCCCGAGAAGTAAGCACCCCAGATGGTCTTGTCGATGAGCTTGTACCAGAAACTGAGGTTGAAATATACTCCCATCATGATTTCGGCAGCCATTACGATAGGCACTACCTTCAAACCATCCCAGTAGTCGCGACCGATGATGTGGCGCAATACATCCAGATAACCTACTACCACCAGAAAGGCGAGCAGGGTGAAGATGACGAAATACTTCATCGCCGAAGCGTAAGTCTGTCGGTTGTCCTTATCCTTCGCCTTGCCGAATACGAATGGCTCGTAAGCATAGCGGAAAGCCTGGGTAATCATCGCCATAATCATCGCAATCTTGCTGGCTGCTCCGTAGATTCCGAGTTGCGCATGAGCATCGCCCTTCTCATAGATGTAAGGGAAGAGAATCTTGTCGGCTGTCTGGTTCAGAATACCGGCAATACCGAGCACGAGGATAGGCCAGCTGTAGCCCATCATCTTCCTGACGAGCACCTTACATTCACTCCAGGAGCATTTCTCGCCCATGAATCCTTCCTTCAGCTCCTTGTAGAAACAGAAGGTGATGGAGGCGGTACAAACGAGGTTGATGTAGAAAGCATAGCCCACATCGTGACCATCCATGATGACGTAGTAAACCAGGTTGAGCGCAATGTTCAGACCGATGAAGAGCAACTTGAAGGCAGCAAACTTCAATGGGCGCTTCTTGTATCTGAGGTAAGCGAACGGAATGCACTGGAAGGCATCAATAGCCACGGTTACGAACATGGTCCATACATAAGCCGGATGGTCGGCGTAGCCCATCGCATCGCTCAAAGGCGTGATGAAGAGGAATACCAGGGCGATGAAGAGTAGGGAAGTGAAGCCCACCATGCTCAATACCGTGTGATAAACCTTTTCTGAGTTTTCTCCCTCCTTGTTGACAAAACGGAAGAAGGTGGTCTCCATTCCGTAGGTCAGGATAACGAGGAGTAACGCCGTATAGGCGTACATGTTGGTGATGACACCATAACCACCACTTGCGGCGCTGATCTTAGCCGTATAGAGTGGTACAAGCAGATAGTTGAGGAATCTGCCGATGATACTGCTCAAACCATAGATGGCGGTATCCTTTGCGAGTGATTTTAAACTTGCCATTATCTTTCTTAATGTTGAATGTTAAGTATTAAATGTTAAATTGGGCTTGCGCCGTCATTCAAAGATTATCTGTGTAAATCTGTGAAATCTGTGGGAGACTCTTATCCGAAGAATAAATATGCTATAGTGATTGCTGCGATGACTCCAGCCAAATCGGCAAGCAAGCCGCAAGCCACGGCGTGGCGGGTATTCCTGATGCTTACGCTTCCGAAATATACAGCCAATATATAGAAGGTGGTGTCGGTGGAGCCCTGGAAGATGCAGCTCAATCTGCCTACAAACGAATCAGGACCATAGTTCTTCATCGCCTCCAGCATCATGCCTCGTGCGCCACTTCCCGACAGCGGTTTCATGATGGCGGTAGGCAGGGCGCCTACGAAATCGGCGTTCAAGCCGCATTGTTCTACCGACCACGAAATGCCTTGAATCACCATATCCATCGCTCCCGAAGCACGGAACACGCCGATGCCCACAAGGATAGCTACGAGATAAGGGATAATCTTCACTGCAGTAGTAAAACCTTCCTTCGCTCCCTCGATAAATGCATCATAAACATTCACTTTCTTCCAGAATCCCGCCAGGATGAAACAGAGGATGATGCCCAGGAGAATCATATTCGAAGCCAGGGTAGTAACTGTATTCATCGTATCCTTGTCCATCTGTCCGAATCCCCAGATGATGATGCCTACGAAGGCGCACATTCCCAACAGAGTAGCGAGCAATACCGGCTGCAGGATGTTGATGCGCTGCCAGAGCGAAGTGATGATGATTCCGGCAAGCGTAGCCACGAGCGTAGCCATCAGGATAGGGATGAAGACATCCGTAGGCTGGGCTGCACCATAGGAGGCACGGAAGGCGAGGATGGTGGTAGGGATGATGGTGAGTCCTGAGGTGTTCAGAACCAGAAACATAATCATCGGGTTCGTCGCCGTATCCTTTTTCGTGTTGAGTTCCTGCATCTGCTGCATCGCCTTCAATCCTGTAGGCGTCGCTGCATTATCGAGTCCCAGCATATTCGAAGCGATGTTCATGAAGATGCTTCCCATCACCGGATGGTTCTTTGGAATATCGGGGAAGAGACGGGTGAAGACCGGGCTGAGCGCTCTTGCCAACACATTCACAACTCCCGCCTTCTCTCCAATCTTCATGATGCCAAGCCAGAGGGCGAGCACGCCCGTCAGTCCGAGAGAAATCTCGAAGGCATTCTTGGATGAGTCGAAGGTGGAATCTACAATCTTCTGGAAGATAGTCGTATCTCCCATTGCCAATCCGATGAGTGCGAAGATGAACGCAATCACGAAAAATGCTATCCAAATGTAATTTAGTACCATATCATCTGAAGCTGCGACATAAGAATCGCGCATTCCTTATTAATTAATGTATTTATTCCTAAAACGGATGCAAAATTACAATAAAAATTTTGGATAAGGTCCGTTTTGTATGAAAAATCCCTCAAAGAGGGATGTTTTTGATTTATTTTGCCTCTCAATGAAGATTTTTAGCTGAAAATTTTTGCTGTACGCCCTAAGGGTGTCATTTAAATAAGAGGGTGTATCAGGATTTCTGACACACCCTTTTATTTAAGTTTTCATATAGAATCTTTATCCAACAAGAAATCAAATACGTCCATAAATACGATGCCGTCATCGTTTTGGTATTTCTTGATGAGGTCGCCTGTTATCACATACTTCATAAAACTATCGTCTATACGTAGCAAAGAGGCAAGTTCTTGTTTCGTCTTCTCCTTGTCTGGCAAACTGAGAGCCGACTGGATGTAGCAGCGTTTGTAGCCTTGGTTGCAAACAAAGTCAACTTCAAGCATCCGTCTCACTTTGGTTCCTTTTTCGTCCACGCCGTTGATTTCTACGTTGCCAATGTCCACACTATATCCACGGTAGCGAAGTTCATTATAGATGGCATTCTCCATCAGATGGGTTTTCTCTTGTTGGCGAAAGCCGAGAAGTGCATTGCGAATGCCTAAGTCAGAAAAATAATATTTCAATGGCGTTCCGATATACTTACGACCTTTTACGTCATAGCGATTGCATGGCTCAAGCAAGAACGCATCTGCAAGATATTCGATGTATTTCTTGATGGTTGCAGAGTTTATAGAGACATTCTTTACAGATTGGAAAGTATTGGCAAGTCGTTGCGGATTGGTAAGTCCGCCAATTCCCGATGCGAGAATCTTGAATAAATCGTTGAGTTCTGCATCGTTCTTTATCTTGTTTCTGTTGATGACATCTATCATGTAAGTCTCAGTCAAGAGGCTGTTCAGAAGTCTCACTTTTTCTTCTTCTGTCTTTTGTAGAACAACAGGCGGAAGACCACCATAAAGCAAATATTCGTTCCAACCATCCTGCTTGTCGCCATCATATACGGTCATAAATTCAGCAAAGCTGAGTGGTGAAACGTGTATTTGGTATCCTCGTCCACGAAATTCGGTTATTATATCCTTGGATAGGAAGCGTGCATTGCTTCCCGTCACATAAACATCAGCATTGGGAATATGCAATAATCCATTTAGTACATCTTCAAACTCGTCAAGCATCTGTACCTCATCAAGCAGAATGTAATAAGGTTGGTCGTCAGCAATCTTCTCTTTTACATACTTATAAAACTTGTCAGGATTGCGAAACTCCTTGAATGCATAGTCATCGAATGCCATTTCTATGATGTGGTCGGGCATGACTCCATCGTCTTCAAGGAAACGCTTGAAGAGACGAAACAGCAGAAAGGATTTTCCGCAACGGCGCATACCGGTAATGATTTTTACCAGTCCATTATGGCGTGAACTAACCAACTCTTGTAGATATTTGTCTCTATTTACAATCATAACAGGAAAGATTTTTGCGGATTTCCGCATTTTTCTTTTGCAAAAATAATACTTTTATTAATTCTATGTAGAATTTTTGCGGATTTCCGCAGTTTTCTTTCGCAGAATTAACGGTTACGGCTTGATATTTTAAGTTCGTTAACTTATAATGGTAAATACAGAATCATAAAACTATCGTCTATACGTAGCAAAGGTAGATATTTGTCTCTATCGGACTGAAAATCACAAAATTCCTATTGTTTTAAGGCGTTTTATCACAAAATTCCATGCTTTTCTCTCTTCGTCATCACATTATTCCCTCTTCGTTATACTTTTTTAATCTCTCTTTTTATCCGATTTCAGAAAAAAGATGTACTTTTGCCGCTCAATTCATGAAAGACAGGAATTTGGTTATACAAAAACATTATTAAGGAAGCAAAGGACTTCTGTTATATTTTATAGTATGGACAAGAATGAGAGAATAAATAACGAGCAAGAGATGCCCGCAGAAACGAAAAAGAATCATTCCGCTGATGCGGATAGAGTAAAGGAAGTATATAAGGTGACGATAGCGGGAAGCATCATCAATGTGGTGCTGCTCGTATTGAAGTTTGCTGCAGGTATTCTCGGACATTCAGCAGCCATGATAGCGGATGCCATCCACTCGCTCACCGATTTCGCTACCGATGTGGTGGTACTGGTATTCGTTAAACTGGGCAATAAGCCGATGGATAAGGACCATGATTATGGTCATGGCAAATACGAGACGCTTGCCACAGCCATCATCGGCATTTCGCTCTTCGTGGTGGGTGTGATGATCTGTTATTCTGGTGTTACCAAGACCTATCGTGCCATCTGCGGCGAGACATTGCAGCAGCCGGGCATTGTAGCCTTGATTGCTGCCATCGTAAGTGTCATGATGAAGGAGTGGGCTTATCAGTTTACGGTAAAAGCCGGAAAGAAATATCATTCCGAGGCTGTAGTGGCGAATGCCTGGCATCATCGCAGCGATGCTTTATCGAGTATCGGAACGATGTTCGGTATTGGCGGCGCCATCATCCTGGGAGAAAAGTGGGCGGTGCTCGATCCGCTTGCAGCCATCATCGTGAGTGCCTTCATCATCAAGGCCGCCTGGGGACTGGTGATGCAGTCTGTGAAAGAACTGACGGATGCCAGTCTTCCAGAAACTGAGGAAGATGAAATCCTGAAGATTGCGAACGAAGAGCAGGGAGTGGGAGAGATTCATAACCTGCGTACCCGTCGCATCGGAAACAAGATTGCGATAGAAATGCATGTCCGCATGCCGGGTTCTCTCTCGCTTTATGAGGCTCATGAGCATGCTACTCATATAGAAACAAAACTGAAACAGCACTTCGGTGCAGATACCCATGTGGGAATCCATCTCGAACCGATAAAAGTGAACGGAAAATATCAGAAACCGGAATAACTGAAATAAAAGGAAATAGCCGGAATAAAAGGAAACGAGCCTTGACGGAAGGATGAATCCTCCATCAAGGCTCGTTTTTTTATTTGATATCCGAATCGTGTTTCGGATATTTATCATCTTTTGGGATGATTATTATCTGATTATATTATCGACCGAGATTTACGCTGGCTCCTGCCATAATCCACAAACCTGGCTGCTTAACAGCTGTGAGGTCGTAGTAGCGGTGGCAAGTGATGTTGTCGGCTTTCACGAAGATATTGTATTTCTTCTCGTCCCACATCAGTTTGCAATCTACCTTGGTATATGGATGATAGCCATTCATTCTCTGCTGCCATCTTACGCTCCAGGATGCTGAAAGCTTGTTCCATATCTGATGATCCAGTCCGAATACAGCCTTGTGCTTGAGATACTCTAATGCATAGAGTGATTTCAGAATGTTTGTCTCGGTCTTATGATCCTGATAAATGTAAGCATAACCCAACTTGATGCGGGTGATGAAACTGTTTGGTACCAATTCTCTCATGTAGATAGTAGCATCTACGTTGTAGCCCATGTTGTTGAGTTTTCCGATGTTCATCACGTGATACTGGCTGTCATTCTGTTCTGTCACGGAAGTCTGAACCCAGTCAATCATGTTGGTGCCGTGTGCGTAGAATCCGCTAACGGTTGCTGCAAAACCAGTCTGGCGATATTGAGTTCCCACCTTGAAGGTTGAGTTCTTCTCCGGGTTTAGGTTGATGTCGCCCTGCTGCACTGCATTACTTATGTATAAGTCGGTGTAGGTAGGCATTCTCAATGCCTTGTTCCAGGAAGCGTAGAACTTCCAGTTGTCGTTAGGACGATAACTCATATCCACACCAGGATAGAAACGGAAGTCGTTGTCAAGACCTGTATTCTTGTTAGCCAAGACACCAGCCGACAAGGTGAAACCGCCGAAGATGAAGTTGTGCTCCAGCATGATGTTGGTATTGGTGCGCTCGCCCTTTCGGGTATATTGACGGTCAGAACCCGAGATATCCTTATAGTCTTTCTCTGCGAGTTCCTCGCCCAATGCAGTAGAGTAGATGCACTCCTTGCTGATATCGAAACCCACTGCGGTCTTACCCAAGGCCCAAGCCACGTTGGCATTCATTCCACCACCATAAACATCAAGGTCGTGATAGTTCTCGCCTGCTGCTGCTCCAGCCTTTCCACGAATCAGCTGATAGTGGTCCTTGAATTTGTTATAATAGAATTGAGGCGCAATCTCCCAGGTCTTCTCCTGGTTGTGCAGACTCAGGTTGAGAGAAGCCAGACCGTGGCCTGTCTTCTCATATTGGTTGTTGTATTTGGCGCTGTAGAAAGTATTGGCACCATAGCTCTGGGTAGCAATACCCAACTGGGCGATGATGTCGAAACGCTGGTCGTAAGAGAAAGAGAGATTGCCGTAGCCCTGTCCCTTCTCGAAGTCGCTGTTCTCCGTGCCGCCATCCGAGCGCTTGTAGCCTCCGCTTACGGAATAAGCCTGGGTCCACTTGCCCGTTTCAAAAGCCGTCTGCACACGTCCCTGTGCTCCGAAACTTCCAAAGCTTCCGCCTTCTACACTTGCAGATACCCCCTCACTCTTAGCCTTCTTGGTTACGATGTTGATGGCACCATTGAAGGCTGAAGTTCCGAATAAGCGCGATGCTGCCCCCTCGAGCACTTCGATGTGGTCGATGTCAGCAAGAGCTACAGGAAAATCAGAAGCATTGTGACCAGTCTGAGGATTGGAAATGTTGACGCCATTCAAGAGAATGGTAATCTGGTCGAAGGTTCCACCATTGATGGAGATATCCGTCTGAACACCAAAGCCACCACGCTGACGGACATCCACGCCGGTAGCTAATTTCAATACATCGTTGATAGTCTGCGCAGCCGCACGATGAATATCGTCGTGGGTAATGACAGACACAATCTTAGGTGACTGCTCTACAGTCATCGGCGCACGAGATCCGGTAACGCTCACCGCATCCAGCTCGTAAGCCTTTCCGCCCTTGTAGAGGGTAGAATCAACCTTGGCTCCCTCTGTGCTTACGCCTGCTGCCTTAGCATGGCTCAGGGTAGCAACGCTGAGTGCACCAACAAGTACCTCTCTTCCCAAAACTGCGAAGAGTGAGTAGTTCTTGTTAGAGAATCGGTTGAACTTCAAGCTGTTGCGCTTGTTGAAAATTGTTTTGTACATTAAATTAAATGTTTATAAATGAATAATAAATCGAAGCCTTCCGCCTTCCCGGCTTTCGGCATTCGGGGTGCAAAGGTACTGCCTTTTGGGCAACTGACAAAATAAAATGTGAATTATTTTTTCAACTGCCGATACAAAGTTAATGTAAATTAAGGTCGGTTTCCTACCTCACAAATCGTATTCAATTCAGCCTTCTTGTGGCATAAAAAAGTATTAATTAGGCATAATCCTCAATAGGGTGATGCGATTTTCTTAAAGAAACATTCGCTTTTTCAGATTATTCTTGTATCTTTGCAGTTGATATGGGCAGCATTCAGCAATCAGAATACTGCTGTCGCAATTTTATGGTAATTAGAAATTAAAAAGAAAGGAACAGATAAGATGGAAAAGATCAACGTAAAAGAACTGAATGACAACGTCTTCGAGACTATTGGTAAGGAGTGGATGCTGGTATGTGCCGGCAACAAGGATCATTTCAATATGATGACCGCCTCTTGGGGCTGTTTGGGATGGCTTTGGAACAAGCCGGTGGCTGTGGTCTTTATCCGTCCGGAGCGTTTCACCCACGGCATCATCGAGGAGAATGAATTCATGACTCTCTCTTTCCTCGGCAAAAGCGAGGAGGCTCGTAAGATTTATAACTTCTGCGGCTCTAAGAGCGGACGCGATTTGGATAAGGCGAAGGAAACAGGACTGATTCCTGTAGAAACTGATAACGGCAGCATCGCCTTCGAACAGTCACGACTCACCCTGGAATGCCGCAAACTTTATAAGGACAGTATGACCGCCGAGAAGTTCCTCGACAAGGACCTGCTCCAGTGGTATGGTGCCAAGGGTGGATTCCACGATGTTTATGTTGTGGAGATTACCAATGCTTATAAAAAGTAAGAATTAAAATATGGCTCAAGAACAAACAGCAATTCGTGAACGCCAGAAAACCAGGCTCAAGGAGCCGGGGCGTTACGTGGTAATGATGTTCAACGACGACTTTACACCGATGGACTTCGTGGTAGAAATCCTCGAATCCATCTTCTTCAAGTCGCAGGCTGAGGCTGAAGCAATCATGCTCAAGGTTCATCACGAAGAAAAAGCCGTGGTGGGCACCTACAGCTATGACATCGCCAAGAGTAAAGTGGAGAAAGCGATGGAGAAAGCCCGTACGCAGAAGTTTCCGCTTAAACTCACTTATATGCCGGAATAGGCGTTGATTTCGGGGAAAGATCCCCAATATATGCTAAGAAAAAGAAAGGAAAGAATAGAATGGATAATATGGGATTGACCCGATATATGAGTGTTCTGATGGACGATGCCATGAAGCAAGCCCGGTTCTTCGATCACGAGTTCGTGATGCCCGAGCACATGCTGCTGGCGTTGCTCAGGCAGTATGCATTCTGTCAGGCGCTGCAGGAAGAAGGCGTAGACAGCCTCAAGATGCACGAAGACTTGGTGGGATGGCTCGCCAAGCAGGAGCGTGTGCCTGAAACCATCAAGTATCTGCCAGAGCCGTCATCGCTCTTCAAAACCATGTTTGGAACGGCGTGCGCCCTGGCTGCTGCTGCCGACAGACAACTGGTGAATGTACCCCATTTTGTGCAGGCGATGTTTGGCTTGCAGAATTCAGAAGCCGCCTTCCTGCTGTGCAAGAATGTGGGCGACCGGCAGGGCGAGTTCCTGGCGAGCGTTGACAGTTATTATCCTATTGGAGAAGACACTGGAGAGGCTGGCATGGGCATG
Organism: Segatella copri; assembly: GCA_959596915.1. GTDB lineage: Bacteria > Bacteroidota > Bacteroidia > Bacteroidales > Bacteroidaceae > Prevotella > Prevotella copri_N. The sequence continues at coordinate 30,882 of CAUFXJ010000027.1, forward strand.
GGAGCAGATTTTGATGATGACGATTATGCCAACGAGTATGATGACGACGAGGAAGAAGGCAGAAGACAGGTTGTACAGGATTGGCATCAGCTGGTTACCTGTATTTCTGACAAGGTAGAAGAGCACAATCCGCTCATCGGAAGAGAACAGGAACTGGACAGAACCATCCAGGTGCTCTGCCGTGCCGAGAAGAACAATCCGCTCCACATCGGAGAAGCCGGAGTCGGCAAGACAGCTCTGGTCTATGGTCTCGCCAAACTCATCAACGAAAACCAGGTTCCTGAACGCCTCAAGGGGGCTCGCATCTACGGCATGGACATGGGACAGATGCTTGCCGGTGCCCAATATCGCGGCGACTTCGAGAAACGCATCAAGATGGTGATGGAGGGAGCCGTGAAGGAAGGCAATACCATTATCTACATCGATGAGATTCATAATATGATAGGTGCCGGTCGTGGCTCAGATGGCGGACCTGATGCATCCAATATGCTGAAGCAATATCTGGAGGCAGGCGATATCCGTTTCATCGGCTCTACCACCTACGAGGAATATAACCGTTACATGGCTCAGAGCAAGGGCATCGTGCGCCGGTTCCAGCAGATTGACATCAAGGAACCTACCGAGGAGGAGGCTATCAAGATATTGGAGGGCTTGCAGTATAAATACAATAAGTTCCACAATGTAACCTATCGCAAGGACGCCCTGGAATATGCCGTCCGTGCCAGCGCCAAATATATCAGCAACCGCTGTCTGCCAGACAAGGCCATCGACCTGATGGATGAGGCGGGTGCTTATCTGGAGGTGCATCCGGTAGAATCTCGCCAGCGCTCTTATGTTACCAAGTCTATCATCCAGCAGATTCTGATTAAGGTCTGCAAGATTGATGCGGCTGCGATGAAAGATGAGAATAACGATGCTTTGGCTACGCTCCGCCAGCGCATACTCGACAAGATTTACGGTCAGGACAAGGCTGTAGACAAGGTGGTTGAGGCTGTGATGATGGCAAAGGCGGGATTGACAGATGATGACAAACCATTGGCTTCGCTCCTCTTCGTGGGACCTACCGGAGTAGGAAAAACCGAGGTGGCACGGCAGTTGGCCAAGGAACTCGGCATCGAACTGGTACGCTTCGATATGAGTGAATATACCGAGAAGCATACCGTGGCAAAACTCATCGGTTCGCCAGCCGGATACGTGGGTTATGAGGATGGAGGACTTCTGACCGATGCCATCCGCAAGACGCCTAACTGTGTACTCCTGCTCGATGAGATAGAGAAGGCGCATAGCGATATCTACAACATCCTGCTCCAGGTAATGGACTATGCCCGTCTGACTGATAACAAGGGCCAGAAGGCTGATTTCCGTAACGTGATTCTCATCATGACCTCAAATGCCGGAGCGCAATATGCTTCACGGGCTAGCGTAGGTTTCAATGGAAACGTAAGTCGTGGCGAGGCGATGCTGGCACAGGTGAAGAAGACTTTCAAGCCTGAGTTTATCAACCGACTTTCCGACATGGTGGTGTTCAACGATATGGATAAGCACATGGCAGAACTGATTCTTGCCAAGAAACTTCGTCAACTCGATGCGAAACTGGCAGCAAAGGGAGTTACCGTAACGTTAACCGATGCTGCGCGCGAACAGTTGCTGAAATGGGGCTTTACCAAGGAATATGGTGCCCGCGAGATGGACCGTGTCATCGGTAACCGCCTGAAAACAATCCTGATGAAGGCGCTGCTCTTCGGCAAACTCAAGAAGAGTGGCAAGGCGCATGTCGACTTTGACGGAAAGGAACTAGTGATTAATTATTAGAATGAAAGTCTAGTCAAGAATTTCTTGATAAAAGATAAGCGTATGATATTACAGATAGATGATACTGCGGACGAGATTTACTTTCCCGATCCGCATTATGGCGATGAGGATGGATGCTTTGCGATTGGTGGCGATTTGAGTATCGACCGCCTGTTGCTGGCTTATAGCAATGGCATCTTTCCCTGGTATAGTTTCCGTGACCAGCCTGAAATACTCTGGTTCTGTCCGATGAAGCGTTTCGTCATCTTCCCTGATGAAATCCACATCAGTCATTCCATGCGTACCCTGATGAGAAAGAACCGATACAGCGTAGGAATCAACGAAGATTTCGATGGCGTGATACGGGGATGCAGCAAGACCAACGGACGGTATTGGGAAGATGGCGCATGGCTGGGCGAGAACATCATCCAGGCATTTACTGCCCTCCATAAGCAGGGCTTTGCGGCGAGCGTAGAGGTATGGGATAATGAAACCGATGAACTGGTGGGTGGACTTTATGGTGTCACCATCGGCAAGGTTTTTATAGGAGAAAGCATGTTCTCCAGGGTTCCGTCAGCTTCTAAGATTGCCCTCATCTTCCTTGCCAGATACTTGCAGGAGCACGGTGGCAAGATGATAGATTGTCAGTTGGAGACTCCTCATCTCAAATCGATGGGTGGCAGATATATTTCTTACGAGGAATATATGAAGATTATGAACGAAGAATAAGAGATGTTCTTCTCGGAATAGAAGAACATCTTCTTTTGAATAAAAAATAAAGGCTAGGTTTCCGGAATCGTGAACCTAGCCTTTGTTGTTATCTGGCTTTTTGCTTTTTATTAGAATATCGGTGTGCCGATGCAGCCGTTAGGTGCCTGAATATGCAGCATCGCACAAACGGTAGCGGCAATATCTGTCATATAGTGAGGCTGGGCACTCTCGCCGTGCTGGATGCCCCAACCCATAAACAGGCAAGGAATATGGATATCGTATGGATTCCATGCTCCGTGGGTAGTTCCCTTGCTGCTGTAATAATCGTAGTGACCTGGTTTCAGTACAATCTGAACACCTCCGCTGCGCTCGCGGTTATAACCGTTAATGGCGCGGAACTTCAGCTCTTCAGGGATGCTCTCGATAGAGGTCTTCTCCATGTCGAAGGCATAGTGCACGTCCTTGTCTTTCTTCAGTCTGTCTACTACCACCTGCTTGATGGCTGCGTAATCCAGACCGAGTTCTTCGATGATGTCTGTATTGAAGAATACCTGATAGTTCATAATGGTCTTTACTAGGTCCTTGTCGGTGTTGAACTTTGTCTTCAGACTCTTGTTCAATTCATCTACCAGTCCCTTCTTGTTCCAGATGCCGGCAGGGATTCGTTGATCCTGCAGGAAGGTAGCGTTGTTCACGCCTCCATGGTCGGCGGTGAGGAAGGTGAGATAATTTCCCTTGCCTACGGTCTGGTCGAGATAAGCGAAGAAATCTGCCAAAGCCTTATCTAATCTAAGATAGCAATCCTCTGTTTCGATAGCGTTTACGCCCACCTGATGACCGATGTAATCGGTGCTTGAGCAGCTGATGGTCAGCAAATCAGTATCTGTGTTTCTACCCAGATTTTCTCCCTCAATGGCAGCCTTGGCAATATCGAAAGTCAGGTTGCAGCCGAATGGGGTACTGCGGAGAATCTTGTAACCATGCTTTTTATATAAAGTAGGCAGGTCGAGTGGCAATACAGCCTTCTCGCCTTCAACAATTCCATTCTCGTAGTTGTTGTCATCGCTGGTGCTCTCCTTGTAGGAATCGATAGGGTAGAGCGTCTCCCATTTCTTGGAAAGATACTTGTTTGGGAGTTTCTGCTTGTTGAACTTGTTCACCCACTCTGGCAACTTATCCATATAGAAAGTACTGGTGATGAACTTGCCCGACTTGTCATCAAACCAGAAAGCGCCATTGGCGTGATGGCCCGCAGGGAGGATGGATGCTCTGTCTTTCAAGGCTACACCAATCACCTTAGAGCGGTTGTTGGTAGCCAGACGGAGTTCATCGCCGATGGTGGTTACCCACAGATTGCGAGGCGACATCTTGCCAGCCTTGCTGTCAGAACCTACAGGGTTGACGGTATCGTCGGCAGTACAATACACTACCTTTCCATCTTTCACGAAGTTATTTCCTGCAATTCCGTGGATAGAAGGAACGGAACCGGTCCAGATAGAAGAGTGACCGATGGCTGTAACCGAAGGGATGTAAGGAATCTTGCAGTTTTCTACGCTGAATCCTTCTCCGAGCATTCTCTTGAATCCGCCTTCGCCGTAGCGGGCGTAGTAGCGATAGAGATAATCCCATCGCATCTGGTCGATAACGATGCCTACAACGAGCTTAGGGCGTTGAGGCTGAGCCTGTGCAATGCCGCAGAAGCAGCAGAGTACGAAGATGAGTTTGATAATCTTATTCATAGTCAAAATGTCTTTTTTATACATAACCATTCAGTATTGTATATTATAATTCGGTTGCAAAGATACAACTTATTTTGGTATTTAACGATAAAAAAGACGATTTTTACCCAAACTTCTCATGGCGTTCAATACAGCCAGTACCGTAACACCTACATCGGCAAAGACAGCCATCCACATGGTGCCGAGACCAATGGTGGCGAGAATCAGTACGGCAACCTTCACTCCGATGGCAAATATCACGTTCTCGTGAGCGATATGAATGGTTCTTCTGGCTATCTTCACGGCAAGGGCAATCTTTCTAGGGTCATCATCCATCAGTACTACATCGGCAGCTTCGATGGCTGCATCGCTACCCAGTCCACCCATGGCAATGCCCACATCGGCACGCTTCAATACAGGGGCATCGTTGATGCCATCGCCTACATAAGCGAGCGTCTTGCCTGCTGGTTTTGTCTTCAGCAGTTGTTCTACATGCGAAACCTTATCGGTTGGCAGCAGTTCTGCGCGGCACTCGTCCAGTCCCAGTTTGTGGGCAACATCTTCTCCCACTTCTCTGCGGTCGCCCGTCAGCATTACCGTTTTCTCTACTCCCAGTTCTTTCAGCTCTCTGATGGCCTGGGCGCTTCCTCCCTTAAGGGTGTCGTTGATCACAATATGTCCCGCATACTTGCCATCAATGGCGACGTGGATGATGGTTCCCACCTGGTTGCAGTCGTGCCATTGGGCACCGATGCTTTCCATCATCTTCTTGTTGCCCACGCAAACCACCTTGCCGTTCACTTTGGCACGGATACCCTGTCCTGCAACCTCCTCTACATCGGTCACCTCGCAGCCATCCGTTGCTTCTTGCGGGAAGGCAGTCCGCAGGGCTGCACCGATAGGGTGGGTAGTGAAATGTTCAGCATGAGCCGCCAAATGCAGCAGAATCTTCTCCTTGTCAGAATATTCGCCAATATGCACATTATCTGCATCATGGGATGGATGGTCTGGGCAGGAAGCATCTGCATGAACAGCTGCTACGGCAAACTCTCCATGGGTCAGAGTTCCGGTTTTGTCGAACACAACGGTTCCCACCTTGGCTAAAGCATCCATATAGTTACTGCCCTTGATGAGAATACCGTTCTGGGATGCTCCGCCGATGCCGCCAAAGAAGGTGAGGGGCACGCTGATGACCAGGGCGCAAGGACAGGAAACTACCAGGAATATCAAGGCGCGGTTGAGCCATAATGGGAAGTTCTCGCCAAAGGTTCCTTCACCTACGATTTCTGTTGCTGCCAGGAATGGAGGAATAACCGCCAGGGCAATGGCTGCGAAAACAACGATAGGAGTATAGACTCGGGCGAAACGGGTGATGAAAGCCTCGCTCTTCGACTTGTTCTTGTCTGCACTCTCTACCAGCGCAATAATCTTGGACACGGTACTCTCGCCAAAACTCTTGGTAGTGCGTACACGAACTACTCCTGAAAGGTTGATGCAACCGGACATGATAGTATCGCCTTCATTCAAATCCCGTGGCATACTCTCACCTGTCAGGGCAATGGTATTCAAGGCTGAGCTTCCCTCAACAACAATACCATCCAATGGAACTTTCTCTCCCGGACGGATTACGATAGTTTCTCCTATCTTGACGTCTTCCGGCGAAACCGACTCTACTTTTCCGTTTCTTTCAACATTCGCTACATCCGGTCGGATATTCATCAGATGCGAAATACTGTCGCGGCTCTTTCCTTCCGCATATCCTTCGAAGAGTTCGCCCACCTGAAAGAAGAGCATCACAAAGACTGCCTCCGGGAATTCTGTATCTGATCCAGGGAAGAATCCGATGCAAAGTGCTCCGATGGTTGCAATAGCCATCAGAAAGTTTTCGTTAAACATATCGCCCTTGGCAATACCTTCTGCAGCTTCGCCCAGCGTCTCATGTCCTATCAATAAATAAGGAATGAGATAGACGAGGAGCAACTGCCAGGTAGCCAGACTGTATTCCTTTTCGATGAAAACAGCGATAATCAGGAGGATGATGGTTGCTCCTATCAGAAAGAGTTTGGATTTCAAACCGCCTTCTTCATGATGATGGTGGTGGCAACCGCACCCCTGGTGCTCATGTTCTTCTGTGCCGCATGAGCAATCATAATGATGTTCATGATGATGTTCGTGAGAATTTTCACAATGGCATTCATGATGATGTTCGTGAGAATGTTTCATTTCTTCCATAATTTTGCAATACTTTTAGTTCTATATAACCAGGAACATTCAGTTCCTTTTTCTATTTCGGTTGCAAAATTACGAAAAGGTTTCTGCAACTTGGTTGCAAAAGCTCCAAATCGCCCTCTTAATGTTTTTTTTGTTTACGCAAAAACAAATAGCCCAAATTCAAGCAAACCAGCAACGAAAAAAGCAGTTAAGCTACAATAGCTTAACTGCTTGATTTTCAAGGTGGACCAGCTAGGGCTTGAACCTAGGACCTCCAGATTATGAGTCTGTTGCTCTAACCAACTGAGCTACAAGTCCGTTGAATTTTTATCAAATTCGAGTGCAAAGATACTAGATTTTGGGCAAATAACCAAATAAAATCTTAAAAATTTTCTTAGAATCAGAAAAATAGCGTATCTTTGCACCAAATTATGTGCGCACACGTGCGTATGTACTTATTAATCGTACAAAAAAGAAAAAGTATTTCTATTCAGAAATGGACATAGACAAAAATAAAAGAATCGGTCTTACCGATGAACAAGTTAAACAGAGTAGGGAACAGCATGGCAAGAACGTGCTCACCCCTCCTCAACGTACTTCATTATGGAAACTGTATTTGGATAAATATCGCGACCCGATTATCCAGATACTTCTTGTGGCGGCTTTCGTATCCCTCATCCTTGCTTTTATCGAAAAGAATTTCATGGAGACCATCGGTATCTTCGTGGCTGTTTTCCTTGCTACCACCGTGGGCTTCTACTTTGAGCGCGATGCTGCTAAGAAGTTTAATCTGCTCACGGCGCTCAGCGAAGAGCAGCCGGTTAAGGTGCGCCGCAATGGTAAGGTGATGGAGATTCCGCGCCACGATGTGGTGGTGGGAGATGTAGTGCTCGTGGAAGTGGGCGACGAGGTGCCTGCCGATGGCGAACTCATCGTATGCAACGACTTGCAGATTAATGAATCTGCCCTTACGGGCGAACCTGTTGCCGAGAAATCTCTGGAAGGTGGTGGCGATGGAGCCTATCCTCGCAACGTCATCCTCCGTTCTACCATGGTGATGAATGGCAGGGGCGAGTTTGTGGTTACTGCCGTGGGCGATGCTACCGAGATTGGTAAGGTGGCGAAGAAATCTACCGAGCAGACTTCGGTGGAGACACCGCTTCACATGCAGCTCGACAAGTTGGCGAAGATGATTTCCAAGGTGGGCTCTGTAGTATCTGTGGCAGCCTTCTTCATCTTCCTGATTCACGATATCCTCACCAACCCTGCATGGGGCGGCAAGGATTATTTTTATATGGCAGAAATCGTGCTGAAATACTTCATGATGGCTGTTACCCTGATTGTGATGGCGGTGCCGGAGGGATTGCCGATGGCGATTACCCTTTCTCTGGCACTCAACATGCGAAGAATGCTGAAGTCGAACAATCTGGTGCGCAAGCTCCATGCCTGCGAAACCATGGGCGCCGTTACCGTGATCTGTACCGATAAAACCGGTACGCTTACCCAGAACAAGATGCAGGTGAGTGCCCTGGAACTCAAGCAGGGCGATGAGGCGCTGCTCGATACTGCCATTGCCCTCAACTCTACAGCCGAGTTGAATGACGGCAAACCTATCGGAAACCCTACCGAGTCGGCTCTCCTGCTCTGGCTCGATGCCCAGGGCAAGGATTATGAAGAACTTCGCAAGCAGGTGAATGTGCTCAAGCAGTTGCCTTTCTCTACCGAGAGAAAGATGATGGCAACCTTGGCAGAAGTTGATGGCGAGACCTATCTCTTCGTGAAGGGTGCGCCTGAAATCGTGATGAAGAAATGCATCATCGAAGATAGAATGCAGAAACAGACTGCCGAAGAACTCGATGAGTGGCAGCATAAGGCTATGAGAACCCTGGCGTTCGCCTATAAGAAGGTAGAAGCTTCTATCATGAGAACTTCCAGAACCTCTACTGCCGAAGTGGTAGCACTTCTCGATGCCAACGACCTTCAGTTGCAGGCCATTGCAGCCATTGCCGATCCTATCCGTCCGGATGTTCCTGCTGCCGTGCAGGAGTGCCGCCATGCGGGTATCGAGGTGAAGGTGGTTACGGGTGATACGGCCGCCACCGCCTTGGAGATAGGCAAGCAGATAGGTGTCTTCGAAGATGAACCTGAGAATATCGGAGCAGATGGCTCTCTGACCTCGCTCGACCAGCAGATGATTACGGGCGAACAGTGGGAGGCGCTTTCTGACGAAGAGGCTTACGAACGGGCGAAGGATATCCGTGTGATGAGCCGTGCCCGTCCTACCGATAAGCAGCGACTGGTGGCCATGCTCCAGAAGCGTGGCGAGGTGGTTGCCGTTACAGGCGACGGTACCAACGATGCTCCGGCGCTTCACTATGCTCACGTGGGCTTGTCGCTGGGTTCGGGAACTTCCGTGGCTAAGGAGGCTTCGGATATGACCCTGCTCGATGATTCCTTCAAGTCTATCGCCAACGCCGTGATGTGGGGACGTTCGCTCTATCGCAACCTGCAGCGCTTCCTCTTCTTCCAGTTGGTAGTAAACGTGGCAGCCCTCCTGCTGGTGCTTGGCGGTTCTGTCATCGGAACCGAGATGCCGTTGACGGTAACTCAGATTCTCTGGGTGAACCTTATCATGGATACCTTCGCAGCCTTGGCACTTGCCTCATTGCCTCCATCTCACGAGGTGATGAAGGATAAGCCACGCAAGGCATCCGATTTCATCATCAACAAGAGCATCGGTTTCGGCATTCTGTTCTGCGGCATCGTCTTCTTCCTCGTTATGTTTGCCCTGCTGGTTTACTGCGAGCGCAGAGGCAAGGGTGGAGTAGATGTGCATGAACTGACCATGTTCTTCACCACCTTCGTGATGATCCAGTTCTGGAACCTCTTCAATGCCAAGGCGCTGATGAGCCATCACACCGCCTTCCGCCATTTCCTGAAGGATAAGGGAATGATTCTGGTGCTTGTACTGGTATTGGTGGGTCAGTGGATAATCGTAACCTTTGGTGGCGAAATGTTCCGCACCACACCATTGTCGCTCCATGAGTGGCTGCTCATCATCGGCTCAACCTCCGTTGTACTTTGGGCGGGCGAGCTGTGGAGAACTTTTAAGAGAATGATAGCAAAGAGAAGATAATCCATCGGAGTTCTTCTTCTGATATGAATGTTAAAGACAGTCCTTATGAATACAATACATTATAACGATATCGTGCAGTTGCCGCCTTGTGTGGCAACTATCGGTTTCTTCGATGGGGTGCATCGGGGACATCAGTTTCTGATTCATCATCTCGTAGAGACGGCACGAAAGGATGGCTTGCAATCTACCGTCATCACCTTCGATGCGCATCCCCGCAAGGTATTGCAGGCGGATTACCAGCCAGAGATGCTGAGTACGCTCGACTCCAAGCTGCTGCTGCTTTCGAAGACGGAAGTGGATAATGCTGTGGTGCTGCATTTCGACAAGGCGATGGCTGCCATGTCGGCAAGAGAGTTTATGCAGCAGGTGCTCCACGACCATCTCAACGTAAGGAAACTCTTCATCGGCTACGACCATCGCTTCGGTCATAACCGCGAGGAGACTTTCGAAGATTACGTGCGCTACGGCAAGGAGATGGGCATCGAGGTAATCAGGAACGAAGCCTTCCAGATAGATGGCATCAACATCTCTTCTTCCGTAATCCGCTCTTTCCTGAAAGAGGGAGAAGTGGAGATGGCAGCCCGGTGCCTCGGTTTCCCTTACACCCTCATCGGAAAGGTGGTGAACGGATTCCATGAAGGCAGAAAGCTCGGTTTCCCTACAGCCAATCTTGACATCTCTCACTTCGGACAGCTGATTCCTGCCCCTGGTGTCTATGCCGTAAGGGTAAGACTGGAGAATACGGTGGTATGGAAGCGGGGAATGATGAATGTGGGCAATCGCCCAACCTTCAATGGCAGACTACTGACGCTAGAGACTCACATCTTCAATTTCGACGGGGATATTTATGACCAGCTCTTGCTCGTAAGCTTCGTGAAGCGAATAAGGGGCGAACAGAAGTTTGACAGTCCCGAGGAGTTGGCGGCGCAGCTGAAAGAGGATGAGCAGACCGTGCTGGATCTCTTTGAAAAGGAAGCGGAATGATAGCGAGAATGCTATTAAACTATAAACGATTAATTATAAACAGTAAAAGCAATGGCAAAGATTAATTTAAAGAGAGGTTTGACGGATATCGTCCTCTACATGATTATATTTATAGTAGTACAGATTATCGTGATGTATGCTGGCGCAGGAATCTGGGCGGGCATTAAGGGCGAAGGTTACCAGGCAACGCTCCTGGCTGTCAGTTCGGGCAGCAATCCTATCCTGATGGCGCTTACCTCAGCGTTCAGCAACGTTATCACCCTCGTCATCTTCCTGAAGACGAAGTGGACGCCGCTGACCCGCGATTATCTGCTTTCCAAGCCTTGGGCAACGCTTCTCTGGGTGGCATTGTTCACTCTGGGAACCATCATTCCTCTGGAGTTCATATATGAGCAGATAGGCATCGAGATGGACGAGAATACCGAGCAGATATTCGCGTCGCTCATGAAGGAACCTTGGGGCTATGTGGCTATCGGCGTTCTGGCGCCTTTTGCTGAGGAGGTTGTGTTCCGTGGAGCCGTTCTCCGCACCCTGCTGGGTCTTATGAGCAAGAAGAACCATTGGGTAGCCATTATGATTTCGGCTGCCATCTTCGGTCTGGCTCACGCCAACGTAGCGCAGTTTGTCAATGCCCTCCTGCTGGGCTTACTCCTGGGATGGATGTATTATCGTACCAAGAGTCTTGTTCCGGGCATCCTGCTCCACTGGGTGAACAATACGATGGCTTATGTCCTATCCAATATTATGCCTCAGAGCGATGGCAAACTCATCGACCTCTTCCATGGCGATGAGAAAACCATGTATTATGCCGTAGGCTTCTCTCTCTGCATCATGATTCCAAGTTTCATACAGCTGGTTATCAGATTAAAGAAGGTGAAGGCTTAAGAGATAAATAAACGAGTAAAAAGGTTACCTGGATGGGTAGCCTTTTTTCAGATATATAACCGGATAGATAAGTAGATTTTATGAAGATAATAGAAAGCAGTATCATAGGAAAGAAGAGCCCTGAGGCTTGTGAGGATGGAATGGTAGTTACCGATGATTTCATCGCAGTGATTGATGGCAGTACGAGCAAGACGCCGAAGCATCTCAATCCCGATATGAAGAACGGAAGATACGCCATGATGCTTATCTCGGAGTATATTCGTGAGGAGTTGAAAGCGGATGCCTCGGTAGATGATTTCTGCCAGGGTGTGACAGCCTATATATATAATAAGGTGTATGAAAAGCTAGGAGTGGAAGAGCGGTTGAAGGAACATCCGGAAGAGCGGCTTACCGCCTCGGCTATCCTTTATAGCCGGACAAGGAATGAGGTATGGATGGTGGGCGATTGCCAGGCAATCATCGCCGGAAAGCTCTATGAGAACGGCAAGCCTTATGAGGAGGAGATTGCCCGTAAGAGGGTAGAGTTGATAGAGCAGGGGCTTTCGCCTGCTGAGGCTAGAAAGCAGATAGAGCCATTGCTTATCAAGGCGATGCTTTCGGGGCAGAACCAGACCTATACGGTTATCGATGGATTCCCGGTTTATCGGGAGGGAGTGAAGATTGTAGCGTTGAAAATGAAGCCTGCTTCAAGTAGCATTGAAACATACTTTCAAGAGCAACCGAAGCCTGTTTTATCTCCCAATGAAGTAGTATTGGCAAGCGATGGATATCCTTTTCTTATGCAAACTCTGGCAGCAAGCGAGGCGGCATTGGCAGAGCAGATTGCCAACGACCCTCAGAACATCCGTTCTTTTATCGCCACCAAGGGCATTGTAGAGGGCAATAAGAGCTTCGATGATAGAACTTATATCCGATTTTTAGCATAAAATCATAAAGAAAAGCAAGGATTTCTATCTTGTAGGCGATATGTTCCCAAGAAGAAAACGATGACTTCTGCACCGAGAAACGGTGAGTTCTGGAGGAGAAAACTATGAGTTAGTATTTTTAACATAAAGCTCTAAAGCAGCCAAAGGAGAATAAGAGAGGTTGGAACGTA
>CAUFXJ010000028.1:0-41037 GCA_959596915.1 Segatella copri
TCTGTCACAGATTCACGATGATGGTATCATCCCAACAGACGCAGATAGCTACAACAAGTATACATTCTCAGGTCGTGCTAGTCACAAGATCAAGAACGTAACTTTGAGCATGTCTGCCAACTATGCTTACCAAAAGAATAATTTCGTAAGCACCGGTCAGCAGGCTGGTTCTATGTACAACTGTATCATGCAGACTCCTCGCGACATCAGCATAGCTGAGCTTAAGGATTTGAACAATCCATTCAATACTCCAGGTTATTACTATACTCCATATGGTGTAACCAACCCATACTACCTTTTGAACAACAATAAAAATCAGTATGAGCAGGAGCGTTTCTATGGCAAGTTGCAGTTGGATTGGGACATCATCAAGGACTTGAAGTTCTCTGGTCGTTTCGGTTTGGATACTACAACAGGTCATCACGATGAAGGTCAGCCAAATATGTCTAAACTCTATCAGGGCACTCCAAACTGGGCAGATGCGTTGTCTGCTTTGACAGGTAAGGCAAGCCAGCAGACAGAACGTACTCGTGAAATCGACTTGAATGCAATGTTGAGCTATAGTCATAATTTCATGGATAAACTGGACGTAAATGCAGTAGCTGGTCTTAATGGTAATGAGCGTAGATACAACTATTTCTATGCAGAGGTCACCAACCTGACTATCCCTACATTCTATAATTTGAACAACTCTTCAGAGAAGCCGACAGTAGATCAGTACAAGCAGCTTCGTCGCTTGATGGGTGCATACGGTCAGATTGATCTTGGCTGGGACAACTGGGCATACTTGACAATGACTGCTCGTAACGACTGGTCATCTACCCTACCTAAGGGCAATCGTTCTTTCTTCTATCCAGGTGTTACCGGTAGTGTTATCTTCTCTCAGTTCTTAACACCAGAGATGCAGAAGATTATCACCTTTGGTAAAGTACGCGCAGCTTGGGGTAAGACAGGTAATGATGCAAATGTATACATGACCTCTTCTGTATTTGCACAAGGAGGAGCAAACACATCAGGTTGGGGTACTAGCCAGTTCCCATTCACAAATGGTAACTATAATGCATATTCTGTAGGTAACGTATTGGGTAGCCCTACTTTGAGTCCAGAGATGACAACAGAGTTTGAGCTCGGTTTGAACATGGCATTCCTTCAGAATCGCTTGTCATTCGATGTATCTTACTACAATAGAGTATCAGACAAGCAGATATTCTCTCTGGCTATGGATCCTGCTTCTGGTTATACCGCACAGAACACCAACCTCGGTAAGATTCGTAACCGTGGTGTCGAGGCTTTGATCAGCGGCACACCAATTAAGACAAAGGATTTCAAATGGGATATTTCCCTCAACTGGACATTGAACCGCAGCAAGGTAATTTCTCTTCCAGAAGAACTCGGTGGAGAGTCTGTAATCTATGGCTTGAGTGGCGGCACAGGTCTCTATGCCATCGTTGGCGAGGAGCTTGGTGTGTTCAAGGCTTACACTTCACAGCGTGATGCCGAAGGTCACATTATCGTAGACCCTAAGACCGGTCTTCCTCTTAAGACTACAGAGCAGCAGATTGTTGGTAGCATGAACAGCAAGTATCAGATGGGTATTTCCAATATCTTCTCTTACAAGGGCGTAAGTTTGTCATTCGATTTCGATATTCGTAAGGGCGGTGTGATGTATTCTCGTACCAAGAGCGTCAACTATTTCGTTGGTAACGCTATTCAGACTGCTTACAACAGCCGTCATCCATTCATCGTTCCGAACTCTGTAGTTCAGACAGGCACAGATGCCAACGGCGCTCCTGTATATGGCGAGAACACAACAGCATTGAATGCAACCAACCTTTATAACTACTGGAACAATGGTGCAGACAATTACGATGCCGATTTCTTGGTTGACAAGAGCTATGTAAAACTTCGTTCCGTAGTACTTTCTTGGGATCTTCCTAAGGCTTGGCTTGCCAAGACATTCTTGACAGGTGTGAAGGTTTCTGTCTTTGGAAACAACTTGTTCCTCTGGACACCTTCTAGCAATACTTTCATCGACCCAGAGTCAACCTCTTTCGGTAACGACTTGTCTGGTAACTATGGTGAGTATTCTGCCAACCCAAGTTCTAGAAAGATTGGTTTCAATGTTTCAGTTAAATTCTAATAAGAAAGCTAATTATGAAGAAAATATTAGTATATAGCGCAGCTTGCCTCTTGGCGCTTTCGAGCTGCGACATGGATATCAATGACAACCCAAACTATCCAAACAATGGTGACGTGACACCAACATTGGTTTTCCCTTCTGTGGAAAATGCCTTGGCAGCAGTGCCTGGTGATGCTATGTTCACAAATGCTGGTTTCTTTGCCCAGTATTTCGAGCAGCGCCCTGAGGCTAACCAGTATAACGATGAGGCTGAGCTTCATTTCGACGAGTCTTCATCATTGTTCGACCGTTGTTATCGCACCATCTATGCAGGTGCCATGATGGATATCAAAGATGTAGAGAGCAAGACAAATAACAAGGCAGACCTGTTCGCTTGCAAAGTGATGACAGCCTTGGGCATGCAATACATGGTAGATGCATGTAGCGATGCTCCTTATACCGAAATGTGCCAAGGCAACGCCAATCCTACTCCAAAGTGGGACGATGGTAAGACTGTCTATACTTCGGTTTTAGCTGCCATGGATGAGGCTGAGGCTGCTATTCCTGAGGGGACAAAAACCCTTTCTGTAACAGACCCTATGTTCAATGGTTCTTTGGATGCATGGAAGCGTTTTGCTAATGGTCTTCGTCTGCGTATGTACATGCGTTTGATAGATGGTGGTGTGGATGTAGATTCTTATACTGCCAAGGCTAAGGCATTGGTGGCAGAGAACTTGTTACCAAATAAAGATTGCACATTCAATGTATATAGTAATGCAGAGGGGCAGTGGAACCCATGGTATGCAGCCATTCGCGGTTTAAAGACCAATAATTTCTGCGCAGCTTACCCTATTGTTTCATATTACAACTTGACCAACGACCCTCGCTTGTCAACTACAATGGAGGCTAATAAAGCCGCAGGAAAGTATGTTGGCCAGATTCCTGGTGCTAAGACTCTCTACAAGGAGTGGACTGGCAAGGACTGGAAGAACAAGGAAGTAAGCGAAATTAAATATGGAGCGATTGCTGCAATGCCTATCTACATCATGCAGCAGTCAGAGGCTGAGTTCTTGAAGGCAGAGGTTGAACTTCGCTTCAACAACAATGCAGCTGCAGCTAAGGTGGATTATGAGAATGCTGTTCGTGCAGATCTCGTTTCTCGCGGAATCGACGACAGTGCTGTGAGTACTTTCTTGTCTGGTGCTAAAGTAAACTTTGACACTCAGGCTACAACTGCTGACAAGCTCAAACTCATCTATATGCAGAAATGGGCTTCCTTCTTTATGCGCAATCATATGGAGGCATGGTCTGAGCAGCGTCGTACAGACGTTCCTGCACTTTCCACTGCTACTGCCAAGGAAGTATTTGAGGGTTCTACTAAGTACATAGCAGGTGATATGATCAATCCAGGTCTTAACTATTATGGCAACAATAATCTCTGCAAGCGTATGCCTTACCCAGAGAATGCCCGCAAGTACAACAAGAATACACCTGCTGTCAAGACTTTGGCAGACCCAGTATTCTGGGATGTAAAATAATTCACTATACAAAAGAATAGTGAGATTCATTAATTCACAAAAGACAAGAAGAATATGAAAAAGATATTATTTTATACCTTGATGCTCTGCCTCTCATCATTTGCACTGACATCTTGTAATGATGACAATGATGAGTTGACTGATGCAAAGGTTACATACTATCCTACTTTGGAAATCCAAGGAGATGAGTTTACTCTGGTTCCTATTGGTACAGCATATACTGAATTGGGATGTAAGGGTGTTTTGCGTGGTGAAGACTGCACCTCTGGTATTGTAACATCAGGAACTGTTGATATCAATACTCCTGGTTTATACTATATCAATTATACATATACCAATGAACAGGGCTATAAGAAATCAGCACAAAGAACAGTTGCTGTTTGTGATCCTACAATAACAACAGATATTGCGGGAGACTATACTGTTCAAGAAGGAACATACAGAAGTTATAATAATAAGAATGCAGATTTCAAGGGATTCAGTGTTAAAATAACCAAGTTAGCTCCTGGATTATTTTATATCAATGACTTGATGGCAGGATATTATGGTCAAGGTGTTGGTTATGGTGCAGCAGCTGAATTAACAGGCTATCTTCAGTTGATGTCTGACAATAGCATCAAGCTGATTTCAAGTTATGTTTCAGCTTGGGGTGATTCTGCTAATTCTTTCGAGAATGCAAAGTATGACGCAGCAACAGGCACTATATCTTATGATATGACATACAACAATGGCTCTATGTTGTTCCATGTCATTTTGAAGTAAAACAGTTTAAAAGAAAACAGATATGAAGAAATATATTTCAATGTTCATGGTTGCCTTGGCTGCAACTTTTACATTTGTTTCTTGTGATCCAGAGACAGATGAGAAAGCTGGAGGTACAGCTGTTGAGAAAATGGCAGGTCTTTGGGATGTAACAGTAGATGTTGTTAATGAACAAGGCAATGTACTCAGTGAAGATCCATTTGGACTTGGCACAATCAACATTAACACTTATAATACAGCAGCTAATGATGCTGATAAGATGTGGCTTGATGATAATGCATTCTATGGGGTCAAGATGAAGGTGAACGTAACAGACTATAACAATGGTAAGTTTGAAGGAACACCAAACACCTCTTACAATCCTTCAGATGCACGGGCTGGCAACATCGAGTTCCTCAAAGGTCAGGTTTTCTATGGTCAGGGCAAGAACCTTCATGGTATGCCTGTAGACAGCATTTGTTATACTGTCAAATTCACAGATGATGACAAGGGTGCTATTTATCGTATCGCTGGTACTCGCCACTCAGGTTTCACTGAGTAATCAGAAATTATAAATACTATATAATTAAGGTGTATCCTTATTGCTCAATACAATGGGCAAAGGGATACACCTTTTTCTTTATATTTATCTCCCCCTCTCTCAAACATTTTCCCAAGAAGAAACGATGGCAATAGTATTTATACAAATCGGTTTTTGATGGAATGCTTGAGAAACAAAGATTCTCAATACATGACAACATTTCTTATCCCGAACTGAGGTAAATACTGGCTCAGGGGAGATTGACCGTGGATAAGACAATCTCCCCTGAGCCTTTTTCTTTTCATTCTTGATAATCGCTTTTTGATTTATATACTTTCGTTCTTGCGACTATCCTGTAGAACAATCGTAATACAAAATCAGCCGCAAGAATTTTTCTAACGGCTGACTTTGTGTACCACCTTCTTTTGCAGAGATATGGTGACGATGGCGCTGTATCGGTACCAAGCGTAGCGGTGTAATCGGTACCATGCTATCACTGCAATCGGTACCGCTTGTATCGCTGCAAACGGTACCAAGATTTCAGTTCTGCTGTCGAGTAAGTGGAGGGAATTTCACCCACCCTTCTCTCGGAACCATGCTTGACAGCCTCCCATCACAAGGCTCTTCGCACTTAACGCTTTTGTTCATAAGTTTATATTCTTTATTAACCTAGACGTGGATAGGGTACAAATCCCTTTACCCAGGGTAAAAACTCATTTCTGTTGTGTGCCGCATACTCCACAAGCCATTCATACGCTTTGCTAAACTTCTTACCCTTGGAGATGCGCTTGTACTTACGCATCACCCATCGGATCAGTCGCTCATTGATGTACTTTAACACCTTGCGGAACTCAGACGGCAATAGTAACATCCGATTTCGTACTCCTAGATGCCTCTACTTAAAATTTATGGCACATGTGCCACTTTTTAAAAGTAGAAGCCTATTCTAATATATTTCGTTGCAAAAGAAAATCAAACAAGCTTATGAACAAGATGCCTGCTTCATTGTGATGAGAAACAATATTGTCCTTTACTATGATTATCTTCTGGAAGTTATCTGAGATATGTTTTAGTGATGCAGATTCTTGTTCTATCTTTTCCTTATCTGGAAGAGCAAGGGCAGACTGGATGTAATAACGCTTAGAGCCATTGTTGACTACAAAATCTACTTCCAATTGCTTGCGCATCATTCCTTGTTGCGGTGTTCGGGTACGAGTTTCTACCATACCAACATCCACAAGATAGCCACGACATCGTAATTCATTGTATATCACATTTTCCATGAGATGGGTCTCTTCTATTTGACGGAAATCCAGAAGGCTATTGCGCAATCCTAAGTCTACGAAATAGTATTTAGATAATGTACCGATGTACTTTTTCCCTTTAATGTCATACCGCATCGCTTTCTCTATCAGGAAGGCTTCTTGCAAGAATCCTAAGTAATTGTCGATTGTTAACGGAGACAGGTCTGCATTGCTTACGCTCTTGAAAGTGTTGCTCAACTTATTCGGATTGCATGGTGAGCCTACCGATGATGCCATTACTTTAACAAGAGAGTCGAACTCTGTATTCTTCTTGACATTATTTCTGTCTATCAAGTCTTTTAGATACACCGTAGTATAGAGATTACGCAGATAACTCATCTTCTTTTGCTGGGTATCCAAAGACAAGATTAAAGGCAAACTGCCATACGTAATATAATCTCGCCATGCATTTTCTTTGTTGCCATCGTAAGCCGATACATATTCAGAAAAAGACAGAGGGTAAATACGTATTTCATCACCTCTTCCTCTGAACTCTGTGGCAATGTCGGAAGATAGAAACTTAGAATTGCTTCCTGTTACGTAGACATCCACATTGTCTATATGAAGAAGACTGTTCAAGGCTCCAACAAAGTTGTTTACCATTTGAACTTCATCCAATAGGACATAATGAATTTCAGAATCTTTGATGTTACCTTTAATATAATGTAGCAGTTTCTTGGGGTCACAGTATTCATCATTCAGTATATCATCCAAAGCCAGAGATATAATATGGTCTGGAGAAATGCCATCTGCCAGGAGATGATCTCTAAACAACTTGAATAGAAGATATGATTTGCCACATCTTCTGATACCTGTAACTATCTTTATCAAGCCATTTTGTTTGCTTGATATGAGTTGGTTGAGATAATATTCGCGCTTAATTTCCTTCATGCTACTTAAAATTTATGGCACATGTGCCACTTTTTTTAAGTGCAAAGATATGCGAAAGTAGAGTTCTAACCAAAAATTTTTAGATTTATTATACTAAAAAGGTGTGCGCACTAGCCGCTCTATCCTTAGATTATAGGGCATTCTTGCTATTGGACAGGTAACAAACCTGATCTCCCAGTTATCCCTTGCTAAAACTTTTCTTCTCATTTCCTTGCATCTTTCAGAAGAAAAGCATATCTTTGCATAAGATTAGCGAGGGTGATTTACAAGCAAAAAGTGGTAGTTTTACCACTTTTCGTCACTTTCCCATTTTCTCGTTCCCAAAAAATGACATAAATGGGCTCAGGAGAGATTGTCTATACACGGACAATCTCCCCTGAACCGAAATACTACAAATGAATTGTGACTTTGTAATCACTGCATGTAGATCGAAAGGCCAAACAATAGAGGTCGTCGAAAATTTTCTTTTTATCTCTCTCAAACATTTTCCCAAGGAGAAACGAGGGCAATAGTATTTATACCAATCGGATTTTGATAGGATGCTTGAGAAACAAAGATCCTCAACGCATATGAACATGTTTTCTCATATTTATTGCAACATTTGCCACGCTTATTATAAGTAGCTGATAATAAGAGAATAACGGGTGGCAATAAGGGGCTTTTTTATTATCACCTTATTGTCACCTATTGCCACACTCAGCTTAAAAACAGCGATTTTTGGGCGTTCTAGAGGCGTTTTGGGAGCTAAAAGGTTGAAAACATTGAGCAAAAACGCTTATTTTCTATTCAATTTTTAGTGTTTTTCTATGCTTTTTATCGAAAAAACTCCCACGATGCAGCAAAAATTACGTCCCGACGTAGCATTTCCTACGTCCCGATGTAGCAACAGACGCGTCCCGACGTAGCTACAGATACGTCCGGACGTAATTTTTCGAAAAGATCTTTGGTATATTCCATTTTAATTATTACCTTTGCAGTGCAGTCCCAATAAGGCCCTCTCCCAGATTATTCGATGCAAGTGATGCCCCCGGGGTTTTAATTTTTCTTTTTATTTCCCTCATCCTCAAACATTTTTCAATAATTCTTTGCTTCTTTCAGAAGAAAAGCGTATCTTTGCAGAAAAAAGAAACGATGCCAACAATATTCATATTTTTCGGATTCAGATTCATGTTTTATTCTAATGATCATGAACCAATTCATGTCCATGTCATCAAGGATGGAAATGAAGCAAAATACAATGTATCTCCTCTAACCCAGATTTATAATCATGGATTCAAAAAGCATGATATTGCCTTGATAGAATCTATTATTTCTGAGAATGAGGCGGTCATTATAGATAGATGGAAAGAATATTTTAATCAAAAATAAGATATTATGGAGCAATATAGAGTAAATCGCGTTTGGGTTGACGATGCCCATATTTGGGCAGAAACCCAAAATGGCTGGAAGGCTAACTATCCTTTCAGCCGTTGGAGCCGTCTTGCTAACGCCACACCTGCCCAGCGTAAGGCTTTCGTATTGAGCAGATATGGTATTCATTGGCCTGAATTAGATGAAGATTTATGCTTTGAAGGACTATTCGCAGATGCTGGCATATACAAACCGTCAAATGCAGAAGATACTATTTATTATCAAGCATAATAAAAGTATTTTTTTGCAACAGAAGGATAAGTGAATCATTAAAATAAGGAGGTAAATATGGACAACAAGAATCTTTCATCAGAAGCTTTACTCTCCAATCAAGTCAGTAAAAATAGATTATCATGAATGAAGAAGAGATTAAAATCGTGGCAGAAAATGCTATGATGATAGTTTGCGGATATGCATTTTCGAAAACCGAAGAAGGCCTTATACGTGTAGTGTATCTACATCCGCCATATCATGCTCTTGTAATGACAAGCGAGGGTGAAGTAACAGAAACCAATATGGATGATATAGAAATCAGCATCGTTCAAAAGTATTGGAAACGAAACAAAAAATTAATGGAGCAAGCTTATGCCTAAATATTACGACTTTATGATATGTGGGTATAAGCTGAGCAAGCATAACAATGCGGCTGAACAAGCATAACGAGACGGCTCATCGGGCGCAAGGATACGACTGCGCTGGGGCAAAGATATAGATTAGGAGGTTCAAGCAGTCAGTATCTGAGGTTCAAGGAGACTGTATCTGAGGTTCAAGGAGACTGCTTCTTGATGATTCCCACTAGGCTCGACAGCTCTGCTGAGCCTAGTCAGCAGCTCTGCCGACTGCAGTCAGCAGAGCTGCCGAGCCTAGTGACAACACCTCATTAACATACAAATACACACTCTTTAGTCGTACGACTGTATACCCTTTAGTTGTACAACCATAAACCTACTGTTGTACAAGTATAAACTCATTGACAGTACAATAGTAGTTTACAACTCAAACATTTTCCCAAAAATCCTTGCTTCTTTCAAAAGAAAAGCGTAACTTTGCAACCGAATATTAATTTTAGGAGGAAATCTATATGGAAGAGCTAAAAGATAAATACATTCGATTCGATTGGGCAATCAAACGATTGCTTCGTCAGAAGGCTAACTTTGGAGTACTTGAAGGATTCCTTACAGTGTTTATCGGTGAGCCTATCAAGATTATCGACATATTGGAAAGCGAGGGTAATCAACAGGAAGCCGACGACAAGTTTAACAGAGTTGACATCAAGGCAAAAAATAGCAAAGGGGACATCATCATCGTGGAGATACAGAACACAAGTGAGCTGTATTATCTGGAGCGCGTGCTCTATGGGGTGGCAAAGGCTATTACCGAGCATATCAATCTCGGCAACACCTACAAAGAAGTAAAAAAGGTATATTCCATTAGTATACTTTATTTTGACCTTGGCAAAGGGTCGGACTATATTTATGTAGGACAAAACAATTTTATCGGCCTGCATACGCAAGACCAACTCATCATCAGTACCAAGGAGAAAGATACAATCGTGAGAAAGTCGCCTGCCGAAATATTCCCAACCTATATGCTGGTGCGCGTCAATGAATTCAACAAGGTTGCCAAGTCTCCATTGGAGGAATGGGTTGATTACCTCAAAAACGGAGTCATCAATCCTGACACGAAAGCACCAGGATTGCAAGAAGCTCGCGAAAAGCTGAAATACTACTCTATGTCGAATGCCGAACGACACGCCTACGATGAACATGTCAATGCCATCATGATTCAAAATGACGTTCTTGGAAACGCTAGATTAGAAGGGCATGCGGAAGGTAGAGCGGAAGGTAGAGCGGAAGGTAAAACTGAAGAAAAAAATGCCATCGCCCTAAAAATGCGTCAAGCAGGTCTGCCTATAGAGCAAATCATGCAATTCACAGGGCTATCGGAAGAAAATATCAAATCATTATAAACAGAATTGGTCGGTGCCTCTAATGGCATCGACCCTTTTTATGAGATAATGCGTAACGAGACGCCTCATCTGGCGCAAGGATTATATTTTTTTAATACAACAAGGTGAAAAGATTTATAATGATACTATGCTTCATCTGCACATACACACTACAGATGGCGGCACAAACATGGATTGGAACTTGGGCTACGGCACCGCAGACTGTGGTGAAAGCGTTTATGCCCTATAATAACAACATGACAAACCGTTCGGTTCGCCAGATAGTAAAAGTAAGCGTAGGAGGCGACGTGATAAGACTGAAGCTGAGCAATATCTACTCGATGCAACCCGTAGTGATACGCTCCATCTATATCGCCCACGCCAAAGACTCCTTCAAGATTGATGCCAAATCGGCCCAATACTTCAAGTTCGGCAACAGCTACAAAGCTACCATCCCTGCCGGCAAACAGATAGTGAGCGATGCGCTGAAGTTCAATCTCAAGAACCTGGAGCGCGTTGCCATCACCATCAACTACACCTCGGCTCCCGATGTGCCTACCGTTCACATGGGCTCACGTACCACCTCTTATATCATGAAGGGAGTAACCAATGCCCACTCCAACTTCGAAAAGGCTTTCCGCGAGAACCACTGGTACAACATCAGCGGTATCGATGTGTATACGATGAGCACCAACATGAGTGCCATCGCCATCATGGGCAACTCCATCACCGACGGCAAATGTTCTACGGATAATGCCCAGAACCGGTGGCCGGATGTTATGTCGGAGATGCTGCAGCTGAAACATAAGATAACCAACCAGGGTGTACTGAACCTAGGCATCGGCAACAACCGCGTAACCGTGCCAGGCGGTTTCGGGGCACTAGCCAAGGAACGCTTCGACCGAGACATTCTGATGCAAAGCGGCGTAAAGAAGGTAATTATCTTTGAAGGCATCAACGACATAGGTGCTGCCAAGAGCGGCAACAGCGAAACGGTAGCCCGCCAGATTATAGAGAGCATACAGGGAATGATGAAGAAGGCGAAAGCCCGGAGGATGAAAGTTTATCTGGGCACCATCACGCCTTTCAAGGGTGCCGGCTACTACAGCCACTTCCACGAAGCAGCCCGACTCTATGTAAACGACTGGATTCGAAGTCAGGCAAAGAAAGCAGATGGCATTTTAGACTTCGCCAAGCTGCTTCAAGACCCGAATGATGACAGAAGGATGAAGCGGGAATATGCCAGCAACGACTGGCTCCATCCGAACCCTGCAGGATACAAGGCGATGGGAATCTATGCCGCTGATATCGTCAAGTAAGAAAAAAGCCGCCCTATTACAGGCGGCTTTTAATATATATAATAAGATGTTTTACTTCAAGACAATCTTGCAATCATCCAGGCTCTCTACGGTAGCGAGCGCCTCATAACGGATTCCCTCCTTGCGCAGGAAGTCACCACCATGCTGGAAAGCCTTCTCGATGATGAAACCCATCGCCTCAATCTTGGCACCAGCCTTCTCGCAAAGGTCCATCACGCCCTTAGACGCATTACCATTGGCAAGGAAGTCATCGATAAAGATAACATGGTCCTCAGGAGTAAGATAACTGTTGCTCACACAAACCGTATAATCGCGGTCCTTTGTAAAAGAGTGAACCACAGAGGTAATCATACCCTCCATCGTCTTAGGCTGCTTTTTCTTCACGAACACAACAGGAAGATTGGTCAGATAACCTACCATGATGGCAGGCGCGATGCCCGAAGCCTCGATAGTAATAATCTTGTTGTACTTGATGTCCTTGAAAAGGCGCACGAATTCCTTAGCTAAGTCCATCATCAGAATAGGGTCCATCTGATGGTTTACAAAGCTGTCTACTTTTAAGATTCCACCAGGAAAGCATCTGCCCTCCTGCATAATTCTTTCTTTCAGTAAATCCATTATGACTTGAACTTTAATATGGTTATTGGGTGCAAAATTACTACTTTTTTCGCAAACAAGGAAGTTTATCGCCCAATAATTTTGTTTTGTCTGCAATTTAGCGTAATTTTGCAGCAGAAATGAATAAGATGTTCAGGGAGCATGATATGATGCCCCCTATAAAACTATAAGAATATGAATCCATATATCAAACAATTCCCCGACCTCATGGCGGGCAAGAAAATCATGTATGTTCACGGTTTCCTCTCTTCTGCACAGAGCGGCACCGTAAAGATGTTGCAGGAATTGATGCCGAATGCCACCCTCGTGGCTGAAGACATCCCGGTACATCCGGAAGAGGGCATAGAGATGCTGCAGAAGATGGCGGAGACTGAGAAGCCCGACCTCATCATCGGTACCTCGATGGGAGGCATGTATACCGAACTGCTGAAAGGTTACGACCGCATCCTCGTAAACCCTGCCTTCAAGATGGGCGATACAATGAGCAGCATGACCGGCAAGCAGGAATTCCAGAACCCGAGAAAGGACGGAGTGAACGAACTGATGGTTAACAAAGGCCTCATCAAGGAATACCGTGACTTTACCGAGCGTTGCTTCCAGGACATTACTCCCGAGGAGCAGCAACGTGTTTACGGTCTCTTCGGCGATGCTGATCCGCTGGTCCATACCTTCGACCTCTTCCATGAGCACTATCCGCTCGCCATCCCATTCCATGGCGAGCACCGACTTATCGACAAGGTAGCATTCCACTATCTCTGTCCGGTTATCCGCTGGATTGACGACAAGCAGAACGGCAAGGAGCGCCCTATCGTATACATCGACTTCGATGCCCTGCACGACAGTTACATGAAGGCAACCAGTTCGATGCACAAGGCTTACGAGATGCTGATAGAGCATTACAACGTATATATCGTAGCCCCAGCACCAACCAACGATCATGAATACATGGCGAAGGTACAGACCTGGGTGGAGGAATATCTCTCTACCCCAGCCTACAACCACATCATCTTCTGCAACCAGAAGAACCTGCTCTACGGCGATTACTTCATCGACCCTCGCCCATGCGACAGTTTCATGGGTACGACGATAGAATACGGTAGCGATGAATTCAAGACCTTCGAAGAAATCATCACCTTCTTCGAAAGACTGGGAGGACAGTAATTTAGTTAATAGTTTATAGTTAACAGTTTATAGCAAAAAAGGTGCAACTCACTTTCTTACTTGTGAGTTGCACCTTTTTATCTATAAATATCTTTGATTCTTATGCCTTATCCAGATTCTTCGGCAACACGAGGTTCAGGATAACGGCGAGCAGGAAGACTACTGCCACACAGTTATCTGCAAAAACAGTGCGCACAATCTCTGGGAAGATGTTGAACATACCTGTTGCAGATGTGAATCCGAGACCTACGCTGAGCGAGAGACTCACAATGACCATGTTGCGCTGAGAGAAGCCGGTACGCGCCATCATGCCGAAACCGGCAAAGAGGATGCTACCGAACATCATGATGGTACAGCCACCCAATACAGCCTGAGGAATCGTAGTCAATACATAACCGATAGCTGGGAAGATACCACCGATAATCATGATGATGGCACCCATGGCAATAGTAAAGCGGTTCACTACTCCCGACATCGCTGCCAAACCTACGTTCTGACTGAATGAAGTGATAGGAGTACAACCGAAAAGACCGGAAACCGAACTTACGAAACCATCGCAGCAGACTGCCGCACCCATCTCCTTGGTCTTAGGATCACGCTTCAATGCACTGTTGCAGAGCGCAGAAGTATCACCAATCGTCTCTGTGGCAGAAACCAGATATACAGCTACAACTGAGAGAATAGCACCGATATTAAACTCAGGTGTAAATGGAAGAAGCTTTGGCAAAGCTACGATAGAAAGACCAGAAAGTCCGCTGAAATCTATCATTCCCATAAACAGAGCCAGAACATAACCTACCAGCAGTCCTACCAATACAGAGAGAGAACGCAAGAAACCCTTGGCGAAAATCTGACAAAGCAGACAAGCCAGCAAAGTGACAGAACCCACAACCCAGTTGTTCATGCTACCGAAATCAGCAGCACCCTGACCACCCGCAAAAGAGTTGGCACCAACAGGAAGGAGCGAGAAACCGATGGCTGTTACCACGGTAGCGGCTACTACAGGCGGAATGAGCTTGATCCAATACTTGGCGAAAAGTCCGAGTGTTCCTTCTACCAGACCACCAATGATGACAGCGCCTATCAAAGTACCCATACCATGAGCACCGGCAATGGCGATGGCGAGCGAAAGGAAGGTGAAGGAGATACCCATCACGATAGGAAGGCGAGAACCGATACGCCATACCGGATAAAGCTGCACCAAGGTACCGATACCGGCGATGACCATACAGTTCTGGATAAGCACGGCGCTCATCGAACTGTCCAGACCTATCGCACCAGCGAGAATCATGATTGGCGCAATATTGCTGACGAACATCGCCAGCACATGCTGAAGGCCAAATGGGAGTGCTTTACCTACGGGCACTCTGCCGTCTAATTTGTAGAGATTTTCTATTGACTGTTCCATTGTCGTTATAATAATTAGAGAATTTCCATTATCCATCAATTCAGTGTCTTTTCTGAATTTGGCGACAAAATTACAAAGAAAATCTGAGAAATCGTTCCTTTTCTCCATTTTTCTCTATCCCGCATGATAGAATACAAGAAGAATCTACGAAAAAAGGAAGGCTGCGGTTCATATTCCGTGCAACCTTCCCTTTTTATCTTATCTCATTAATACTCCGTCTTTTCCGCATTTTCCTCCCACATGCGGAAAGCACCGAGCGCCTCATCGCGCATCAGGGCAATCATCGGCTTGTGGCGGTCTTCTATCTTGCGGTCTATCTCCTCGTAGATAAACTCATCATCGAAACCTATCTTTGCTGCATCCTTCCGGTCGTTGGCATAATAGATACGGTCGAGATGTGCCCAATAGATGGCACCCAGGCACATCGGACAAGGCTCGCAGGAGGTATAAATCTCGCAACCTTCCAGATTGAAGGTCTTCAGTTTGCGGGTAGCCTGTCGGATACAGTTCACTTCGGCATGAGCCGTAGGGTCGAGGTCGATGGTTACACTGTTGGAAGCCTCAGCGATGATGATACCGTCCTTGGCAATCACAGCACCAAAAGGTCCGCCCCCCGTCTTCACGCTATTCTTTGAGAGCTCAATGGCTCTATGCATCAATTCTTCCTTTGTCATTGTTTAATATTTTTAGATTAATAATACCCCTTCTTTTCAATTGGAGGCTACAAATATACAAAAAAGAATTGATACGGCAAGCATTTCATACGAAAAAATACTTAATGGAATACTTTTTTCCCATCACCTCGTTAATTATCCATAATTATAAATACATTTATTATAAGAGTATTTATAATTTTTGTAACTTTGCGCCATCACTTATAAAAAATTGATTATGGATATACCCTTTATTTATGGAAGACTCGCTGAGAAAGAGAGTTTTATCGACAGAGTAGAAGACCGAAGGGAACTGAAGAATTTCCTTCGCCACGGCATCAACGTCATCTTGGTATCTCCAAGAAGATGGGGAAAATCTTCGCTTGTCAGAACCTCTATGGAAGAATTAATGCAGGAAGAATCCAAAACAAAGGTTTGCTTCATGGATGCCTCCAAGATTCATACGGAGGAGGAATTCTACAACAAATTTGCCTCCATCGTGATACAAGGAGTTTCTTCCACATTGGAACAGAAATTATCTGACTTGGTGAAATTTATCAATCGTTTTACCCCAAGCATCACGATAGCTTCCGACCCAATGAATAGTGTAGAGGTCAACCTAAAGGTGAATCCTGTAAAGGAAAGTCCTGAAAACATTCTGCAACTCCCCGAAAGGATAGCCGAGGCAAAAGGCATCAAGATTATCGTCTGCATCGATGAGTTTCAGCAACTCGCCAACCTGCCAAAATGGAAGAACCTTGAAGCTATGCTGAGGGCTGAATGGCAGTTGCAGCACCATACCACCTATTGTCTCTACGGCAGCAAGATGCACATGATGAAAGATATTTTCAACAAGGCGAACAGTCCTTTCTTTAAGTTCGGACAACTGATGAACCTGAAGAGAATAGCCAAGGAATATTGGATTCCATACATCATGAGCAATTTTAAGAAGACAGGAAAAACTATCTCTGAGAGCCAAGCAGAATGTCTATGCGAAAGAGTGAAATATAACTCTTGGTACGTACAGCAATATTGCTTCTTCCTATGGTCACACACAGACAAAGAGGTGACGCAAGAACTCCTCGACAACCAGCTCCAACTGGTTTTGGACACCAACGAAGACTTGTTCTTGACAGAGATGGACGAGCTCACTCCCACCCAAATCGGCATGTTGAAAGCCATCGCTTCTGGCGAAAAGCACTTCAATGCCAAGGATGTCGTAGAGACGTATGGTCTGGGGCAGCCACAGAGCATCACACGTAACAAGAAAGTATTAGTAGAGAAAGATCTCGTTGAGAAACATCTTCAAGATTTCTCATTCGTCGATCCTGTCTTCGAGCTTTGGCTGAAGAGAGAATACAACATTTTACCATAATGGAAATAAAAACAGCCAATAATCGCATTTTCGAGGAAAGAGATGAGGTAAACATCTCTTTCCTCGAAAATTATCAATTACTCCAAATGTCATAGCAGAACTTCAAGGATTTACTTCCTCCATTTAACTGATAGCAAAAGTTATCCTCACCATGTTTTAACACTTTTACCAAAGAGGAGTCTTCTAAAATAATCCTTCGAAAAATGCTATAAGACCTAAAATTTTTACAGTCTGTCTCAGATTGCTGTATGACAAACACATACCTATTTAGAGGATACTTTCTTATAATGTCCACCATTCTCATTGCTAACTTCTCCGTAAAATCTGATTTTACATTAGAGAAGAAATACGAGAAATTGATAATAAACAGAGATGATACTTGAGACTCTTTATCCCAATATTCATCTGTCAATTCATTAAAAGAAGTAACAAACTCTGTATTCATTTTGTCAAATGCCTGCTCTTGCAGAAACTTTTGTCCAAGTTTCTGCATCGCAACGGAAATATCCACACCTACATAATCAATCTGCTCAATATTTGAAAACTCATTCATAAATGCAGATATGCATGTTGATGGTCCACAACCTATATCAATGTAATGCACCCTACCCTTACACCCATCTAGTTCATTTTGCAGAAATGTTCTGTAAGAATTCAGAATAGCCTTTAAACTACAATAGTGTTGTCGCATGATATAATAGCCATACAATAACACTTGCTGTTGAGGAGACACAACTGTCAATTCATTTTGTATATCTGAAAATAGGGACAATTGATTTGAAAAATCTATTCTTCCATATCCAATAAGGTTCATATTCACCTCCATTTTGTTCCCAAAGATATAATTAGGCCATTCCGTATTTGATGCCTGCTTTATAGGAGCAACAACTAATTTATTAAAAGCCTTTTCAAACTTATCATCAACAGTATATACAAAAGTGTCAAAGGTTGCATTATCAACAACTTCCCTCTTAGAGACAGAGAATTCACCTTTAACATACTTATTTACATCAATTTCAAAAAAGCTTTGTATGCTCTTACAATATTCTATCAGCTTATAGAAAGTTATATCTTGAGCCAACAAACGCTCATACCCTACCAGAACAAGGTTTTTCTTTGCTCTAGTCATTGCAACATTCAGTTTTCTGTCTATTATTGCGCCATCGTTCTCATCATAATACTCATTGCTTGTCAAGAACGCCAACTGATAATGCTTCTTTGCAGTAAAGCCATATATAATAAGATCACGCTGACTACCTTGATAGCGTTCTACCGTATCAATAGTTATATCATGCAAACAATCAATACCATGTTGTGTACTCATATTATCTATCATGTTTCTGACTGTAGATATTTGGTTTCTATAAGGCACAATAACACCTATAGACTTATTTATATCAAAATGATTTTTCATCATTAAATAAGCCTGCACAACTGTTGCTGCAATCAGCTTAGCCTCTTCACCATTAACTTTATCTGACTCTTTAGGGTCTAAGGAAGGAGTACATGACAAGAAAGATACCCTACGAGTAGTCAATAAGTCCTCAATACCATTCTTACCCGCCCCGACTGATGGAGTTTGTTCTTTTTGGTGTTCTACAGGAACTACTTTCAAAGAGTTCTGATAGAATGTATAATTAGGGAACTTAGCAATTTCAGGATGCATTCTTCCTTGATGCGTAAGGACATGACAATATTGCTTATTGTTCTTTCCCAACAGCTTTTCAAAACGTTCAAACAACGACAATCTGCAATTCTCTAATTCAATCTTATTAAGCATAGGATCATTAACCATAGACTCTTGTGGTTCTTGTTGTACAACTGCAGGTAACTGTTTTTCATCACCTATGAGAACGAACTTAGCTATTGCATTTTCTGCTCCATGCTTGGCACTTAATAATCCTAACACAAAAGGTTCCAAAATCTGCGACGCTTCATCTATAATAGCAAGGTCGAATTTCTTAAGATTAAAGATTTCTATCTTGCTAATAAATGCAGTTGTCGTACCACAGAATATTTTTGTATCTACAATTAACGTTCTCAGATCACCAAGTTTAATGTTGTCAAGGCTCGCCATTTTATCATCCAACAGATACTTTCTATATTCAGGACTACATCCATGGTTGCTACCTAAACGTAAGAAGTCCAGATTATTCTCTACCAACTTACTACAAATTTCATCAACAGCTCTATTGGTGTATGCCATTAAAAGTATGGATACATTGGGGTCTGTCAAATGTTCCTTTAAAACATTCAACATACCATAAGATGTTTTTCCTGTGCCAGGAGGACCAACAATAAGATATAAGTCCTTTGCTTGCTTTGCATGCAGCACTAATTCATTAAATTCTTGAGAACCATAATTACCACTCAACGTTACAGATTCATCTACACTTGGCTTTCTTTGCCCCAAAATCAAATCCTTACGATCTTGATTTGCTGACAAAAAAGCATGCATTCCTTTATATAAAGAGGAATAAGACGACTCCATAAAATCATGTTCTATAGCCCATACTGTTTTATCTTTATTTTCATTCTCCTTATATGTAAATACATTCTGATGTTGAGAATTTCTAAGCTCTACCTCTACATACTGTAACGTTATCTGAATAATCGTTCCTCTAAAAACAATATCAGATGTAACTTTAGGTTCTTCACTTTCAAGATATGGATAAAATACGACAATATCCCCCATACGGAAATTAGAAACATCCAAATCTTCATCTTTATCAAAGAAGAACTTTACTTTTTCAACTTCTGAATTTGGTGACAACGGCTCCATTTTTAGCTTCGTATAAATATTGCCAGCATCTTTTCTCTCTTGCAACGAGCTATTCCACAAAGCTGCAAATCCAGACTCGTCTTTCGTTTTATTTCCGATTTTTGACAACATATGCTCGGTTGCAACAAACTGCATATACCTATAATAATATGCCTTTTCCAATTCAGATGCCCTATTCAAAGGAGCTAAAACTTTATTAATTTTATCTTTATCCCATTGTAGATACTTTCGAGCCATGACATTTGGAAATATAGCATCTGCACTTAATTTCTCCAAATCATTAAAACCATTTTTTGCATAACGTTTTTCTGCCCACACAATCAAATTTCTGATTTTGAAAGCCTTAAATAGCAACTCTGGATAAGACCCTAACTCAAGCAAGCCTTTAGCATATTTTGAATAAAACAACCATGAAGCCAACTTATCATAGCTCATTTTCTTATAAGAATAATGAAATATAGCTCGATAAAGGAGCAACTGTACATAATGCTTTTGGAGGCGTTTTGCCGTATTAGCATCACCAGACCATGCACTTTTACCACTTTTTTGCTCTATAATCGTATCAAGATTTAAATGAATAAAGTCCATACGACCTTGCAGTCCCAATATGCCACAAAAATAAGATGGCTCTAAAATAAGTTCATCCTCATTAATTTTGCCTCCATCTTTCTTATGAATATTTTCACCATCCAATACCTCTTCTATTATTCTCTTTTGGTTCTGCGCCTCTATATGAAATGTTGTCAATGGGTCCTTACAACAAGCAAAAGCCAACGCATTTTTCTTGAAAAAGCTCTTCAAGCTTTCCTCATATGTCATTTTCTTTTTGTATGAAGCTTCATCTAACAACTGACCAGCAAAGTTACCCAAAAGTATAGATGGTGTAGAAACCATTGGCTCAATCTTCTTTATAAGATTCATCTTATAAGAATCACCATATTCCTCAAAACAATTCGCTATTGTTGTTACATTCACAAGATAATCTGGCTCTACAATTATAAGCTCTGGATATAAAATTCCATTCTCTATCCTTGGTTTTACCAAGTTTAGAATCTCACCTTTTTCTATAATCAGACCTATATATGACCAGCTTTCATTAAGTTTCCTATTCGAGTATTGTGTCTGGTTAAACTCCTTGGAAGTCACATAATCCACTTTTACATTCTCTCCATTGTCATCCCTTGTCACATATAGATACGTAGCATCCCACTCATTGACAACGCAACGAATGCAATCTACGACTTTTCCAATACTATCCTTAAGTCGCTCTATAAAATCCTTTGTTTTTAAAACAGGGAACTGTGAAGACAAGCTCAAAGGAATTTGTCTGCCATCATAAATACAGCTAATAAATGTACAAACAGCTCTCAAATCCTCCCCAAAGAGACAAGCAAGTTCATTATTTTTTATTTCATCTATCTTTCTTAGACGAACACGTACATCATTAATAGCATGCGTAAGATTTTGGTATTTAACATTTTCATATATCTTATACTCACGAATAAGATACTGTATTTTTGAAAACAAGCCCGTAAATTTCAAGCTTATACCTTTTATCTTTTGATTGACAGCATTGTTTAAGACTCTATCCAATATTGCATATTTGTCCCTTATAGATAACGTTGCTGGAATCGCTTCCAACTCTTCAAAAAACTCAAAAACAGTTTCTGCAGGAGATAGACTTTTCTGCACATCAACGCCTTTCAAATCCACCTCCAACATACTTACCACTTTATTCACATCAAAATTTTCTTCGGAAAAAGACTGTAAGCATGAATCTAAATACGTATCGAGTTTATCAACAGACAAAACATGTAGCCAATTCTTTTCTGCATCCACATCCGAAGGCAACAAGTTAGTACCCTTTTGAAAAACGACACAAACTTTCACTTTTTTCCTAGGCAAAATCTTTCCAAACCATTTTTCACCCTGTTCCTTGTATATATGCGCCTGCTTATAAGGATTAATAGCACCAAGACCACCTTCAATAATTTTACCATCAGATGTTGTCCAAACTTCCTTTTTGGAAGGAGTTATTTCGGAAAAATAGTCTTTAAAAATAAACAGTCGAATTTCTTTTGATGTAATAAGTACAGCATTAGACCGTAAGCCCCCAAATGTGTAATTTCCTAAAAGGAGGTAGGAAACATGCACTTTACTTAATACAAGCAACAACTCATCAAACATGAATTCCTCATATTTGTGGTCAAACTCTCCATATTTATAGATTACTGGTTTCATATAATATTGTTAATTATTTATTTTCCTGTTATTGTTTCTGCCTTTGGGTTACTCAAATGACATTGATAATTTGCTTTTGCAGCTGCTTTACTTGAATTTGCATAGCAATATTCACATAAATGTACACAAGTATTATATTGTCCAATATCCTTAGCATTTATGCAACCACAAAACTTCCGCTGCCCACTATCCTTATTACAGCCATGCGTAGCATACATATTGTTTGGCAACAGTATTGCATCTTTAGGAAGTTCTTCCGTATCACCAAACAAATTGGGTATCGGCATTGGTAAGATTTTCACTTTTAAGAAATCCATAAGTACCTTATCTTGATACGCCAACCTTATAATAAGTTCATCATCTATACAATGATTATGGATTACTCCTTCCAAATCTATTTCTTCCGCACAAGTTGCCAACTCATAGTTCCATCCTTGCATTTCATTAAGCTTAACTAATTCTTGCGCAAAATATACCATATCTCCCTTTGTCCATTCTTTATACCTCACATGGTTGTCTTCTAAGTTTCTTTTAACCTTACCATAAATTCCTATATCAGCAAAACTAAAGACTAATTTTTCTGTATACCCCTTTAGCTGGTCCCCAATATTTTTTATCCTTGAAAGAAGAACTGAAATGTCTATATCTTCAGTTAACATCAAAGGATCAAAGCGCCAAATCACATGACCTTTTCCTAACTTTTCAACTAAAGTTTTAAACGTTTCTATTCTGCTACTCAACTTAGGTACTCCTATTTCAAGTCTATCGTTTTCATAATCATTCAAAGTATATTGTATATAGCAACCTATCTTCTTTTCCTCAAGCCTATCAAGATAAGAAAGAAGAGGTTTAGGATTTTTAGACCAAAACACGATAAAGCGAGTATTCAGAAAAGAGACATAGCTTCGCACACCATTAAATGGATTCGTCCAAGCGCAATAGCCATTGTCAAGCCTATCGAAAAACCAGTCAGAATAGAATGCAGGTATGTCCGTACTTCTACTAGCAGATACTATTTGGGGCGTCTGCATCATAACCATCTCCCCATTTTCACGAGGCAATAGTGTTGGATTCCATTTTCCATTTTTCTTAATCAACTCCATATACTTTCTATTTAGGCTTCAAAGATACAGTTATTTTTTTGATAATCAAAAAAAATAATTACTTTTTTTTATTTTATCAACAAATTCAATGAAAAACCTCTATAATCAACAAAAAACGCTCATTTTGCAAATTTTTCCCCCAAAAAATTTGGTGATACGGAAATAAAGTCCTATCTTTGCATTCGGATTATACACAAAAGGATAAACAAGAGACATAAATACAGATATAGGATTCCGGTGCTTCACTGGCACTGGAATTCTTTATTTTTTATGCTACTTGCCAACCGATTATTAATAACATTAAAACAACAAGAAAATTATGGCTTACATGTCACAAGAAGGCTACGACAAACTCGTAGCTGAGCTGAAACAGCTCGTATCTGTAGAGCGCCCTAAGGCATCAGCCGCAATTGCTGAAGCCCGCGACAAGGGTGATTTAAGTGAGAATTCTGAGTATGATGCCGCTAAAGAGGCACAGGCTCATCTGGAAGATAAGATCAATCGTCTGAAGCTCACCATTGCCGAGGCCAAGATTATCGATACCAAGCAGCTCAGCACCGACAGCGTGCAGATTATGTCGAAGGTAGAGATGACCAACATGGCTAACAAGGCAAAGATGACTTATACCATCGTGAGCGAGAGCGAGGCAAACTTGAAGGAAGGCAAGATTTCCATCAAGACTCCTATCGCACAGGGATTGCTCAACAAGAAGGTAGGTGAGATTGCAGAAATCAAGATTCCTCGCGGCACCATCAACCTTCGCATCGACAAGATTTCATTTGAATAAAACGGAATAAAAGGAACTATCATACCGGCAGCGATGCCCGTATGACGGTTCCTTTTATGTTATATGTAAGCCTACCCGATATACTCTATAGAAAATGAAAGTAGCCGATGCAACGACATCAAAAAGAGAATAAGATAATATGTATTGTAAATTATAAATTATTAATTATAAATTGATTAGCGATTATGGCAAGCATTTTTTCAAAGATTGCAGCAGGAGAGATTCCTAGCTACAAGTGTGCAGAAAGCGACAAGTTCTATGCTTTCCTCGACATTAGCCCTATCGGCAAAGGTCATACTCTGGTGATTCCCCGCAAGGAGGTGGATTACATCTTCGATATGGAAGACGAAGACCTGGCTGAGTTTGAGGTTTTCGCCAAGAAGGTAGCCAAGGCTATCAAGGCAGCCTTCCCATGCAAGAAAGTGGCGCAGGTTGTTTTGGGTCTGGAGGTTCCTCATGCCCATATCCACCTCATCCCAATGAACAGCGAAGCTGATGTAAACTTCCGCAAGGAGCATCTCAAACTCACAGAGGAAGAGTTCAAGGAAATTGCTGATAAGATTTATACAGAATTCAAGAAACTTTAAATGCAAGAAGTTTCAAACAGAAAAAGAGCTGCGAATATGCTTCGCAGCTCTTTTTATATCTTTATTTCATAAGCTCTTGCTTAGACGAACTCATCGCCTTTCTTCATCTGCACCTCGTTTACATATTTACGCACCAGGGCAGAAGAATCTTCTTTCTTGCATATCAACAATACATTGTCATTCTCGGCTACTATGAAACCATCCAGTCCGTTCAATACAGCCAGCTTTCCTTTAGGCAACTTGATTACATTGTTGTGACAATTCTCCATCATCACATCGCTGTCAACAACCACGTTGTCATCGCTGCTCTTCTGCATCGCCTCGTAGATACTGTGCCAGGTACCCAGATCAGCCCAGCCGAAGTCACACTTCATCATATAGACATTGCTAGGTTTGTCAAGCACTCCGAAATCTACTGATATATTAGGATAAGAAGAGAAGCTCTCTTTCATGTATGCATTCTCTGTCTCCACACTGAATTCGGGATACTGTTTATCGTAATCACGGAGTACAGGGGGCAGAATCTTGCAGAAACACTCACGCAGATACTTCACATTAGAAAGGAATAAACCCGTATTCCAATAGAACTCTCCACTCTCTACGAAAATCTTGGCAAACTCTCTTTCCGGTTTCTCTGTAAACGACTGCACCTTGTACAATCCGTTGCCAATAGCTTCACCCATCTGAATATATCCATATCCAGGTTCAGGACGGGTTGGCTTCACACCCATCGTCAGGAAACGGTCATGTTCTGCCACAAAAGCCAGACCTTCCAATACGTTTTCCCGGAAAGCATCTTCATTGAAGATAGCCTGATCCGAAGGAGTGGCGATGATGCAGGCATCAGGATTGAGCATCGAGATTCGATGATTGGCCCATGCCATGCTAGGTGCCGTATTGCGATGAATAGGTTCCGCCAATATCCGTTCTGCAGGAACCTCAGGCAACTGTTCCTTTACCAGTTGAACATATTCTTCATTTGTGTTGATAAATATATGGTCGGCAGGCACGATCTTTGCCATACGGTCAAAGGTTTGCTGAAGCTGGGTGCGCCCCACTCCAAAGAAGTCGACAAACTGCTTCGGATAGTTGCTGCGGCTGCAAGGCCAGAGTCTGCGGCCCTTACCTCCCGCCAATATCACACAATAATTATTTCCGTTACTCTTCATATCTTGAGTCTAATATTTTGTTGGTTTTCAAAATTCATCTGTAAAGTTAGTGATTATCCGTGAAAGTGCCAAAGATTTTCTTGAAATTTAATAAAGTGGACTATAAAAACAACAAAAATTTAATGTTTCTGCATTAAAAATGCATTTTTAGAAAAAAAAGTCACCAAAAAGTTTGTCAGTTCAAAAATTATTAGTACCTTTGCAACCGCAAATAAGCAAAGTGGTATTTGCCCAGATGGCGGAATCGGTAGACGCGCTGGTCTCAAACACCAGTGGAGCAATCCATCCCGGTTCGATCCCGGGTCTGGGTACCAAGATGGAGAGAAGTTTTACTTCTCTCCTTTTTTCGTTTATATACCTTAGTATATATACACATTTATCCCTACATATCTACCCACTTACATCCTATCATATCCCCCACTTCACGAAAACGTTTACAACGATTTATTTAGAATAAGCCTTACTATTTTTGGCTTTTCAAAAGATAATATTTATCTTTGCAGAAGAAATAGCTTATATATAATAACCCAACAAACCGAAAAAAACAGATGAAGAAATTTTTTAGCATGGTATGTGCTTGCTTGTTGGCGCTAAGTGCCCAGGCAACCGACATCAAGAAGTATGATGCTCTTTACGAGAATCTACCATTCCAGATGGAGAAGGTGACCCGTCCGCAATTCCCGGCCAATGAGGTAAACCTCAAGGACTTTGGTGCTATTGGAGATGGCTCTTCTCTCTGTACCACAGCCTTTGCCAAGGCTATCGATGCGCTGACTCAGAAAGGCGGCGGCAA
The DNA here is from genome assembly GCA_959596915.1 of Segatella copri. Taxonomy (GTDB): domain Bacteria; phylum Bacteroidota; class Bacteroidia; order Bacteroidales; family Bacteroidaceae; genus Prevotella; species Prevotella copri_N. The sequence continues at coordinate 26,489 of CAUFXJ010000028.1, forward strand.
ACTCATCGTTCCACAGGGCGTATGGTTCACAGGTCCTATCGTATTGAAGAGCAATATCAACCTGCATCTCGAAAAAGGTGCAGTCATCCTTTTCTCACCAGATGATGCCCTCTACCCTTTTATAGAAACATCGTTTGAGGGTTTGGATACACGCCGCTGCCAGTCGCCTATCTCTGGTCATCATCTTACCAACGTGGCAATTACCGGTCAGGGTTGCATTGACGGAAACGGAGAATACTGGCGCCCATTAAAGAAGCAGAAGGTTACCGATGCCCAGTGGAAGCAGATTACTTCACGTGGCGGTGCATTCAAGAGAGCCGACTACTGGTTCCCATCAGAAGGTGCATTGAAGGCAGACAACAGTGCCAACATGAATGTGCCTAAAACTCCAGCTTCAGAAGAAGAATGGAACGAGATCAAGCGTTTCCTCCGCCCTGTAATGATCAGTCTCGTAAGCTGCAAGAACGTATGGCTCAATGGTGTTATCTTCCAGAATTCACCTGCATGGAACATCCATCCGCTGATGTGCGAGAACGTTCTTATAGAAGATGTATTGGTTCGCAACCCTTCATACGCTCAGAATGGTGACGGTCTTGACCTGGAGAGCTGCAAGAATGCACTCTTCGTCAATTCTACTTTCGATGTAGGCGATGATGGTATCTGTATCAAGAGCGGTAAGGATGCTGACGGAAGAAAGCGCGGCATTCCTTGCGAGAATGTCATCGTAAACGGCTGTACCGTATTCAAGGGGCACGGTGGTTTCGTTGTTGGCAGCGAGATGAGCGGTGGCGTAAAGAATATCAAGGTGAGCGACTGCCAGTTCCTCGGCACCGATGTAGGTCTCCGTTTCAAGAGTACCCGCGGTCGTGGTGGCGTAGTAGAGAATATCTACATCGACAACATGTCTATGTTTGATATTCAGACAGATGTCATCACCTTCGACCTTTACTACGGTGGCAAGTCTGCCGTAGAAGTTCTCAACGATGGCGATGAAGCTAAGAGCCAGAAGGTACAGAAGTTCAAGGTAGACGAGACAACACCTTGCTTCCGCAATATCGACATCAACCATGTCATCTGCCGCACAGCCCGTCGTGCTGCTTACTTCAACGGTCTCCCAGAGATGCCGGTAAGCAACATCCACATCAAGGATATGGAGGTAAACAATGCTGAGTATGGTATCGTCATCAACCGTACTGACGGCGTGAAGCTCGAAAACATCAAGGTTAGTGCAAAGAATCACACCTTCGATGCAAAGAACTCGAAGAATGTGACTGTCAACGACAAGACATACAAGAAGATTGACGAAAAGGGTCTCACCCTCGACTTCTAATCAAAATTAAAAGCCGCTCAACAGGCAAATCTGTTGAGCGGCTTTTTTATATGGAAATCATAGCACTACAGCTATGATGCCTAGTCTTTAAAATCAAGTGAGAGTTCACCTGTGCCTAGAAGATTGTAACTCATGCGATGATATGGAGTGACTCCAAATTCCCTGATGGCAGCACGATGCTTCTTGGTAGGATAACCCTTGTTGCCTTTCCAGTCGTACTGCGGATATTCTTCTGCCAGCGCATCCATGTAATCATCACGATAGGTCTTGGCAAGGATGCTGGCAGCTGCAATAGACAGATACTTGCCGTCACCCTTTACGATGGTTGTATAAGGCAAATCCCTGTAGGGTTTGAAGCGGTTGCCATCCACGATAACTGCCTCCGGCCGAACCTTAAGCTGGTCCAGGGCACGGTGCATAGCCAGAAAACTGGCGTTGAGGATATTGATTTTATCGATTTCTTCGGGAGTAACAATGCCCACAGCCCAAGCTACAGCATCACGCTCTATCTGCTCGCGGAGCGCCTTGCGCTTCTTATCTGTGAGCTTCTTACTGTCGTTCAATTCGGCATTCTGATAACCGGGCGGAAGGATAACGGCTGCTGCATATACGCTGCCTGCCAGACATCCTCTGCCAGCCTCATCGCAGCCAGCCTCTACCATATCCTTATAATAATGACTTTCTAACATAATTATGATGAATTTTACGTTTATCTCTTCACTCTTCACCTCTATTTTGTAACCGCCTAATTATAGGGCAGTTACAAAGATAAGAGCATTTCAACTCTTCACCTACTCTTCACCCACTCTTCACCTACTCTTCACCCTCATAGCACCAGGCGGTGAAGAGAGGGTGAAGAGTGGGTGAAGAGTCAGAACGTCTCTTCAGCGCGTAAGTATCAGTATAACAACACGTTACGGCAAAAGGGTGAAGAGTGAAGAGTATTTGGGCGTTCCAACCTCAACTTTCTGATAACTGCCAAACGCAAACAGCCAACTGTCCGCAGTAGCGCCAGTTGGCTGTTCTTTGCTTGCCAGTGGGTTGTCTTTCGCTCGCCAGTTGGCTAAATAAGGCTTTTACGTGCGCAGTATGCGGCAAAAAAGTCTTTATCTTTAGAACATCATAGCCACGCGTTTTACGCCCGCTACAAGCGCATCTATTTCTTCCTTTGTATTATATAGGGCAAAGCTGGCACGAACGGTGCCTAGAATACCGTAGCGGTCCATCAAAGGCTGAGCGCAATGATGACCGGTACGTACAGCGATGCCCAGACGGTCGAGCAAGGTGCCCATATCCATGTGATGAATATCACCAACCAAGAAGCTGACAACGGCATCTTTGCCCTCCTGTTCACCAAAAAGCCTGATTCCATCGATGGTTCGCATCTGCTCCATACAGTAGCGGGTGAGTTCCTGCTCGTGCTTGGCAATGTTATCCATGCCGAGCGCAGAAACATAATCGATGGCTTTTGCCAGACCGTGGGTAGCTACATAATCAGGAGTACCAGCCTCGAACTTGAAAGGTAACTTCTCGAAAGTAGTCTTCTCGAAACTTACGCTCTCAATCATTTCACCACCGCCCTGATAAGGAGGCAACTTGTCGAGCCATTCTTCCTTGCCGTAAAGCACACCGATACCGGTAGGACCATAAATCTTATGTCCGCTGAAAGCGAAGAAATCGCAATCCATATCCTGTACATCCACAGCAAAATGAGGAGTACTCTGAGCGCCATCCACCATGACAGGCACATCGTGCTCATGAGCTATCTTAATCATCTCTTTTACCGGATTCACCGTACCGAGCACGTTGCTCACCTGGGCAATGCTCACGATTTTGGTGCGTTCGGTAAATAAATTGGCGAATTCATCGAGGTTAATCTCACCTTTATCGTTGATAGGGATTACTCGGATGGCGATTCCCTTCTTGGCAGCCTGCAACTGCCAAGGCACGATATTGGAGTGATGCTCCATGGTAGAGATAATCACCTCGTCGCCCTCGCTCATAAAGGCATCGCAGAACGATGAAACCACGAGATTCAGACTCTCTGTAGTGCCACGGGTAAAGATGACTTCCTCAACCTTAGGCGCATTGATAAACTTGCGCACGGTTTCGCGGGCTGCCTCATGAAGGTCGGTAGCCTGCTGAGAGAGATAGTGAACACCACGATGCACATTGGCATTTACATTGAGATACTCGTCGCGCATGGCATCGAGCACGCACAATGGCTTCTGCGTGGTTGCCGCATTATCCAGATACACCAATGGCTTATCATAGACCTTTCTCGATAAAATCGGGAAATCTGCTCTTACTTGATTGATATCATACATATTTTTAAGAACTTAACTCCTTTAAAAGGATATTATCTACTTGCAAAGCTTGCAGCCCTCACACTTATTGAGTTCACCACGGAATCGCTTCTCTACGAGATGATGCAGGCGATCGCGCAATGGCTCCAACTCCATCTTGTCGATGACTTCGTTGATAAATGCAAACTGAAGGAGCAACTTAGCCTCCTCGCGGCTCACACCACGCTGCTGCATATAGAACAATGCGGCATCGTTGAGCTGGCCAACAGTACTTCCATGCGCACACTTCACATCATCGGCATAAATCTCCAGCATCGGCTGGGTGAACATACGGGCAGTCTTCGTAGCACAGAGGTTTTGGTTGGTTTCCTGCGAAACAGTTTTCTGGGCACCATGACGAACCAATACTCTGCCGGCGAAAGCACCACGTGCCTCACCATCGAGCACATACTTATAAAGTTCGTTGCTGGTACAATGACCCACCTGATGATCGATAAGCGTATTGTTGTCAACCACCTGGTTCTTGTCGGCAATCACACAACCATTGCAGAAGCACTCAGCTCCCTCGCCCTTGAATACGAGGTCGAGGCGGTTGCGGGTAATACCGTTATGAAGCGTGATGACGTTATGGTTCACGCGGCTGTTAGCCTGCTGCTCGATATAAACGTTGCTGACACGGCGGTTCTTGTAATGAGTCTCCTCCAGACAATAGAGGTCGAGACTGGCATTCTCGCCAACATAAGCCTCGATTACCTGGGTTGCGAGGAAGTTCTTGTCATCGGCTGCATGGTCGCAGAAGAGGAACTTAGCCTCAGCACCCTGTTCCATCACGATGAGTACACGTCGGTTTACCATCAAATCAACATCCGAACGGAGAATATTGATGACCTGAATAGTTCGCTCTACCTTTACATTCTTTGGAACATAAATCAGCAAGCCATCCTGTGCCAGGAATGTATTCAATGCCGTGATGCCATCTTCATCGGTTTTGGCAATCTTGGCATAGTATTTCCCGATGAATTCAGGGTTTTCTGCAGCAATCTTGTTCAAAGAATCCACGATTACGCCCTCCGGAAGCTCTACTTTAGGCAATGCTTTGTTATAAAAAGCATCGTTTACAACGAAGTAGAGCGAAGTGCTCAGGTTAGGCACATCGCAGCGGAAAGCTTCGTATGGATCTACCGGAATTTCCAGACGGTTCAAGTTCAAGCCATAATCTGGCTCGAAGATGGCGCTCATATCTGTGTACTTGTATCTTTCTACCTTTCGGGAAGGGAAGCCCAAGCGACGGAAGTTCTCAAACGCAGCATCGCGCACCGCATTGAGCACCTCAGCACTGTTCTTCTTGATTATTCTCGAAGAAGACTGATACAAGTCTAAATATTGTTTTTCTGAATGCATAGCCATCCTCCCTATTATTTCTCATCTACTTCTGCCTTGATCCAGTCATAGCCACGAGCCTCAATCTCCTTGGCAAGTTCAGGACCGGCAGTCTTCACGATTCTACCCTTATAGAGTACGTGAACCACACTTGGCTTAATCATATCGAGCAGACGCTCGTAGTGAGTGATGACGATGGCAGATGTCTTGTCGGTATGCATCTTGTTCACACCGTCAGCCACGATACGCATCGCATCCACGTCGAGACCAGAGTCGGTTTCATCGAGGATAGAAAGCTTTGGCTCCAGCATAGCCATCTGGAAAATCTCGTTGCGCTTCTTCTCACCACCCGAGAAACCTTCGTTTACTGAACGGCGAGCCAACTTGCTGTCCAATTCTACCAACTCGCGCTTCTCACGCATCAGCTTCATGAATTCACTGGTGTTCAATGGCTCCAAACCCTGATACTCACGCTTGGCATTGATAGCCGCACGCATGAAGTTGGTCATGGATACGCCAGGAATCTCCACCGGATACTGGAAAGAGAGGAACAAGCCTTCACGGGCACGGTCCTCTGGTTTCATATCCAGAAGGTTCTTGCCGTTGAAGATAGCCTCGCCCTCAGTTACGGTATAGAGAGGGTTACCTGTAAGCACAGCGCTCAAGGTTGACTTACCGGAACCGTTAGGTCCCATGATAGCATGTATCTCACCATCGTTGATAGTCAGGTTGATACCTTTCAATATTTCTTTGCCTGCAATAGTAGCATGCAGATTCTTTACCTCTAACATAATTGTTATAAAATTGTGTCAATTAATAAATCACATACTGATTCTAACAATGTAGGTGGCTTGGTCCACCCCCATTGTTCAAACAAAGGAGGAGGGTCTAACACCACGAAGCTACATTCACCAGAGAGTATAATATCATGTGAGAAAGCTGAAACACTGTTATTTTGCAGCATGATAGAAGCCGTTGAAGATGGAACAGAAGCATCCAACTTAAAATAGCCATAAAAATGCCCATCAACAGTATATATCGGCCTATACTGAGAAGCAAAACCTCTTACAATCGAATCTTGTTGAGCAGTCAAATTTACAGGTCTTATCTTGGAAAGAATCTGACCAAAAGCATTCAAATGCACTGCCAACAGCAATAACAAGATACACTTTTTCATCACAAGCCTCACTTTCTATTCATTTTTTATCCTACAGTTCCTTCGAGTGAAACACTCAGGAGTTTCTGTGCCTCAACGGCAAACTCCATAGGCAACTTGTTGAGCACATCCTTGGCATAACCGTTTACGATCAAGCCGACAGCCTCCTCGGTAGGAATGCCTCGCTGATTGCAATAGAAGAGCTGGTCTTCTGAAATCTTCGAGGTGGTTGCCTCATGTTCGAACACGGCTGTGTCGTTATGGGCATCCATATATGGGAAGGTATGCGCTCCACAATCGCTGCCCAGCAACAAAGAGTCGCAGGAACTGTAGTTGCGAGCATTATCGGCATTGGATGTAGCACGAACCAGACCTCGATAGGAGTTCTGGCTATGACCTGCCGAGATACCTTTAGAGATGATGGTACTCTTGGTGTTCTTACCCATGTGAATCATCTTGGTACCCGTATCAGCCTCCTGATAGTTGTTGGTAACAGCTACGCTGTAGAACTCAGCTACAGAGTTGTCGCCACGCAAGATACAGGAAGGATACTTCCAGGTAATCGCAGAACCCGTCTCTACCTGAGTCCAGCTCAACTTAGAGTTCACACCGCGCAAGTCGCCTCGCTTGGTTACCAGGTTCAGCACACCACCCTTACCATGCTCATCACCAGGATACCAGTTCTGAACAGTAGAGTATTTCACCTCAGCATTATCCTTGACGATAATCTCTACGATAGCCGCATGGAGCTGGTTCTCATCACGCATTGGCGCTGTACATCCCTCTAGGTAAGAAACGTAAGCATCATCATCAGCGATAATCAATGTACGCTCAAACTGACCGGTGTTACGGGCATTGATGCGGAAGTAACTGCTCAACTCCATCGGACAGCGGACGCCCTTAGGAATATAAACGAATGAGCCATCACTGAATACGCAACTGTTCAAGGCTGCATAAAAGTTATCACGATAAGGAACTACGGTTCCTAGATACTCTCTTACCAAATCAGGATGCTCCTTCACAGCCTCACCGATACTGCAGAAGATGACGCCCTTCTCACGGAGTTTCTCCTTGAAGGTAGTCTTTACCGACACAGAGTCCATGATGGCATCTACGGCGGTACCGCTCAAAGCCAGACGCTCTTCCAGAGGAATACCAAGTTTATCGAATGTCTTCTCCAGCTCAGGATCAATCTCCTTATTCTTCGGCTTCTTTGCCAAAGGGTCGGCATAGTATGAAATCTCCTGGTAGTCAATAGGTGGCACGTGAACGTGTCCCCACTTTGGCTCCTTGAGCGTCTTCCAGTAATTGTAGGCTTTCAGACGAAATTCGAGCATCCAGTCTGGCTCTCCCTTCTTCTGCGAGATCAGGCGCACAACATCCTCGTTGAGACCCTTTTCTATGATTTCAGTATGTACATCGGTGGTAAAGCCGAATTCATACTTCTGCTCAGCCACCTGCTTGACAAACTGATTCTTTTCTTGTTCTTTCTCTGCCATTTTATTTAGAATAACCTTTCGTTATTTTAACCCTAAATAGGGATAAGCCGCTGAGGACTCATCCCTACCTTATTATATATAATATATGCTATATTACAATTTCTGCTCTACCTCGATCTCAGTGAAGGTCTCGATAACGTCGCCCTCCTGGATATCGTTGTAGTTGACGAGGCTCAAACCGCATTCCATACCGGTAACCACCTCCTTAACATCGTCCTTGTAACGCTTCAAGGCACCGATTTCAGCAGTACGTATCACGATACCGTCACGGATGACACGAGCCTTATCCTTAGCATGTACCTTACCCTCGGTAACGAGACCACCGGCAATAGTACCCACCTTAGAAATCTTGAAGGTCTGCTTAACCTCAACCTGACCGGTAACGATTTCCTTCTTCACCTTGTCGAGCATACCAACCATCGCACTCTTGATATCGTCGATAGCATCGTAGATGATAGAGTATGTGTTGATTTCAACACCCTCACGGTCGGCAGCCTTACGAGCATCGGCAGATGGACGAACCTGGAAACCAACGATGACTGCATCTGAAGCAGATGCCAGCATCACGTCGTTCTCTGAAATCTGACCTACTGCCTTGTTGACTACGTTCACCTGAACCTTCTCGGTAGAAAGTTTGATGAATGAGTCGCTCAAAGCCTCAACAGAACCATCGGTATCACCCTTCACGATGACGTTCAACTCATGGAACTCACCACGTGCGATACGGTGAGAGATATCACCCAGAGTCAAGCGCTTCTGAGTACGCAAGCCCTGCTCACGCTGCAGCTGCTCACGCTTGTTGGCGATTTCGCGAGCCTCCTGCTCTGTCTCGATTACGTGGAACTGGTCACCTGCAGTAGGCGCACCATTCAAACCGAGGATGATAGCTGGCTCAGCAGGAGCTGCTGACTTGATGTTGGCATTACGCTCATTGAACATCGCCTTGACACGACCCCAAGAAGTACCGGCGAGTACGATGTCGCCTACCTTCAAGGTACCGTTGGCAACCAATACGGTAGAAACATATCCACGACCCTTGTCGAGAGAAGACTCGATGATGGTACCTGTAGCACGACGGTTAGGGTTAGCCTTCAAGTCGAGCATGTCAGCCTCGAGGAGCACCTTGTCAAGCAGATCGTGAACACCGATACCCTTCTTGGCACTGATTTCCTGGCACTGATACTTACCACCCCACTCCTCAACGAGCAGGTTCATGTTAGCCAAGTCCTCACGGATACGGTCTGGGTTAGCACCCGGCTTATCAATCTTGTTGATTGCGAATACCATAGGCACACCGGCAGCCTGGGCATGAGCGATAGCCTCCTTGGTAGTTGGCATCACAGAGTCATCGGCTGCGATGATGATAATGGCGATATCGGTAGCCTGGGCACCACGGGCACGCATGGCGGTAAACGCCTCGTGACCTGGAGTATCAAGGAAGGTTACCTTGCGACCGCTTTTCAGGGTCACACTATAGGCACCGATATGCTGGGTAATACCACCCGCCTCACCGGCAATCACATTGGTATTACGGATATAGTCGAGCAAAGAGGTCTTACCATGGTCTACGTGACCCATGACGGTTACGATTGGAGCACGTGGAACCAAGTCGTTCTCATCATCCACTTCCTCGCTCACGGCCTCCTGAACCTCGGCACTCACGTATTCGGTCTTGAAACCGAACTCCTCAGCTACCATGTTGATGGTCTCTGCATCCAGGCGCTGGTTGATAGATACCATGATACCTACGCCCATCAGGGTAGAGATAACCTGAGTAACGCTGATATCCATCATCGTAGCCAACTCGCTAACGGTAACGAACTCAGTAAGTTTCAGGGTCTTGCTTTCCTTCTGCTCCTGACGAGCCTGATCCTGCAACTTCTCCTGAACAGCCTCACGCTTCTCCTTACGGTACTTAGCACCCTTCTTGTTCTGACTCTTGCTAGTCAAACGTGCAAGAGTCTCCTTAACCTGGCGTGCTACAGCCTCGTCATCAACCTCGATCTGGCGCTGGTTGCCGCGGTTGTTGTTATTGCCGCGATTATTATTGTTATTATTTCTGTTGCGGTTTTTATTCTTCTTGTTATTACCGCCGTTGTTGCCATTACCTCCGCCATTATTCTTAGCTTCGGCATTGATGTCAACACGTTCTTTGTTGATACGAACACGCTTTTTGCGCTCATTGTGCTGTTGAGCCATTTTCTCCTCACGTTCCTTGCGGCGCTCCTCCTTGGTTTTCTTCTTAGGACGAGTGCTCTGGTTGAGAGAAGACAAATCTATCTTGCCCAACACCTTAGGCTCATTAGCAGTAAACTTCTTCTCACTCTTGAGAGTAAACACGCTGTTGTCTGCTGCGCCAGCAGAATGCTGTGCAGTTTCATTCTTAGCATGATGATGCTCTTTCTTTCCCTGAGGAGCATTCTGCTTATTCATCTGAGCGTTTGACTGCTGTGATTTCTGATGATTTTCCTGTTTCATTTGCTGTTTATGCTGAGAAGCCTGTTGTGGCTTCTGTTCCTTCTTTTGCTCAGCCTTAGGAGCGTCTTTCTTCTGCTCAGGACTGACGGCAGCAGTCTCAGGCTTTTCCGCAACAGACTCTGCAGCAGGCTTCTTACCGATATTGTCCAAGTCAATCTTTCCCAGCGGCTTATACTGCTGCTGTCCATTAGACTCCAACAAGCTTTCAGCGCGATTGTCCTTCTGCTCTGGCGCACGCTTCTTATCTTTTGCTTTTTTGGTAAAGAGTTTCTCAGCCTGATCACGAACCTCTCTGTCCTGACTGAAGGCATCATTCAATGCCTTGTATTGCTGGTCGGTGAGTTTGAAGCTCGGTTCTGCCTTGACATCTCCCAGGTCTTTTCTTTTCTCTAGGAATTCAACTGCCGTCTGAAGTCCTATATTTAATTCACGTAGTGCTTTATTTAATCTGATGCTCATAAATTATTTATTCTCCTATTTTTAAAGTTAGATTCCCTGCAAGCACTCGCTGGCAAGGGAATTATTGTTCGAATTCGGCGCGCAACACGCTGAGTACATGATCAACGGTCTCCTCTTCGAGGTCGGCCTTCTCAATCAGCAAGTTGCGAGGTGCATTGAGTACCTGCTTGGCAGTATCAAGACCGATGCCCTTGATAGCATCGATAACCCACTGGTCAATCTCATCAGAGAACTCATCCAAGTAGATATCCTCATCGGCCTCATTCTCGTCTACCTCACGGAATACGTCGATGGTATATTCTGTAAGCATAGAAGCCAGTTTGATGTTCATACCGCCACGGCCGATAGCCAAACTAACTTCCTCAGGCTGCAAGTAAACCTCGGCTTTCTTGTTCTCATCATCAACATTGATTGAAGAAACCTTGGCTGGAGCCAACGCACGCTGAATGAAGAGTTTGGTATTGCTTGAGTAGTTGATGACATCGAGATTCTCGTTGCAAAGTTCGCGAACGATACCGTGAACGCGGCTACCTTTAACACCTACACATGCGCCAACCGGGTCGATACGCTCATCGAATGTTTCAACAGCAATCTTAGCACGCTCTCCCGGAAGACGGGCGATACGGCGGATTGCAATCAGACCGTCTGCAATCTCAGGAACCTCAGCCTCCAACAGGCGCTGCAGGAAGATTGGAGCAGTACGGCTCAAGATAATCTTTGGATTATTGTTCTCGTTGTCTACACGAAGGATGACCGCACGAACAGTCTCACCCTTGCGGTAAGTATCACCAGGAATCTGCTCAGTCTTAGGCAACATGAGTTCGTTGTTCTCATCATCTACAATCAGAACCTCGCGCTTCCAAACCTGATAAACCTCACCAGAGATAACCTGACCTACGCGATCCTTGTATTTGTTGTAGAGTGAATCATGCTCCAACTCAAGAATCTTGGAAGCCAAAGTCTGACGAAGAGTCAAGATGGCACGACGACCAAACTTATTGAAGTCAACCGTCTCACTTACATCCTCACCAACCTCGTAATCCGGCTCAATCTTACGAGCCTCAGAAAGTGTAATTTCCTTATTTTCATCTTCAACTTCGCCATCAGCAACAACTATACGGTTGCGATAAATTTCGAAGTCACCCTTGTCAGGGTTCACGATGACATCAAAGTTTTCGTCACTACCAAAAATCTTGGCAAGTACATTACGGAAGCTCTCCTCCAATACACTTACCAATGTAGTACGGTCGATATTCTTTGTTTCTTTAAACTCGCGGAATGTATCAATCATACTCGCTGTCAATTCTTGCTCTTTTTTAGCCATAACTTAATTGAAACTAATTATGTATTTTGTATATTTTACTTTATCCATCTGGTAAACGTGATCAACCTCCTGCTTAACCGGACGTTTTTTACCTTCAACCTTTACCTTTTCTTCAACGCCAACTGTGAAGTCATTTCCTTCAACAGCTTTCAAGATACCCTTCACCTTCTTGCCGTCGGCATCAAGCACCTCTACCTCCTTGCCAATGAAATTGATATACTGCTGCGGAACTTTGAACGGTTGACCCAAGCCTGCAGAGCCAACTTCGAGCTCATAGTCTTCCTCGTCACGGTTCAAATGATCCTCAATATACTTACTCAAGGCAACACAATCCTCAATCCATACTCCATCGGCATGGTCAATCTCAACAACGATTCTATCGTCGGGACTGATTTCAATGCTTACCAAGAAATATTCCTTATCTTGGAGCCATTCTTCAACTAATTTTTTTACGACGTTTTTATCAATCATATATACCTTATTAAAATAAAATGAGGAACTCTTGTGAGCCCCTCATTCCACTGAACGTTGCAAAATTACAAATATTTTTGTGATTAGCCAAAAAAAATGCAACTTTTTATTCGCAACGTGCACATTTTTAATCGATTGTGCACGTTTTTGTACTTATTTCTTCACAGGATGCAGTATTTTTTCGTATTCTGATGGAGAATTCAGCAATTTTACTGCTTCCTTAATCTGCTTGTCATAGCGCATGGAATTCTGGATGGCACCGCGCTGGAAATAATAGGCAGAAACGATGTCATTTTCCAACAGATGCTTGATGTAATCCTTGTTATAATCCAGATCCTTTGCCACATTATGGCTCAGTTTTTTCTTCAAAGCCTCAAACTCTGCCTTGGCATCATCGTAGTAGCCTTCAAACTTAGCGAGTTTTTCCAAGTCCTTGAGATACTTTTCTGTTTCACGGTCGTACTGGAAGTTAGCCTTCAACACGCGTGTCTTGAATTCATCATAGTCGGCATCGGTCAGCGAGAATTCCTTCGCAGGAGCAATAGCAGGATGCTTGGCGATATAATCAACCTCATAATTAAGCATCACCTCATTACTGTCGCGGGCACCAGCCAGATAGAAGGCGATGTTTGGCAAAGAATCAGGCTTTACTTCTACATCCGGCTTCACGCCACCTCCATCTCTCACTTCTCTGCCACCTGCGGTATAGAACACCTTGGTAAGAGAGTCGGGAACATGCTCCACATAACCACCCTTATCGTGCTTATAGTTGAGTGCCTGAACGCATCGACCGCTAGGAATGAAATATTTGGCAGTAGTAAGTTTCACCTGTCCGTTATAAGGCAAGTCCATGGTAGTCTGCACCAATCCCTTTCCATACGTGCGCGTACCTAATATTACAGCACGGTCATAATCCTGCAGACTGCCGCTCATGATTTCACTGGCACTGGCAGAATTCTCGTTCACCAATACCACCATCGGCATAACGGAATCTATCGGTTCAACCGTGGTCTTATAAACATGATTAGAACGCTGCAACTTTCCCTTCATCTCCAAGACTGTCTTACCTTTAGGCAAGAACATATTGATGATGCTGACCGCTTCGGTAACAGAACCACCACCATTATTACGCAGATCGAAGACAAGACTCTTAGCTCCTTGCTTTCTCAAATCGATGAAAGCACGACGCACTTCCTTGGCTGACTGCTCGGTAAAGGAATTGAAGTTGATGTAACCGATGTTACCCTCCAACATGCCATAATAAGGCAAGAACGGCAACTGGATGGTACGGCGTGTTACCTTCACCTTCATCGTCTTGCCTGTACTTGGACGCTTAACTTTCAGCATGAAAGAAGAACCCGGATCACCACGAAGATGATCGCTGACATAGCTCACCTCCTTATTGGTCATATCCTCATCATCAATACTCAGGATGATGTCACCCTTCTTCAGTCCCACTTCTGCAGCAGGCATATTCTCGTAAGGCTCGCTGATACAGACGCGCTGCAACTGGAAATTGTAGCGTATCACCGCACCTACACCCGCATACTTGCCGGTGAGCAGGTTCTTGAGTTCCTTCATCTTCTGCTCAGGATAATAGGTAGTATAAGGGTCGAGACTACGCAACATGGCATTGATACCATTTCCGACCACAACTTCAGCATCGAGCGTATCAACATACATCAAATCGAGATTCTTGTAGATGGCATTGAATATTTCCATATTCTTTGCGGCTTTGAAGTCATGATCTTTGTCAACCTGGGCAAAAGTAGGAACTGCCAGGAGCACCATAAGCAAGGAGAACAGTATTTTTTTCATTGTTACCTTATTTAATTGTATATGATTCAACTTATTGGTTATTTCCTCCTCCTCTTCACGGCAATCGCCCTCGGGAGAAGATTTCGACCACAAAAGTACTCATTTCTTTGCGAAAAACACCATAAAATAGGCAAAAAGTGGCACAAAGATAAGAAAAAATACACTTTTTTAGGGAAAAAGCGAAAAAAGTCAGCAAAAAATTTGGCAGAATGAAGAAAAGTTAGTACTTTTGCACACGCAAATAAGGAACGTCATGTTCTTTACAGAAAAAACGCTTCAATAGCTCAGTTGGTTAGAGCACCTGACTGTTAATCAGGGGGTCGTTGGT
>CAUFXJ010000029.1:0-40727 GCA_959596915.1 Segatella copri
GAACCAGGAATGACAGGACCAGAATCTGTAGTGTTACCATTACACCATATCCCAATATCAGCAAAAGAGATGTTCATTTCTCAATTGCGAGTGCAAAGGTACTAGTTTTTTTTGAACCTACAAAATTTTTCGGCACTTTTTTCTAAAAAAAGCGCAATTTCTTTAATTTTCCACATTTTTTTTGCCTTTTAAGTCGATTTTCCATTATAATAATGTATCTTTGCAGAAAAATAGAGAATATAAATTAAGTAAGAAAGAAAAGATAAATGAACACAGTTAAACAACTCGTAGAGACAATTAAAGAAGGTATACAAGAAAAGAAAGGTCAAGACATTGTTATCGCCGACCTGACAGAAATCGATGGAAGTATTGCCAAGTACTTCATCATCTGCCAGGGAGGAAGCCCTACTCAGGTTGAAGCTATCGCAGGTTCTGTGGGAGACATCGTGCGCAAGAATCTGAAAGAAAAACCTGTAAATGTAGCAGGTCTCGGCAACGACCAGTGGGTGGCAATGGACTTTGTTGACGTATTGGTGCACATCTTCCTTCCGGAAGTACGTGCTTATTACGACCTCGAACATTTATGGGAGGATGCAAAGCTTACCCATATACCTGATCTCGACTAGTCAGTCTCTCCCATCCTACATGATGGATCAGACAATGTTTTTCGACTAAAAGTTATACATATAAAATAAAATGGAACAAAGCAATAATATGAAGCCTCGTGGCAATGGCGGACCAAAGATGCCACGATTTAATATGACCTGGCTTTTCACCATCTGCCTCATCACCATGATTATCCTCTTCTTTACAGGAGGAGGCGATGCGATTGGAGGCAGCGCTGCCAAGGAAGCCACATACACCCAGTTCAAACAGTATGTCGACAAGGGTTATGTGCTCAGTGTTGTGGCCAATAAAACAGAAAGCACCCTCAAAATATACATCAACCCGAAATATACGCGCGATGTATACAATATGCCGGCAAAGTCTGTAGGTCCTAACCCATACGTAAAAGTACAGTTCGGCTCGGTTGACGAAGTGGAACGCTATGCCAACCAGATGTTGAAGGAAAAGAAGATACGCTCCTTCAGCTACGATAACCAGAAGGATAACGACTTCTTAAGCACGCTCTTCAATCTGGCGCCTCTGCTCTTCTTCGTATTCTTCATCCTTTGGATGTCTGGAAGATTCAGCGGCGGTATGGGCAGCGGCGGTATGGGCGGCGGCATCTTCAGCGTGGGCAAAAGCAAAGCTAAGATGTACGAAAAGGGAAATGCCATCGGCATCACCTTTAAGGATGTGGCCGGACAGGAAGGTGCCAAGCAGGAAGTGAAGGAAATTGTAGACTTCCTGAAAAACCCACAAAAATATACCGACTTGGGTGGTAAGATTCCAAAGGGAGCCCTCCTCGTAGGCCCTCCGGGAACTGGTAAGACCCTCTTGGCTAAGGCTGTTGCCGGCGAGGCTGGCGTACCTTTCTTCTCCATGAGCGGTTCCGACTTCGTTGAAATGTTCGTAGGTGTAGGTGCCTCACGTGTACGCGACCTGTTCCGTCAGGCTAAAGAGAAATCACCTTGTATCATCTTTATCGATGAGATTGATGCTGTAGGCCGTGCCCGCAGCAAGAACCCAGCCATGGGTGGTAATGATGAGCGCGAGAACACCTTGAACGCTCTCCTTACAGAGATGGATGGTTTCGGCACCAACAGTGGTGTCATCATCCTTGCAGCTACCAACCGTGTAGACATGCTCGACAGCGCCTTGCTCCGTGCCGGACGTTTCGACCGCGAAATTCACGTAGATCTCCCTGGTTTGAACGAACGTAAGGCTATCTTCCTGGTTCATCTCAAACCTATCAAGATAGACGAAACTGTAGATGTTGATCTCCTGGCACGCCAGACTCCAGGTTTCTCGGGTGCAGATATTGCCAACGTTTGTAACGAGGCAGCCCTCATTGCTGCACGCCACGACAAGAAGGCTGTTTGCAAACAGGATTTTCTCGATGCAGTAGACCGTATTGTAGGCGGTCTTGAGAAGAAGACTAAGGTGATGACAGCCGACGAGAAGCGTAGCATCGCTCTCCACGAAGCAGGCCACGCAACCATCTCATGGTTCTGCCAGTATGCCAACCCTCTCATCAAGGTTACCATCGTACCTCGTGGTCAGGCTCTCGGTGCTGCATGGTATCTGCCAGAAGAGCGCCAGATAACCACCAAGGAACAGATGCTCGACGAGATGTGTTCATTAATGGGTGGACGTGCCGCAGAAGAACTCTTCACCGGTCATATTTCGTCAGGAGCCATGAACGACCTGGAGCGCGCCACAAAGAGTGCTTATGGTATGGTAGCTTATCTCGGTATGAGCAAGACGTTGCCAAACATCTGCTTTTACAACCGGAACGAATATGCATTCCAACGTCCGTACTCTGAGTCTACAGCCCGCGAGATAGACCAGGAAGTTCTGAAGATTGTCAACGAACAGTATACCCGTGCCAAGAACATCCTGATGGAGCACAAGGAAGGCCACAATGCCCTAGCAGAGCTCCTGATCAAGAAAGAGGTGATTATGGCAGAAGACGTAGAACATATCTTTGGCAAGCGCCCTTGGTTGAGCCGTTCACAGGAAATCATGGAAGACGAACAGCCTAAGATAGACGATGACGCCGTAAAGGAACTTCCTGAAGTTCAGGCTGCCATCAAGGAGCATGAAGAGAACCAGAAGAAGAATGCAGATTCTGATGAGACTTCCAAGAAGGATGAAGGTTCGGAAGAAAACAAGAACGAATAAAACAAACCGATATGACTGACAAACAGAAGAATCTAGTGATAAGATCCATCACAGGCGTATTTTTCGTGGTGTGCATGGTATCTTGCTTTCTCAATCCCAGGGCAATGGTTATCCTGTTCGCCCTCATTACAGGATTGAGCATCTGGGAGTATTGCGGATTAGTTAACCAGAAGGAGAATGTTACGGTAAACCGTTTCATCAGCACCATAGCGGGTGTTTACTTCTTCCTTGCCGTGGCTGGTTTCCGCATGGGCATTGTGGGCAATTTCGTGGTTTTCGTACCTTATCTGCTCACCATCCTCTATCTCTTCATCAGCGAACTGTATACGGGCAATAAGGATGCCATCAACGATTGGGCTTACACTATGCTCTCTCAGTTGTACATCGCCTTGCCTTTCTCGATGATTAATGTATTGAGTTTCGAGACATCAGCTTTCGATGGCCAGATACATTACGACATGCTGTTGCCTTTGAGCATTTTCATTTTCCTCTGGACCAATGATACCGGTGCCTATTGCAGCGGATCGCTTTTCGGCAAGCATAAGCTCTTTCCTCGCATCAGTCCAGCCAAGAGTTGGGAAGGCAGCATAGGCGGAGGCATATTCGTACTGATAGCAGCAGGTATCATCGGCTATATTGCCAACGATGGCGAAGCCCACCGTCTCAGCATTCTCGGTTGGGAAGGTTTAGGTCTGGTTGTGGTATTCTTCGGCACATGGGGCGATTTGGTAGAAAGCCTCTTCAAGCGTACCCTCGGAGTAAAGGATAGCGGCAACATCCTGCCAGGACATGGAGGCATGCTCGACCGCTTCGACTCTTCGCTCATGGCGATACCGGCAGCAGTAATCTATCTCTATACCATCCAGCTGTTTGGATAATACTTCTTTTATGAGATAAAGGCCAAACCTGCAGTTTGGCCAAGCACAAAGAAAGGCAGGGATTCCTCAAAGAACCCCTGCCTTTCTTTTTTTCATATCACCATAAAAAACACAAGTAGCTTCGTTGGCTCACGAAAGTACTTGCGATAAACTATGCTGTTATCTGTTATATTTCTTCAGTGCCTGCTTCACCATCTTGCCCCATGGCTTGATGAGATCATCTGTAATCTTTATGGGTGGCTGCATAGAAATGAAGGGTATACATCACATTCTCCACACCCTCGATAGGGCTCTTTGCCACGATATCAATATCCTGGTCCCAATGCGGACAGCCCATCAGGATGATATTATCCGGATCATACTTTCTGATTTCCGTAATGATGGTTTTAGCGTATACCTTCAAATCTGCCTTAGTCAGCAGTTCTGCAGCGGATTGATATCCGCCACAGAACTGAAAGAGATTGCTTTTTATTAAAACATTTCACCTTTTTCCTGTTCTTCTTCAAAGCGTTCACCCTTCTGGGCTTCCTGCGCCTCATACTGTGCCTGGGCTGCACGCTGCTGAGCCTCACGTGCTTTAGCCTCAGCCGCCAGTCGGGCTTTTTCTGCTCTTATTTTTGCCAGTTCAGCCTCTTCTTCTGCTCGCTTCTGCGCCGCCAAAGCTTCCTCTTCGGCACGTTTCTTAGCAGCCTCGGCTTCAGCTATCGCCTTCTGGCGCGCACGTTCTGCAGCCTCAGCTGCAGCTTTGGCTTCAGCTTCAGCACGCTCACGAGCCATACGGAGAAGCATTTCCCTACGCTTAACCAGAAGATCAAACATGATTCCCGCAGCCTCATCCGGCGCAACCTTATCGCCTAACAGAGTTCGAACTTCCTGATATTCTGCCAACATCTTATCCCTGCCAGGTTCTCCCGGAAGAATCTGATAAAGTTCGTTGGCAATACCATCAACCGAAAAGCGGTCGGCAAGCATCTCCGGCACAATCTCCTTATTGGCGATAAGATTCACCAGCGAGATAAACTTCACTTTGATGATATGCTTGAAACCGAAACGGATGAGATGAGGTACAGGCGTTTCATAACATACCACCTGAGGCACATCGAAAAGAGCCGTCTCTAAAGTTGCAGTACCACTGGTAACAAGAGCTGCCGTAGCATGCGACAAGAGCGGATAAGTCTTGTTACGCACCAGTTTGACAGGTGTACCTTTGATAAACTTCTCATAGTAAGCATCGTCTATCGAAGGAGCACCGGCAAGCACCATCTGATAATCTTCAAAACGCTCAGCCACCTCAATCATCGCCGGCAGATTATCTTTGATTTCCTGCAGACGGCTTCCCGCCAGCAAAGCGATAACAGGGCGATAAGTGTCAAGATTATTCTCCTGACAGAATTCCGTAAAACTCTGATGATATCCCGACCTGAACTCCCCTACTTCCTGAGCCGTAGGATTACCTACATAGTGAATAGGATAACGGTGCTTCTTTTCGAAGAACGGCACCTCGAATGGCAAGATTGAGAAGAGTTCAGCAATATCACGTTTAATGCTGCGGATCCGCCACTCCTTCCATGCCCATATCTTAGGAGAAATGTAATAATAGGCAGGGATATTGGTATTCTTTTTCAAGAACTTAGCTATCTTGAGATTAAATCCCGGATAATCTACCAGTATCACTACATCCGGCTTCCATTTCACAATATCTTCCTTGCATCTCTTCAGGTTCGAAAAGATGGTACCCAAATGTAGCAGTACAGGCACAAAACCCATATAAGCCAACTCCTTAAAATGCTTGACGCGAGTGCCACCTTCAGCAGCCATCAAATCACCGCCAAAGAAACGGAATTCAGCAAACTCGTCTATTTTTTTCAACGAGCGCATCAATCTGCTGGCATGCAAATCTCCACTAGCCTCGCCTACTATCAGGTAATACTTCATAATTCAAAATTCTTTAACCAATCATAATCCGTTACATCAATCTTAGTTGGGGTAATAGCGATGTAACCATGATTCACAGCCCACTGGTCGGTATCCGTTGCCTCCGGTTCGTCATTACGGTATTCACCCACCATCCAATAATAATCATATCCATGCGGATGAGTGCGATGATCCACCTCGTTGATCCAGGAGCCATGAGTCATCCGGCAGCCCTTGAAACCCTTGAACGGAGGCAAAGCCGGGAAGTTGACATTCAGACAGGTATATTCTGGCAATCCCTTCTCCAGCACCATCTTAACAACCTTCAGTACCCCATCGCGCAAAGGAGTAAGATCAGCATTTTCATCATAATTGCAACTGCTGAAGGCTATGCTTGGAATATGCTGCATACAGCCCTCCTTAGCTACCCCCATAGTTCCCGAATAATGATTATTCACGCTCGAATTGTCACCATGATTGATACCGCCGATAATCAGATCAGGCTTGCGATCAGCAAGAAACTGATCCAATGCCAGTTTCACACAGTCAACCGGTGTGCCGCTACATGACCAAACCTCAACATCATTCCCCATATTGTGGCGACGCTTCAGGCGCAAGGGAGTAGTAGCCGAGAAGGCACAGGCGAATCCCGAACGGGCACTTTCCGGTGCTACAACCAGCAGGTCGCACCAGTCTTTCAGAAAGCTCACCAGGGTCTTGATTCCATTGGCATGATAGCCATCATCATTCGAAATTAATACTAACGGTTTCTTATTTTCCATAAAAATATCTTTCTTTTTGGTGCAAAAGTACGAAAAAACCTTTAAAGATAGCGACTTTCTCACAATATTTTTGTATCTTTGCCGAAAATTTACTAAGAAAATGGGAAAAATCATCGCATTAGCTAACCAAAAAGGCGGTGTAGGAAAGACTACTACCACCATTAACTTGGCAGCATCGCTTGCCACGCTAGAGAAAACTGTACTCGTAGTGGACGCCGACCCACAGGCAAACGCTTCCAGTGGATTGGGCGTGGACATCAGCGAGGTAGACTGCTCGCTCTACGAATGCATCATCGACCATGCAGACGTGCGCGATGCCATCTACACCACCGACATTGATGGACTCGACATCATTCCTAGTCATATCGACCTGGTAGGTGCCGAGATAGAGATGCTGAATCTCAAAAATCGCGAAAAGGTGATTAAGACATTACTGCAGCCTATCCGTGACGAATACGACTACATTCTGATAGACTGTTCGCCTTCGCTCGGCCTCATCACCGTCAATTCGTTGACGGCAGCCGACAGTGTCATCATCCCAGTCCAATGTGAATATTTCGCTCTTGAAGGTATCAGCAAATTGCTCAATACCATCAAGATCATCAAGAGCAAGCTGAATCCGAAACTCGAGATAGAAGGTTTCCTGCTCACCATGTATGATAGTCGTCTACGCCTTGCCAACCAGATATACGACGAGGTGAAACGCCACTTCCAGGAATTGGTGTTCAAGACCGTTATCCAGCGCAACGTGAAGCTGAGCGAGAGTCCGAGCCATGGTCTCCCAGTTATCCTTTACGATGCAGAAAGCAATGGAGCCAAGAACCATCTGGCCTTGGCAAAGGAGATTATCAACAAGAATAGTTAAGATTTGGAAATTGAACCCTTTTAGAAAGTTCAATGTTCAAAATTAAAAGTAAAAAAATGGCAGTACACAAGAAATACAACAACGGTACAAAGAGCAACGCTTTAGGACGCGGACTCGATGCCCTCATCTCTACCGAGGGAGTGCGCACCCAGGGCAGCAGTACCATCAATGAAATTCCTCTCGACCAGATTGAGGCGAATCCCAATCAGCCACGCCGGGAGTTTGACGACGAAGCCCTACATGAGCTCGCCGAAAGCATCAAGGCCATAGGCATCATCCAGCCTATCACCTTAAGACAGGTTTCAGAAAACAGATTCCAGATTATCGCCGGTGAACGCCGCTGGCGCGCTTCACAACTTGCGGGGCTGACAGCTATCCCTGCATACATCCGCACCATCAGCGATGAGAACGTAATGGAAATGGCGCTCGTAGAGAATATCCAGCGCCAAGACCTCAACGCCATAGAAATAGCACTCGCCTACGAACACCTTCTGGAAAACGAGGGTATGACACAGGAGAAAATTTCAGAACGTGTGGGCAAGAGCCGTGCAGCTATCGCCAACTATCTGCGACTGCTCAAACTTCCTGCCCAGGTGCAGATGGCACTACAGAAGAAAGAAATCGACATGGGTCATTGCCGTGCCCTACTGGCCCTCGACTCACCTTCGCTGCAAATCAAGTTGTTCAAGGAGATACAGAAGAACGGCTACTCAGTAAGAAAGGTTGAAGAGATGGTACAGCGACTCAAGAGTGGAGAAGACATCGAGAGCGGTAAGAAAACCATCACGGCTAAGGCTCAGATGCCTGAGGAATTTACACAACTCAAAAACCGCCTGTCACAGTTTCTCAATACCAAAGTGCAATTCACCTGCTCTGCTAAGGGCAAGGGAAAAATCAGCATTCCATTCGCCAACGAAGAGGAGCTGGAGCACATCATGAATGTTTTCGATCAGTTAAAGCAAGAATAAAAAGTGAAACTCAGTATATCACAAATCTGTTTGGCAACCCTTCTGCTCCTGGCACCAATGGGCGCACAGGCACAGAAGTCGAAACAAAAAAAACAAGTGACCGATGTGCCAACCATCGCATCAGCCGACTCGGCAAAAATAGCCATCGACTCGATGCTTACTGCACAAGACAGCAGCAAACTGGCAAGCCTCACCCAACCAGCAAAGCCTGTACGCAAAAAGCGCAACTGGTCAACTTGGCGACCTGATACCAAGCGTGCCATGTGGTTGGCACTTGTATTACCTGGTGCCGGACAGATATACAATCGCAAATATTGGAAACTGCCTTTCATCTATGGCGGTTTCGTAGGCTGTACATACGCCATCACCTGGAACAACCAGATGTATCACGACTATTCGCAAGCCTACATGGATATTATGGACGATGACCCCAACACCCAGAGCTACAATCAGTTTCTGCACTTGGGCGCCCAAATCAACGAATCGAACATAGAACGCTATAAGGAAATCTTCCGCAAGCGAAAAGATAAATATCGCCGTTGGAGAGACTTGGGAACCTTCGTCATGATAGGCATCTATGCCTTCTCAGTGATTGATGCCTACGTAGATGCATCGCTCTCGGAATTTGACATCTCCGATGATCTCTCGCTCAGAATAGAGCCTACCATGCTGAATAACGGCAACAAGACTGCCAATCCGCTGCGGTCTGGAAGCCTCGGCGTAAGTTGCTCACTCACATTTTAATGCGTGAGGAGTTAGAATACACCTATATATATTATAACGCAAAATAGAAATTAGAAACATAGACGAGATAAAACATCAATATGAAGAAAATACTAGTCATGGCAGCAGCGATGCTGTTCAGCTTACAAGGCATTCATGCCCAAACCGACGTTACAGAAGAAACAGATAGCGATGATATCATCACCGTTACCGACAAAGACGGAAAGCAAGAGGAAATCGAAGTACCAGAGGGAATGGAAGATAACCTCGACAGCCTGCTCCACCTTTACAATGCACAGACTTACATGATGGCAGATACAACCTGCAAATACCGCGATGTAAACCCTGTCTTCGAGAAGGAAGTGTATATCGACCGTCTGAAGAGAATGCCTACCATCATCGAAATGCCATACAATGAGGTAGTACAGAAATTCATAGACCGATACAGCGGCAAACTACGCCGTTCGGTAAGTTTTATGTTGGGAGCAAGTAACTTCTACATGCCTATTTTCGAAGAGGCATTAGAGGCTTACAACCTGCCACTGGAACTGAAATATCTGCCAGTTATTGAATCGGCACTCAACCCTAAAGCTGTATCACGCGTTGGTGCCACAGGTTTATGGCAGTTTATGCTGCCTACCGGCAAGCGATATGGACTGGAGGTAAACTCACTCATCGATGAGCGCCGCGACCCGGTAAAAGCATCCTATGCAGCCGCTCACTATCTGAGCGACCTGTACAAAATATTCGACGATTGGAGCCTCGTGATTGCAGCTTACAACTGCGGTCCAACCAATGTCAACAAGGCCATCCATCGTGCAAAAGGCAACGCCGACTACTGGAACATCTATCCATATCTGCCAAAGGAAACACGTGGATATGTACCAGCTTTCATCGCTGCCAACTACATCATGAACTACTACTGCGATCATAACATCTGCCCTATGGTAAGCGAACTGCCAGTAAAGACAGACACTATCGTAGTATCAAAAGATATCCACCTGGAGCAGATTTCCAAAGTGCTGAACATCAACATCGAGCACCTGCGCAATCTGAATCCACAGTATCGTCATGATATCATCAACGGATTGAACCATCCGATGATATTGCGTCTTCCATCTACCCTCATCGGTAGTTTCATCGACCAGCAGGACAGCATCTGTGCTTACAGAGCCGATGAACTCTTTCTGAAGCGCGCTACAGTAGATGTCAACGATGCACAGCCTACCTATAGCCGCCCACGAAGCAGCTACAGTCGCCACAGCGCTTCTTCACGCAGCAAGAAGAGCAGCAAGAAGAGCAGCAAGCGAGATAGAAACAGGAAACAAGGCAACAAGAGTGTAACCATCAAGAATGGTGATACCCTTTCAGAAATAGCAGCACGCCACGGAACAACCGTTAAGAAACTGCGCAAACTGAACGGCATCAAGGGTAACAGTATCCGTGCCGGAAAGAAAATCAAAGTGAAATAAAAGAACTACGTCCGCTGTAGTTTTTTCAGTCTAATTAAGAACATTATTTATTGGAGGGACCCACTATGGATGACCAGAACTTGAAAGACCTCGAAAGAGAGCAGGCTGACAACCAGTTGATTGGCGATGCCTTTCAACACCTGCTTGACACCTACCTGAGTTCGCGACACCGCAAGAAGGTAGATATAGTGACCAAGGCATTCAACTTCGCCCGACAGGCGCACAAAGGTGTGCGCCGCCTTTCGGGCGAACCATATATCATGCACCCTATCGCCGTGGCTCAGATAGCCTGCGAGGAGATGGGGCTCGGCTCAACGAGCATCTGTGCCGCACTGCTTCATGATGTGGTAGAAGATACCGACTACACAGTAGAAGATATCTCAAACATCTTTGGAGCCAAGGTGGCACAAATCGTTGATGGACTCACCAAGATCAGTGGTGGAATCTTCGGCGATAAGGCATCAGCACAGGCAGAAAACTTCAAAAAACTGTTGCTCACTATGAGCGATGACATCCGTGTTATCCTTATCAAGATTTGCGACCGCCTGCACAACATGCGCACGCTGGAATCGCAACCGGCCAACAAACAATACAAGATTGCGGGCGAAACCTTGTATATTTATGCACCTCTCGCCAACCGATTGGGCTTGAACAAAATCAAGACCGAACTCGAAGACCTCAGCTTCCGCTACGACCATCCACAGGAGTATGCCAATATTGAGCATAAACTTGCCGATACCGAATCGCAGCGCGATACCCTCTTCGAGAGTTTTACTGCACCTATCCGCGAAGAACTCGACAAGTTAGGTGTAGAATACAAAATCAAAGCACGTGTGAAGAGCCCTTATTCTATTTGGAACAAGATGCAGAACAAGCACGTTACCTTCGATGAGATTTACGACATTCTTGCTGTGCGCATCATCTTTACGCCAAAGGTGAGAGCAAACGAAGTAAACGAATGCTTCAATATCTACGTAGCCATCAGCAAAATCTACAAGAGCCATCCAGACCGTCTGCGCGACTGGTTGAACCATCCGAAAGCAAACGGTTATCAGGCACTCCACGTTACCCTGATGAGTAAGCAGGGAAGATGGATAGAAGTACAGATCCGTTCCGACCGTATGGACGAGGTAGCAGAAAAGGGGTTTGCTGCCCACTGGAAATACAAAGAAGGAAACGAAGGTGAATATACAGAAGATGAGAACGAGCTGAACGACTGGCTCAGCACCATCAAGGAGATTCTGGACGATCCGCAGCCGGATGCCATGGACTTCCTCGATGCCATCAAGCTGAACCTCTATGCTTCAGAAATCTTCGTCTTCACTCCAAAGGGAGAAATCAAGACGATGCCGGCAGGCTGTACTGCCCTCGACTTCGCCTTCCAGATTCATACCTTCCTGGGCAGCCACTGTATCGGAGCCAAGGTAAACCATAAGCTTGTTCCGCTGAGCCATAAGCTGCAAAGTGGCGACCAGGTTGAGATTCTTACTTCCAAGAGCCAGCATGTACAGGAAGAATGGGTAAACTTCGTCAGTTCAGCCAAGGCAAAGAGCAAGATTCTTGCCATCCTGCGCCGCGATTCACGAGAGGTTCAGAAGAAGGGAGAAAACATACTCACCGAATGGCTCAAGAAGAACAGCATCGAGATGAGTGCGTCGGTGGTAGACCGCCTATGCGATTTTCATAATATCCAGAAGCCTGAAACCCTCTTCCAGTCATTGGGAGACCATCAGATTATCCTGGGCGATAAAGACTTCGATGAGTTGCAGGGCAAGCCTAAGAAACAGCAGGCCAGCAGCTGGCGCAATTATATCCCATTCCTGGGCAAGAGCAAGGAGAAGGCTCAAGAAAAAGGCATCGTGAAGCCTCAGGATCTTTTCGTGGTGGGCAAAGACTTCAACAAGAAGAAGCCACTCATCCTGACCGAGGAGAACATCAACCAGTTTATCTTCCCTAGCTGCTGCCATGCGATTCCTGGCGATGACGTTATGGGCTTTATCGACAACAAGAACCGCATCGAAATACATAAGCGCTCTTGCAGCATAGCAGCCAAACTGAAGTCCAGTTTCGGCAACCGCATCGTAGATGCCAAATGGGATATGCACAAGCAGATACTCTTCGATGCTACCATCGAAATCAAGGGTATCGACCGTAAGGGCATGCTGCTGGATGTAAGTAAGGTGATTAGTGACCAGTTAGGCATCAATATCCACAAGATAACAATCAGTAGTGATAACGGCATCTTCGACGGAACCATCGAACTCCGTGTTCACGACCGCGAAGAAGTTAAGACCATTATGAACCAACTCCGAAATATTGATGATCTGCAGGAAGTACAGAGAATCCTATAACTTAGGAGTTTATGATAATAAAGAAAAGATAAATAATAGAGAATCGCCGGATTTTAAACCTGGCGATTCTCTATGAAATCATACAGATTTCAACATCTTATAAAAACAGATTCAAAACAACAAGCTTAAAAACAATATGAAAAAATTATTCTTATCATTTTTAATGATGTTGACCCTGTTGCCTCTGGCAGCAGCCAACAAGTATGACAACCCAGATACCCTGGTAGTATCCCGTGACGGAACAGGCGAATTCCGCACCATCGACGAGGCCATCGAAGTGTGCCGCGCCTTCATGGACTACACCAAGGTAATCTATGTAAAGAAGGGAGTTTACAAGGAGAAGCTCATCATCCCAACCTGGCTCACCAACATCACCATCTGCGGTGAAGACCGTGACCAGACTATCATCACCTGGGATGACCACGCCAACATCCTGATACCTATCGGCGGTCTTGACTCCGAGGCAGCAGCCAAAGGCAAGAAGATGGGCACCTTCCGCACTTACACCCTCAAGGTGCAGGGCAACTATATCACGCTGAAGAATATCGCTATCGAGAACAATGCCGCCAAACTGGGACAGGCAGTGGCTCTCCACATCGAAGGCGACCATATTCTGGTACAGAACTGCCGACTCTTGGGAAATCAGGACACCGTATATACAGGCAGAGCAGGCTCTCGCATCGCCTTCTACGACTGCTACATCGAGGGTACCACCGATTTCATCTTCGGTCCTAGCCTGGCATGGTTTGAGAATTGTGAGATTCACAGCAAGGCCGACAGCTACATTACAGCCGCATCAAGCCCAGCCGGTCAGAAATACGGCTATGTGTTCAACAAGTGCAGATTAACAGCAGCCGATGGTGTAAAGAAAGTATATCTGGGTCGTCCTTGGCGTCCGTTCGCCAAGACTCTCTTCATGAATTGCGAGATGGGCAGCCACATCCGTCCTGAGGGTTGGCACAACTGGAACAACTCTAAGAACGAAGAAACGACAGAATATAGCGAGTACAAGAACCATGGTCCAGGTGCTGCAACCAAGGCACGCGTAGCCTGGAGCCGTCAGCTCACCAAGAAAGAAGCTGCTAAAGTTACCATCAAGAATGTCTTCGGCGAAGAAGCGTGGTAACCCACCATCCCCTAACCTTTCAACTAATCATAAAGTTCAAAGCTCAAAGTTCAAAGCTCAAAGTCTTAAACCAGTCCATCGAGCTGCTTTTTGAGTTCTTTGAGCTGGTCTCTTACAGAAATAAGGGTGTCGAGAACTTCAGAAGATTTCTCGGCACCCGTTCTGTTTTGGTTCAGATACTTACGGGCAGCCGCAATCTTCAATCCCTTCACCTTGATAAGGTTGTAGATGAGCCTTACCTGCTCAATATCCTTATCGGTATACTGGCGCACTTTGTTGCCAGCAACCTTCGGTTTGAGAAAAGGAAACTCCTTTTCCCAATATCTCAACGTAGAGTCGTTTAGACCAAACATTTCACCTACTTCCTTGATAGAATAGTACAATTTCGTTGTTTTATCTGGAATTATTGCCATTTTTTCCGTCTTTAATTTCAAAAATAATTAATTTAGTTGCAAAATTAAACAATTCTTCTTATCTTTGCAAAGATTTTCGGAAGAAAATGCCCTAAAGGGCAAAAATATTTTCTGAGAGGACTCTCAATCCCCTCTCCAAAACAGGAAAAGAAATTAAAGATAAATATAAAAAAGATATGATGACAGCTAATGAAGTGCGCGAATCCTTCAAGAAATTCTTCGAAGGTAAAGGCCACAAGATTGTTCCATCAGCACCTATGGTTATCAAGGATGACCCAACGCTGATGTTTACAAACGCTGGTATGAACCAGTGGAAAGACATCATCCTCGGTACAAAAGACCCAGGCAAGGATGTTCGTCGTGTTGATACTCAGAAATGTCTCCGTGTAAGCGGTAAGCACAACGACCTCGAAGAGGTGGGTCACGATACTTACCACCACACCATGTTCGAGATGCTCGGTAACTGGAGCTTCGGTGACTACTTTAAGGAGGGTGCCATTGATTTGGCATGGGAGTATCTTACTGAAGTTTTGAAGCTCAACCCTGCCGATCTCTATGTTACCGTATTCGAGGGTAGCAAGGAGGAAGGTCTGGAACGCGACAACGAGGCTGCAGGTTACTGGGCTAAGCACGTGCCAGCCGACCACATCATCAACGGTAACAAGCACGACAACTTCTGGGAGATGGGCGAAACAGGTCCTTGCGGTCCTTGCTCAGAGATTCACGTGGATTCTCGTACTCCAGAGGAGAAGGCTCAGGTGCCAGGCCGTGAGTTGGTAAACAAGGATAACCCTCAGGTCATCGAAATCTGGAACATCGTGTTCATGCAGTACAACCGCAAAGCTGACGGTTCTCTCGAACCTCTCCCAATGCACGTTATCGATACAGGTATGGGCTTCGAGCGCTTGGTTCGCATGTTGCAGGACAAGCACTCTAACTATGATACAGATATCTTCCAGCCAATCATCAAGGAAATTGAGGCTATCTCTGGCAAGAAGTATGGCTTCACTACTCCTACTGGTGAGAATGGCGAGGGCAAGGATGAGCAGGAGAAGATTGATATCGCTATGCGTGTCTGCGCCGATCACCTCCGTGCCGTAGCCTTCTCTATCGCCGATGGTCAGTTGCCAAGCAACGCCAAGGCAGGTTACGTAATCCGACGCATCTTGCGCCGTGCCGTACGTTACGCTTACACATTCCTCGGTCAGAAGCAGGCATTCATGTACAAGCTCGTCAATGTATTGGTAGAGCAGATGGGTGCAGCCTTCCCTGAGTTGCCAGCTCAGCAGGAGCTCATCACCCGCGTGATGAAAGAGGAAGAGGATTCATTCCTCCGCACCTTGGAGAAGGGTATCAACCTCCTCAATGGCGATATGGACGAGCTCAAGGCTCATGGCGAGACTCAGCTCGACGGCGTAAGCGCATTCCGTCTCTTCGATACATACGGTTTCCCTCTCGACCTTACAGAGCTTATCTGCCGTGAGAATGGTTACACCGTAGATGCTGCAGGCTTCGACGAGGAGATGAAGAAGCAGAAAGAACGTGCCCGCAATGCTGCTGCTGTAGAGAACGGCGACTGGGAGGTTTTGAAAGAAGGCGACCAGAACTTCGTGGGTTACGACTATACAGAATATGAGTGCCACATCCTGCGCTACCGCAAGGTGACTCAGAAGAAGAACTCTTTCTATGAGTTGGTACTCGACAACACTCCATTCTATGGTGAGATGGGTGGACAGGTTGGCGACAAGGGTGTACTCGTTAGCGAGAACGAGACCATCCAGGTTATCGACACCAAGCGCGAGAACAACCAGAGCATCCACATCGTAAAGGAGTTGCCAAAGGATGTAAACGCAGATTTCATGGCTTGCGTAGATATCGAGAACCGCGAGGGAAGTGCAGCCAACCATACAGCTACCCACTTGCTCGACTACTGCCTGAAGCAAGTTTTGGGCGACCACGTAGAGCAGAAGGGTTCTTATGTAGATAAGGACACCTTGCGTTTCGACTTCTCTCACTTCCAGAAGGTAACTGATGAGGAACTCCGCAAGGTAGAGCACATGGTAAACGAGATGATACGTGCCGACTATCCATTGGATGAGCACCGCGATACTCCTATCGAGGAGGCTAAGGAACTTGGCGCTATCGCCCTCTTCGGCGAGAAGTATGGCGACAAGGTTCGTGTAGTTCGCTTCGGTCCATCTGCCGAGTTCTGTGGTGGTATTCATGCCAAGAGCACCGGTAAGATTGGTTTCTTCAAGATTATCTCGGAGAGCAGCGTAGCAGCCGGCATCCGCCGTATCGAGGCTTTGACAGGCAAGGCTTGCGAGGAGGCTATCTACGGTTTGCAGGATACCATCGTAGCCTTGAAGGGCTTGTTCAACAACGCCAAGGATCTCGAAGGTGTCATCAGAAAGTACATCGACGAGCACGATGCCTTGAAGAAGGATGTTGAGAAGTTCCAGGCTCAGGCTGTAGAGCGTGCCAAGGATAAGCTTGTAGAGAATGCAAAAGAAATCAATGGTGTGAAGGTTGTTACAGCCGTATTGCCAATGGAGCCAGCAGCTGCCAAGGATTTGGTATTCAAGGTTCGCGAGGCATTGCCAGAGAACATGATCTGCGTGGTAGGTTCTGTTTATAACGACAAGCCTATGCTCAGCGTAATGTTCAGCGATGATATGGTAAAGGATCACGGCTTGAACGCTGGTAAGATGATTCGCGAAGCTGCCAAGTTGATTCAGGGCGGCGGTGGCGGTCAGCCTCACTATGCTCAGGCTGGCGGTAAGAACAAGGACGGCTTGAGCGCTGCAGTAGATAAGGTTGTAGAGTTGGCTCAGCTGTAATAAGCTTCCACATTTGAATATATGATAGAGTTATCTTAACTCTTATATATAATAAGGTATAAAGGGTTGTAATCCATCTTTTCGAGGATTGCAACCCTTTTTCTGTTGACATTAAAGGGGTCTCCAAGTCATAATTATCAATTTATGATAATCATCAAATGATAAAATTCCTTATTTCATTATCATTTTATGATAATCACTTTATGATAATCGGAATAAAAGTTGTATCTTTGCAGAAGATAAGCTGCACTCGGCAATTTGTAAGCAAGCTTACATTGCGCTCGTTTGCATTATCTTTGCAGAGGATAATCAAAAAAGTTGTATCAGTCTAATAATCAGCATAGTTGTTTCGACTGTTTTATTTATGGTAACGATTTAGCGAAAGTCAGACTACTCCTACCTGCTTTACTTTGCATAATGGTTCAAACAACTCTTGCGATTGCAAAGATATGGTATTTATTTGATAACGCCAAATATTTTAGTAGCCATGTTCGCTACAACCATAAAATATCTTGTATATCAGAAGAAATAGAGAATGTTCAAAAGTGGACATTCTCTATTGCTATTTCTATTTCACCAAACTCAATCATTGCATTAAAAAGACTTACCTTGTTGGCATTTCGCAAATCTTCCAATGTAATATCTGCTTTTTGTATCATTCCCTTGTCCAATAGTGCGGCTCTTTTTGTGCCTGCCAATAAGGGATGTCTGGGAGTCACCCAATGTTTGCCGTCAAATATGGCAAGGTTCGTGAATGAGGTATCCGTTAAAAGTCCATGTTTGACGATGATGATGTCGTCACAGTTTCCTTTCTGTGCGACCAAGGCATTGAGGCGACTGCGGTCGGTACTTTTGTAGCCATACGTTATCGTGTCGTCTGCGACCACTTGAAGTGAGTTTATGTTTCGAATAAAATACGGAGCATATTCTACTGCTTCAACTCCTTGTTTGCCATACACCACTCTCGCCTTGTAAAAATCCATACTTTCCGTTGGATTTATCAGTTTTTCCAATGAAGGCATGGACGCATTGCATAATGAAGGAAAGAACTTACAGATCGTTCTTTCCATTCTTTCCTGATGGTATGCAAGAGCTTGTGTCTTTCCATTCACAATTTTTATTGTCTCTACGAATTGCTGTGCCATATTAAAATCTATTCTATTCAAAAGGAAGATACACTTTTTGTAACACTTCCTCGTATTCTTTACTGCAATCACTCTTCGAAGTAATGCCTCCTCCTGCCTTGAAATACGTTCCCAGACCGTCATTTTCAAGAAAGCGTATCATTACAGCCGAGTTGAGTTCACCATTATTATATATACCCATGACTCCTGTATAGAATCCACGGTCATAACTTTCCGCCTCATGGATTATTTCCATAGTCTTGTCCTTTGGTGCACCTGTTATGGAACCCGCGGGCAACATTGCATCCAATATGTTTCCGATGTGCTTTTGATAACCAGTTGGCAACTTGCCGCTTATTTCGGAACTGGTCTGGAGAATATTCCCCTTATTGGTATGGAGCACATCAATATAACGGTATTTATCCACCCTTACATGCTCCGCCACACGGCTAAGGTCATTTCGAATCAGATCCACAATGGTAGCATGTTCGGCAGCTTCTTTTTTGTCGCTCATCAACACTTGCTTTGCTTCGGGTAAGGACGCGTCAATCGTGCCCTTCATCGGATAAGAATATATCATTCCGTTCTTTATCTTCACGAATGTTTCCGGTGAGAAGCACTCGAACCGTCTATTGCTATTATTGTCTATTAGTAGAATCTTATACTTGCCTTTAGCACGTAGGAAGATGTCCTCCAACGTAAGGTTGCAGTCCACAGCTACCTCACAAGTAAGGTTGGCAAGATAACTGTTTCCATGCAGGATGTTGCTTTTGACGGTTTCAAAACTTTTCGTGTAATCTTCAAAATTTGGCTCAAACACTTTCCACGTCGGACGTTTGGTAACCGAAGAGAGTGACTGCCGTTTTACATTGGTTATACCCTCAAAGTCATAAAGGCATTCATCGATAGCTATTTCAGACAACTTCCGTATGTATGCTTCCGAACCTGCATAGTTGACGACAAAAAGGAAAGGCTCCTTTTCGTTAGCCAAATGATTGATACGATCTATAATATTTTGTTTCATTGTCTTACATATGAAAATGCAAAATTATACTATTTATGAGAGAACGCCAAAAATATCCGTAGCCACATTGAGTACATTTGAAAAGTTGCATGACTTTTACCATTGTTCTTGAATGCGATATCATTAAGATACAAATACATAAAAATGGTTGCTGACCTGTGATGTAATAATGTAAAATCACAAATATTTTACATAAGCAAAAACTCCGTGAACCGTTATATTCTATGGCAGGTGTAGCTGTGATAGAGATTTACTCGACTATTTCGATTTTTATCGTTAATAATGCATAAATATTGGAGTTTATATACGTTTTTTAATGTATTGCACCTTATCTTTGCTTATCGGAAATCATCCATAACCAAAGTAATAGAAATAGAAAATGGCAAAGAGCAAAAAAGACTTTACATTACTTCTCATTGCACTCTTTTGCAGTTGTTTGACTCATGCACAAAAGCAAGTTCCTTCAGAACGGAAAGATTCCATTGACAATGGAAGTAATATTATAAAGATAGTTGGAAATCATTCCAACAAGGGTGCGGCCAACAATGCCCTTGACGTGTTGAGTGGTCAGGCTGCTGGTGTCAATGTGACATCCAACGGTCTGGATCGTATGGCTATGCTCAATAGTGTGCGAGTACGTGGTACAACCTCCATACCGCAAAGATGTCTGGATCTGAACAAGAAGCTGAAGCAGAACAAGGGCTACGAGTAAGAGCTGACATAAGCATTACATAAACAAGGACATTTAATGTGTCATCTATTCAGGAACAAAGGGCAGACAAATCCGACTTTCATAATTCTGTATGCCATGCCAAGACAGCCAGGGACAAGCGTTGCCTTTGTGCTGTCTTGGTTCTTGTATGGATGTACCCAGCCTTTGTTTATAGAATAAAAGATGAATGTAAACTTAATATAAAATACAATGTTTAAATATAAAAAATCAAGATTATCCGCATTCTTTGCCGCCATCAATATCGTTCTTGCTGATATTGGCGGAAAGAAGACTACATATATTATTTCATTTCGCGCTAAAAGTATCATAATCATGTCTGTTTCTGTTGTGATGCTGGTAGCATGTGAAAGACATGCTTCTACAAGCGAGCAGATGGATATTGCGGAAAAACTCATGAATACAAAACCAGATTCGGCGCTTACAATTTTAAACAGCATTCACGCCTCTGGTTTCAAGGGTAAGGATGCTGCCAGATATGCGTTGCTGAAATCTATGGCACTGGACAAGAACTGCATAGACACCACGACCTTTGATATACTTGAACCCGCCATTGACTATTATATCAAAAACGGAACTCCAGACGAACAGTTTCAGACATATTATTATCAAGGCAGGATTTATCAGAATCAAGGTGATGACGATTCTGCAATGCTCTCTTTTATGAATGCCTGTGATTTGAAGCAAGCAGTGACCGACTCGTTATTGCTGGCACATACATTTGTGGCGCAAGGTACATTGTATCTCAAACAGTACAAGACAAAAGAGTTCATTCAAAACAATATGGCAGCAGCGAAACTTTATGGAGCTATCGGCAGAGACTTGCTTGAAATCAAAAGCTACACCAATGCCATTGATGGGTATGTTATGCTCAACAACAAGACTGCAGCGGACAGCCTTATATCCATCTGTGTGCCTTTAGTACAAAAGAACCAAGATGGTGAAGCGTACCTGTTTCCCTCATTGCTTTCTTACACTGTGGAATTTTGTACTCCTGCCGACATCAAATCTTTTTTAGATCAGAATCAAGACTTGGATTTGACTAAAGACGACAAGATGAATTTTGCCCAAGGCTATTCAAAAATTGGAGACTATGGCAAGGCTATGAAGTTGCTTTCTGAAATAACTCCAGATCGTTTCACATTGGATTCTCTCAAATACGCTTCTGTAAAAATCGATGTCTTGGAAAAACAGGGCAATTATGAACAAGCTCTGAATTTATACAAGGACTATTCTGCGATGCTTGAACGTTATCAAAAAGAATTGCTCTCGCACGATTTGTTGTTTGCAGACAAGAAACATCAGCTTGAGATAAAGAGCCTTGTAGAGATTAAAGGAAGAGACCGAATCATTTTGTATGCACTGTGCGGTATATTTGGATTGATTATGCTTGTGGGCTGGCTATATTACCGAGGACACCTAAACAGAGCCAAACGTATTTTAGCAGAAAAAGAGAATGAGAATCTAAAACTTGGGCAAGAGAATCTGCGCAAAGAAAAAGAGAAGGTTGAACTCGAACGAGACAAAAAAGTTCTGGAAACTGTCAACCTCAAATTAGAAATAGCCCAGTTGGAAAACGAGCGTAATCATCTGAAAAATTTACAGAGAGAACAGCAGGAACTGGCAAAACCCATTCAAAATGTAATCAAGAAAAGACTTGACATCCTCAATGGCCTGCTTGCTAAAGAAATTACTCAAAACGACTGCTATGCGGAGCCATACAACAAATGGATAGAGACTCTTCATAATGACAAGCAGAAGTTCATGGATTCTACCCGTCTCGCTTTTGCTGCGTCACATCCAAAGTTTATGGAGTATCTTGAACAACATGGTCTATCCATGTATGAAATAAATTATCTGTGCCTGTATGCAATCGGATTGCGTGGCAAGGAAGTCGGAAACTATATCCAAATTAAGCGTCATTACATCATAAGTCATGAAATACGAAAGAAACTTGGCATAGACGAGCACGAAACAAATATAGGTCTGTATATCCGTAAACTGATGAGAAATTTGGAAAAGTAAACTTAGAGGCTACTCTGAAAAACTGTAGAAACGCCATCCAACGATGGCGTTTCTACTATATGTGTAGTGTCTGCATTCTAATTTTGTCCAAATCCAATGTGTTATACAATAGTTATATAGGTGCAAATTTTGATATACACGTAAAACTTTGACGCGCCTTGTAAAACTTCTCACAACTAATATATCGTAAACTATTGAATATCAGAGGACAAAAAAGTTTAACGTAAAACTTTTGCTCTTGGTAAAAAACTTTATTTGTATTAACTTTGCTAAAAAATTAATAACATTTAGCGGCTATAAAATGAGTATGAAAAAGGTAATTATATTAGTGGTGTTGCTATTAACAACAATGGCACATACCGCTTTCGCAGAGCAACGTGGAGTGTTCATGGAGTTTCATAGAAAGATAAACCCCGGAAAAAATATGCAAGTGAACCGTGCACCCATGCGTATGCCTATAGAGGTAGTTTATGATTCTGATACGCATAATATAAAGGTTACTGGTGACACGGGTATAGAAGCTGAGGTTTTTCTTTACGATGCAAACGGAGCTCTTGAAAGTCATTCTTCAACCTTGAATGCGGAATTTTGTGTTTTGGAATCTGATACATACACAATCCTAATACAAGGAGAAGGATGGTATGCTGAAGGAGAAATACAAATGTAAGTTCCCTTACACATGAAAGATTAAGAAATATAAATAGCCAACTGGTGGTAAGCATCATCGGCTAACAGTTAACATAATTATTAACTTAAAAAGCAGGAAAGAATGAAGAAAAATCTTTTCACGTTCGTTGAACGTAATGATTCCAACAAACAGTTTGAGAATCATTTGTGTGCCTCTGTACTGGCGCAAATCTTTGGAGGTGGCAATCACGCGAATTCAGTCACCAAGGTTGATGATAAATTGCAATTTTGCGACCCATGGACGGGTTGTGATGCATGGAACTGCGCACCTGATTGCCGATGCCAAGGCAACTTTGCATAACTAATAATGGAGAGGGAACATATTTCTTTAAAGTTCCCTTTCCTTAAAAGAAAATTCTATGTATTGGTCTAAGTATAATATAGTGTTTGAATCTCCATACGGAAGATTTATTTACAACACCTTTACTAACAATCTGATGGAAATGAACGCATCACTTATATCTTGTATAGACAAAATAATAAGTGGTGATTTTTCGTATTTATCAGAGGATGACGTATTGGCGCTAAAGAAGAATATGATATTAGTTGATGATGATACTAATATTTATCGTTCTATTAAGTTACAACGTTTAATGTCACGTTTGGATACTGGTTATCTAACATTGACCATAGCACCAACTACAGCATGTAATTTCAAATGCATATATTGTTATGAATCGGGTATCGCACCATTGTCTGCAAAAGCGAAATTAAACTTACTCGAAGATACAATTTCATTTGTCAAATTATTCAAGAACACAAAGTTTTTGCGTGTTACATGGTATGGCGGAGAGCCTTTGCTTCAGTTTGAGTATATAGAAAAATTGTCGCACAGACTAATGAATATGTTCGAAAACTATAACGCCCACATGATAACAAATGCATATCTATTAGACAAGGCAAAATCTCAGAAATTGAAAGAGTTGAAAATCTCAGCTATTCAAGTAACGATAGACGGTTTGGAGAAAGTTCATAATGAACGCAGACCTCATAAACAGAACAATGACAGTTTTCAAAGAATAGTGCATAATCTTGACGATTTGTTCTCAGTATATCCGGAGATTTCTATAGAATTTCGAGTTAACGTTGACAAGTCTAACCAATCGGAATATCATCGTATATACAACTATCTCAAGGAGAGGTATGGGAAATATAGCATCAACATCCATCCTGGATACGTCACCGATGACTTTTCCGCAGAATCAAATGGCTGTTGTTTTGAAGCAGACGAAGTCAATAAGTTTGTGTTAGAACAATATGACACTCATAATATACCGATTTCATTATACCCTCGTCCTATATTTGGAGAATGTAGTGCACGTCACATCACAAGTTTTGTCATTGGTCCTGAAGGAGAACTTTACAAATGTTGGAATGATATTGGTATCAAGGGAAAAACAATAGGCACAGTTAAAAATGTGTCATTGTCCCATGAACTGTTGTTGAAATATTTATTGGAAAACGACCCTCTATCGGACGCAAATTGTGAGAGATGCTTCTGTTTCCCTATTTGCGAGGGTGGATGCCCGTATAAAAGGATATATCAAAAAGATAGTCAAGAAAGTTTTTGCAAAGCAAAACGAGAAGGCATTGTAGAGAATCTTAAAAGGCATATTGATTATAAAATAAAAAACAATAGATGAAAGCATTACCAATCGTCATTATGAGTATGTTTCTGAACGTATCGTATGCGCAGAAAACAGATACAACTAAAACTTTTGTTCAAGGCAAAGAACTTGACGAAGTAGTTGTAAAGACATCTTATCTTACTCGCAAGGATGACCATATTCTTGCCATTCCTACCAAGGAGCAGCGTAAGCATGCTGTAACTGGTTACGACATGTTGAGCAATCTCATGGTACCGGGAGTGTCTGTTGACCGTTTGAAGGGAAGCGTGACAACTCCAAATGGAGCTGCAACTCTATATATCGATGGACGCGAAGTTGATTTCCGTGAGGTACAGTCATTAAGACCGAAGGATATTTCTCGTGTTGAATATTTTGATGTGCCGACAGGGAAATATGCCAAAGACACATATGCTATAAACATCATCATGAAGCCACTCAACAATGGTGGCTACACACAGCTTGATGCATCTCAGAACGTAGGATATCTTTATGGCGATTATAATCTTATTTCAAAATTTGTCACTGGAACCAAGAGTTTGAATCTTTGGGCAGGATATTCTTTGGAAAACCCAAAATCGTCTATGAACGAGGACGAGTCTTTTATATTCCCTGACTATCAACTGAATAGACTGCAGCGTTACAATAATGCTGCCAATAGGCAGACGGAAGAATATATACAGGCATCAATCAGCAACCGAGGAAGAAAATATATTTGGATGCTTAGAGGTGGTATGGCATGGAATGCTTCAAGAAATGATGTCAATAATGGAATGACGGAGTATTGGAAAACTGATGCAGCAATCAAGAACGGTAGCATTTTGGACATTAACACTCGAAACAAATCTTATCGTCCAAGTGTCTATTTTTACGGATTGCACACATTTTCTAACACAAAATCGTTGGATTATGTTTTTGATGGATATTATTCTCGAAACGATTATGACCGTCTCTATAACGATGATAATGTGCCTTTTCGTTCACTTGTCAAGGAAGATTATTATTACATCAAAGCGAATGCAAACTATTCCATGGCGTTCAGTCATAGAAATAGATTGGCTTTCAGTTTATACGAGTTCATGAGAATTAGTGATTCCGAATACATTGGGACTTCTGCATATAATCAAAATTTGCATTCGTCCGAAACCATCCTTTTTGCAGACTATTCCCAACGTTTAGGGAGTTTTTTCTTTGATATTAATCCTGGGCTGTCATTTCTAACATATCGTTTGGAGGGGATGAAGTCTATCAATCATCTTACACCGAGACTTCAGGCAAGAGCTACATATAAGATAGATAAAGTACAGCAACTTCAATTTATGCTCGCTTTGGGAAATACTTATCCGAGAATAAATACGATTAACAATGTAGAACAGCAGATTGACCCTATAATCATTCTCAAAGGTAATCCTAAGATGGACAATTCAATTCTTTTGAATCCGAGATTAAGCCATACATTGAACCTTAACAAATTCGCTTTGCAAACGGGAGTGTCATACTTTTATCAAAATCATTCGATTATTTCGGATTACTATATTCGAGATGGGCATCTTATTAGCACTTTTAGAGATGACTGTGTCTATCATCGTCCCAGTGCAGATATGTCTATAACCTATAAACCTTCTGGTACACTTAATATGAAGTTATCCGGTCAATGGGTTGGACATTTAGTTCGAGGAGGAGCTGAGCATCGTAATTTGTCTGCATTCTCTGGGACTGCTATGATAAACTACTATGTTGGGGATTTTTCTTTTGGTGCATCCATAGCGTCACCATCAAGAGATTTGATAGACAGCCAGATTAACAGAAAGATATTTTGGCGGTATCAACTATCGGCTATGTGGAATCATGGGAATTGGGCTATCGAAGCTAATGCAAACAATTTGTTCATGATGAATAATAAAATTGTAGATGAATTATCTGCATCATATTATTCCTTCAAGCAAATAGATCAAAGTCGTAGTTATAATCAGTATGCAAATTTGAAAATTGTTTATAGTTTTGACTATGGCAAGAAGACATCAAAGTCACCAGATTACAAACATCAAAATAGTGAAAGTGCAATCTTGAAATAAGAAAGCACATAGAAGAACCAAGTCACGACATATTACACAAGACAACAAGTTTTTGTGAAAAGTAATAACAGATTATCATTTTATGGCATTAACTTTCATAGCGGGAATATAACATTCATGAGAAAATTTCCAGTTATTCATCAATACGATTCTATGCAATGTGGCATAGCCTGTTTGCAAATGGTTTGTAAATATTTCGGCAGAGATTACTCATTGGAGTCTCTGTCGAAACTTTGTTTTGCAACAACAGAAGGAGTTTCCATGCTTGGCATTAATGAAGCAGCTAACACTATTGGATTGCAAACCACATGTGCAAGAACTACAATTGGAATATTATGTGAAGCTCCCCTACCTTGTATTATTCATTGGAACCAAAATCACTTTGTGGTTTTATATAAGGTAAAGAAAGGGGTGAAATTCTATGTTGCTGACCCTGGTAAAGGACTCGTAACTTACAATCTTGATGAATTCAGGGAATATTGGATAAGTACCAGATCCAATGAAGAAGATAAGGGCATTGCTATGTTCTTGGAAACTACCCCTGCTTTCTTCACTTATAAGATTCAGGGTGAAGAGAACGTCAAAGAGGAAAGATCTTTCCGCTTTCTATTTGGATATGTGAAGAAATACCGCAAGTATTTCGTACAAATCATCTTGGGTCTGATAGTCGGGAGCCTCCTGCAGCTTGTTCTGCCATTTCTTACCCAATCTATTGTAGATGTCGGTATCAAGAATCAAGACATCGGATTCGTCTGGCTTATCCTATTGGGACAGTTGATGCTTACTATCAGTCGCACTGCTATAGACTTTATCCGCAGATGGCTATTGCTGCATATATCCCTACGTATCAACATCTCTTTGGTAAGCGATTTCTTCATCAAACTTTTGAATTTGCCGATGTCTTTCTTTGACACAAAACTCATGGGCGACTTAATGCAAAGAATGAATGACCATAGCCGTGTGAACCACTTCCTCACGCAGCAGACCCTCAACATTACCTTTGCCATGCTAACTTTCGTAGTTTTCTCGGTGGTGCTGTTTTTTTACAACAAATTGGTGTTTGCTATCTTCTTGCTTGGAAGCATTCTGTATAGTGGATGGATGACCTTGTTCCTAAAACGAAGGAAAGTACTTGACTATGAATTGTTCGAACAACAAGCCATCAATAATAACAAGACCTATGAGTTTATCACTTCCATGCAGGAAATCAAGTTGCAGGATTGCGAGCAGCGCAGAAGATGGGAATGGGAGAACATGCAAGCAGACCTATTCGGGGTGCAGATGAAATCGCTCAAACTCCAACAGACACAGGAGGCAGGAAGCATCTTCATCAATGAGGTGAAGAATATCATCGTCACGGTAGTGGCTGCAACCGCAGTGATTCATGGGCAAATGACACTCGGTATGATGCTCGCTGTGCAATACATCATCGGTCAACTTAACTCGCCAGTAGAGCAACTAATGAATTTCTTCTATTCACTGCAAGATGTGAAGATTAGCTTGGAACGAATCAACGAGATTCACCAGATGGATGATGAGAATGGAAAGGAAGGCTTGCTAACTTCTATTGAAGATAAGAATGAGGGCATTGACATCAAGAACATCATGTTCAAGTACGACCCACATGCTTTGCGCAAAACCATAGACGATGTGAGCATTCACATTCCGCAAGGTAAGGTAACGGCACTCGTTGGTGCATCTGGCAGCGGAAAGACCACCCTCATTCGTTTGATGCTTGGCTATTACCCTGTATTAGAGGGACAAATCAATATCGGCAATACTGATATTAACACGCTTAACAAAAAGTGGTGGCGCAGGCAATGTGGTGTTGTTATGCAGGATGGTGTCATCTTTTCGGAAAGCATAGCACGAAACATTGCCGTTGATAATGGCGACATAGATAAGGAGCGATTGGTGAAAGCTGCCGAGATAGCTTGCATCAAGGACTACGTAATGGCGTTACCTCTGAAGTTTAACACCAAGATTGGGCGTGATGGCGTAGGATTGAGCCAAGGGCAGAAGCAGCGCATTCTTATAGCAAGAGCTGTCTATAAGAATCCTGACTACATCTTCCTTGACGAGGCGACCAACTCGCTCGATGCCAACAACGAGAGAAGTATTGTGGAGAACTTGGACAAATTCTATAAAGGGAAAACTGTAGTGATTGTTGCGCATCGCTTAAGCACGGTGAAGAATGCCGACCAGATCGTGGTCATCGACCATGGAAAGGTGGTTGAGATAGGCAACCATGAGTCTTTGACCGCCAAACGAGGGGCATACTATAATCTTGTGAAGAATCAGTTGGAATTGGGAAACTAAAATGTTTTTGACATGGAACAGAAAAAAAAAGAATCAGATAATATCGAGTTGAGAAGTGAGAAGGTGAGGAACGTGATAGGCAAAGTTCCTCCTCGCCTCGTCAGCTTGGGGACTATAATTATTACCATCATAGTCCTCGTCCTCGCAGTCGCTTTCTATAAGATACCTTATCCTATATCCATAGAGGCTAATGGTGAGGTTCTCAATCAAAGAACAATGCAAGTGTTTGTACCATATAAGTATTTGCATCTTTTCGATGAGCCAAGGACAGCTCATGTTTCTTTCGAGGGCAACGACAATGCATCTTATAACTGCAATATCATAAGCCATAATGCCAAACTCATATATAGAGAAGGTGGCAATTATTTTATGGCTATAGGTGTAGTAATAGCTTATGGTAAAACGATACCTGTACAAAGGTATCAAAAGGCAAACATTAGAATCGTCATAAGCGACAAGACATTGTGGCAGTATGTGTTTGGATAAGCTATGTTCAAACACTTGTTGCTATCTCCAGAAAGGTTCATATTCTACCTTTGCGAAACTATATGCGGACATGATATTATTTGAGAGAACAAAATTTTCATGTTCGTATGGAGAAGCCCGTTCGATATTATCAATATAACACGATATAACTCAAAACAGTATTGTCATACACATAATACGCTGCAATTTGGATTTTCTGCCAAGATGAAAGTTTGGAAACACCTTAATGTTAAGCCCTATTTTGACGTAAACATAAAACTTTGATTTGCCGTGTAAAACTTCTCACCATTAATGCTTTGTAAGCTATTAAATATCAGGGAATAAAAAAGTTTAACGTAAAACTTTTGCCCTTGGTAAAAAACTTTATTTGTATTAACTTTGCCAAAAAATTAATAACATTTAGCGGTTATAAAATGAGTATGAAAAAGGTAATTATATTAGTGGTGTTGCTATTAACAACAATGGCACATACCGCTTTCGCAGAGCAACGTGGAGTGTTCATGGAGTTTCATAGAAAGATAAACCCCGGAAAAAATATGCAAGTGAACCGTGCACCCATGCGT
Source organism: Segatella copri (assembly GCA_959596915.1). Taxonomy (GTDB): domain Bacteria; phylum Bacteroidota; class Bacteroidia; order Bacteroidales; family Bacteroidaceae; genus Prevotella; species Prevotella copri_N. The sequence continues at coordinate 29,778 of CAUFXJ010000029.1, forward strand.
ATGCCTATAGAGGTAGTTTATGATTCTGATACGCATAATATAAAGGTTACTGGTGACACGGGCATAGAAGCCGAGGTGTTTCTTTACAATGTAAACGGAACTCTTGAGAGTCATTCTTCAACCTTGAATACGGAATTTAGTGTTTTGGAATCTGGTACATACGTAATCTTGATACAAGGAGAATGCTGGTATGCAGAAGGAGAAATAGAAATGTAAAATCTCCTTACAAGAAGAAAGATTTAAAAAGATAATAATCCCACAGACCAGACTGTTAAAAGGTGCGGAATCCGAAAAGCAGAATGAGTAGGAACTAACTTTAAAAGCAAAGTATTATGATTAGAAAATTGTATTTTGTTTTGGTTTTGATTCTTGGATTGTCATTTAATTCTTGTACGAATGACATAAGTGAGGATGTATTGACTAACCATTCTTCCACATCATCAAACGATGAAGCAGAAATCATTAAGCTCACATCTGGTTTTAACATCAAGAAGGAGAATGGCGTGTATTCTATGGGAGACATCTTGCTCTCTGACGAGCAGGTGAAATTGCTCGATGAAACGGGTAGTATTTATCCAGTACCAAATAATACATTACCAAGTGACAGTTTGCTTGTCAGTCCGATGACAGGAACTAAAGTCATTTATCCTACAAGTATTACACGTGCGACAGGACGTGACCCAAACGAAAACGTATTTTGGAGTATGGTCAGATACGTAATAGATCCTAGTCTTACTGCTAATGAGAGAATAGTCTTGAGAAATGCCATTCAGCATATTGAGTCAAGAACAAATGTGCGTTTCTATAATGCTACAGGACAACCTACGGTTGATCCAACATATGGTTTTAAATATCCTTATGTTAATGTTAAGAATAATGAAGAAGAACCAACAGTAAGTAGTTCTTATGTAGGTCGTATAGGAGGTGAACAAGAAATGCTCATTGGTAGTAAGTGCGGTGTTGGGGTCGTTGTCCATGAACTGTGTCATGCATGTGCCATGTATCACGAACATTGCCGTTATGACAGAGATAATTACATTACCGTATATACCGAAAATGTAGAAGATAATGCATTGAATGATGTTAGAAAAATAACATCTAATTATTATACTCGAGGTGCATTTGACTTTAATTCGATAATGATTTATGGATCCTATACTTTTAGCAAGAATGGCAAACCAACAATGCTGAAAAAAGATGGAAGTACGTTCTTCCAAAATGATGTTCTGTCTGATTTGGACAGAGCATGGCTTAATTATTTTTATTTGCCATATATTGCCCGTTCTGATGTATATAGAGAATTGGACGATGTTGTTTATGATGGAAATAATAACATCTTAACAGAAGCACAACGCAAAGAGTTGCAAGCAGCATTAAACAATGGCAATCCTAATCCTCCATCAGGTGGAAGAATACCAAACATTCATTAATTTTAAAAGTTATGAATATACAAAAGACAAGATTCTGTTTCTATGCAATATTACTTATCGTACTTTCTTTGTTGGCAAGCTGTATAGATGATAATGAGCCTGTTGATAAGCAAGAGACTGTTACATTGTATGTATCTGCCAATATGGGACAGACATCAGGGCTTACAGGTACAATGCATGACTGTATGCTTGTAAAGGAAAAAGGTGATGACACATGGAATACTTGGGCACTCGAAGGAATTAAAGGCTTTAACTATGAGAAAGGGTATGATTATGAGCTTTTGGTTACTAAAACGACTTATGCCAATCCACCTGCTGATGGTGGAGCTTACGGCTATTCGTTAATACAAATCGTATCAAAAACAGCAATAGTTCATGCTAAAATTGCCAAACAAGCGTCTCTACAACAGACTTATCCAACCGTATCAGCAATTATTTCCGACCCAACTGTCAAAAGTAAGATGGAAGAAGCTTGGGCAAAAATGAAAAGTAATGCTTCTAGTAGTGGAAGAAATGAATATGGGTTCTATATCTACTACGATTCAAATAGTAAACAATATTCTTGTGGAACTATGGTAAAAGGTCCTACAATAGCAGGATGTGAAGGTACAAATGCAAGTGTTAGTTTAGGTATACCTACAAATAACATAACCGTTTGTGCATTTTTCCATTGTCACACAACTCTTGAATATTGTCCATCAACGGTCAGTAGAGCGACAGGGCCTTCATCAGCAGATAAGAGCTTTGCCACAACGAACAAATTACCTGGGATACTATATGACTATAGCATAAAGAAATTAGTTGGTGGTATGAAGAAAGATGCCTCATACAAAGTATATACTTTTGGCCCATCACAAAGAGTGTTCCCATAATTAGTATTATTAAATATGGCAATTATGAAAAAGATTATTTTTATATTATCTGTAATTTTAGGAACTGTTGCATTATATGCGCAATCCTTAAATTCAAGTAAGCGTTCGGAGGCTTTCAGCAAAAGTTCGCTCATTGAAACTGCAAAAAATGTAGCGATGACCTACGGTCCTGCATACGTTGCATATTTTAAAAGCGCAAACGTCTCAGATATTCAAGTTTTCCAAAAGGAGGATTATGGGGACAGCTTTCCTGAAATAAAAAAACAGATAGGAAGAAAGTACTATACTGTAACTTTTACATACGATAGCACTTCTGTAAAGTTCGCCTTTGATTATGCTGCTAAAGTTAGTATATGGGAAGATACTGGAGAACCTTTAGATGTAATCTTTGGTAATGGAATGGGGAGAAATTTTTTATTTCTTAACTTTAAAGAGCAAACAAATCATTCTGCCCAAAAGAGAATGAAAGTGACTCCAGGCTTAATTGAAGAAGTTCCTTTGCAAACAGAAAAAGAGCCAGAAAACATTTGGAATTAGCAAGGATATATAACATTGATAGTCAAACGGGAATTGAATGAGAGAAATATTGGTTAAAAAGCTATCCAATAGTTTTGCATACACAAACAATTTCTGTTTGACTATATTTATAAAATGATAGGCTATGAGATATTTTATTGTATTTTTATTTGCGTTGTGTTTTGTTGCATGCCAACAAAACGACAGTATTGTGCCTGATGTTGCAAAATCAAGTAAAGAATATTCTGTTAGCGATAAGTCTGTAACAAGGGCAATTCAAACATACAGAGAACCAACAAATGAAGAGAAACAGGTTTTAAGTACTGATTTCCCATATTTGAATACAGATAGAGTAATGGTTACAGATGAAGCCAATCCACTTTACAATTGTATCGCTTATTCTATGGGATTAGAGGACAGATGGATAGACCCAGAGTCTCCATTGTCAAGTTTTCAGCAGCAATACCAAAATGCTAAGATACTGTACTATGCGCCAAATAATTATTCCGTAACATCTACTTTGGATTATAATGCAGATGTTGACGGTTGGGGTACTTCCGACAGAAATATGACCCATGGTAGTAAAAGATATAGTGGGACTACATGGGAGTCTAAATTAGGAAGATATCTCAGAATAACACATGATAGACTAGGCTTAATGGGAAATCTATATGGTGATGTGCAAACGTCTTTTAACATATCAAACTCTCGTATGAGCGAGATAGCAAGAACTATAGAGATGGATACATTAACTATGTCTGACAAGGAGAAAATTAAAAAATTAGCTTCACAGGTACCTGATAGTATAAGATCTCGTTTTTCCATTTTGGTAGATAAATGGAATTTTGCAATAGACCATAATCCAAAGACTCGGTATAGTGCAAGCACATATTCTTATGCAGGATTGCCAGAATTTAATTCTCTCAAATCAATGGGAGAACAAATTATTCCACTAATTATGGAGCGACTTATAAACCCTTCAGATTTCTATTTACTTGTTCTTTATGAAGCTGTTCAAAATGACAGCAATCAAAAGATAACATATAAAAATGGCGATTTTCATATCTTGGAAGGCGAGCAAAACAGAGCAATAAGGTGTGTAAAGAAATGGCTCGAACAACTAAAGTAAAACTCAAAAACTAAAATAAACTATCGGGGATGAAAATGAACTTTAGCTTTTTATCCCCGATTTTTTACATGAAAAAAACAAATTTAGCAAGGAAGTAAAATCTTGTTTTTTGATTGTTCAGTTTTTATATCCATATTTTGTTTGCTATTCAAAAATGAAAATATTACTAGCCATTATGAGTATGTTTCTGAACGTGTCGTATGCGCAGAAAACAGATACAACTAAAACTTTTGGCTGAAAATAACGTTACAGACAACTTCGTCTCATTCATTTCGAGATTGAATCTGTTTTGCCCATAATACTAAGAATGTACTCTTCTCCTAAATAGCCATCAATTTCTTGGACAATTACATTGTCAACAATAATAGATTTGAGTTCCTGTTGGATCCTTCTTGGAGAAATAGGACGCTTGTCTGCATCAAAAACAAATTGCGAAGGACATTTAAAGTTGAAAAGCACAAGATGCTGCTTTCCGCCATAGTTCAGTGTCACTGGTACTTTGCTATCGCTATGTCCTTTAAGCTCATTACTCAGCTCCTCAATTACACTTTGACGCTGGAAGTAAGAATCTACATAAGTAGGATCCTCATGGCATCCGCTTAAACTAATCACGGCTGAAATAGCCACAATGACCATTGATATCTTTTTCATTACTATTGTTTTTATTATATAACGGCGAGATATTATTATTGTTATGTATGATGGCAAAAAATGATTGAGAATTCTGTATTGAATGTTCTATTTGTACTTGCACATTCTCATCCTATCGTGTCCTATGTATAAAAGTCAGCCGTCGTCGAAGAAAGACAGTCCTCGTACCTCAGACTAACTTCCTCCGACTATGGCACGGCAAGAAAAATCCTTGGCGGTATGCCTTGAAATACTTCAAGACTATACTGCCAAGGACTTTTCTTTGTTTGCCGTGCTGACAACGGCTGACTTTTATAGCCACAACTCGCAGTTCCATTTTAACCGCACAATCCAAACGACATGAAACAGTGGCACGCCACCCTTTCATGTCTTAGTAGTACGGCATGAGGAAAAGTGTTTCTTTTTGTCGGTTGCAGGCTAACCGATCAAAAGAAACACCATTCCTTGATTTGCCGTACCATTTTGTTTGCATACTCCACCGCAAGAAAGAAGTCATTGATGTAAACCTCAACGACCACTTTCATGCTTGGCTGCACAGCCTTGGAGAAAACCCGATGCAAGAAGCATGGACAAGCCATACTCTTCTTTCATCGGAATTTCTCTGAAGGCTGTGCCATTCTTGTATGCGATTTCCATTTTCCTAAAAACATTTGCAAGACAGTAATTGTATCCATTTCTCAGAAATGAGTATGCGATAATCGTACAGTCCAAAAACTTCCGTGAAGTTTCTATTTTCATTTGCCGCTCTGATTTTCTTTCCTCCACAGGGTCTTTCCTTTTGGCATCAACCGTTATCGTGCAGGTGCAAAGGTATGGCAGCGGGCTTTGGAAATAAAAGGTCGAGCCTTCGGTTTTCGAAAAAATCTCCACACCGTTGGGTAGTATTTTTCCGGAAAATTCGGCAAATTCTGCCTAACAGCTTAAAATGAGCGATTTACGAGTGTTCCACCTCTATAGAGGTAATGATTTAGCAACGGTTCTAACTTCTGCATAATACATAAGTTTGCTTTGCTTGTCAAACAACTCTTTTCGAGGGCAAAGATACAAGTTTTATGTGGATAAACGGCAATCTCATTCATTTTTTAGATTTTATTTTCAGTTAGATGTTCTACGAGGTTTGCAAGTTTCTTATACGCAATTATCTATCGCCAAAATGTTAAAAAAGAGCTGTAGATTATATTTAAATGGTCATTGTTTCTTCTTTATGAAACAATATGCTTACCTTTGTACAAAAATGATAATGTATGGCACAAAATATCTTCAAACTTGTCTCGACAGACGAGGCACAGAACTTTATTGAGAGTTTACCCGAAGCGGTATCTTACAAGATTTACTACAACATCAAGCGTGTTGCAGGTGGAGAACGCAACAAAGAACTCTTCAAGAAGTTGGAAAACTCGGAGATATAGGAATTTCGTACATTGTATAACAAAACTGCTTATCGCTTGTTTGCTTTTGGGACAAGGATAAAGAAACATTGGTAATTGCCACCCACGGCATTATCAAGAAAACTCAGAAGACACCAAGCAAGGAGATAGCAAAAGCAGAAGCAATAAGAAGAGAATATTTCAAAAACAAGTGATTATGGCACAGATGAATCTTACCCCATTGGACGATGTGCTTGACAAGCATTTCGGTAAAGTAGGCACACCAAAACGTGATGCTTTTGAGAGTGATGTGGATGGAGCTTTACATGCCTATAGATTAGGCGAAGCCATCAAGAAAGCTCGTATAGAACAGAACTTGACACAAGAACAACTTGGTGAGCGTATTGGCGTGAAAAGAGCACAGATTTCTCGATTGGAAAGAGGTTATAGTATCACTATTCCAACCATGAGGAGAGTGTTCAAAGCACTGGGTGTAGTTACTGCAACGATTGACTTAGGTATAGCAGGTAAAGTTGCATTGTGGTAAAATCCAATTATCTATGGTATAAAAATGACAGAAAAGACAACAGACCTCATTATATCAAAGCTGCTCGATGCTTCAAGTATAGAGCACTACGCAGAGTCATGCCCTATTGAGGAAATCAACAAGGCTATGGTCTCTAAACGTGGTACAGGAAAGAAAGGCTTTCCTGAATACTTGGCAATATCGGGTGACTTTGTTATCGTAATAGAAGATAAGGCAAAGGTTGAGGACCAGGCAAAGTACTTGAAAGATAATGAAACTTTGCTGATGGATACTTCAAGCGTAACCAAGTATGCGGAGAATGGTGCGCTGCATTATGCGCTCAGTATCATTCAAAACACAAACTTCAAGAAAGTCATTGCCTTTGGTTGTTCGGGAACAGACGAGAAGCGCATTGTTATTCGTCCTATTTACGTTAGTCCTACAGGTTACAAAATTCTTCCAAAGGTCAAGGACTTCAGTCAATTCTCGACCGAAAATATAGAGCGTTACTACAATGAGATTATTTGCGGTAACGAAAGTATTGAACGTGTTGAACTGAAAACCATTCTTAGCCGTGCAAAGACTTTGCATGAGGATTTGCGCAACTATGGACAACTCGGAGATAGCGAGAAACCTTTGGTCGTATCTGCTATTCTTTTGGCATTAGAAGAAAAGGATTTCTCAACAGAGAATCTGACAGGGGATACTATCAAAACTGATGGTCAAAAGATATTTGATGCCATGTCCGCACACATGGAAAGAGTAAAGGTTGAGCCACAGGTGAAAAAGAAAAGGGTTATAGACCAATTTAACCTCATCATCAATAGACCTGTGTTGTCTGAAAAGGATGAGCGATTGGGCAAATCCCCTTTGCGCTACTTTGCGGAATACTTGCACTCAAATATTCTAACTGCCATTTGCAACAACTCACCAGAAGACGTACTTGGTCGTTTCTATGGAGAGTTCATCAGTTATAGTGGTGGCGATGGGCAAACACTTGGCGTAGTTCTTACTCCAAAGCACATAACCGAATTGTTTACAGAATTGGCTGAAATCAAGCCTACCGACAAGGTGCTTGACCCTTGCTGCGGAACAGGTGGCTTCTTGATAGCTGCCATGCACAGAATGCTGACACAGGCAAAAGAGGAAGACAAGGAAAACATCAGAAGAAACAATCTTCACGGTATAGAGTTGCGTGACGATATGTTTTCCATTGCCACAACCAACATGATTCTGCGTGGTGACGGAAAGAGCAATCTCATCTGTGCAGACTTCTTGAAGCAAAAATCAGAAGACATGTACAAGAAAGGCTTTACCGTTGGTTTGATGAACCCACCGTATTCACAAGGAAAGACAAAAAGCACGGCACACTTGACGGAGTTGAAATTCATCTGTCACTTGTTGGATTGCGTAGGTGATGGTGCTCGTTGTGTTGTCATAGTTCCACAAAGCACAATGGTCGGCAAAACGAAAGAAGACAAAATCGACAAACAGTATATTCTCGATAACCATACGCTTGAGGGTGTTATAACGCTTAATACAGATACGTTCTATGGCGTAGGAACAAATCCTGTGATAGCCGTATTTACAGCGCATCAACCACACCCAAAGGATAAGTTAGTGAAGTTTGTCGATTTCAAAGATGATGGTTATGAAGTCTTTGCCCATGTTGGATTGATGCCAACAGATAGAGCTGCCGAGAGAAAGAAATACCTGCTTGATTGTTGGTTTCAAGGCAAGACTGCACCAAACTCTTTTATTGTGCGTAGCACCATTGAAGCAGATGACGAATGGCTGCACTCGTTTTACTATTTCAACGAAGAGATACCATCAGAGGAAGACTTTGAAAAGACAATGGCTGACTATCTGACATTTGAGTTTAACATGATTACTCATGGACGAGGTTACTTGTTTGAAGAAAAGGAGGTGGCGAATGGATAAGCTATCACTCAAAAATAAAGATTGGAAAGATTTCTATCTTTCAGATTTCTTTGACTTTGAAAAGGGAAACCAAAATAATATGGCATCTTTGATGACAGGAACTTTACCTTTGGTCTCTGCCAAAAAGACAGACAATGGTTATAAAGGCTTCGTATCAAAGGAACAAAAGAAAATCTTTCGAGGTGATATTCTGACATTGAATAACGATGGAGATGGTGGTGCAGGAATAGCTTACTACCAACCTACCTCTATGGCTTTGGATAGTCATGTTTCCGCATTGATACCCAAGAGTGATTTGAATAAATACCATTTGCTGTTTGTCTCAATGTGTATAACAAAGCAAAGGGAACGCTTTGGACATGGGTATTCAATAAACGGTAACAGATTAAGAGCCTTTAAAATTATGCTTCCTCTTGCTGTTGATTGCACAAATCCTGATTGGCAGTTCATGGAGGAATACATGCGTCGAAAAGAAACATTATTATTGAAACCAGCAGTAGAGAAATTATGCAAGCGACTGATACACAAAGAAATTTTAGGGGGGGGGTAAACTGCTCCGCTCTCAATGGAAACCTTTTAGTTTTACAGAAGTATTCACAGAAATACAGCGTGGCAAACGTCTCAAAAAGGCAGACCACACAGAAGGTACAGTTCCATACGTATCATCCACGGCACTCAACAATGGCGTGGATGGATTTGTCGGCAACGAGGGCAGCGTAAGAAAGTTCGAGGATTGCATAACCATTGCCAATAGTGGTAGTGTTGGTAGTGCATTCTTCCATCAATACGAGTTTGTGGCAAGTGACCATGTTACTCAGCTTAAACGTAAGGGATTGGATAAATATGCCTACCTCTTCATGGTGCCAATAATCAACCGTTTGTCGGAGAAGTACAGTTTCAACAGAGAAATAAATGACGAGCGTATAAAGCGAGAAAAGATATTACTTCCCATTAATGATAAGGGTGAAATAGATTTCGATTTCATGTCCTCGTTCATGCAAGAGGTAGAAGCTGATATACTCAAAACAACTCTAAAGGTTTTCAAGAAGCGCTTGAACGCCAATGAGAACAAAATGGGGGGGGGTAAAATGGAAAGCGTTCTTCCTTGAAGAAATTGCACAAATATCTTCGGGAAAAGACATCTACGAAAGAGAGCGTACAAGTGGGCAAACCCCTTATGTTACGGCGACAGCCAATAATAATGGCATCGGTTATTTCGTTGGCAATCAAAACGAAACATTGGAAAAGGGAAGCCTGTCTGTAAATCGAAACGGCTCTGTTGGGTATTGCTTTTATCATCCATACGATGCACTATATGGAAACGACACTCGCAAGCTGAAACCTATAAGAAACAACAAGTATGTTTCTCTTTTCATATCCATGTGCATAACAAATCAACGTGCCAAATATGGATATGGCTATAAAATGGGAACAGGACGTTTGAAACGCCAAAAGATTCTCTTACCTATAGATGGCAATAGCCAACCAAATTGGGACTATATGGAGGCATATATGCAGAATTTGGAGCAACAGCAAATATTAGAATATCTTAGGCACATTGAAAGATAAAACCGTAAGTACAAGATGAACATTGAAGAAGTTAGAAAGTATTGCTTATCATTGCCAGATACAGAAGAAGCTATGCCTTATGGTGAAGATTGGGTGGTATTCCGTGTAGGAGGAAAGATATTTCTGCATATTTGGTTGGAAGCACCGATACCAACTATTGCAGTAAAGCTGCTACCCGAACGTGGAGAGGAATTGAGGGAAGAGTACAATGCCTTTTCTCCTGCGTACCATTTGAATAAGAAACATTGGAACGACATTTTTATTGAGGGGTCTTTTCCTAATAGAATGATAGAGGATTGGATAAAAGAATCATATGAGTTAGTGAAAAGTAAATTGCCAAAATCAACAGAAATGGTTGCTCAATAAAAGATGGAACATAGCTTTGTTGCATCTGCTTAGTGGCATTAGCAAAGAAGTTGCTTCGCTGTTCATGGGTGTTTGTTACTTGACATACTGTTTACAGTTGGTACACTCACTTTCTGCGACCATCGGGAGCAAAATTTCTCAGACCTCATGGTGGAGCGAGGAGTTTTGGGGTTCCCAAAACATAACCTCGCTCCCTCCTCTAAGAACAAAAGACGAGATATTTGCCTTTCGGCTTTCCATGCCCAAGGTTGCAGACCTTAATTCTCTCAATTTACGCCAAACATCAAAGCTGCCACATTGAAAGAACAAGGTCACAGACACAAGCTACTTTGTACATGGAGTTTGCAAAGGAAAAGGTGATATTTTCAGTGTGAAACTTGCCAAGTGTTTCAGTTGTGTGTTGTTGATTTCCTTTGTGAACTATGCCGAGTGTGCTGTGTGTCCTCGGTATAGTCTGCATAAATCTAATGCCATGCTAAAACACTGCGGAGGTTCGCCCAAGTGGCTGGAGGCGCAAAGCCTCCAAGGAACGTTGCTGCAACCATTTCGGAGAATAGAGCGGTTGCCAATTAATCCACAAGCA
>CAUFXJ010000030.1:0-40144 GCA_959596915.1 Segatella copri
TGATATTCTTTGCAGCCTATAGAGTCACACCCTTCGTGGGTGTGTGGATTGAAACATCAGAATTATCCAGATCATAAATTGCCAGTTGGCGTCACACCCTTCGTGGGTGTGTGGATTGAAACAAGCTTTAAATAACAGGGTGCAAAGATTTTGAGAGTCACACCCTTCGTGGGTGTGTGGATTGAAACAATAATGCTCAAAAAAATGGTGTTGCCGTAAAGTCACACCCTTCGTGGGTGTGTGGATTGAAACTCCTCGCTGCTGAAGGTACGGGCTGAAGGTGGAGGTCACACCCTTCGTGGGTGTGTGGATTGAAACTACAATTGCAGCGATCGCCGCTCAAAATCCAGAAGGTCACACCCTTCGTGGGTGTGTGGATTGAAACGAGTATGAAACGGCGCTTTTACACGCTGTAGATAGTCACACCCTTCGTGGGTGTGTGGATTGAAACTTGACAATATCAGGACGACAACGGAACAAAGCAGAGTCACACCCTTCGTGGGTGTGTGGATTGAAACATAATATATGAGTTTAAAGAAAATCATAATCGGGGAGTCACACCCTTCGTGGGTGTGTGGATTGAAACTTTATCTTACCAGGGAGTATGATCAAGGTGACGCAGTCACACCCTTCGTGGGTGTGTGGATTGAAACGTAGCACGTAAGTACTCTATATGTTTGCTCAAAAGTCACACCCTTCGTGGGTGTGTGGATTGAAACACGTGAAACATTGTGAAATTAAACAAAAAATTGTGTCACACCCTTCGTGGGTGTGTGGATTGAAACACCAACCTTTGCCGTAAACATGTTACGATGCGAAAGTCACACCCTTCGTGGGTGTGTGGATTGAAACTTTGAATGTAAGACAGCATAATATGCAAAACGCAAGTCACACCCTTCGTGGGTGTGTGGATTGAAACGAATCACAAATACCAAACTCCCATAACGGACGTAAGTCACACCCTTCGTGGGTGTGTGGATTGAAACTGACAAGCAATACATTTACCGCAAGGAACTTGATAGTCACACCCTTCGTGGGTGTGTGGATTGAAACTGATTAGAAAGTAATACAAGCAAACTGGGAAAATTGTCACACCCTTCGTGGGTGTGTGGATTGAAACATAGGTATTGTGTGCCTAACGGATAGAGTTTATGGTCACACCCTTCGTGGGTGTGTGGATTGAAACTCACATACAATGTTGGATGTACATCTGCCAAATGTCACACCCTTCGTGGGTGTGTGGATTGAAACATCATGCAGCGCATCGTATCTCCAAATACGTGCGTCACACCCTTCGTGGGTGTGTGGATTGAAACAGAAAACAGATTTTATTTTCTGAGCCCACTTGAAAAAGTCATTTTTACGAAAACGTGCCATTGATTGTCAATAAGTTACAATGACAAAAAATATGATTCGGGACTTTTTTAAGTGGACTCAGTTTAGTATTATACCGCAATCTCTAGTTATAAGTGTTCAGAATGTGTCTCCTCCTGCCACAGCATTCGTCTCCTCCGGTCACTGCATTCGACTCCTTCAGCTATCGCATTCGTCTCCTCCGGTCACTGCATTCGACTCCTTCAGCTATCGCATTCGTCTCCTTCAGCCACTGTATTCGACTCCTTCGTCTAATGCAGCCGTCTCATTCTGCTAACTCAGTCGTCTCCTTCAGCCACCGCAGCCGTATGTGTCAACTCAATGAAGTAGATGAACTCGTGAAATGAAGTAGATGAAGTCGTGAAATGAAGTGGATGAACTCGCATAATGAAGTTCATGATTTCTGCACAATTGCCAATACATGCGAATGGTAAAGCAAAAAGTGGTTGTTCGGAATCCGAACAACCACTCTACATGGTGCTGTTTTTCTATTCTTATTGCCACATCTGTCACCAATGCATTTAACTCTCTGATTATAAGTGAATAATGCGTGGCAGTAAGCGGTATTTCTGTTGCCACCTAATGCCACGCATTGCCACACTCTTTTTATAAGGGAATGAGATGGAATGTGAGTAGGTTATTTTCTAACTACCAGATACTCAGTACCAAATCTTGTTCTTCGGTTCTTCAAACCTTCAATATTCTGAAGTTCTCTGCCCAATTTCTGTATACTCGAAACCTGGAGAGAAGAGCCGAATTTCTGCTTCAAAATGTCGAAAATGGCGGCTGCCATCAGATATTCGCCATTTTCCGGGGTACTTGCAGGCTCAAAAACCTGCAGAAAACATTGCTTGATAGGGGAAATCTGCTCAAATTGTCTGTTATATTGCATGATGATGGCGGTTTCCTTGGCGTCGAAATAGGATTTTTCGCCACGCTCCAAAGCTTGCATCGCCTGCGCATAAAGCTGCTCATAGTTCAGTCTGCCACTCACATCGATAGGTCCCGTCAGTTCTACTCCCAGGAAACGGCGGTTGCCGGATGGGTCGGAAAGAATATCGGTCATGTTGCTCGTGGCGATGAAGGAGGCTAGACGAGGAAATTCCTGTACATGACTTCCGTATGGCGGCTTGATTTTCACCGTAGGCAACTGCAGCAGATTCTTCAGAAATCCCTGCTGCACCTGTGGTGAAATCTGATTGAACTCATCGAGATTGATGAGTAGAAATTGTGACATCGCCTGCAATACCTGACGCTTTTCTGACAGAATCATGTTGTCGCTGAAGCCCCACGATAATTCGGTAGGGATGAGACGGCGGCAGAAGGTGCTCTTGTTGTAACCTTGCTTGGAAATGAGCAGCGGCATAGTACTGTTGCCATATTGACGGCGATACATACCGCGCCACTGGTCAACCATTCCAAGAAACCAGGTGTAAAACCAGTCTTCCCAATGAGGATTGTTGGTGGGTACAGTTCGTGCCAGGGCACGGATGCGGTCCTTGCCGTCCCATTTACCCAGACAGTCATAGAGATAGGACTCTATTGGACTGTAGTTTCTGATGCGGTCTGACTCTAGAAAATTCCTTACATCCTTGATGCTTACGTGGATGTCGGCTATCTGAACATCCAGCGTCATGCTTTTCTGCACACGGGCATCCACCGGTCTGAAATCGCCAACCCATGAATTGTTCGGGCGGTATTCGGTATATTTCATCACGGTATTGTAACGGAACTGGTACCGGCTCTCCAGGTATCTGATCATCTGCAGGATGTCGGCACGGCCTTTTCTGCCTGAGGCTGATTTCTCCGTCTTCCTGTCTTTGGAATGGGTATCGTAAGCGGTGCCTACTATCTGGCGGAGTTTCTCTTCTGTCACATGTCCCCAGTTGTTGCGGCGGATATGGAGGAAAGCTTCTTCTTCGCTGAGGCCCATGTTGCAGAGCTTGATGGCGATGGCTGAGAAACCGGCAAGGAACCGGTCTTCATCGTTCTGCCATGAGATGTTGGCTTTTTTCATCTCTTCCTTCGTCTCTTCTGCTGCCTTGCGGTAAAGAAACTCATAGTCATCGTATGTCTTCAGATTGTCTACATTTTTAGGGGCTGAGGCTACCTTCTTCATATTTTGGGAGATGCGCATCGCCACAGCCTTACTGTTATAATAAGGAGAGGCATCCAGCGTAAGCATGAAGTTGGATGCCAATGATGGCTTTTCGGGTTTGATGGCTGCCTGTACCTGCGACTGATAGAGCGTCTTTACCTGTTCGTAGGCAGACTGGTAGAGTAAGTCGGCGTCGGCTTCTTTTGTCGGGATTTTTCCTTCTTCGTTGCAGATGCTTACGAGCACGATGAGGCTTCTGCCGTCGGCTCCTTCGAAGGCAGCAAAGGTCATCGGCAGTAGACTGACCGTCTTCTTGACGGCATCTTTTTCCTGGTCTGACATGAGGTTGATGAAGTGGAGCATCACCAGTCCGTTTGATTTCTGGAAGACGAGATTGCCGCTTTCATCCTTGTTGAATTCTGCGGCTGGATAAACGTGCTGCCATTCCTTGATGCCTTTGTAGTACTGGTAGTCGGCCTCCATGAGCGGCACACTCATTCTGAAATTGGTGACACTCAGCTTGGCATCATCTTTAGCGATGCGCTCCAGAAACCGTTCTACGGTTTTCGAACTGACCATCAACTTGTTCTGCTTGTTGATTCTTGTAATAGTAAACTTCATATTTCTGCTAATTTGTTGATAGGGTGATACTTAGGATTGCCGATGGTTTTGCCCAGCTTTGCCCAAGGCGTTGGGCAAATGTGCCCGGCTACGCCGGTCATTCGTGACCTTCGTGTCGGTCATCCGTGCTCATCGTGTTGGTCGTCCGTACCCGTGTACATGGGTACGGATACTCATGTACACGGGTACGAGTGACCATGTACGTGGGTTAAAATCTTTATCGGCGTGCGGTTGTTAATAGTTGACCTCTTCTGCATATCGGTCGAACCTCATGTCGGTGTATCCATGTTGCTGGCACCATTTCAGCACGTACTGCTGCTGTTCAGGCACGAGTCCTGTCTGTCCTAATTTATAGCGATAGTATGAAGTCTTGCTTCCGAAGTAGGAAGTCATGTGTACTCTGAAACTGGCTTCGTCTTTACGCTTCAGTTCTTCAAGAATATTCATAAAGCCGTATGCCATTTTCATCATCTGCAGCTGCAGGAAATGTTCGTACTTGTTGTCGTGGTAGGCATCGGGATAGATGGCGTAGCCTTTGGTCTGTTCCGGTTTTTTGTAGGTTACGGACAGATAGTGTGCACATTCCTGAGCCAGTGGACATTGCTGGTTGAAGCAATAGTCCCATGAGTTGTAAGCACTTTCTTTGTTGAAGTAGAGTCTGACTAAATCTGCTTGTGTCATTGGTTTTTGGGTTAAATGTGTATAAAGTGGTTTCACAGGAGTCGTAAGCTTCTAGGTGGAATCGGCAGGAATTTTTCCTGTTGGTTGCAAAAATACAAAAAAATGTTCGAAACCGCAAGCCTTTTCCTCCACTTTTTTAATGTTTTTCTGCGAAAACAATAAGTATTCCTCTGCTTTTTCGCTGAGAATCCCCCGTTTTTGCCCGAGTGTGGCAATAGGTGGTAATAGGTGATAATAGAAAATGCCCTTGTTGCAACGCTTAAATAGCTAAAAAACAATTGGTTAACTTTAAGTGTGGCAATAGTGGCAATAGTTTTAGAAAAACATTTCTCATACATAGGCTTTCCTTTTTTACTAATAAATGTTATATTCTTGTTATAACTTCTTGAAATCATTTGTTCTCTCCCGAATTTACAGTACTTTTGCAGTAAGTATCTGATTAAAGATTAAAAGTGAAATTTAAAATAAGGTGTAGATTATGCAATACAAGAATATCATATTTGATTTGGGAAATGTCCTGGTGAAGCTCAATCCGGAAGGATGCATCGGGGCTTTCAAGGCGATAGGAATGGGGGAACTGGCTAATCCGAATCCCCAGAGTGAAGGGATGAAGCTGATGAGCAAACTGGGTGTTGGAATGATTACCACCGAAGCATTCTGTGATGCAGCCCGTAAGTTGACAGGGACCGATGTGACGAATGAAGAAATCATCGATGCTGCCAACAAGATGCTGGTGGAGATTCCTGATGAGAAAAAGGAGCGACTCCTGCAGTTGAAGAAGGCTGGTTACCGCCTCTTCCTCTTGAGCAATACCATTGATATACATTGGGATTATTGCGTGGAGCATCTCTTCCCTTATCAGAACCATGGGGTAGAGGATTATTTTGAGCATTGTTTCCTCTCTCAGCGAATGCACTTGGCTAAGCCTGATGCCCGTATCTATGAAGAGGTAGTCAAGCAGGCGAACATCCATCCCGATGAAACTCTCTTCATCGATGATCTGAAGGAAAACTGTGAGGCTGCCGAGAAGCTGGGCATCCATACCTTCCAGAACGTGAAGCTCGATGATTGGCTTTCACTTCGATTCTGACTTCTTATCATCTGACAGGAAGCCCTATCTTGTTACACACATAATAAAGCGAGAAAAATGATATATATAAATTATTGCCACAAAAATAACATATCCGATAGCAAAATGTCATTTTCAAGGCTAAAAACAAGTGGTTGACCCATATCAAGAAAAACATATTGCAATGATATTTCTCGGCAAAAGATGCCGTTATTCGATAAAAAAGTGTTAACTTTGCACTCGTGTTTAAGGAATAACAAATAATAAATTTTAAAAAGGTTAATAATTATGATGACTATTTTTACAATGGCTTTCGCCGCAGTTATGTTTTCAGGTATGGTTCTTTGCATGGGCATGTTCTTGAAACACGTAGTAAACTCAATTCCAGAAATGACTAACATGAGCCATTCTGTTAGCTTGAGCAAGTAAGAATAGAACATACGATATTCATAATATATATATGTGAATCACTTTAGAAATAGAGAGAGATTTATATAAGGATGAGGGTGCGTCATAAGTCTGTGACGCACCCTCTTTTATTTTTTATTTATCCTTTCTGAATATCTTATCCACGACTATAGCAATGGCGCCATCGCCGGTTACATTGCAGGCGGTACCGAAACTGTCCATCGCAATATAGAGGGCTATCATAAGTGCTTGCATATCAGCATTGAAACCTAAAACTGAGGCTAGCGGACCTAGCGCTGCCATGACGGCTCCTCCCGGAACTCCCGGAGCTGCTACCATGCAGATGGCGAGCACGAAGATGAAGTTGAGAAAGAGAGGAAGATTGCACGGCATACCATTGATGAGACAGATGGTAAGTGCACAACAGGTAATCTTCATCATTGATCCCGAGAGATGGATGGTGGCACAGAGCGGAATGGTGAATCCGGCAATGCCATCGGTGACGCCGTTTTTCAAGGTCTGCTTCAGAGTTACCGGAATGGTGGCTGCCGATGATGATGTGCCAAGTGCCGTGAAGTAGGCTGGCAACATGTTGAGCAACAGCTTAAAAGGATTCTTGTGGGACAAGCCGCCAGCCAACAGATATTCGTAAAGTAAAATCACGATATGGAGTACAAGAATGACGAGGATAATCTGTGCGAAGACCAGCAGAATGTGGTAGGCTTCGCCGGAGAAAGTCATGCCCAGGAAGATGCCGAAGATATAAAGGGGCAGTAGGGGAATGATGACTTTGGCGATGACACCTGATACGATTTCCTTGAATTCCTGAAAAACGTTCTGCATGGTGCGGCTGCCTTTATGGGCAATGCCCAGTCCGGCGATGAACGAGAAGACGAGGGCACTCATCACATCAACCATGGCTGGTATCTTGATTTCGAAGAAGGGTTTGAGTTCTTCAGCCTTATCTACTGCCACATGGGCAGAATTTGCAATCATGTGTGGGAAGAGTGCCGAGCCGGTGCCATAGGCTAGCAGACCCGCCAGGATGGTGTCGGCAAAGGCGATGCCCACAGTGGCAAGGAGGAGTTTCCCGGCTCCGTGACCGATGTCGGCAATGGCTGGCGTAACGAGACCGATGATGATGAGCGGTATCATAAAGCCCAGAAACTGGCTGAAGATGCCGTTGAAGGTGAGAAACGCTCTGACGGCCGCTTCATTGAAGAAATTGCCGAAGATTACACCCAACAGGATGGCAATGATGATTCTTGCCAAGAGTGGCATTTTGATTCTTTTCATATTCGTAAAATTGCTTTTTGCCTGCAAAGGTACGATATTTCTGACTTTTTTCCAAGTATTTTGCTGTTTTTTTAGAATCTGTCATGCTTACTGTATAACTTTCATGATGTTCGAAGGTGGGCGCTGCGCCATGAGTTCCTGCTTCATATAATCCATGTAGGGCGCTACATGCTGATAATAATGGTAATAACCCAGACAGAGATAGTTGAGACCGGAATCGCCATACTTATCTTTCATGAAGCGGTTCTTTGGGCATTCTCCATGACAGGCAAACTCCATGTCACACTCCTTGCACTGGCGGGGAAGAGAACTGTGTTTCAGACGGCTGAACTCCTGTTGCTGCTCACCATAAAGCATGTCGATGAGCGAATGGTCACGGATATTGCCCAACTTATACTCCGGAAAAACAAAGTGGTCGCAGGAATAAACATCGCCATTGTGCTCCATCACTCCCGCATGACCGCATTCCTTGGAATAAGCACAGATGCCGGGAGAAATACCCATCCAGTTTGCCAGTGTGCAGTCGAAAATCTCAACGAAGATTTTGCCCACATCCTTCCGAACCCATTCATCGAAAATTGCACAGAGAAAGTAGCCCCACTGCTCCGGCGTAACCGATGCCTCGCTCAGCGGAATCTCATTCTTGTCGGCAAGACTTGCCAGGGTACGGCCATCCTCATGTCGGGTCTGTCGCTCAACGATAGGTGTGAACTGCAGAAACTGACAGCCGTTTTCCTTGAAGAAACGGTAGAACTCCAGTGGATGATTGGCATTATAGGCATTCACCACCGCCATCGCATTCCATTCTACCCCGTGTTTCTTCAGCAGTTTGATGCCTTGCATCACCTTCTTCCACGATGGTTTTCCCGCAGCCGTCAGCCGGTAATGGTCATGATCAGGCTGCGGACCATCGATAGAGATGCCTACCAGCCAATGGTTCTGGGCGAAAAACTCGCACCATTCATCGGTCAGCAACGTGCCGTTGGTCTGAATTACGTTGTCGATGCGCCTGCCTCCAGCATACTTTTGCTGTAGGGATAAAGCCTTGCGGTAGAAGTCGATGGAGCGCAGCAGAGGCTCGCCACCATGCCAGGTGAAGAGCACCTGGTTCATGGTTTGCGCCTCAATATATTCTCGGGTAAACTGTTCCAGCATCTCATCGCTCATCAGATGTCGCTGAGCAGTGGGATAGAGCTTGTTCTTCTCCAGATAATAACAGTATTTGCATGCCAGGTTGCAATGGGCACCCGCAGGCTTCAGCATTACATAGAGTGGCTTGGCAAAGGGATTTGCTATGTTGTCGTTCATCATTTTTTCTTGAATCTAGTTGTAATCTCTATCTCTCTGTAACCGGGAGAGAAAATCAGAACTTTGGTAGCGTAATTTCGAAATCCTTGCTGTCTCGATGCTCCTTTCTGATGGCAGCCAGGAGTTCGGTAAGAATCTTAGGATGTTCTGCCGCCACATTATGGTCTTCGTGGATATCGGAAGCCAGATTATAGAGCCGCGGCTCGCCTTTTACTACCACCAGTTTCCAGTCGCCCTTTCTCACGCCAATCTGGTCGGTTTCGTGAAATTCCCAGTACAGGTAATCGTGATGTTTCTGCTCTGCATCCTTGCCCAGAAGGGTAGGAGCGATAGAGATTCCGTCGAAACCATCACCAGCCAACTTTCTGTTGGTATAACGCTTGGCAAAGTTTCTGATGCCAGCCAAATCGCAGAAAGTAGGCAGCAGGTCGTAAAAGGCAAACTGGGTATCGTTCACCGCTCCTGCCTTGATATGCTCAGGCCACCAGGCGATAAATGGTATGCGGATGCCGCCTTCGTAGCACTGGCGCTTCAGACCTTTCAACTTACCGTCGCGACCGAAGAACTCTGGATCAGCACCACCTTCTTCATGCGGCCCGTTATCTGAAGTAAAGATGACAACGGTATTCCTGTCGAGTCCCTTCTCCTTCAGCTTGGCGAAGATTTCGCCCACATACTGGTCCAGTCGGGTAATCATTCCGGCAAACTGTGCATGGGTATGAACCGCAGCGTTGTATCTCGAATCTTCCCATCCGCCCCAGGTTTTATCGGTAAAGAACTGTTTCTGGTAATTCTCCAGTATGGAGTCTTCCGGCTGGGCAAGTTCGGCATGCGGCAGGGTATAGGTAAGGAATCCTACGAAAGGATGTTCCTTGTCTTGACTGTCAATCCATTCCAGTGCCTTGTCGTGGATGATGCGGGCAGAATACTGTTTGCGCTTGAAATAATCCTTGCCGAACATCGGATGCTGGATGTTCTGTTCCATCACCTCTCTTACCACCGCTGTATCTCCCATTGCACGACTGTAGCGGTTCAGGAAGTTAGGATAATAGAGATGAGCCTGAAACTGGCAGATATAGCCATAGAATTCGTCCACGCCACGCTTGTCGGGAGTAGAAGCCGAACCTTCATATCCGCCAGCCCATTTCCCGAATACACCGGTTCTGTATCCTTTGTCCTTCATGATTTCGGGCAGAATCTTATGCTGCGGGTCGTAAGGTTCCTGTCCTACGACAGAATACTCCTCGTTGTTGCCATATTTTACCATTGGCACACCTCTCCAGTATTCCTTGTTTCCACGCACATGTGTATGTCCCGTATGCTGACCAGTCATGATGGTAGCTCTCGACGGAGCCGAGACGGGAGAACCGGCATAAGCCTGGGTGAATCTCATTCCCTCCTGTGCCATCCGGTCTATATTAGGCGTGTGGATATAAGGTTGGCCGTAACAAGCCAGATCGCCATATCCCATGTCGTCACACAGTATGAAGAGAATGTTGGGCGGGGTGTTCTGTTTTGCACAGAGCTGGGTAGGAAGACACGCCAAACCTACCCCTGTAAGCCATATTGTCTTGTTCATATCAATATTATTTTGTTCGGTTCCTTTACTCATCTACCTTCAGATTTCTGCGATAGGTAGCAAGGAGTTTCTTCATTTCCTTTTCTACCTTCTGCATGCCAGGCTTGCCGTAGAGGTTGTGCAGCTCGTTCGGATCAACCTGGATATCATACAACTCGTAGTAGTCAATATCGGCATCATCGGTGATGTAGTTGATGGATTTGAGATATTCGAAACACCAGTTTTCTGAAGTTCCCGGTTGGCACTGATACTTGTTTTCTGGAACGGCTCTTTCACCACCCTTGCCGTAGAAATGAATCAGTTTGTAGCGCTCGGTTCTCACACCATCGTGCTTGCGTACCAGATGATAATTAGGGTAGTCATAATAATGGTAATACAGACTCTTACGCCATTTTCTTACAGTCTGTCCGGCAAACAATGGTTGGAGCGAAGTGCCCGGCATATAGGCAGGCTTCTTTAAGCCCGCCAGGTCGAGGAAGGTAGGAGCAAAGTCGATGTTCTGTACCATCTGGTTGCACTCGCTCTTAGGCTGGATATGCTTAGGATAGCTGATGATGAGCGGTGTATGGAATGATTCCTCATACATGAAACGCTTGTCAAACCAGCCGTGTTCGCCCATGTAGAATCCCTGGTCGGAGGTGTATACGATGATGGTATTATCCGTGAGATGATGCTCATCGAGATAAGTCAGGAGTCGGCCTACACTCTCATCCACCGAAGCAATCACTGCCATATAGTCGCGGATATAGTTCTGGTATTTCCATTCTACCAGTTCCTTACCCGTGAGATTCTTGCTCAGGAATTCTCTGTTTCTCGGCATGTAATAGGCATCAATAGCCTCGCGCTGCTGCGGTGTCATGCGGTTCATCTCTCCCATGAGTCCGGCATACGAGTCTCTGCCTTCCGGTGTAGAAGGGTCGTACATTTCGGGCACTTTCAGGTCGCGTGCCATTTCCATATATTCACCGATAGTCATCTTCTGGGTGGATGCAGCCGAGCCTCGGGTCGCATAGTCGTCCCAGAAGGTTTCAGGTAGCGGGAAGTTTATTTTGCCGTATTTCCCAACATACTTGGTGCTAGGCATCCACAGACGGTGGGGTGCCTTATGATGAACCAGCAGACAGAATGGCTTGTTTCTGTCTCTTTGGTCGAGGTATTCGATGGCATGGTCTGTGATGAGGTCGGTGGCATATCCCATTTCCTGCTTGTATTCTCCGTAATGGTCTGTTGAGGCGAAGGTCGGGTTGTAATATTGTCCCTGGTCGTTGAGGATGTGATAGAAATCGAAACCTTTAGGGCGGCATGACATGTGCCATTTTCCCACTACTGCCGTCTCATAGCCTGCCTTCTGCAGCATTTCAGAGAAGAAGGTTTTGGTGGAATCGATGCCCTCTGCCAGCATGCGCTGTCCGTTCTGATGACTGTAGAGGCCGGTCATCAGGCAGGCACGGCTTGGTGTAGAAAGCGAGTTTTCAACGAAAGCCTCGTTGAATTTCATTCCCCTTTCTGCAAGTCGGTCGATATTTGGGGTAGGCGCCAGTTGGGAGATGGCACTGCCGTAGGCGCTGATAGCCTGTATGGCGTGGTCATCGCACATGATATACAGGATGTTTGGTTTTTCGCCTGTATTCTGGGCGAAGAGAGATAGCGGCAAGGCTTGAAGGGCAGCCATCGCCAGCAAAGATCGGTTGAAAGGTTGATAATTATTAGCCATAATGTTTTGTATTAAGTTATATCTTGCAAAGGTACGCTGAATATTCGTAATTACCAAAAATTTCGGGAGATTTCTTAAGAGTATTTCTCTTATTCTTCATAAAGAAACAGTGCCCTTCCTGTTTCACGACAGAAAGGGCACACAACCTAGTCTATTCTCGTACATGATGTGTTGACATAACATAGAATAGTTGATTTCTTATGAATTGATTACTTAAAAAGTTTACCTCTTCAAGTTTGGGTTCTTCTCACCGTCGGTTGTTGGATATGGACAGTAAATTCTATCCTCAGACCAAGCACCCTTAACGGTAACGCTCTCCTTGGCAGTATATTCCTTGCCACCCTCTTTCGCAACAACGATAGGAGCATTGGCAACGCGATACTTGAAGTTCTTCTTGAGCTCGTCCATACGGAGCTCATCTGAACGGCGGGTAACCATAGATACCCAGTTACCTGCAACTTCCCATCCGTGTTCGATGTAGCAAGCCTCAGCAAGCTGGGCAGCGCTCATGTTGTCGATCTTTACGGTAGTTCCGTCGCCAAGTGTCACATTTTCAACATCTGTTACGGCACGGCTGCGAACCTGCTTCAAGCAGTTCTTAGCTTCTGTCAAGTCAGAGAGGCCTGCACGGGCTGCACTCTCAGCATACCAGAGGAGAACCTCTGAATAGCGGATGAGGTTATGACGGCGGTCATTAACCATACCCTTATAGTTGATTCCCATGTAATCGTATGGCTGTTTGAGCATATTACCCTTTTCGTCAGCATTGACAGTGAAGATAGTGAACATAGGGTGATAAGCATCTACGACAGGTTTGCCATTGTTGTCAAGTTCCCACCAGTAAACGGCCTTGCTGATCTTATCCTTTTTAACTTCCTTATCGCCGATTTTCTCAGTGATAGTCTCCTGGAATGTAACTTTAGGAGCATAAATAGCATTCTTGCGAGGTCCCTCTGGATATCTCTTCCAGAAAGCAATTTCGCCCCAGGCGTCACCCCAGCCACCATCGCCGAGACCTTCGAAGCGACAGCAGGAAGAAAGCTGTGAGTCATGATCCCACCAACCCTTGGCATCGTTGTTGATACCGAGCACGGTCTCCATGTTGTAATTGTTACCCATAGAGTAAACTTCCTTCCAGTCTGGGTTCAAGATGAAGCCATAAGTACCATTGTTGGTGATGACATCCTTAGCCAACTCAGCAGCGAGCTTATAGTATTCTGTTCCCTTATTGAGCGGATAACCTGCCATTGACATATAAACTGCTGCCAAGGTAGACTGTGCAGCCTGTTTGGTAGCCCAAACGTCAACTCCGAACAAGCGGGCAGGCTCCTTGTCGTAACCTGTAGGAAGCTCGTTGATGGCATCCTTCAAGTCTTGAACGATCAATTCGTATACTTTCTCAATCTCAGATGGCTGAGCATCAAACTGTTCTATGTTGGTCTTAGTGATAATAGGCAATTTGCCGAATACACGTACCAGATAGTAGTACGAGTAAGCACGCCAGAAGTGAGCGTTTCCCAATGCGGTAGCAATCTTAGCCTTATCACCAGGGAATTTCTCAGAGCCCTCGATAATCAGATTGGCAGTCTTGATAACAGCATAATGCTGAGTCCAGGCTTCTGTAACACCCTTGTTGGCACCATCAGAATCAAATGCATCGAGCGCAGCACAAGCCTGCTTGTTGGAACCAGGGTTAGCAGTGATATCGTCTCCCTGCCACTGTGGATACATAGGGTTAGTCCAACTTTGTGTCTGATTCACTTTATCGTACAGCGTATTAACGCCTGCGGTGTAGTCGTCTTCGATGGTATAGAATGTGTCTGGATTCAACTGACCCTTTGGATCCTCATCCAGGAAATCGCCACATGATGTGAGTGACAACATGGAAGCTGCCATGAAGCAACCTGTATATAATAATTTCTTAGTTTTCATAATTCTTACAGTTTTTAGATTGTTGAATTTAGAAGGTTACACGAACACCCATTGTGATGGTACGAGGATTAGGATAAGCACCCATATCCAAACCATTATCACGGTCTACGTTGGCATCACTGAAAGAAGCACCTGCTGGGTCAATACCCTTATAACCTGTGATGGTGAAGAGGTTCTGAGCTGAGAGTGAAAGACGGATGTCTGCCAACTTGGTTACGCTACGTGGGAATGTATAAGCTACGCTGATATTCTCACAACGGAAGTAGTCGGCATTCTCGAGCCATTTGTCTGAATTACCATAGTTCTTGTTCTCTGCACCGATGGTAGGCATTGTTACACCTATATTACTGAAGTAATCCTTGTCCGTAACGAATCTTGAAGCACCAACCTCTGCATTCATTGCGAAACGTACGATATTCAAACGTTTTGCACCGAAGGCTGCATTGCAGAACATGTTGAAGTCCCAGTTCTTATAGGTAATGGTGTTGTTCCAACCTAATGTGACATCAGGATTTGAGCGACCTAATACGAAACGGTCTGTACCTGCATTTGGAGAAGCAGTCTTGGTTCCGTCTGCTGCATAATACATGTCTACATACTGTCCCTTGTCGTTCTTTTCTACTCCAGCCCACTTGAATCCGTAGAATGTACCGATAGCTTCACCTTCCTTGATGATAGTACATGGGTCAACAGTACCAGGAGCTGGCTTCTCACCATAAATGATAGGTTCATCGGCTGTCATCTTGGTTACCTTGTTTTTGATGTAGCTGGCATTTAGTGTAGATGACCATGACCAATCCTTGGTCTGGATAATCTGACCATTGATGGTTACGTCAACACCCTTGTTGTTTACCTCGCCGGCATTTACCCAATATTTGGTTGCACCCAAGTAGCCAGGAGCTGCAGTCTGCAAAAGGGCATCCTTGGTGGTCTTGTTGAAGTAGTCGAAACTGATGTTCAAACGGTTACCGAAGAAACCGAGGTCAACACCGAGGTCAAACTGGTGAACCTTCTCCCAGGTCAGGTCTGGTGTAGCAAAACTATTTGCCCAGTAACCTGTATAAGACTGGTTTGTTCCGTATGAGAAACCTGTTGATTCCAAAGTTCCAAGAGTAGAATAAGGAGCGATGTCCTGATTACCGATGATACCATAGCTGGCGCGGATCTTCATGTATTCTACAGCATTCTTGATAGGCTCCCAGAACTTTTCGTTAGAAACAGTCCAAGCACCTGCAATAGATGGGAAGTAACCCCACTTCTTGTTGGTGAAACGGCTGGAACCATCGGCACGGAATGTACCGGTCAGCATGTAGCGGTCGGCATAGTTGTACATGACGCGGGCAACGCCAGAGAGCATGGTCCACTTGCTGTAACCATTAGTCGGATTCTTGGAAGCTGCATCCTGGATATTCCAGTAACCTAACTGCTCGTGGGCAATACCGGTACCGGTCATTTGCATTTTGCGAACCTCGTTAGAAGAAACTTCCCATACACCGGTAGCTGTCAATGCGTGCTCGCCCCACTTGCCCATGTAAGTCAAATTGTTGGTAGACTGCAAAGCGGTTACTGCAGCATCGCCATTTGTCATGGAGTTACCTGAAACATTTACTCTGGTTGAAGTGAAGTTGTACCACTTATAATCATTATAGTCGATACCATTTGTGGTGGTGAATGTCAAGCCTTTGAGAAGCTTGAACTTCAGGTCAATGTGACCGGTTACCATGGTACGCTTGCGGTCGTTGTCGCCATCATGGAGAATACCGTAAGGGTTGTTCTGGATACAGTTGTAAGGATCCACATTGTAGTTGCCGTTAGGTGCCATCATTTCCATCGTTGGAGAGTAGTTCAATCCTACCCAGATAGGGTTAGACTGGTTCTGCGCAAAACCTGCACCAGAGTTGTCAGTCTGAGCAAGGTTGATATCGGTGGTCATCTCTAACCAGTCGAAAATCTTATTGTGCATGTTAGCCTTGATAGCGTAACGTCTTGATTTTGTATCTGTGATAACACCCTTCTGGTCCATATAGTTGGCAGAGAAGTAGGTCTGAGTTTTCTCATTGCCCTGAGAAACTGCTACCTTATAGTTCTGGGTGATTCCAGTCTGAAGCAACTCGTCCATCCAGTCGATACCTGGTTTGGTTCCGTCAAGATAACCTTGCATGGCACTCTTGGCTACACCCTTGTAGTCAATCAAAGCCTGTGCATATTCTTTGGTTCCCATTACCTCAGGAATGTGGTAAGCGTTAGAGATACCGAAACTTGCATCGAATGTTACCTGGGTAGCACCGGCAGAACCGCTCTTGGTCTGTACCATAACTACACCATTGGCACCGCGGGCACCATAGATGGCGGTAGAAGATGCGTCCTTCAATACCTGGATGCTTTGGATATCTTCAGGGCTGATACCCTCAAGACCTGTCTCGCGAACGATACCGTCTACTACGTAGAGAGGGTCGTTGCTCTTGTTTACGGAACTGGTACCACGTACACGAATCTTCATGGCTCCACCAGGAACACCGCTTGACATTACCTGCACACCAGACATACGTCCGTTGAGGGCATCCTCAACACGTGCAACAGGCTGGTCCTTGAAATTCTTGCTGTCCAAAACTGCCACAGAACCAGCCAAGTCAGCCTTCTTTACTGTACCGTAACCGATGACTACGGTCTCTTCAAGCATGTTGGCATCATCCTGCAAAGTGATGTTGAGCGGACTACCGCTCCATGTGAGGGTCTGTGATTTGTAACCCACATAAGTGATGGTAAGTTTGGCACCCTTTTCGATGTTGCTAAGGGTGAAGTTACCATCCAGGTCAGTTACGGTTCCACCGGTCTTACCTTCGATTCTGATGGTAGCGCCGATGATAGGTTCTCCGGTAGCGTCTTTAACAGTACCTGTACATGAGTTTTGCTGCTGGGTAGCTGTAGCAATGGTAGAATTGCTTTGAGCAGCCAATGCAGAAACAGTGCAAAGAGGTGACATCGCACCTAAAAGCGCTGCAAAATACAAATTTGCTCTTTTGTTCATAGGGCTATTATTTATTGTTAGTTATAAAATTTTTCGTACTTCTTTCTAGTTATTAGAATGCTGAAACTGAGTTTATACAAGGGCATCCCTTTGCATCGTCGATTACGATGCGGATGCCACTTGTAGTAATCTTATCGAAGCGAAGTATTCGCTTGTAGCCGATAGTGGTAGTCTCTTCCTTAGGGTCGAGCCTTACCCAGTTTTTGCCTTGTTGGTAATAGATTGAGAAGGCTTTTACGCGCTGCCCCAGAGGTATGTATTCCTGGAGCATGAGGCGTGTGATAGATTTCGGTTTTCCGAGTTGAAACTCGATATAGGCATCTTTTTTCTTTTTAGAAGCCCAGAAGGTGTCATACTGGCCGTCTGTGGTATTCTTGCCAATGTGCTTGCCTTGCTGGCTGTCTACTTTAGGTGTGATGCCTTTCAGTAGATTGACAGATAATTCTTGTCGGATTTTCCTGTGGAAGTTTACTGCATTTGCAGAGTCGATAGGGTGGATGAGTCCATCCTTGTCTACCGGGAAGTTGAGTAACATGGTAGCGTTGTGTCCTACACTCTTGTAGTAGAGATTGCACAGGTCTTCAACGGTTTTTACCTTACTGTCTTCTTTCTCATGGTAGAACCATCCCGGACGGATAGAGACATCGCACTCAGCTGGTGTCCACTGGTCGCCGTCTTCCCATCCAAACTGCAACCGTTTGTAGTCTTTGAAGCCTGGATAGACGGTGTTGGATGGTATTGTAGACCAGCAGGTCTCGCCTGCAAATCCATTTTCATTTCCTACCCATCGGCATCCCGGTCCGCCATCACCGAAAATAGTGGCATTGGGTTGTAAACTGTCAACAATTTCGAAAATTCTAGGGAAATTGTAGTAGTTCCTTCTGTCGATGGTTCTGCTTTCTTCGGCACCTCCGTACCAGCCGTCTCCTCCGTTGGCTCCGTCAAACCATACTTCGAAAAGTTCGCCGTAGTTGCTCAGAAGTTCCTTGAGCTGGCGCTGGTAGAGCTTCAGGTAGTACGGAGAACCGTAGCTTGCCTGGTGTCTGTCCCAAGGCGAGAGGTAAACTCCGAATTTCAAACCGTATTTCTTGCATGCTAGGGAGAGTTCTCCTACCACATCACCTTCACCATTCTTATAAGGTGTGTTGCGGATGCAGTAATCTGTGGTGCGTGTAGGCCAGAGGCAGAAGCCGTCGTGATGTTTGGCTGTAATGATGACTCCTTTCATGCCCGCAGCAACCAGGGTTCTTGCCCATTGTTCGCAATCCAGTTTCTTAGGATTGAAGGTCTTTACATCCGAATTTCCGTATCCCCATTCCTTATCATTGAAGGTGTTGAGGCCGAAATGGATAAAAGCATAGGTTTCCAGTTTCTGCCATGCCATCTGCTTGGCGGTTGGCACAGGTTGGATGGGGGCTACCTGGCTGTTGTTGCGCTGGGCGGCAGCTGTTATGGTTGCCAGCCCCAGGCATAGTGCAAAAAGAAGAGACTTCTTCATACTTAAAATAGGTTTTGTATTGGTTGTTTAAATTCCTTATTTGTAGATGTTCTCATTCAGAAGCCGGTATCTTGCCATCAGGCAGGCTCCCGTGATTCCTGCAAGACCTTTCAGACTTGAGGTAACGATTTTAGAATCCTCATTCATGATGTTGA
Organism: Segatella copri; assembly: GCA_959596915.1. Taxonomy (GTDB): domain Bacteria; phylum Bacteroidota; class Bacteroidia; order Bacteroidales; family Bacteroidaceae; genus Prevotella; species Prevotella copri_N. The sequence continues at coordinate 18,762 of CAUFXJ010000030.1, forward strand.
GAGAGAATTTCTTGATACCCATCTTTACCGGTAGCGTGAGGTAGTCGCCTGTAACCGACATTTCACCTCCGATGACCAGCATTTCTGGGTTGAAGATGTTGATGACTCCTGCCAGCTGTTTGCCAAGTTCATCTGCTATGCGCTGCAGTGTGGCAAGGCTCAGTACATCTTCCTTTGCTATGGCGTCCAGAATATCCTGGAGTGATAGGTCTTCATTCTTTTTCAGAACTTTTTCAGAGAGGATGGAAGTCTTTCCTTCCTTTATCTTCTCGATGAGTTTCCTTTTGAGTGCTCTGCCCGAAACTTCTGTTTCTATGCAACCAATCTTGCCGCAGTGGCAGATGATGTTGTTGTTGTAGGCAGTCATGTGACCGAATTCGCCAGAATATCCCGACTTGCCGTAATAGAGTTTGCCGTCGATGATGATTCCGATTCCGATGCCCCAGCATACGTTCACGAAGATGGCGTCTTTCAGGCCTTTGCACTGTCCCTTAATCAACTCAGCGAAAGCCATGCTCCGGGTATCGTTCTCGATACATACAGGTAGCTGTATGAGCTGGGTCAACTTGTCGGCCAATGATTCTTTCAGGAAGGTGAACATGTTGTAGGCATTTCCCTGTACAGGATTCACGCGCTCAGCCACGTTCACGCAAACTTGAAGTATTTCTTCTCTTGAAACAGGAAGGCTTTCGATAAACTCATTGATGATTCTGCTTATCTCTTCCAGGTTTTCAGGAGAGTTCTCATATACGTAAGGCACTCTTGTTTTTTCGGTAATCAGATTGCCTGCGAAGTCGCTTGCTGCAAGTGCCAGGCAGTTCATCTCAGGATTGACGCCGATGAAGTAGCCTGCTGTTGGAACGAGGTCGTAAACCATCGGGATGCGTCCCGAAGAATTGTCTTTCTTTCCAATCTCTCTGGCGAGTCCTTCTTTTATCAACTCGTTGAGGGCACTTGTTGTTGTCGGTAAGCTAACTCCGATAGCCTTCGACATCTCTGGGATGGTGGAGGCTCCGTGAGAGATAAACTGCTCCAGGAGCTTGCCCTGAACTGAGGGCTTTTTGTTTATCTTTCTAAGATATTTTATTAAGTCAGCTTTCATAACTAATATTTTTTAGTTGCAAAGATAAGGTTTTTCTGTATTGGTGCAATATTTTTGCTGTTAATAAAACTTAAATGGTGAAAAATAGTATACTTTTCGTCGTTTTCGAACATTCTGTTTCATCCTATACCTTATTATATATAGAGAGGTTGGATACGTAAGTGCACAAAAGGGGGTTACACTTAATCGGCATCAGAAGCGAGCGAAGTGCAGGTATTTCGGCCATAAGAAGGTTCAAAGTATAAAAAATGTTTCTGTTTTAGAAATATTAACGCTATTTTCATTGCAGTGTTTTATAAAACTAGTAACTTTGCAAAATAAAATATTTTAGTAACGAACTGAGCGTTAATAAAGAATTTAATAAATAAAAGTTTGTATCGCTCCTCGTTATTTTTCGATTTTAACCTATTAATTAAAAGAAGTATGGAATACGATGTAAAGTCTTTAGTGATTGGCTTGGATTTGGGTGGAACCAATTCCGTTTTCGGCATCGTTGATGGGGACGGAGAAATAATAGCTACAACCTCAATCAAGACCCAGACATTCCAACGCGTAGAACAATACGTAGAGGAGTCGGTAAAAGCTGTGATGCAGATAGTAGAACAGGTAGGTGGTATGGAGAAAATTCGTGCCATGGGCATCGGTGCGCCTTGTGGTAACTATTACAAGGGAACCATTGAAAATGCAGCAAACCTGGTATGGGCAAAGGGTATTGTACCGCTGGCTGACATGTTCTCAGAGAAACTGGGCATTCCGGTTGCTATTACCAATGATGCAAATGCGGCTGCTATGGGAGAAATGAAATATGGTGCTGCGGTTGGCATGAAAAACTTCGTAGAACTCACTCTCGGAACAGGCGTAGGATCGGGTATCGTGGCTAACGGGCAGCTGATTTATGGTTGCGACGGTTTCGCCGGTGAGTTGGGACACATGGTAGTGGATCCTGACGGTAGACCATGCGGCTGTGGCAGAAAGGGCTGTCTGGAGACCTACTGTTCGGCTACAGGCGTGGTCCGTACTACCTTAGCCATGCTCGAAGCATCAACCGTGACAACTGAGCTGAGAAATATTCCAAGGGAAGAAATTACATCTTATGTGGTTTATAAGGCAGCCATGGCTGGAGATACACTGGCACGGGAAGTGTTCAGACAAACCGGTACAAGAATCGGCAAGGCCTGTGCAGAGATAGCTACCTTTCTGAGCCCGGAGGCTTTTATCTTCTTCGGAGGATTGGCACAGGCTGGCGATCTGCTCTTCCGTCCTATTGAAGAAGCATATAACGAGCATGTGCTCTCATTATATAAAGGTAAGGCTAAGTTCCTGATGAGCGGACTGGATGGTGCCAAGGCGGCCATCCTGGGTGCTGCAGCAATGGCATCTGAACTCTAATCCGTCATTTTAAAAAAAAAGAAAATATAACCTATTTAAATATAGATAAAGATATGAGACTCAATCTTAGTTCGCAAATCGTACTCAATAAAGTACCTGTAGAGTTCTACAAGCCAAAGACGACTGTAGAATACTCTGAAATCTCCAGAATGGAGAAGATTCATACAGATATCTTTGCCTCTATGGCAGAAGGTGCCAGTCATGTAGCTGATAAAATAGAAGCTGGCATCAAGGCGGCACAGCAGGAAGGCAAATTCTATGTGATGGCGCTGGGTGCCGGTTCTTCTCTCTATTCTGTATACGATGAACTCGTTCGCCGTTACAACGAGAAGACCCTGAGCTTCCGCAATGTTATTGTATTCAATGCATACGAATATTATCCGCTCCAGAAGGACAGTTCTCTCCGTACCATCAACCAGTTGAAGGATCGTTTCCTCAATCATGTGGATGTGACTGAGCAGAACATCTTTACACTGGATGGTTTTGTGGCACAGGATGCCGTACAGGACAGTTGCCGTCTTTATGAGCAGCGTATCAAGACCTTTGGCGGTCTTGATGTAGCTCTCATAGGTATAGGCCGTTCGGGTAATATTGCAGCCAACGAGCCAGGTTCGGGCATCCAGTCGATGACCCGTATCATCCTCATCGGCAATACCTCTCGCGAAGAGATGGAGAACAGTGAGCAGACCAAGGAAACCATTCCTCCATGTTCGCTCACCATGGGTATCGCTACCTTACTCTCAGCCAAGAGCATCTATCTGACAGCCTGGGGCGAAGAGAAGGCAGAGATTATGCAGAAGGTGGTGGAGAACTCTATCACAGATACCCTACCGGCATCATTCCTCCAGACTCATCCGAATGCACATGTTGTCATCGACCTGGGTGCTGCTCATCATCTGACACGTATTGAGCATCCATGGCTCGTAACTTCATGCCAGTGGAGTGATAAACTGGTGCGTTCGGCACTGGTATGGCTCTGCCAGAAACTCGGTAAGCCTATCCTGAAGTTGACCAATAAGGATTATAATGAGAACGGACTGAGTGAACTTCTGGCACTCTATGGTTCTGCCTACAATGCCAATATCAAGATTTTCAATGATTTGCAGCATACCATTACCGGATGGCCAGGTGGTAAGCCGAATGCCGATGATACCTATCGTCCGGAGCGTGCAACTCCATTCCCTAAGAAGGTTATCGTATTCTCTCCACACCCAGACGATGATGTTATCTCTATGGGAGGAACTATCCGCCGACTGGTACAGCAGAACCACGATGTGCATGTAGCTTACGAAACATCAGGAAACATTGCTGTGGGTGATGAGGAAGTAACAAGATTCATGCACTTTATCAATGGTTTTAACCAGCTCTTTGCTGACTCAAAGGATAGTATCATCTCTAATAAATATAAGGAAATCAAAACCTTCTTTGCCAAGAAGAAGGAGAGTGACTTCGATACAAGAGATATCCTGACCATCAAGGGACTGATTCGCCGTGGTGAGGCTCGTACCGCTTGTACCTATAATGAAATTCCGCTTGACCATGTCCACTTCCTCGACCTGCCATTCTATGAGAGCGGCAAGATAGAAAAGTTGCCAATGACCGAGAAGGATGTAGAGATAGTGAGAGCTCTGTTGCAGAAGGTGCAGCCGCATCAGATTTATGTAGCCGGCGATCTTGCTGACCCTCACGGAACCCACAAGAAGTGTACCGATGCCGTTCTGGCAGCTATCGACGAAGAGAAGAAAGCGGGTGCAGAATGGTTGAAGGACTGCCGCATCTGGATGTATCGTGGTGCCTGGGCAGAATGGGAGATTGAGAATATCGAAATGTGTGTTCCATTGAGCCCTGAGGAGTTGCGGGCAAAGCGTAACTCTATTCTCAAGCATCAGTCGCAGATGGAGAGTGCTCCTTTCTTAGGCAACGATGAGCGCCTGTTCTGGCAGAGAGCCGAAGACCGTAACCGTGCTACTGCATCGCTCTACGACCAGTTGGGTCTGGCATGCTATGAGGCCATGGAGGCTTTCGTGGAGTACAAACCATTGTAATACCTTATTAATATATTTAAATCATGGCAAAGTTCAATCGTTTATTAGGCTCGTTTGTAGCCTGTGCAGCGATGCTGGGTGGTATCTCCTCTCCGGCATCTGCTGCCGATATTAATATTATCCCGATACCGGTGAAGACTCAGGTACAGAAAGGTGAGTTCGTATTGCCACAGAAGGTGGTAATCGCTTACCAGACGGCTGAAGGCAGAAATATCGCCCAGTACATGGCAGACAAACTGAAGGCTTCTACAGGTTATGAGGTAACGGTAGGTGGAAAGAAGGGGAATATCTCTATACAGATTTCTCCTTCGCTGAAAATTGCCGAGGAAGGTTATCGCCTTACCGTAACCGCCAAGGGGGTTGTTATCAAGGCGAAGACCGCCAAGGGCGCCTTCTACGGTATGCAGAGTTTCATGCAGTTACTCCCTGCCCAGATAGAGAGCGCAACCCGGGTGGATGGAGTGAAATGGGTAGCACAATGCTGTGATATCCAGGATGCTCCACGCTTCGGCTACCGTGGATTCCATCTCGATCCATGCCGCCATTTCATTTCTGTCGAGAATGTGAAGAAGCAACTGGACCTGATGTCTATGTTCAAGGTGAACACCATGCACTTCCATCTGACGGAAGACCAGGGCTGGCGTATCGAAATCAAGAAATATCCTAAACTTACTTCTGTGGGCAGTATCCGTACCGAGGGCGATGGCTCTCTTTATGGCGGTTTCTATACCCAGGAGCAGATTAAGGAAATAGTGGATTATGCTGCCAAGCGCTATATTACCGTGATTCCGGAAATCGACCTTCCTGGTCACATGATGGCAGCTATCTCTGCTTATCCTTATCTTTCATGCAAAGGTGAGCAGTGGTCGTTGAGAACTGTTTGGGGGGTAGAGGATATCGTGATGTGTCCGGGCAAGGAAGATATGTTCCGCTTCCTGGATGACATCTTTAGTGAGATCGTTCCTCTCTTCCCAGGTAAGTACTTCCATATCGGTGGCGACGAGTGTCCGAAGACCAGTTGGAAAAACTGCCCTGCCTGTCAGAAGCGTATTCAGACTGAGGGTTTGCAGGCTGAAGGAAAGCATTCGGCAGAGGAAAGACTGCAGAGCTACGTTATCAAGCGCATAGAGAAGATGCTGGAGAAGCGTGGCAGAAAGATTATCGGATGGGACGAGATTCTGGAAGGCGGATTGAGTGAGAATGCTACCGTGATGTCATGGCGTGGAACGGAAGGAGGTATCGAGGCTGCCATGCAGAAGCATGATGTCATCATGACGCCGGGCAGCGACGGTATGTATCTCGACTGGTATCAGGGCGACAGCAAGGTGGAGCCTGTAACCATTCCTAGTCCTCCTAGATATCTGGCTTCTACCTATAATTATAATCCGGTACCTGATACCATCAAGGCGTTGGGACTGGCTCATCATATCCTGGGCGTTCAGTGTAACAACTGGTCGGAATATATGTATTCCAATGCCAAGATGGAGTATATGATGTATCCTCGTGCCATTGCTCTCTCTGAGATTGCATGGTCGCCAGTGAGCAGGAAAAACTTCAAGGATTTCTGCCGCCGACTGGATGCAAACTGTGTTCGCCTGGACGAGCGCCATATCCGTTATCATATCCCATTGCCTGAGCAGCCTTTCGGTTCTTGTGATAAGGTGGTCATTACTGGGGATACTGCGGTAACCTTTACCACCTCGCGTCCTATGAAGATGGTTTATACATTGGATGGAAGTACACCAACTCCTTCTTCTTCGGCTTATGCAGAGCCTATCAGGGTGAGTGGAAACACCATCATCAAGATAGCAACCATATTGCCTTCAGGCAAGATGAGCCGTATCAGAACCATTGATGTTGAGAAGCAGACTTATGCTCCTGCTGTTAAGGTGGAGGACGCAAAACCTGGGTTGCAGATGAAGCGCATTAAGGGCAATTATCTGAAGGTTGACCAGCTGGAATGGGCTGATGCTGCCTGGGAGTGTGCAAACATCGAGGGCTTGGAGCAGATGAAGATTCAGCAGAAGGATGATGCTGCTACCTTGCGCGGTGCCAATAATTATGCTGCCATCGCTGAGGGCTACATCAATATTCCGGAGGATGGTGTCTATTATCTCTCTTCCCGTCTGGAGCAGGTTTGGATTGATAACAAACTCATGATCAGCAACGAGGGGGATGTGAAGGCTGGTACCAATCATGATACTTCTGTAGCATTGGCTAAGGGATTGCATCCTTTCAAGGTGGTTTTCCTCAGCAATATCGTTGGCGGCTGGCCTTCTTGGTGGAGCAGTCTCGGCATTGAAATGCGCAAGGACAGCGAACAGAAGTTTACACAAGTAGATAACTCTATGTTTTTCAGAAAATAATAAACAGATATGAGCATCAGAAATATAGCAAATGTATCGCTTTGCCTCGCCTTGCTGTCTGTCGGCAATGGCGTGGCGGCTCAGAACGAGTCGCGCTGGCATAATGTGGATATCAACCAGCAGAACCGCGAACCTCGCCGTGCTGCTTTCTTCGCATACGAGACCCTTGACAAAGCACAGAGTTTTGACAAGAAGAAGTCGGTCAACTATCTTTCGATGGAAGGCATGTGGAAGTTTAACTTCGTGAAGGATCATAACAAGCGTCCAGCCAACTTCTTTGCAGCCAACTATGACGATTCGGAGTGGAAGGATTTCCCTGTACCGGGGCTGTTCGAACTGAACGGTTATGGAGATGCTACTTATAAGAATGTCGGTTATGCCTGGGCTACCCAGTTTGATCCGAATCCTCCTTATATCAGCGAACTCAACAACTATACGGGTTCCTATCGTCGTACCTTCGAACTTCCTAAGGACTGGAAGGGAAAGAATGTATATTTCCACGTAGGTTCTGCTACCAGCAACCTGACCCTTTGGGTGAACGGCAAGTATGTGGGATATAGTGAAGACAGCAAGGTGGCTGCCGAGTTTAATATCTCCAAGTATCTGAAGCCGGGCAAAAACCTGATAGCTATGCAGGTGATGCGCTGGTGCGATGGTTCTTATTTCGAGGATCAGGACTTCTGGCGCTTTACTGGTATCGCCCGTGAGGTTTATCTCTATGCACGTCCGAAACTTCATGCTGCCGATATCCGTCTTGATGCCGGTTTGATGAATAATTATCGGGATGGTATCCTGAACTATCAGGTAGCACTGAAGGGCGGCAAGACTGATGTGACTGTTGCCTTGTGCGATAAGGATGGCAAGCAAATAGCATCGGCTACCGGAGCTCAGGGTGTAATCAAAGTACCGAAGGTGAAGGCTTGGACTGCTGAGACACCTTATTTATATAAGGTATACATCTCTCTGAAGAATAAGCAGGGGGTAGCGGAGGTGATTCCGCAGAAGGTGGGCTTCCGCAATGTGGAAATCAAGAACGCCCAGTTGCTGGTGAACGGCAAGCCTGTACTGATTAAGGGTGCCAACCGGCATGAGATAGATCCGGATGGTGGATATGTGGTAAGTGTAGAGCGCATGATTCAGGATATCAGAATCATGAAACAGTTGAACATCAATGCGGTTCGTACCTGCCATTATCCTGATGATCCTCGCTGGTATGAACTCTGTGATGAATACGGACTGTATCTTACTGCTGAGGCTAACCTCGAATCTCATGGTATGGGATATGAGGAAAAATCACTCGCTAAGTTCCCTGAGTATCTCCAGACTCACATCGAGCGCAATGAAGGTAATGTGAAAAGTTTTATCAATCACCCTTCTATCATCGTATGGAGTTTGGGTAATGAGTGTGGTTACGGCATCAACTTCGAAAAGACCTATGACTGGGTGAAAGCGCTCGACAAGACCCGTCCTGTTCAGTATGAGCGTGGCGGTTATGACAGCAAGACCGATATTTACTGCCCGATGTATATCGACTACGAGGAGAGTGAGAAATATTGCAAGAGTGATGGTGTAAAACCATACATCCAGTGCGAATATGCTCATGCTATGGGTAATTCGGAAGGTGGTTTCAAGGAATATTGGGACCTCATCCGTAAGTATCCTAAGTATCAGGGTGGCTATATCTGGGACTTCGTAGATCAGGGCATTCGTGACAAGAGTCCTGTCACCGGTAAGGAAATCTTTACTTATGGTGGAGATTACGGCCGCTATCCGGCAAGTGACTATAACTTCAACTGTAATGGTATCATTGCTCCAGACCGCCGTCTGAATCCTCATGCTTACGAGATTCAGTACTATCATCAGAATGTATGGATCAAGGACCTGGATGCTGTGAATGGTGCTTTCAAGGTTTTCAACGAGAACTTCTTCAAGAATATTGATGACTTGAACCTGACAGCTACGGTTTATGCCAATGGTGTGAAACTGGCTACAGTTGAGATTTCTGAAACAAAGGGTATTGCTCCTCAGGCTACCAAACTGATCAAGAGTGATGAACTGAAGTATGCGGTGGCTGAGGCTGAATCGAAGCATGCAAAGGAGGAGATTGTTCTTAACTTTGCTTTTGCAAGCGATGGCACACAGCCGCTGGTAGACAAGGGCCAGGTGATGGCTCGCCAGCAGTTTATCATCAGCGATTATCAGTTTGCCAAACCGGCGGTTCCTGCTGTTGCTGCTGCGCCAACCAAGAAGGGTAAGGTGCAGCAGACAAGCAGTATGGAGGTGGAGGAAACCAACTCTTATGTGAAGGTCAGCGCACAGAGAATGTCTGTTACCATAGGCAAGAAGACGGGTATGATAGATTATCTCGATGTAGATGGGGAACCGATGTTGAAGTTCCGTGAGAGTATGACTCCGGAATTCTGGCGTGCTCCTACCGATAATGACTATGGAGCATCTCTGCAGAAGGAGATGAGAGTATGGAAGAACCCGCAGATGACTCTGAAGTCTTTCGACAAAAATGTGAGTAAGGACAATGTGGTGCTGACAGCTCTCTTCGATATGCCTGAAGTGAAAGCTCAGCTGATGCTCCGCTATGACATCAGTGCTGCGGGCGAGGTGAATGTTACCCAGAAGATGACTACCGACAAGGAGGTTCAGGTTGCCGATCTGTTCAGATTCGGTCTGCAGTTGCAGATGCCTGCTACTTTCTCTAAGCTCGAGTATTATGGTAGAGGTCCTGAAGAGAACTACGTAGATCGTCATTCTTCTGCTTTTATCGGCAAGTACGAGTCTGACGTGAAGGATGAATATTATCCATATATCCGTCCGCAGGAGAGTGGTAACCATACCGATATCCGCTATTTCTCTATCTTTAATCCAACCACCGGCAAGGGGATTACCTTCGAGGGGTATGAACCTATGGAGTGCAGTGCCATCCCTTATCTGGTAGAGGATTTGGATTCTGGTATCGAGAAGACGCATGCATGGGGACAACACAGTGGTGATCTGGTGGATAAGGGACTCGTGCAGTTGCATATCCAGAAATGCCAGTATCCTTTGGGCTGCATCGACAGTTGGATGACCAAGCCTATGGAGAAGTATCGTCTCCATTATGCTGATCGTGAATTTACATTCAAAATAAAGGCAAAATAAAATTTCCGTTATAAAACTCAGATATATGCGGAAATACGGGTATAAGATTAAGTTTAAATAATAAAGTGACCCTAGTTTTAGGGTTGAGAGTTTGTTTTTAGGTTTGCCGCTTGAGGGGTCTTTGGGGCCTTTCAAGCGGTTTTTTATTGTTTGTTTCAAAATGAAACGAATAATGTGCAATTTGCTTTCATTTTGTTCTGTATTTTAAAAAGAACTATACAAAATAATAACTAAACGAAAATATTAATATCAAAAAGTAAATAATATCGTGAAATATTAAGCAAAATGTCGTACCTTTGCACCTGAAAATAAACAAAATGTAAATTAATTAATAGGAGAGATTAACATGAAAAAGATTGAAGCAATCATCCGTAAGACTAAGTTTGAGGATGTAAAGGAAGCTTTGCTTGCCGCCGACATTGAGTGGTTCTCTTACTACGATGTAAGAGGAGAAGGCAAGATGAGACAGGCTCGAATCTATCGTGGTGTCATGTATGATACCAGTAGTATCGAGCGAGTGTTGCTGAATATTGTCGTGCGCGACAAGAACGTAGAGAAAACGATTAATGCCATCCAGGAGGCTGCCCGTACAGGCGAGATTGGTGATGGTCGAATCTTTGTAATTCCTGTAGAGGATACCGTAAGAATCCGTACTGGTGAAAGAGGCGACATCGCTCTCTATAATGCTGAGCAGGAGAAATAAAATGCTAATTGGAGGAGAGAGAATAGTTTTCAGGTTTAAAGAACACTTTAAAGATTTTATGTTATGAGTGTACAGGATTTAGGAATTTCAGTAGATACCGTATGGATGCTCTTGGCAGCCATGTTGGTCTTTTTCATGCAGCCGGGATTTGCCCTCTGCGAGGCGGGCTTTACCCGTAGTAAAAATACAGCGAACATCTTGTTTAAGAACTTTGTCGATTTTATGATCGGTTCCGTTCTCTTCTGGTTCGTAGGTTTCGGATTTATGTTTGGTAGCGATGGCGCCGGTTTCATCGGTATGCCTAACTTCGGCGATTTGTCTTTCTATACAAATGCAGCCGGTCTTCCTACTGAAGGCTTCCTGATGTTTGAAACCGTATTCTGCGCTACTAGTGCTACCATCGTTTCAGGTGCTATGGCAGAACGTACCAAGTTCTCCATGTACTGCGTTTACTCATTCTTCATTTCATTGATTATCTACCCTGTAGAGGGTCACTGGACATGGGGCGGCGGTTGGCTTTGCAACAGCGAGGCAGGTTCATTCATGATGAACACCTTCGGTGCTGCCTTCCATGATTTCGCAGGTTCTGCCATCGTACATAGTGTTGGTGGTGTACTTGCCTTGGTTGGTGCTATCTGCTTAGGTCCTCGTCTTGGTAAGTATCGCAATGGTAAGAGTACTGCTATCCCAGGTCACAATCTGATGGCTGCTGCTCTTGGTGTATTCATCCTCTGGTTCGGATGGTTCGGATTCAACCCTGGTTCTCAGCTCGCTGCTTCTGGTGAGGTTAACCGTGTTGCTATCAGTCACGTATTCCTGACAACCAACTTGGCTGCAGTTTGTGGTGGTCTCGGTACTATGTTCACCTCTTGGATTAAGTATGGCAAACCTTCGTTCTCATTGACATTGAACGGTATTCTGGCTGGTTTGGTAGCCATTACTGCTGGTTGCGATTTGGTTAGTCCATTGGGTTCAGCCATCATCGGTCTCTTGGCAGGTATAATCTTGGTATTCTCTATCGAGTTCATTGATACAAAGCTTCATATTGATGACCCTGTAGGTGCAAGTTCAGTACATGGTGTATGCGGTATCTTCGGTACCTTGATGACCGGTCTTTTCGCCCTCGACGGTGGTGCTTTCTATGGTGGTGGCTTCGGATTCTTCGGTGCTCAGTGCTTCGGCATTCTCTGCATCGACCTTTGGGCAGCCGTAACCGGTATTATCCTCTTCTGGGGTATCAAGAAGATTGCTGGTCTCCGTGTTGATAAGCGAATCGAGGAAGAAGGTCTCGATATCTATGAGCATGGTGAGAGTTGCTACAACTAAAGATGCTTTCATATAGCGAGCGAGAGAGATTTTTTCAGCAGAAGTTTTGGCGAGCAGAGTTATAATTAGTACCTTTGAACAAGGTACGCTGCATCTCAACAATATAAATAAATCGCGATTTATTTTGTGTTGTCTTCGATTTGCAGTACCTTTGCTGCCGAAACTTTAAAAAACAAAAATGTATCACATAAAAATAAGAGAATATGAAGAAGATTTTTGATATAAAGAAAATGGGTGCCATTGCACTTGGTTTGGTTGCTTTTGCTCCTGCTGCTTCTGCGCAGGATGAGGTGGAAACAACAATCGCTGCAGATGTCGTAAACCAGTATATCTGGCGTGGTCAGGATCTCGGTAACGTATCTCTCCAGCCAACACTTGGTATTGGCTATAAAGGTTTCTCATTGACAGGTTGGGGTAGTGTAGGCCTTTCTAAATGGGATGATACCAAGGAATTCGACCTGACTGCTGCCTATACAACAGGAGGCTTTACCATTGGAATTACCGACTACTGGTTTAATTCTGGTGATGGTCGCTACTTCGAGTACGATTCTCATAAGACAGCACATGTTTTTGAAGCCAATATTGGTTACGACTTCGGTCCTGTAGCCTTGAACTGGTATACCAACTTTGCGGGAGCAGATGGTCTTAACAAGGATGGTGACCGTGCTTATTCTTCATATGTTGAGGCTACAGCCCCATTCAAGTTGGGCGGTTGTGATTGGGCAGCAAGTATAGGCGCAGTTCCATTTGCTACATCTTTCTATGGTGATGCCAATGGTTTTGCAGTTACCAATGTTTCACTGAAAGCTACCAAGGATTTGAAGATTACAGATTCTTTCTCTGTTCCAGTCTTCGCTCAGGTAGCTGCTAACCCTAGCACCGAAAAAGCTTACCTGGTAGTAGGTTTTACCTTGCAGCCATAATAGGCTCTTAGGTTTTACGATATAATCTTACGTTGGTAGGTTTAAGTTTTTATTTTTTTATTTTAAATGCCGATAGTTCCACCAAAGAGCTATCGGCATTTTTTTTGTATGATATGGGGGTAAGAAACTGTGTATAATGCTCTGGATACTTTGTTGCATATCTATTAGCGTATAATATGCCCTGGATACGCTTTATTTATCTTAAAAATGATTGTATTTTACAGATTGTAATTAAATAGTATATTTTTCTTTTCAGTTTATCATATGTTTCAACCTAATATGCGTTAATATGTTATTGTTGTGATAAAGTAAAGACAAAATGCTACTATTCTTTTCTTTATTCTAACAAAAAGTTGTAATTTTGCACCCGAAACATAGCAAAAAGTAATTTTAAGCATTGTTTTTGCTTGGTTTGCTCCTAAAAGAATGGATTGGACTTGCCAAGGTGAATAAGAGAGAACAAGAGTTAAAAATAACCGTAAAAGAAAGGAAAAGATTTATGTGTGGAATCGTATCTATCTTTAATATTCAGGAGCAGACTCCTGAATTGCGACAGCAAGCGCTTCGTATGAGCCAGAAGATTCGCCATCGCGGACCAGACTGGAGTGGAATCTACTGTGGTGGTTCTGCTATCCTGGCACATGAGCGTCTGAGTATTGTTGACCCTGAAAGTGGTCGCCAACCTTTGTTTGCACCAGACAAGAAACAGGTGCTTGCCGTAAACGGTGAGATTTATAATCATCAGGATATCCGTGCCCGTTTTGCCGGAAAGTACCAGTATCAGACTGGTTCCGACTGCGAGGTGATTCTTTCTCTCTATCGTGAGATGCGAGCAGATTCCAACTTTGATTCCTTAATATATAAAGGTGAGGATGCGCTCCACGCCCGTATCTCCAAGATGCTTGAAGAGCTGAACGGTATCTTTGCCTTCGCACTTTACGATGCCGAACGTGATGAGTTTCTCATCGCCCGCGACCCTATTGGTGTTATTCCTCTTTATATTGGTTATGATAAGGATGGAAAAGTGCTGGTGGCAAGTGAATTGAAGGCTCTGGAAGGTCAGTGCGACCACTACGAGCCATTCCTCCCAGGTCATTATTATTATAGCAAGAACCCTGGCATGAAGCGATACTATACACGCGATTGGTTTGAGTATGCTGCCATGCAGAAAAAATATCAGATTGATGATGCCAAGAAGGCTGAAGAACAGCTGAAGGATGCTGAACCTCAGGAGAAAGCGGCAGTGAAAGAGATTCATGATGCTTTGGAGGCTTCTGTCAAACGTCAGTTGATGAGTGATGTTCCTTATGGTGTTCTTCTCAGTGGTGGTCTTGATTCTTCTGTCATTTCAGCCGTAGCCGAGAAATATTCTTCTACCCGTGTGGAAAATGGGGGAGAGACCAAGGCTTATTGGCCACGTCTGCACTCCTTCGCTGTTGGTTTGAAGGGTGCGCCTGATCTGGCAAAGGCACGTTTGGTTGCCGAACACATCGGAACTGTGCATCACGAAATCAACTATACCATTCAGGAAGGTCTGGATGCTATCCGTGATGTCATTTATTTTATCGAAACCTACGATGTGACCACCGTCCGTGCATCTACCCCGATGTATCTGCTGGCGAGAGTGATCCGCAGCATGGGTATCAAGATGGTGCTTTCCGGTGAGGGAGCCGACGAGGTATTCGGAGGTTATCTCTACTTCCATAAAGCACCGGATGCCAAGGCATTCCATGAGGAAACCGTACGAAAGTTGGGTAAACTCTATCTCTACGATTGTTTGAGAGCCAACAAGAGTTTGGCTGCATGGGGCATCGAGGGCCGTGTGCCTTTCCTCGACAAGGAGTTCCTGGATGTAGCGATGGGTATGAACCCGGTTTTGAAGATGTGCCCGGATAAGACCATCGAGAAAAAGGTGGTTCGTGAGGCATTTGCCGATTTGCTTCCAGAAGAAGTGGCATGGCGACAGAAGGAGCAGTTCTCCGATGGTGTGGGCTATTCATGGATTGATACCCTGAAGCAGATTACCGCATCTGCCGTCAGCGATGAGCAGATGGCGCATGCTGCTGAGCGATTCCCTATCAACCCTCCACAGAATAAGGAGGAGTATTATTATCGTTCTATCTTCGCCGAGCATTTCCCAAGCGACAGCGCTGCCAAGAGCGTACCTAGTGTGCCTAGCGTAGCATGTTCTACAGCTGAAGCCCTTGCCTGGGATGCCTCATTCAAGAACCAGAACGACCCTAGCGGCAGAGCCGTGGCGGGAGTTCACGAACAGGCGTATAAATAAGTGAAGAGTGAAGAATCACTTTGCACATCATATTTAAGTAATAAAAATAGTTAGAAATAACCGATATAAAACGAACAAGAAATGGAAAAAGGATTGTACAGTTCAGCCTATGAGCACGATGCGTGTGGCGTAGGTATGGTGGTGAATATCCACGGTAACAAGAGTCATGAGCTGGTCGATAACGCCTTGAAGGTACTCGAGAACATGCGTCATCGTGGTGCAGAGGGTGCCGATAACAAGACGGGTGATGGTGCCGGTATCATGCTCCAGATTCCACATGAGTTTATTCTTCTTCAGGGTATCCCAGTGCCAGAAAAAGGTAAATATGGTACGGGTCTTGTCTTCTTGCCTAAGGATGAGAAGAAACAGCAGGATATTCTCTCTATCATGATTGAGGAAATTGAACGCGAGGGATTGCAGCTGATGCATCTCCGCAATGTGCCTACTAACCCTGATTGTTTGGGTGAGGCTGCTTTGAGCAACGAACCAGCTATCAAACAGGTGTTTATCACAGGTGTTACAGATGATAAGGTGCCTGTCTTTGAGCGCACCCTCTATCTTATCCGTAAACGTATTGAGAAACGTGTCAGCGATCCTGATTTCTATATTTGTTCGTTGTCTAATTCGAACATCGTATATAAGGGTATGTTGAGCAGCCTCCAGTTGCGCCAATATTATCCTGACTTGACCAATAATTATTTCACAAGCGGTCTGGCTCTGGTTCACTCCCGCTTCTCTACCAACACCTTCCCAACATGGAGTCTGGCTCAGCCATTCCGTCTCCTTGCCCACAATGGTGAGATTAACACCATCCGTGGTAACCGTGCCTGGATGAAGGCGCGCGAGAGTGTGTTGAGCAGCGAGGCTTTGGGCGATATCCGTGAGATTTCTCCTATCGTCCAGCCTGATATGAGTGACTCTGCCAGCCTCGACAATGTATTTGAGTTCTTCGTAATGAGCGGTCTGTCATTGCCTCATGCCATGGCTGTGATGGTGCCTGAGAGCTTCAACGACAAGAACCCTATCTCTGAGGATCTGAAGGCTTTCTATGAGTATCACTCTATCCTGATGGAGCCATGGGATGGTCCTGCTGCCTTGCTCTTCAGCGATGGCCGCTACGCCGGTGGTATGCTCGATAGAAATGGTCTGCGTCCTGCCCGCTACACCATCACCAAGAACGATATGATGGTAGTCGCATCTGAGGTAGGTGTGATGGATTTCGATCCTACTGAGATTGCCGAGAAGGGTCGTCTGCAGCCTGGTAAGATTCTCCTCATCGATACACAGGAAGGTAAGATCTACTACGATGGTGAAATCAAGGAGCGCCTGGCTGCCCAGCATCCATATCGCCAGTGGTTGAACACCAATCGTATTGAACTGGAGAAACTTCGCAGTGGTCGTAAGGTGGAAAATGGTGTGGATAACCTCACTCGCAAGGAATTGGAATTCGGTTTTGGCGAGGAAGATATCGACGGTACCATCATCCCAATGGCTACCAAGGGGCAGGAACCTACAGCTTCTATGGGTAATGATACTCCGCTTGCTGTGCTTTCCGACCAGCCACAGATTTTCTTCAACTACTTCCGTCAGCAGTTTGCTCAGGTTACCAACCCTGCCATCGACTCCATCCGTGAGAACCTTGTGATGAGTCTTACCGAGTATATCGGTAGAGTAGGTTCCGGCATCTTGAACCCAGACGAAAGCAACTGCAAGATGGTCCGTCTGCCACATCCTATCCTGACCAATACTCAGCTGGATATCCTTCAAAATATCCGCTACAAGGGATTTAATACAGTAAAACTCCACATGCTCTTCGAAACCGCCAAGGGCGAAGAAGGACTGCATGAGGCTCTGGATGAGCTCTGCAAGCAGGCAGCACAGAGCGTGGATGATGGTTACAACTACATCATCTTGAGCGACCGTGGCGTGGATGAGACCCATGCCGCCATTCCATCTCTGCTCGCCGTGAGTGCCGTACATCATTATCTGATTGATGCCGGCAAGCGTGTGCAGACTGCCCTCATCGTAGAGAGCGGTGAGATTCGTGAGGTAATGCATGCAGCCCTCCTGTTGGGTTACGGTGCATCAGCCCTCTGTCCATACTTGACATACGCCATCCTCGACGACCTTGTAAAGAAGGGAAAGATTCAGGAGGATTACCATACAGCCGAGCAGAACTACATCAAGGCTGTGAAGAAGGGCTTGTTCAAGATTATGGCTAAGATGGGTATTTCTACCATCCGAAGCTATCGTGGAGCCAAGATCTTCGAGAGCATCGGTTTGAGCGAGAGCCTCCTGAAGAGCTACTTCGGAACAGAGGTGAGCACCATCGGCGGTATCGGACTCGAGACCATCGCCCGTGATGCCATCCGCCTGCACGACAAGGCATTCGAGACCAAGAAGCTCGAGTTCCTGCCAAGTATGGGACAGTTCCACTACCGCAAGGACGGTATCAAGCACGCTTGGAACCCAGAGACCATCGCCACCCTGCAGCTCGCAACCCGCAAGGGCGATTATGATCTCTTCAAGAAATATACACATCTCGTTGACGATAAGCAGGAGCCTATCTTCATCCGCGACTTCTTCACCTTCCGCAAGAATCCTATCTCTATAGATAAGGTGGAGCCGGTAGAGGAAATCGTGAAGCACTTCGTTACCGGTGCGATGAGTTTCGGTGCCCTCTCCAAAGAGGCTCACGAGGCAATGGCACTCGCCATGAACGCCCTCGGTGCCCGAAGCAATACCGGTGAAGGTGGTGAGGATAACGAGCGATTCCATTCTACACAGGATGGCATCAGCCTCTCAAGCAAAACTAAGCAGGTGGCTTCCGGTCGATTCGGTGTGACTACAGAATATTTGGTAAATGCAGAGGAAATCCAGATCAAGGTGGCACAGGGTGCTAAACCGGGTGAGGGTGGTCAGTTGCCTGGCTTCAAGGTTAACGAGGTCATCGCCAAGACCCGTCACTCTATCCCTGGCATCAGCTTGATTTCTCCTCCACCTCATCACGATATCTACAGTATCGAGGATTTGGCTCAGCTCATCTTCGACCTCAAGAACGTAAACCCTAAGGCGGCTATCTCTGTGAAGTTGGTTGCTGAGAGTGGTGTGGGTACCATCGCTGCCGGTGTGGCTAAGGCAAAGGCCGACCTCATCGTTATCTCTGGTGCTGAGGGCGGTACAGGTGCCAGCCCTGCATCAAGTATGCGTTTCGCTGGTATCTCTCCTGAAATCGGACTTTCTGAAACCCAGCAGACACTGGTGAAGAACGGTCTTCGTGGTCAGGTTCGCCTGCAGGTAGATGGTCAGTTGAAGAGCGGTCGTGACATCATTCTGATGGCTTTGCTCGGTGCTGAGGAATTCAGTTTCGGTACTGCCGCCCTCATCGTATTGGGTTGTGTCATGATGCGTAAGTGTAACCTGAATACCTGTCCTATGGGTGTTGCCACACAGGATCCTAAGCTCCGTGCGCACTTCCGTGGCAGCTACAAGTATCTTATCAACTACTTCCGCTTCCTCGCTGAGGAGGTTCGTGAGTATCTGGCAGAGATGGGTTACACCTCATTGAACGATATCATCGGTCATACCGAGCTCATCGTCCGCAAGAAGGATGAGGAAATAGTTTCTACCGAGGGTTCGGATGCCGTAGAGCCAGAGGTGGCCAAGAGCATCAAGGAGAAGGCCGACTTGCTCGATTTCTCTCGTCTCTTGCATCGTGAGACAGGTCATTGCTCGCTCTATCATACTACCGAGCAGATTCATGACCTCGACAATGTACTCGACCAGCAGTTGATTCGTGGTGCACAGCGTGCCATCGAGAACCAGGAAGAGGTGAACCTCGATTTTGCCATCAAGAATACCGATCGTGCTGCCGGTGTGATGCTGAGCGGTATGATTGCCGAGAAATATGGTGAGGCTGGTCTTCCAGACAAGACCGTGAACGTGAAGTTCAAGGGGTCTGCAGGTCAGAGCTTCGGTGCCTTCCTGGTTAAGGGAGTGGATTTCAAACTCGAAGGTGAGACCAATGACTATTTCGCCAAGGGACTTTCAGGAGGTCGTGTTTCCATCCTTCCTCCTATCCGCAGCAACTTCTCTGCTGAGGATAACATCATCGCCGGTAACACCGGTCTGTATGGTGCCACAAGCGGTGAGTTGTATATCAATGGTAAGGTAGGCGAGCGCTTCGGTGTTCGTAACTCCGGTGCCATCGCCGTGATTGAGGGTGCTGGCGACCACTGCTGCGAGTATATGACGGGCGGTAGAGTAGTAGTGCTCGGTGAAACTGGCCGTAACTTCGCCGCTGGTATGAGTGGTGGTGTTGCCTACGTATGGGATAAGAACCACAACTTCGATTACTTCTGTAACATGGATATGGTGGAGATCAACCTCGTGGAGGACAGCACCTATCGCAAGGAGTTGCATGAGCTGATCCGTCAGCATTATCTCTACACCGGCAGTAAGCTTGCCCGTACCATGCTCGACGACTGGAACCACTACGTAGAGGATTTCATCCAGGTAGTGCCAATCGAGTACAAGCGAGTTCTCCAGGAGGAGCAGGTAAAGAAGTTGCAGCAGAAGATTGCGGATATGCAGCGAGATTACTAATTTTAAAATTAGAAAAAAGATGGGAAATCCAAAAGCATTTTTGACTATACCTCGCAAGGAAGCAGGTTATAGACCAATTCACGATAGAATCCTCGACTTTAGCGAGGTAGAACAGACATTGAATAGCAACGATCGCCGACAGCAGGCTTCACGTTGCATGGATTGTGGTGTGCCTTTCTGTCACTGGGCTTGTCCGCTGGGCAATAAGGCACCGGAGTGGAATGATGCCCTCTACAAGGGCGACTGGGAGCAGGCTTACCGCCTCCTAAATTCCACCAACGACTTCCCTGAGTTCACAGGACGCATCTGTCCTGCACTCTGCGAGAAGGCGTGTGTATTGAATCTCATGGATCATGAGCCAACCACCAACCGTGAGGATGAGTGTGCCATCGTGGAGCACGCCTTCTCTGAGGATTATGTACATGTTGAGATTCCTGAGCGTAATGGCAAGACGGTGGCTGTCATCGGTGCCGGTCCTGCGGGATTGGTAGCTGCCAACCAGTTGAACCATAAGGGCTATAAGGTAACTGTATTCGAGGCACGTGAGAATGCCGGTGGTCTGTTGCGTTATGGTATTCCAAACTTCAAGCTCAACAAGAGCATCATCGACCGCCGTCTTCGTCTTCTCGAAGAAGAGGGCATCGAGTTCAGATACAATCAGCAGATTGATGTAACTAAATTGCCAGAAGGCTTCGATGCCTATGTGGTATCTACCGGTACACCGACAGCCCGCGACCTGAAAATTCCTGGAAGAGAATTGAAGGGTGTTTATTTCGCCCTCGAGCTGCTTTCTCAGCAGAACCGTATCCTCGCAGGTATGGAGTTCTCTAAGGACGAACTGGTTAACTGCAAGGGCAAGGATGTATTGGTAATCGGTGGTGGTGATACGGGTTCCGACTGTATCGGTACTGCTCATCGCCAGGGGTGCAAGAGCGTGACACAGATTGAGATCATGCCTAAGCCTGTAGAAGGCCCTGAGGATCCTAAGAATCCTTGGCCAAATTGGCCTCGCACTTTGAAGACCACCTCAAGTCACGAGGAAGGCTGTACTCGCCGCTGGAATATTAACTCTCTGGAGTTCCTCGGAAAGAATGGCAAGTTGACAGGCGTGAAGGTTCAGCCTATTGATTGGAAACCAAACCCTGAGGGTGGTCGTCCGTTGATGGTAGAGGCTGGTGAGCCGGAGATTATCAAGGCAGAGGCTGTATTCCTAGCAATGGGCTTTCTGAAGCCACAGCAGCCTGAATTTGCCGAGAATGTATTCGTGGCAGGCGATGCAGCAAGCGGTGCCTCTTTGGTAGTACGCGCCATGGCAAGCGGCAGAAAGATTGCTGCCCAGGTAGATAAATTCCTGAACAAATAAATCGGTTATTTTTAACTATAAGTGTAGGGAGGTTGACCTCAGTGATGAGGTTTTCCTCCCTTTTTCTGTATGCTCGGTATGAGCTTATTCTAATGGGTGCAAGTCCCTAACAAGCCCTAAT
>CAUFXJ010000031.1:0-39780 GCA_959596915.1 Segatella copri
TGTGAAAATAGGAGGCAAATGCCTTTTATGACTAGCATTTACCTCCTACCCGATTTATACCAGGTTCATATTCTATTACTTTTTGCGGAAAGTTTCGTTCTTAATAATGATAGAACCTTCTTCTGTATCGAGTGTTGCCTGCTCCTGAACATCGGCATCGAGACCCTTGCGGCTCAGGATAATCACAGCTGCTTTACCTTCTGGTTTAGCAGGCAATTCCCACTTGTAAAATTCCTTGTCAAGGCCTTTTACTTTAACAGAGAAATCACTGTTCAAAGTTACACTACGCTCACCATCTGCACTCTTATATTCACCGGCTGCGGCAGCCTGAAATGCAGAATCGGTTACAACAGTCTGTTCTGCCTGAGCTGGTGCTGGAGCTGGTGCTTTTTTCTCAGAACATGCTGTGAAAGCTATCAGGCCCATAGCAAATGCAAGAATTGATAATTTCTTCATAATCTTTAAATTTTATATGTTAATAATAATGTTAATCTAAACCATTTTTATAAGCTAACTCTTTTATACATTTGTTTATCTCAGTGGTATGCTATAGAAAGATAGTATTCCACTGGTACAAATGATTACCCAAATAGAAACGAGCCCCGTAATGATAGGGACGCTTGCAAATCTGATGTCGTGGTTGGGCTTAAAACGTTCGGTATGCTTCCTTAAAAAATACTGAAATATATAATAATATAAGGTGGCATAGAGAAAACCAATGAGGGTACCAATCAGGATGTCGCCAAAATAGTGTACACCGAGATACATGCGGGAATAACTGGTTATCAATGCCCACAGGCATAAGAATATCGTGAGTTTGCTCCGGCGAACCAGATATTGTGCAAAGAAGGCCATGCTCCATGCATTGGCTGCATGAGAAGATGGGAAACCATATCTGCCACCCCGATATCCTTGAACAACATGTACCATCGGACTGATAGGATTATCAGGATTGCTGGGACGCATTCTTGCTACTAATGGCTTCAGAATACCTGATGCAGTCTGGTCTGAAAACAAGATAATCAGAGTGATGACAACTATAGTGCTCATCACAACCTTGACAGGAAAATTCTTTAGCAGTACAAAGATAAAACTGGCATAGAATGGAACCCATACAAAACGGTCTGAGAAAATCATCATGAAGTAATCCCAATACACGTTGTGAAAACCATTGAAAAACAGAAAAATCTGCGTATCAATCTGTTCTATTTGATGAAGTAATTCTATCATAGTCTTTCTTTATGAAATTCTGTAATGTTCGCTTTCTTGTTTCTGATAATCTGTTGCCCTGTCGTTTGGGCTATTTTGCACTCAAGTCATCGTACAACTTCTGTAGATAAGCCATGCCTCGCTTCAGGTTATAACCTTTTTTGCCTTTATCATAAACAACCTTTTGGGATTTGTTGTCGTAGATGATAGAGTTCTCCTCTGATACCATGCCGAAAGCATCGGGTACATCAAAGAATGCAAATTTAGGAGTAGCATCACTCAACATATTCTTGCTGAACAAGAAGTCTTTGTGAGGAATGCCTAATTGTCCGAGCAGTGTAGCTGCTATATCATGCTGACTTCCTATGAGCTTAACATTCATTGGGCGAGCTATTGCTCCACCGGTCATGATAAGTGGAATCTGATAGCGGCTGCGGTCAAAGTTGTCAAGATGTTCTTTGTATGCGCCAACATGATCGGCAACGAGTAATACCAAAGTATTTTTCCATCTAGGCAATTTGCTGTATTCACGCAGAAGATTACCTATGACGCTATCTGTGTAAGCAAATGCATTTAAACGTTTGTCTTTCAGTCTGCTATATGGTACATCGAATGGCTCATGACTGCTTGATGTCTGGAATACTCTCAGCATAGGCTGTTTGGCATTCTGTTCTTTCCTGAGATCTGCAAGCAGCCGGTTGGCTACGATATGATCGTGTACTCCCCATTTGCTCAATTTGTCTTCTATAGGGAAATCACTATCTGAAATGATTCTCTCATAGCCCTGGGAAACCAGCCAAGAGCGCTGGTTGGCAAAATCAACATCACCACCATAATAATATGCATTGCCGTAATGCTTTGCTTTTGCCAATGAACGTGCCAATGATGGTAATTGTGCAGATTTTGCCGGGTAGCGCATGATGCTGGTTGTAGGTTGTGCAGGATAACCGCTCAAAACAGCAACCAGACCACGATCCGTGCGGAAAGTGTTGGAATAGAATCTTGGGAAGAAAATTCCCTTTCTGGCTATTGAGTCCAAGCAGACCGCTACGTCTTTATGTGTTCCGACGGAAGGCATGATGTCGTTGGCAAAGCTTTCCATAATAATAATAAGTATATCCGGCTTTCCGTTTTTCCGAGTTTCTTCATTCAGGAGAGGGTAGGTGTTCTGGTCGCTTGAACTTACCATTTGAGCAAAGAGCTTGTTAGCTTCTTCTTCTGACATGTATCGGTATTGCGATGCAAAATCTTCCTGATGGGTAAGTGATTCAAACAGGCTGAACATCGGATTGACGGCAGCATGATTCAAAAACGCATTTTGGCTGAAATATGCCTTTCCTGTATTTGTTGTAGATACAGTAAATCCTCCTCTGATAGGGATGAAGAGAAGGGCAGTAAGCAGCAACAGAATAAGAGAATGGCGCATACGATGATACTCTATGTCTGAGTAGCGCGTTCTGCGACCACTGCCGAAATCTCCAAAACCATAGTTGCTGTATCTGCTGGAATAGCGCTTCTGGGTATGAGGCATGCGGAGTGCTAACCAGACAGCTATGGTAAGCAGCACAGTGATGAGGAGAGCAAAAAAGATGTAAAGCCCTCCAACACTTGCAAGTGCATCCTTTGGCGAAGTAAAGAAATAATATAATGGAGTGCTATCTAGCGGGAAGTTCCAATATGGATATAATCCTGCATTCAGTATGAATGTAATGGAAACCAGGAAAGATGCCAGTATAAAATAAGCATTCAGAATGGGACGTATAATCTCCTTACGAAACCAAATCATTGCGATGAGCAACAAACCCGGTAGTGCGGTGAGGTAACCAGCCATAGAGAGGTCGAGTGATAAACCGTACCACATCACTGTAGGCATTTCGCTCCAGATATTATCGATAGGTTGTGTAGCAGAAGCCTTTTCCAATATCATGAAAAATGGTTTCTGAATACTGAACAAAATGACAAACGTAAAATACGTTTTTATAAACCACAATATTTGCTTCATATCTATGCTTCTTGACTAATAATTATGATATACTCGGCTTTGAGCTTGAAAATTAATGCAAAAATAACCATTTTATTTCATATAAACGACTTTTTTGTGTTTATTTTTCAAAAAAGTGAGAAAAAATTTGGTCGTTCTAAATAAAAGTCGTACCTTTGTTGTAATAAATTTTATAACATAACTATGGCTAAGTACAATATTCAACCTAAAAAAGAAAAAATAGCAAGATATCAATCTATGCTGAGTGAAGAAACTAAGGACCGCCTTCGCGACGAGATAATCCGTGTTCTTGTTACTGAAAGAAAGTACAAGGACCCAGACTATAGTTCCAAGAAACTTGCAGAGGATTTGAATACTAACTCTCGCTATATTTCTGCTGTTTGCGCAACTCGATTTCATAAGAATTATGCCGAGTTGGTGAATGATTATCGAGTAAACGATGCTATGTCTTTACTTACCGATAAGCGTTATGCAAGAATGAGTGTAGAAGGTATCAGCGAAATGGCTGGTTTCAATACTCGTCAGAGTTTCTATGCTAATTTCTTCAAGCGAATAGGCGTTACTCCCCGTCAATATCGTGCTAATCATTTTAAGGGATTGGAGTAAGTTTAATTGTTAATAACTAGAACATGAAACAAAAAGGAGGGTGTATCAAAAGTTAATGATTCACCCTCCTTTTTGTTTTTACAAACTATTGCGAGTTACCTCTTGAAGTAGTTTCTCAATGCCTGGTGGCGGATACTCCTGTTCAATCTGCGTATGGTCAGATTTCGTATCTGGCGAACTCGCTCGCGTTTGAGCCCCATATCTTCAGCAATTTCAGCCATCGTTTCTTTAGGAACACCTATACCATAGAATTTGGTGATGATTTCTTTCTCTCGTGGCAATAAATCTGCAATGCTTTCAGCCATCTTTTTCTTCATCATTTCTATATTCAGGGTATCATCTGCAATCTTTACATCCGGATCGTTTAATATGTCTAATAGGGTATACGGATTGTTTGCGCTTAGTGGCGCATCTACAGATACAGCCTTGTCTGCGTTTCTTGGGGCAAATTTCTTCTGGTCTTTCGGTAAACGATATAGTCCTGATTGTTTATCGATGGCCTGTGATATAGCCTTGTGAACGAATGGACCGGCATAAGCCACAAAATCGGTGCCCCGGTCGGCTTGAAACTTTCTGGCTGCCATAAGCATTGCCAGCGTTCCTTCGCTAACCAAGTCATCAAACTCAACGCCTTTACCTTTATACTGGTTGGCTACTGATTTTACATAGTTTAAGTTCTCACTAACTATCTTGTTTATTTCTTTTTCTGTCATATCCAATAATTCTTTTTGCAAATATACATAGAATAATTCAAAAAAGCAAGTATTTTGCGCATTTTAACCAATCATTTTGGTTTCCACATATTATATATGTTTCTATGATTTGCATAAAGCTACGTATGGACAGTATTCGCAACGATGCTTATCATCTGTAGGTCGGAATGGTTGTTCCTTGTCAAAGATGTTGGCTATGAGAACTTTCAGTTGTTTCATAAACTCTTCTTCGTATACATCTATGCTACTGATGAGTTCCTTGCCCATTTTTAATGTCGGATCATAATCTTCTGCTCCTGCATTTTGTATAAACAGCAAGCCTGGAGATACGGGCTCTTGAGCCGGATTCAGATTCCTGTTGTGGCTTACAATAATCGAGTAGAGCATAGATTGTAAATAATAATCTGTATGCTTGTTGAGCATGGATGGATCAAACACTTCGCTCAGTTCTCTTGGACGTGTTGTTGAAATACGTCCTGTTTTATAGTCTATTACGCGGATTCGTTCTGCAAGATTATTGCCATTTGCATTACCGTTAGCTGCAACAGCGTCCAGTCGGTCGATAAAACCTCCTATTGACAGAGATAAATTGCCGATACTTGTTTCTACTTCGACGTCAGTTTTTACAACCAACTCTAATCCGAGTATGGTGAATGGAGCCTGGCGCATATCTATCGTGACAAGTTGCCGGATATATCTTGCTATTACTTCTTTATTGATCAGTTGCAGACCATTATATTTTGGACGATATCCTGCAGCGCTAACTTTAAAGAGTTCTTCTCTGAACGCCTGATCAACCAGGCGATAAATCAGAGATTCGTCTTTTAAGGCTTGCTCTAATTGCTCTTTTGATACAACGATAGGACGAGTCAGTTTGAGTTCTCCTTTACCGTCGGTTGTCAGAGCATCGCTGCTTGCTAATCCCAGATAGAACAGTTCTGCTGCCCGATGGAATATATTTCCAAATACTTTGTTGTCTACTTCGTCCTCATCAATTTCATCTGGCTCAATCAGTCCTTCTACATATTTATAGTAGAATTGCTTTTCACATCTCAAATAGGTATTCAAAAATGTTGGCGTAAGCATTTTCAAATTCTTGAGCTGGCTGAGCGTATGCAGTTTTTTCTCTATTGGTTCATAAGTAGGACGCAGTGTGTTTTGTCCTGCGACCAAAGAAAAGCGCTCGATGTCATGATGGCTTTCTACCAGGAGTTGTAGCATAAAACGGCTCATCTCACCCGATTGGCCATCTTCTGTTGCGTTATTGTAACACAAAGTGATGTCGTGTGAGCGTTGGAGCAGACTGTGAAAATAATAGGCGTATATAGCTACTTTGTTATCTACCGTAGTCAAGCCGTATGCCTTTCTCAATGAATAGGGAATAAATGAAGCATCGTTCACACCTTTCGGCAGTTTCCCTTCGTTGCATGAGAGTACTAAGATATGCTCGAAATCCAGATTTCGAGTTTCCAATACACCCATTACCTGTATTCCTTCTGCAGGTTCACCATGGAAAGGAATACTTGTAGATTGGATGAGCTGTTGGATGAGTCGTTCCAGAGTGATGCAGTCTACTGCTAAGTCTCCTGTCTGGATGAGTTCTTGCAGACGGTTCAACAATGTATAGGTCCTGAAGAGCGATTCCTGGAATAAAGGATCGTCCTGTTCTTTACTATTCACACCTATTGTCTTCAAAATATCCAGCAGATACTGGATGAGTCTCAAGTTGTATTCATTTTCTGTTGCAGTCTCACCCAAATCTTTGAAAAGCAGTGACAAGCCTTCATCACCATCCATGCTTAGGAATTGGCGGGTAGGATAGAACTGCTTCTGCTCGTCAAGAGCGCTCAAGAGTTTGCTATAATTTTGAGAGATATAGCGTGTGTATGGATGACGGAGCACCATGAGCACATTATGTAAGCGATAGTTGTTACTATGCTTGGGGTGACCTACGCCCTGCAACTTGATGAGCTGTTGCAGCAAACTGTAGAATGGTGTCTGTTGAAGCGGATAACCCAATGTTATGTTATATGATAACTGGTCGTTCTCAGAATAATCTGGCAACGACTTGATGTCTTCGTTTGTAGGAAGACTATGTATAACACTTTGTAACAATCCTTCATCGGCTAATACTATAGCCACTTTTTTCCCATATTTATAGCGTTTCTTTTCTTTAAGCCATTGGTTTACATAGCGGGCCTGAATGTTTTCAGTTGATGCCGAAATGTATGTAATGTCTTTATTGTTATCAAAGTTATGATAAATATCACGAAGATCCTGAGGAGGCATATCATTCAATTCGTTAGGATAATATTTGAGATATTCACGAATGTAGTGACCTGCCTCATGATTATTTTGCATATAATAGTCATCGTAGTCCCAATAGAAATGTGCTTTACCCTCTTTCATCAAGCGGTCGCAGAGTTTCCGTTCTACTACTTGCATCATATTAAAACCGACAAAGAGATATTTCTTGTGTTGGAATCTGATATTTTCATCATTTACAACTTTCCTGTATAGAGCCCCCTCATAAGCCAATCCTTGTTCTTCAAGACGCATGTTGAACTGCTTATAGATATCAAGAAAATGGCTCCATAATTGTAGAAATCTCTTTTTGAGTTCTGAGTTGTGATCATCGTTGAAATTGCTGAAAAATTTCTTAATCAGCGTTTTCTGTTCTTCTGTAAGATATGAGATGTCATCAAGTTCATGTATATTGCTAAGATTGGCAAAGAGTTTTTCTGCTTCTGCCATGTTTTTATCAATATCGTCAAAATCTGTGATAAGAAGTTGTCCCCATCCATAAAAATGGTCTAGGGTCTCATCAATACCAGTGCAGGCTACGAATGTTTTATGTAAATCACAAACAAGTTTGATTGGGTCTCCAACTTTCAATGTGCTATGTTTGCGAAAAAGGTCGCTGATTGTTATGTAAGATGGCGACCAGATAGGGTGATCAGTCAAACGGGCCAGACTCTCGTTGAGGAAAAGAGCGGCGCGTTTATTTGGAAACACGACGGCAATGTCGCTGAGATTGTTTCCGTATTTCTCGAGAATATCTCTTGCTACATATTTTAAAAATGCTTTCATATCTTAATGGACTTTTCAATGTTTGCAACTGTTCTTTATGTTGCCCTACTTTTTGGAAAGGGGCAATAGAACCATATTATTTTATTACTTCAACTATTCTGTTAGGGTATACATACCATAGATAACCTTTTACTCGGTGATGTCCCATACTTTTTAACAAGCCGATGTATTTTCTAACCTGTTCATGGTGTTCTACTTTCTGTTTACCGAATTTGAAGTCTACCACGATGGTTCCTTTTTTTGAGTTTTGCATCACGCGGTCTGGACGGTATTCTGCCACTTTTCCATTTTCAACTGTCAGGATAGAACATTCATTTAGTATGGTCAGTTCCTTATCAAACCATTTTGCGACCTTTGGTGATTCAAGTCTTTTCCTGATCATCTCCTTTATTTTCTCTGGTGTGAGGTCTTGATCGTATAAAAGTCCGTCTAACTCCAACTGTTTCAGGGCTCCATCAATATCATCAACCGTGCGGATTGTAGAAAAGAGGTTGTGCAAAATGGTACCCATTTTGATATAAAACTTCTGTTGTTCTTCAGTTTCATCACGCTTTATAAAGTCACGGCTCTGGTTACTCTGTCTGAATTCTGGCATTTCAGGCGTAACATTTATTTTAATTTCTAAAGGTTGAGAATAGGCTGAGAGCACGTTTGTATCCTTCTTCTCGTTTGATTTCTTGGAAGAATCAGGTACATATATTTCATTATAGCAGAAAGATATGTCATCTGTTTTGGCATCAGAACCTATTCCTGTTAACTCCATCTTTACATCATTAGCTTCAAGTCGACCGGCTACCTTGTCGAGTACTGATTCAATAATGGCAGAACGATATGCACTATTAGCTCGTTTGCCAATTACAATCAGGTTGTGACTGGCACGTGTGAAGGCTACATAAAGCAGATTCAAATTGTCGACTATGTTTTGCAGATGTTCATGATTATAATCTGCTTCATATATACTTTGCTTCATCAGTTTAGCACTGAAATCTATAGGTACCAGTGGAAGCTCGTTGTATGGAGCTTCTTGCGGTGTGCACCAGATAGTGTTGGCTTTTTCTAGTTGCCAGTCACAGTAAGGCATGATAACATGATCGTATTCCAGTCCCTTACTCTTATGTATAGTAAGGAATCTGATACCTCCATCGCCATCGCTATGAATGCTTTTTTCGTGAATACGGTTATCCCACTCTTTCAGAAATCCTGTGATATCACTACTGTTATCTGTGAGATATTTACTTAAGCAATCATAAAAAGTACAGATGTAGGCAGTTTGCTTGATCATGTCTTTTATTTCGCCAAGTTTAAGTTCTGCAAAAAGGCGTTCTGTGAGATCGAACAGTGGCATTTCCAGATACTCAGAACGATTGGTCAAAAGTTGTTCCGGCATATTTCCTGCTACAGAATACGTGTCACAAAACTTGTTGAGAGTTGCTAATGCAATATTGTCATTTGGGTGTACCAGTATGTAGAGAGCGTTAACCAATGTGCATACTGCTTGGGAGGCATCCAGCCTGAATGCCTCATCTGAAACCAACGGATAGTCGGAATGGTTCATAAAATACTCAGCAATGTCCTGTATGTTACGGTTGCTTCTTACCAGGATTGCTATTTTGTTGCAAGGAACACCTCTTTCAACCAACTTGTCTACAGTGTCCAGTGTGGTTTGCATCATTCTGTCTTCAATATTTTCACCGCCCAGGAGCTGGATACTGATAGATCCATTAGGAACAGAATGGTGGTCTGGTACTTGCTGGCAGACATCGCTATATGCGCTTTCCAGCTGTTTACATTCCTCTGGACATTTATCCGTCAGGTCTTCAATCTCCAACTTTACTGCTTCTGTGAAAAAAGCATTGTTAAACTCAATGATATTTCTATCAGAGCGGTAGTTGGTACCCAAAGTTTCTATGCTTACTTTTTTCGCGCTTTTATTAAATTCTTTATCAATATTATTGAGCAGTCTCCAATCGCCGGATCGCCATCTGTAAATACTTTGTTTTACGTCACCAACAATGAGGTTGCCAGCATCTTCTCTACTCATGGTTTCTTCGAGCAGCACTTTAAAGTTCTTCCATTGGATGGTGCTAGTATCTTGAAACTCGTCAATCATTATATGGTCGAGTTGAGTGCCAATCTTTTCAAAGATAAATGGCGAATCGCTATCCTTTATCAGTGAGTTGAGCAAGGTCTGAGTATCGCTCAAAAGGAAACGGTTCGCCTCTCTGTTCATCTCCCTGACTTTTTTATCTATGCTTCCCAAAAGGCGGAGCTGATTAAGATGCTTTATGGTCAGATCGGTACTTTTGAAGATTCGGGTGAGTCTTGGACGATTATCTTCTGCAAACAGCAGAATGGGGTAGAGCACCGATTCCACATAATTGAAGATATCAGTACAATTTTTTACATCAGATTTTTTAACCCATGCTTCCGGACTTTCCAGACATTTACTGAACGTTGCATTATATAGATCATCATCTGTATATTTGCCATTTTTCAGCTTGTTGAAATAGCTCCAAATACCTCTCGTTTTTCCAGCTAAGTCGTCTGACGTAAAGCCTTCTTCTTCAAGGGAATCGAAAAAAGTAGCAGCAATTTCTTTAAGCTGCTCTTTTGCCTTATTGCGCATCTTTTTCATTCGGTCGGTAAAATCCTTGAAGAAATCTTCTTGTTCCATCAATTCTGTCAGCTTGTCGGAATGAGCTTTGTAATAATCCTTGAATATGTTCTCACCGAATTTCTTGATTTGTCCTATGACATTCCAACTCTTATCATCATCAATATTTTCTTTGATATAATCCATAATCCAGAAAAGTAGACGATCGGTATCTTCAAGACTTTCTATAAGTTCATCAACGGCATGCTGTTCTATTTGATAGTCATTGAGTTCTATCCGTAAATTGGCAGTCAGATCAAGTTCACGTGCTAGATTTCTCAATACACTCTGAAAGAACGTATCGATGGTCATAACCCGGAAATAGTTATAATTATGTATGAGCAAATGCAGGGCAGATTCTGCATTTTTCTGAATTTGTTTGGATGAAAGATATGGTAAAGCCTGTTGTATTTGATTTACATAATCGTTTGCTTCTGGTAGTCCGTGTGCAATTTCGTATAATTTTCCTAAGATACGCATTTTCATTTCTTCAGTAGCTTTGTTGGTGAAGGTTACTGCAAGAATGGTTCTGTAGGAAGCAGGATTAGCTATCACGAGTGTCATATACTCGCGAGCCAAAGTAAATGTTTTACCTGATCCTGCACTTGCTTTATAAACAGTTAGTTGTGAACTCATATTTTGATTTTTTTATGATGTTATTGATATTGTGCCCTAGAAATCATGTTTTATCCATGCTTTTATGAATATTACCAATCTCTAAATAGTTCAAAACCGAAGCGACAGCCTATGCCATTAAACTTCGTGTTTTTGAAGGCTGCAAAAATCCCTAGGGTAATAGCTCTTGTTGTTACTCCATATCCCCATTCTGTATATGGGGGTAAATGGTTTACAACAAGACTGCTTACATACAGACGCTCTGCTTCTATATATTTCCCAATCAGGGGGAGCCATGCAGTTGCAATCATGGGAGCTTCATAAGTGAAATTTCCACGTATGTAATAATCACTGGCATTATACCATTGGGATGGAAGTAATTCGAATTCTCCACTCCAGCTATCATTCCAGCCTCCAGGAATATTGTTGTCATGGAAATTGGTATAGTCAACGAAGTCCCAATGGTCACCTTTACGGGTATAAAAACCTGCTCCTAATCTAACAGAATATGATTGACGGCGTGACGCTTGAAAAATAGTTTGTGCATCTACTTCTACCCGTTCGTAGTCTATGTTTGAACCTAGTAGGTTTTTCCATCCCTTTTCATAGTCAATTTTAAAGATAGAGCCTTTCTTACCCCATGGTAAGAGTTCTAAAGCTACAGCTGGTGCTACTGACACATATTTGCTTGGGTAATTAAACAGTTTATAGAAACTTTCTACTACAGCTTTTCGTTGATGTGAAACTAAACCTACTTCAAAACCGATATAGTCGTTGAAACTCCAGTGGTTAGTAAGACGAAGGTAATCATCTTTAAACTCTGTCAGTTTCCTGTTGTTTGCCTCAATATCTGTTGAGATTTCCGGTAATGACAATCCTGGATATTCTGAGAATAGTGGATATAGAAAATCGTTATCTTCAGGTTTGCTGATGCCTAACATCTTTCGTGCAACACGATTATTCGATATTCTATTACCATTACCGATTTCTAACTTCAGATATCCATTGTGCTTCGGGTTATAGTTGAATGTCAATGGTATATTGAAATAAAATCTGTGTTGTTTCATACTGTAACCTCCTTTAAAGCGAAGCCCCAATTCCAGATTTTCTGTAAACCTGTAGCCTCCCTTCAGGTCAAACTTGTATACAATTCCTTTTCGCTCGGAGTATCCCATATAGAGTGGGTTGAGAATAGGACTGATACGGAAGTAGCCTTGGTTTTGCTTTCCGAAGCCTTGGGAAATCCTGTTTAATACATTGTCACCGATAACATCCCAAAGTATGTCTTTTGCAAAGTTTTTCTCTGGTGTGTTGTTATTCAAGGAATCTGTTATTTGTTTCCTTTTTTCGTAGAATTTTTTGTATATGTCAGCCTCATCTTGGTTTAACTCAATTGGGCGCACTTTTGCCATTAATGCTGTGTCGGCAACATTATTGAGTGAATCACTTAATATTTTCGGCAGTCCGTATACAGTTGTATACATGCCCGTTATCTTGTTACCCATAAAACTGAAGTTGGCTCTCATGCTGCACCTTGCAGGAGAAAGTGAACCAAATCCGTCTTTACCCATAATAATAGAGATATAGAAACGGGTCATATCATATTCGCCCTCAAAGTCTACCATGCTTATCTTTCCGCTTTGGGAATCAACAATGGCACGTGCTTCAATAACTTGGGTGTTTTTGAGACGTGGATATACGTAGACTTGTGCTTTGCCGAATGGTAATTGGGTGACGGCATATTTATAATATCTGCGATTCTTATAGTGGAAAGGAGAAAGAATATTCGTCTCGAAAAGTGTTTCTCCATATACCGTTGGAGTCATGTATTTCAAAACTGATGACAATGTGTTGCTTCTATGCGGAATGGTGCTTATGTTCAGCAAACGCTTGGCAACTGGTCTGCCATTTGCGTCTAGCGTCATTTGGTTATAATACTCGCTGATGAATCTTCTGCCACCGCCATGAGCCACCGCATACATTGTCGGTACTAGCATGAGCGTTGCATTACGTTTGTTTGTTTTGATTTGAAATTTAGTGTAGGCATAACTCTTGTGCTCAGCTCTACCTGTTGTGTCAACCGATTGTGAATATTTAAATACCAAACACATCACCGAGTCACTAAAGGCGTCTCTCGGTGACATTCTTCTTGCATGTGCTGCAAAAGCCATCATGCAGAAGATAATAGTCAAAATGATGTGTGTTTGATATTTCTTCATTTATTATGAGTTAAGATGTTACTTGGCAGAAAAACTATTCCAAATATATTGGACAGCAGCTTTCCTAACCAAGATATTTCATAAGGATTCCTATCTTCCCGGATTCTCTCAGTTTGGTGATGCTTTTTTCTCTTATTTGGCGAACTCGCTCACGGGTCAGCCCCATTTTATCACCAATTTCCTCGAGTCCCTTTTCGGTTTCCCCAATTCCGTAGCATGCGCAGATAATTTTCAGTTCGCGATCCTTGAGGCAAACTTTTAAAACCTGTCTTAGGTCTTGTGCCATACTTTCATGGTCAACCTGCTTGTCTGTTCTGGCATCGTCTCCGCTTGCCATTACATCTGCCATAGAGTTGTCATCGTCATCACTGAATGGAGCATCGATGCTTACATGATGACCACTGGCAGCCATGCTCTGAGAAATCTTGTCCTCGTCAACACCCGTTCTGGCAGCAAGTTCTTCAACGCTTGGACGACGTTGGTTTTCCTGCTCAAACTTATTAATTTCCTGGTTTACCTTATTGAGTGATCCTACCTGGTTGAGAGGAAGTCGAACAATTCGGCTTTGCTCTGCTATTGCCTGTAAAATACTCTGACGAATCCACCATACAGCGTATGAGATAAATTTGAACCCTCGTGTTTCGTCGAAGCGTTCTGCAGCCTTGATGAGTCCGATGTTTCCTTCGTCAATCAAGTCTGTCAAGGTGAGTCCCTGGTGCTGATATTGCTTTGCTACCGACACCACAAAACGTAAGTTGGCTTCAATCAACTTATTTTTTGCTCTTTCGCCAGCTCTACCTCCCTTGCGGATAGCTTGAGCCAATTCTATTTCTTCATCAATAGAAACCATAGGGGCTCTACCTATCTCTACAAGATATTTGTCGAGGGCTTCACTATTACGATTGGTTATACTCTTTTGTATCTTAAGCTGTCTCATTATCTTTCCTCTTAGTTACACATTGCACAATTGGCGCAAAGATAATAAAAATATTGATACACGACTAGAATTATAACTTACTTTAACGTAATTAACCTAACTTACTCATTTAAAGGTTATTTTACGGTCTTGTTCTTAACAAAACTTTGAAAAGCGTCATCGTATCCGTTAAACACGTTGATGTCTACCTCTCCATGTATTCCTGCTACTCTTCCGTCGGGGCAGAGTTGCCAATATACCAATCGGATGTCTGGTTTATACTCTCCATATCGTGCAATCCAAACCTGGTAGTTATGTTTCAGATCGGGAGCCTTTGGCAGATAGCGATTTACGAAAGTTTGGCTGATGTAAAGAATAGGCTTAACACCTGTTGCTCTTTCTACAATTCTAAGCCAAGTTCTAATGCGTGCAAACAATACTCCAGACCCTCCCATTTTCTTGATTTGACTAGGAAGCGGTTCAACATCAAGAACTGGAGGAAAATCGCCTTTCCTAATGATACTATGTTTCAGAAAGTGTCGTGCCTGTTCGGCAGCAGGTGTTATGGTGGTAAAGAAATGATAGGTTCCAACCTTGTAACCATGTGCTTTTGCATCACGATAATCTTTTCTATAATATGGATTTAACAGCGATTTACCTTCTGTACTCTTGATATAGATGAAGCGAATAGGGAAGTTTACTGTACCTGAAACTGTCTTTTTGCTGAGGCGGCCAAGATGTGTAATGCGTAAACGGTTCCAGTTGATAGCATATTTTTTTCTGCCTTTTCCATGCTGGTATTTGCTCAGATCAATGCCATAAATACGTTCCGATGTATATACGAGTCTTTCGCCTTTATAGCGGTCATTTTTCCATTCGCCTATTCGTAATGGCTTCTTGGGAGCAATGCTGAATCCGAATCCTTCACGTTTCCCGTTTTTCCAGTAACCTTCATAATAGGTTCCATCGTATCCTTGCCAGCATCCATGACCGTTTGGTTGATAGATACTGTCGGTTGTACCCCGATAATATCCTAGAGAATCAGGTAAGAGGGTATAATCAATAGAACGTCGAAGTGTGACTCCATGAGCTGTTGCTAAAGATACTGCAAGTTGTGGTGAAATAGCAGTAACTCCTTCAGGAGTTGTTTCTGAGGAAAGTTGGAATGTGTGGCTTCCTTGTGCAGTTTCTCCATTCATTGCTTTGATGAGTTTGCATGCCTGACTCTTCCATTTTCCGTTCTCGTCTCTATAATAGGCTTGATATGAAATGGAACGTTTCAACTTGAAATGTCCCTTTTTCTGTACATGTTTCAGGGAATCGATCAGTTTCTTGGCAGAATCGCGTAGTTCCAGTTCGTGTTGGGTATAAGCGCAAATAGAGTTGTAGCCTACATCCTGGACAGAATGAGAGTGAATATAATAGTTCAGTTCTCCAACTTTCCATTTGGAGTCTCTATACAAACTGTCTAAAGAATCAACTTTCTCTTTAAAGATGCTATCCGCATCTTTGCCAAGATAGTGATTCCGGCTGATGCTGTTGTTGTAGCAGGCGGCAAGTCTTCCTTCACATGAAGGAATCAACGCCCAACGATTCATAAAGTTGGCAGCCAGTGTCGTAGTGTCTTCGTCGAACCGGAGTATTGTTTTTCCATTTTGAATTAATTCATAGTGACTGTATACTTTTATGTTTGCTTTTGCCTTGTTCACTCTGTCACTTGATGGGTTCAGACAATAATAGCTCCATGTGCTGGCGGCAGCCAGCAGAATGAGAACTAAACTTGTGATATATAATATTTTCTTTTTCATTTGATGATGACCTCCAATATTTTCTCGGTGGTTTCGGTAATCTTTGTTTTTTCAGACGTACGTTCACCGATAAGCCAGATGATTTCACCTTTACTATCAGTTAATACATGCTGTGTCTTCTTTTGTATATAGTCAAATTTCCTATCGGTCATATAGTCACTCAACAGTTTGCTACCCTTCATGCCGAAAGGTTGAAATCTATCGCCTTCTTTTACCAGTCGGTAGGTGAGGGGAAAACTGACTTTTTCAGCATCCAAAGTGATACATTGCGATTCTTTGCTTGGCATGAAGTCACCCATATGCGAGAAGATTCTTATCTTGATTTGGGTTCCTTCGTCCATGTTGTAAATGCCTTCTTCTGGCAGTCGGAACGCTCTTTGCTCCTGAATGTTATTCAAGTCTTTTATGTTAGAGATCAACAGCTGTTCTCTGTCGATGACTATCATATAGTCTTCGTTTTTCCAGATTTTACCGACACCACGATCCTGACTGAAGAGGCTTTCACAGATGTCATCAATGACATTGCCATGAAAACCATATCTTCCTAATTCTTTATGGAGTATGAATTCCGGACTTGGAGCATTCATGACAGATACTTTAGGGATATATATAACTTTCCTATAAGAGTCGGTTGTACTGATGCTATCCATGCTCTCAAGTATACTTTTCGCTTGGCGTATGTATTTGGCAGAGAGAGCGATATTTTCACTTGCTGCCGGGTTGATACTTTCTAAAAGAGGTACTACATGATGGCGAATTTTATTTCTTAAAGCATCGTCTTCCAAATTTGTTGAATCTGTGACAAAATCTTGCTTTTTTTCTTTTAGGTATTGCAATATATCCTGTCGGCTGATGCAGAGAAGAGGGCGCAGAATATTTCCGTTTTTGGGGGCGATGCCTGCTAATCCGTCTACTCCGGATCCTCTTAACAGATTCAGAAGTAAAGTTTCTACATTGTCATCGCGATGATGGGCCACACAAATGCCTCCTGCATGCAAGTCTTTTACTAATTGAGCAAAATAGCGGTAGCGTAAGTCGCGTGCAGCCATTTCGATACTTACCTTGTGCAAATGGGCATAAGCATAAGTATCAAAATGGATTCGAGACAAACTGATTCCCTGTTGTTGGCACAGATTTACACAAAATTGCTCGTCTCTGTCACTCTCTTCGCCGCGAAGGTGAAAGTTACAGTGCGCAGCAGAAATATTCAGTCCTATATTTTTCAAGATAAGCAATAGGGCAACGCTATCGGCTCCTCCGGACAAGGCAACGATATATGGTGTTTGCCACTTGAACATACCATGGTGAATAATATATTTTTTGACGATATTTTCAATTTTGTTCATTCTGTGATACTTTAAAAGTATATGATGTTTCTTATTACTTTCTGTTTTTCAAAAAGTCTTCTGCCCGCTGCAAATCTTCTGGCGTGTCGATGCCTACAGTTTCTACATCTGTAGTACCAACTTTTATCTTGTAGCCATTCTGCAGCCATCGAAGCTGTTCCAGGCTCTCTGCTATTTCTAGTGAGCTTTGTGGCAGTTTGGTTACCTCTTTTAAAACTTCTTTGCGGTAAGCATAGATGCCCAAATGTTTCAGATAAGGAAAACCCTTGAGCCATTCTTCCTCTTCCTTTCCTCTTACGTATGGAATGATGCTGCGAGAGAAATACATAGCAAAGCCTTGATTGTCTACAACAATCTTTGGACTATTAGGATTTTTTACAGCTTCCATACTGGTAAAAGCTTTTCCTAAAGTGGCAATTTGGGTTGTTGGGTCATCAAAACACTGGCAGATGGTTTCCAGTTGACTCTTGTCTACAAAAGGTTCATCTCCTTGAACATTGACAATGACATCCCAGTCTCCACCAATTTTTTCGATAGCTTCTTCTATGCGATCAGTACCGCTCTTATGATCCTTGCGCGTCATAACAGCTTTACCGCCAAATGCTTCTACAGCATTGAAAATTCGCTCATCGTCTGTTGCAACATAGGCTGCTTCTAGACAACTTGCTACTTTCTCATAAACATGCTGTATCACTGGTTTGCCATCTAACATGGCAAGTGGCTTTCCCGGGAAACGTGTTGATGCGTATCTTGCTGGAATAATTCCTATAAATTTCATAATCTTCTATATTTAAACCTGTTTACTATTCAATTCATGCGATTCGTTTAACTTCAAATAAAAAAAGTTGCACTTCCGCAGACGCAAAAGTACAACTTTATTTTGTATTCACCAAAAAACTTTTTGTTTTTTTTGAAAAACCTCAGAGAATATTTAATGTTATCCCCAATTTTTTTATTCGTATCTGATAGCCTCGATAGGGTCGAGCCTTGCTGCCTTCTTTGCAGGATACCATCCAAAGAAAACGCCAGTAAATGTACAGACTGCAAAACTCATAATAATGCTCCAAGGCTCTATTTGGGTGGCTATATGGAAGAAAGAGTTCAGGCTGAGCGATAAACTAACTCCCAATATCACTCCTATAATACCGCCAGTTACAGAAAGTAAGATAGCTTCTATCAGAAACTGGTTCAAAATATCAATACCTCGTGCGCCCACACTCATTCGAAGACCTATTTCGCGGGTGCGCTCTGTTACAGATACATACATGATGTTCATGATTCCGATGCCGCCTACCAGCAGCGAGATTCCTGCTACGGATCCGAGCAGGATGGTGATTGTAGACATGGTAGAATTCATCATGCTTGAAATTTCCTCTTGTGAGCGGATATTGAAGTCATCTTCATCTGCTTCAGTAGTATCTGTTGCGTCTTTCAATTTGTGGTTGCGTCGCAATATTTCTGTAATCTGATCTTGGGCAGGTTGAGAAGCCTCTTCGGTGATAGCTGAGCAGACGATGCCTCCTAAATAGGTTTGTGCCATAATTCGCTTCATTACTGTTGTATAGGGGGCAAGTACCAAATCATCCTGGTCCATACCCATACTATTGTAACCTTTCTTCTTCAAGACACCGATTACTCTGAATGGAATGCTGTTAAATCGCACAACCTTACCGATAGGATCACTGCCATCAGGGAAAAGATAGTCAACTACTGTCTGTCCCAAAATACAAACTTTAGATGCAGCCTTAATGTCTGTATCAGTAAACATTTCTCCATCTGCCACTTTCAGTTGTCGGATGGAAAGATAGTCTTGGTTTACACCATAAATGGAACTTTGGGTGTTGTTGTTTCCGTAGATCCACTGTCCGGAACTGTTTACAGTAGGAGAAATAGCTGAGATATAATTACATTCGTCTTTGATGCTCTGATAGTCGGCTTGCTTCAGCGTCTCCATTGACGAAGCATCCTGTCTCACACCGCCACGCATGTCTGCACCTGGTGAAATCATAATCATGTTTGATCCCATCTCTGCGATGTTTGCCTTGATGCTGGCTTTACTTCCTTGTCCGATGGCAAGCATGGTTATAACCGCAGCAATACCGATGATGATGCCAAGTGCGGTAAGGAAAGAGCGCATTTTGTTGGCAGCTATGGCGCGGATGGCTATTTTGAAAAGATTCTGATAATTCATTTTACTTGTTGTAATGTTAAATGTTAAATGTTAAGTGTTAAGTGAAAACTTCGTTTGCTATTGGATGCTAAGTAATTTAACATTCAACACTTAACATTGAAAACTTATTCGTCCGTGTTGGCCGGCAAGGCTGCCAGACCTTCGGCTGCCGAGAGAATATGTTCGTTATAGGTGTCGCTGATGATGTGACCATCACGCAGTTCGATATTACGACTCGAATAATTTGCAATGTCTGGGTTGTGGGTAACGAAGATGATGGTTCTTCCTTCAGCATAAAGTTTCTGGAAGAGTACCAGAATCTCGAAACTGGTTCTGGTGTCGAGATTACCCGTTGCTTCATCAGCAAGTATCACAGCGGGGTTGTTGACCAACGCACGAGCTATGGCTACACGCTGCATCTGTCCTCCAGACATCTGATTACTCTTATGATAGAGACGTTCTCCTAAACCAACAGCTTTCAGCGATTCGATAGCACGTTGCTTTCGTTCTTCTGCGCTTACGTTCGGGTTGTACATCAGTGGAAGTTCTACATTTTCTACACTTGTAGTCTTCGGTAGAAGATTGTAGTTCTGGAAGATGAATCCAATCTTTCGGTTTCTAAGAATGGCGCGATCATTACGTGACATCTTTCGTACGCTTACTCCATCCAGATAGTATTCGCCACTGGATGGGGTATCGAGACAACCTAGCTGGTTCAGCAGGGTAGATTTACCTGATCCTGATTTACCCATGATGGTAACAAACTCGCCTTCGTATATTTTAAAGCTTACACCTTTTAGGGCGTGGACAGTTTCCTCACCCACAAGAAAGTCGCGACGAACATTGTCGAGTTCTATCACAACTTTCTTTTCGCTGTTTGCTTGAATATTGTCGTTTGTCATACTCTTATTCCTTATTTTTTCTTTCCTCTAGGTCCAGGACCGCTAATCAAACCTTGACTTTGTTGAGGCTCCTCATTCTCTTCAGGGGTATTAACTATGATTTCAGTTACAATCTTCTGTCCCTTCTTCAAGCCCTTGATAATTTCAGTATGTATACCGTCGCTCTGACCGATGGTTACAGAATGAGCTGTAAGGGTATTGTTAGCAAGAGTCCAAACTTTGTTTTTCCCTTTGCAGTCAACAATCTTGATGTTCTTTCCCACTGTTTCCTTGGTTGGAGTAAAGCGGAGTGCTTTGTTGGCAACGGCAAGAATACCAGCACGTTCTTGTGTAAAGATGGTAACATTTGCAGTCAGTCCTGGTTTTAACTTGAGATCTGCGTTGGGTGCAGAGATGACAACCTCGTAAGTGACTACATTGTTTGTTGTGGTAGCTTCCAGACGAACCTGTTTTACTGTTCCCTGGAATACATCGTCAGGATAAGCATCTACTGTAAAATTAACGCGGTCGCCTTCTTTTACGCCGCCTATATCTGCCTCGTCAACATTTGCAATCACCTGCATGTTGGTCAGATCTTTAGCGATAGTAAAGAGCTCTGGTGTATTGAAGCTTGCTGCTACGGTCTGTCCTTCCTCTACGCTTTTTGATATGACAGTTCCATCTATTGGCGATGTAATTGTAGCATAGCTCAGGTTGGTTTGGGCTTTCTGTACATTTTCCTTGGCCGAAGCTACTTGCTCTTTCGCCTGGCGATAGGTGAGAAGCGCATTTTCATAATCGTCAGCACTTACCAAACCTTTCTTATAGAGGGTCTGGTAGCGGCTCATGTTTGCACTCTGATAGTTCAAACTGCTTTGCGCACTTGCCAGGTTAGCTTTGGCAGTATTCAACTCGCTCATCAGGTTGGTTTTGTCGAGTTCAGCTATGACTTCACCTTTTTTTACCTGAGAATTGTAATCAACATAAAGTTTGTTTACAATACCACTCACCTGTGTACCAACCGTTACAGAAGTTACCGCTTCAATAGTACCGGTTGCAGTTACACTATTCTGCAATGTTTGTGTGGTTACAGCTTCCTGCTTGAAGTCTATTTGCTCTTCGTTTTTACTTCCAGATAACAGCCATGCTGCCACAGCTACGATGATTACCACAATCATGGCAATCCAGATTTTGCTGATTCTAAGTTTTTTCATAAAAATGTATGTATACCTATTAATGATTTGCAATATGTTTTTGGATGTTAATACCAATCTTTCTCTTTAGATTCTGCCGTTTTGGTAGAATTTCAACATGTTGATATTCAGAATGGTAAGATACTTTGCCTGAAGTTCGTTCTGCTTAGCCTTCAGAAGATTATCTTTGCCAGTTCTCAATTCTACGATGTTCTTTAATCCCAGTTTAAACTGCTCACTTAACAGATCGTAGCTTGTTTGGGCACTCTCGCTGCTCACCTTGGCAGCCTTAAACTGGCTTTGGTTTGTATTAGCCTGCAACCAATAGTTTTCGATAGTAGAGTAGAGCTTAGTTTGCTCATTCTTTATATCGAGCAGGATGCTTTCACGCTGAATGAGTGCTTTGTTGACAGAAGTCTTGGTCTGTCGGTTATCAAAGAGAGGAATGCTGACACCGATTCCACCACCCAGGCTGAAGTTGGTTTTTATCTGGCTGCCCCAACCGTTTTTGTTCATGGATGTGGTGCTGGTCGTAGCTCCTGCATTTGCGCTGATGGTTGGCAACTTTCCTGCCTTTGCAATCTTGATGTTCAGATCGTTCTGGTCGAGTTGGTTTTGATAGCTCAAAAACTCAGGGCGATTCTGAAGCGCAGCTGTATAGACACTGTTCATTCCTGGGATAGAGGCCAGAGCCATCTGGTCAGTTGTGCTTGGAATAGCGATGTCGAAAGCTTCTTCACTGGTAATCTGCAGGATTTCCTTCAACTGTCGTTTATAGTTTTTAACATTACTTTCAGCCTGCACGATGTTAAATTCATCTTGTGCTCTCTGTGCTGTAAGTTGTGCTAAGTCTGCTTGGCTCATCTTGCCTATTTTTACCATTTCCTTACCACGCTCTTCGTTTTGAACACTCGACTGATAACTTTCTTTGTTTACGTTGATAGCCTCTGTAGAGTAGAGTATCTGTACGTAAAGTTGAGCTATCTGTTCTTGCAGGTTGAGGGCTTGTGCTGTCGAATCGAGTTGTGCCGCTTCCTTTGCCAGCTTGTTCAGTTTCACCTGATTTCTGTTTTTGTTTCCGTTCCAAATTGTGTAATTGCCCATCACGCTATAGCTGCCATTGTAATATACCTTGTCGATGGAAGCTTTGCTGAAACCTTCTCCGCTGATTCCATTAGAAACCCAAGGCGTATAGCTTACACTTTGATTGGTGCTGGCAGAGAGCGATGGCAGAAGTGCTGACTTAGATTGCAGATAGTCCTCCTGAGCTGAAGCTTTCGTGAGTTGAGTCTTCTGCAGCTGAATGTTGTTAGCCAGTGCGTAACTGATACAATCCTGCAGTGACCATTGCTTAGCTTGTACAGCGATAGGAGCCGACATGATGAACAGCGCTACCGCCATGTTTTTAAAACTTGCGTTCATACTCTTTTTACTTTTTGTTTTCATCTTTACAGAACTCTTTTCTTCAGTTCTGTTTAAATGTGGATTAATGTTCTTACTTTCCATAATTGCAAATCTTAATAGGATACATCATTTTTTGCTTTGACGTAAGCGTTTCCTATAAAGTTGCAACTTATATGTTTTTTTGATTAAAAACAGGATGATAGGTTTAATATTCGCATTTATCTTTAACAATCCTTTTCAAAGTGAAAGATTTCTTTTGCTTTTCCACATTATTTTATTTATATTTCTCAAAAAAATGTTTCTTCTTTCGTTATCTTCGCTGAAATTGTGTAACTTTGCAGAAAAATTTAAGAAAGGAATAAAATAAATGCCGTTAAGATTACCAGATAAGCTTCCAGCTATCGAACTGTTGAAGCATGAGAATATATTCGTGATGGACGAAAGTCGTGCGCATAAACAGGAGATTCGTCCGTTAAAAATCTGTGTGCTCAATTTGATGCCCCTCAAGATTACGACCGAGACAGATCTCGTTCGTCTTCTGTCGAATACTCCTCTTCAGTTAGAGGTTTATTTTATGAAGTTGAAAAGTCACACGCCAAAGAATACTCCAATAGAGCACATGATGATGTTCTACA
Source organism: Segatella copri (assembly GCA_959596915.1). GTDB lineage: Bacteria > Bacteroidota > Bacteroidia > Bacteroidales > Bacteroidaceae > Prevotella > Prevotella copri_N. Next base: position 23,461 of record CAUFXJ010000031.1, read on the forward strand.
AGGATTTTCAGGAACTTTCCAAACAGAAGTTTGATGGAATGATAGTTACCGGTGCTCCTATCGAAACGATGGCTTATGAGGAGGTAGAATATTGGCCTGAAATCAAAGAGATTTTTGATTGGGCCCGTACCCATGTTACTTCAACACTCTATATCTGCTGGGGTGCTCAGGCTGGTCTTTATCATTTCTATGGTGTTCCTAAGTATCCTTTAGAGAAGAAGATGTTTGGTATTTTTAAGCAGAAGCCTCTCGATTTGTCTCAGCCAATCTTCCGCGGTTTTGATGATGTCTTTAACATGCCTCATAGTCGCCATACGGAGGTAAAACGTGAGGATATTGAAAAAGTGCCAGGACTTGACATCATTGCCGAATCGCCTGAAAGCGGTGTCAGCATTGTGATGGCCAGAAACGGCCGCGAATTTTTTGTGACGGGTCATCTTGAGTATGCGCCAAACACGCTGGATAAGGAATATAAGCGTGATATGGGCAAGCGTGATGATGTAGAACTGCCAAAAAATTATTATTATCATGACGATCCGAACGAAGAACCTTTGGTGACATGGCGTGCTCATGCCAACCTCTTTTATAGTAATTGGATCAACTATTATGTTTATCAGGAGACTCCTTACAATATTGACGAAATCAGTTAATTTGAAGGAGTCGGATGATTTCGAGATAGATTTCTTATGCAAACATTAGAATTATTGGCGCCTGCCAAGAACTTGGAATGTGGTATTGCTGCCATTGATCATGGTGCAGATGCCGTATATATTGGTGCACCTCGTTTTGGTGCACGAGCAGCAGCAGGCAATTCGCTGGAAGATATCAGACAGTTGTGTGATTATGCTCATCAGTTTGGAGCAAAGGTTCACGTTACTGTGAATACAATCATCTATCAGGATGAGATGTTGGATACGCTTAAGATGATCCAGCAACTTGATGAGATTGGTGTTGATGCACTTTTGCTGCAGGATATGGGTGTGCTTACTGAGGTGAGAGCGCAGAATTTGTGGAGTAGAGAATTGCATTCCAGTACCCAGTGTGATGTAAGAAGTCCAGAAAAGGCGTATTGGCTTACCACATTAGGTTTCAAACGTGTTGTTCTGGCTCGTGAGCTTTCGCTCGATGAAATCAAGGCGATCCATCAGGCGATTCCTGATAGAGAAATCGAGGTCTTTGTACATGGAGCGCTCTGCGTAAGCTATTCGGGTGTCTGTTATGCTTCTGAGAAGTGTTTCGGGCGCTCTGCCAATCGTGGAGAATGTGCACAGTTCTGTCGTATGAAGTTTGATTTGCTTGATTCCAATGGACAGGAGATAGAACATCAGCGTTATCTGTTGTCTCTCAAGGATCTTTGTCAGCTTGATCATCTTAAGGATCTTGCTGATGCTGGAGCTACTTCGTTCAAGATAGAAGGAAGATTAAAAGATATCAACTACGTCAAGAATGTGGTGGCTGCCTATAGCAGACAACTCGATGCAATCGTAAAAGCTGAACCGCGTAAGTATCGCCGTGCATCGGTGGGACATGTTCAATATAATTTTACACCTAATCTGAAGAAGACTTTCAATCGTGGCTTTACCCATTATTTCCTGAATGGGCGCCAGCCGGATATTGCTTCTTTCGATACGCCGAAAGCTATCGGCGAGTTTGTGGGTAAGGTTAAGGAGATACGTGGCAATATTTCTTTCAACGTTGCCACAGTAGCCAGCTTTAAAAATGGCGATGGACTGTGTTTTATCAATGATGACCGTGAGTTGGAAGGCTTTCGTGTGAACAGAGTAGAGGGCAATCGCCTCTATCCGTTTGGAATGCCTGAACATTTGCGTCCGGGCATGGCTCTTTATCGTAATAACGATCGTGCTTTTGAGGCTTTGCTGGCCCGTAAGTCTGCTGAGCGTAAAATCTATATTGTCTTAGCAATGGAGCCTGTGATGGGCAATGAGTTCAGGGAAGAGCCGCAGGGGGTAAAGGCTGTTGTCAACATCATGAAGACGATAGAGGCTGATGGAGGCTTGATTTATCAGGTGGCTGAGGTGTTTAAAGAATTGAAGCTCGAAAAGGCGAAACGCCCGCAGGGCGAAAATATAAAGGCTCAGATGAGCAAACTGGGCGATACGATTTACGAAGCTTACCAGGTAGAACTTCTGAAGGGAATGGAGACATACTTCGTTCCGAACAGTATTCTCACTGCTATCCGGCGTGAATTGATAGATGAACTTACCAAGGCAAATCAGAAACAGCTTGATAAGTCGTTGTGGGGTGGATGGGATAGAACCTTGTTCAACAATGGGTTTGGATTCAGTCAGCCTGGTGAACACCGACTTACGAAAGAGGAATTGACTTGGCAGCCGGAATACGGAAAATGGGGATATCTCTATAATATAGCTAACTATGATGCAAGAGATTTTTATCAGATTCATGGTCTGCCGTCAGTAGTTCCGGCATTTGAGTTGGGTAAGAATATTCCTTCTGCATGGGATGCTAAGACCCAGGAAGAATATGATGAGAATATAGAAAAAGACAAGGCAAACCGAAGTATGCAACCTAAGTATACCAACGAAAAGGGAGAATCGCTCCTGATGCAGTGCCGCCATTGTATCCGCTATTCGTTGGGTTACTGTGTGAAGCGTGGAGGCAAGAAACCATCCTGGAGAGAGCCTCTCTTCCTGCAGTTGGGTGATGGTCGTCGTTTCCGTCTGGAGTTTGCATGCAACGAATGTCAGATGAACTTATATAGTGAGAAATAAATGAAAAAGAAATGGACGATACAGATTCTTTGTATGCTGGGCATCCTCTTGATGTTCAGCAGTTGTTATCATCGCCGTGCTCATCACCAGATGCATGCAGCTATGGTAGAGTACAGCAATAAACAACTCGATTCCATTTCGTTTTCTACTACCCATCATTATACCAACAAATTCAATTTTCTGGTATTCAAGGATTCCCTGGAATTGATAGCGCAACAGCCTGAAGAATTTTTGAGCAATTTGCCTATCGACTCCTTTGCCGTCCGAAAGAACCGCCTGCTGGTGGTTACGGATATCCGTATGGTTCCTCAGGATTCCATAGATTCAGTTTGGGTGCAGTTGGCTACTGAAGATAATCAGTTTGGCTGGACCCGTGAGTCCCGTCTGCTGCCGAAGGTTGTGCCCGATGATCCTATTTCAGAGTTCATTATGACCTTCAGCAATACTCACTTGCTCATCTTCCTGGTTATCATTATCATCATAGCCGTAGCCTATACAGTTCGTAAGATTTTCCATAGCAATGGTAAACTGGTTCATTTTAATGATATTGATTCACCATATCCTACAGCCTTGGTGCTTATTGTTTCGATATCAGCAACCTTCTATGCTACCATTCAGTTGTTTTTGCCAGAAGTATGGCGTCATTTCTATTTTCATCCTACGCTCAATCCTTTTGCCGTACCGCCAATATTGGGCTTTTTCCTGGCTACAGTCTGGGCGATACTGATAGTAGGACTGGCTTGTGTTGATGAGGTGAAACACCGTTTGCCGGCAGGTGATGCTGTTCTGTATCTGGGTGGTTTAGTGGGTGTTTGCGCCATTGATTACATCATTTTCAGTGTTACTACCTTATATTATATAGGTTATTTGTTGCTCGTAGCCTATATATGGTTTGCCATACGGGTTTATCTGTTTCCTCATAAATAAGGATAGGGGGTGCAGGAAAAAATATGTACCTTTGCACCCGTTATGAAAAAAATAGTATTTTATAGTAAAAAGAGTGTATGCATAGGTTTGGCAGCGGTAGCGTTGCAGGCTAGTGCTGCGGATAACGAAAGAGCTACTTGCTCTGACCTGTCATTGGGTACGAGTGAAAAGTTTACGGCTGCTAATGGCTTGCTGGCTGATAGCAGCCGAGTTTATGATATTGATGAAGTTGTGGTTGTTTCGCAGCCTAAGGAGAATTTCCGTCTTCGTCAACAGCCTCTCAGCAGCACTTCCTTTGGTTCTTTTCAGATGCAGCGACTGGGTTCTCGCGATTTGCGTGAACTTTCCTGCTATGTTCCTAATTTTGTAATGCCCAACTATGGCTCGCGTTTTACCAACGCCATGTATGTGCGCGGTATTGGAAGCCGTATCAACAGTCCGGCTGTAGGAATTTATCTTGACGGAATTCCGGTGTTGAGTAAGGCAGCTTTCAATCTTCACCATTATCAGACTAGTCGTATAGATATTCTCCGAGGTCCACAGGGAACACTCTATGGTCAGAACTCTGAAGGTGGTTTGGTGCGCATCTATTCACGCGATGCTTATGATAGCAAGGGCACCTACGTTAATCTGGGGTTGGGCTCTCATTTCTATCGTAATGTAGAAGCGGCTCATTATATGAAACTTTCACCTCGTATCGCATTAGGGGTAGCTGCTTTTTATGATGGACAGAAGGGATTCTTCCATCGTGCAGGAACCAGCGATTATGCCGACAATTATGATGAGGCTGGCGGTAAGTTTAATCTTAAGTTCCGTTTTGATAGAGGATGGAGCATGGATTTGCTAGCCAATTACCAATTTGTCTATCAGCATGCATTTCCTTATGGTCAGCTGGATTTAAACAGTAGCAAGGCTGCATTGCCAAATACAACATTCCCTGGGCTTTATCGCCGCAACATGCTGCTTTCGGGTGTCAATCTTCGTCATGAAGGAGCGAAATGGGATTTTGCCTCTACTACCAGCTATCAGTTCCTGGATGACAATATGAAGATGGATCAGGATTATCTTCCTGAAGATTATTTGAGCTTGCAGCAAGATCAGTTGCAGAATTCTATCACTCAGGAGTTCACATTTAAGAGTCGTCAGCCTTTCTTCGGTTTTTGGCATCTTACACAGGGTGCATTCTTCTCCCATGTGTGGTTGAAGACAAATGGTCCTGTAAAATTCGGTTCAGCATTGACGAAGCCTATCAGTAGCGTTATCCAGAGTCAGATGCAGCAGGCAATGCCTCCGGCAATGGCTAGCGGAGTTTCTGTCAATGTAGATATGGGAGCTCCGGGTTTGTTCCATACTCCTCAGAGCAATTTGGGTCTCTATCACGAGAGTACGTTTGATCTTTCTTCCCGTCTGAAAGCAACGCTTGGTTTGCGTTACGATTTCATGCATACAAGTATTCATTACGATACTTATGCTTATATGGCGATGACAGCTAAGGTGATGGGCATGGAGGCTACTCGTACTTTGCGTTCAATACTCAACCGCAAAACGGGTGATGATTACAACCAGCTCTTGCCAAAATTTGGCTTAAGTTACAAGCTTGATGAGCAGGGTAGCAATGTCTATGCCACGGTGAGCAAGGGCTATCGTGCAGGCGGTTATAATATCCAGATGTTCAGTGACATCTTGCAGACCGAACTGAATGCTCACCGTCAGGATGCGATGGGAGGAGATTATGACGTTCCTCATACCGATGAAGATTATGATAGGGTGAACCAGACTATTGCCTTTAAGCCGGAAACCTCATGGAATTATGAGGTAGGAACGCATCTCAATCTTTTTGATCATCGTCTTCATTTCGATTTGAGTGCCTTCTATATGCAGGTTCGCAATCAGCAACTCTCTGTGATGGCAGGAACCTATGGCTTTGGCCGAATGATGGTTAATGCAGGTAAGAGTCACAGTTGTGGTATTGAAGCCGCACTCAAGGGCCAGGCTTTCGACGGTGCTTTTGATTGGGGTGTAAACTATGGTTTTACACGCGCCGTATTTGATGAATATACTGATGGTGAGGGTGATAAGGCTGTGAATTATAAGGACAAGAAGGTTCCTTATGTTCCTCAGCATACGATAGCAGCCATGGCTGACTATCATTTAGGACAGTTTACCTTCGGATTGAATATGAATGCGCAGGGCAAGACTTATTGGGATAATGCCAATACCTACAGCCAGAAGATGTATTTCGTGATGGGTGCGCATTGTGATATTGATTTCAGCAAGATGAGCATCAGTATCTGGGGTAAGAACCTCACAGATACTAATTACAATACCTTTGCTGTTGATAATGCAGCAACAGGAAAGAAACTGTATTTTGCCCAGCGTGGCAATCCTTTCCAATGTGGTGTTGATCTGAAATTCCACTTTTAGGATTAAAAAGAAAAGGAGTTCCGGCATTCTGAAATGCTAGAACTCCTTTTCTTTTTAATCTCATTTATTTCCTTCCTTTATTTTAATTCTCCATATCCTACCAGCCGGTCGGTGCGGTCGCTCTGAGCCCGATAGTAAACCAGTACATTGTATTTGTTCTGGGTCTGGTAGAAATTTCCTTCTGATGGGAGTAGCCTGATGCTTCCGTCCTCCATCTTCATGAGATACTGATAACTGTAATAACCTTGCTTCATGAAGAGACGTGCGTGATAGGTTTTCGTCATTTCATCATATTCCATCCGGTATTCGGGGAGGAAACGGCCGTAGGTCCAATCTGCGTTCAGATAAACATTGCCTGGCAGTTTGGGAGCTTTCAGGGTAAAGTGAATCTGTGCATATTCGCAGGTGTTGTTGTTTTCTACGTTGTCGCTGTTGCGGATATAAAACGAACCTTTGGCAGCTTCGTCGTAAACGTAATTGGGGCGAGGGCTGTCAGTCATTACCTTTACCTGATAGTCGCTTCCATCCCAATCTATAGCGTCTATTCCCATGGTTGGATGGTCGGTGTCCAGGAATTCAAACTTTCTGTATTCATTGCCTGCATCGAAAATCAGAGCTCTTACATGCTGCCAACTCATTTTGCCCGCACTCAGGTAGTCGGGTTTAGGGTTGATGACAGCATTGTCCCATCTTCCGTTCTGAAGCACTACGATGTTCAGCTGGTTGTGATGAGTGATTCTCAGCTGGCTGTGATCCAGTTCCATTTTCAGTTGCTGATGGTTCTTTTGGATATCTATATCTGTTGTTGAAGTAGCTTCTAACTTCAGTTTAACTAATGGCTGAGGCTCTGTAATCATCCAGCAGGCTGTAAACATTTTGCCTTCTTCCTCGTTTTCCGCATTGTCGTCATAAACCGTCAGTCTGTAGTTGCCACTCATGGTAAGTTGGCAGTCGGCATTGGGAATTGCCAGATGATAATGAGTGTAAGGATGATTGGTGTTGATGGATTGCTCTACTTCTTGAATAATCTGATTGCCGTTGAAGCCTCTCATATAGTCGCTTTCAAAGAGCGAAGAAGATACGTTCCAGTTTGCATCACAATGTTCAATCTTGTAGCTGTACCGATGATAATCGTGCGTCATGTCGTCAAAATCGATATGGATAGGTTCTCCGCCCAGTGACGATACTGGGAGCGATAACCAGTTCGTTCCGCCTACAACCTGTAGGGTTCTGATGCGCTGGTTGAATATCTCGTGCTGCTGCGCCCAGGCAGGATGGGTAAACAGAAAGAGAAGGGAGATGATAGTGTATAATTGTTTCATATTGCTTCGTACGTATATATAAAAAAATAACTTGCAGTAGCCTTTTGGTAAAGAACTAAATGCAAGCTTAAACAATCTAAATTAATACATGAAAACACTTTTGTAGTCGATAGGGGAATCGAACCCCTATGCCAAGATTGAGAATCTTGTATCCTAACCATTAGATGAATCGACCATTCAAAAAAATCTCTATTGGTCTCCCGACTTATAGAGACTTATTAATCTAATACCATGAAAAACACATGTAGTCGATAGGGGAATCGAACCCCTATGCCAAGATTGAGAATCTTGTATCCTAACCATTAGATGAATCGACCAACGGTACATTTTTCGGACGATAGCTTGCGGAAGGTGGGGGATTCGAACCCCCGGTACGGTAACCCGCACGGCAGTTTAGCAAACTGCTGGTTTCAGCCACTCACCCAACCTTCCAGTCGGATTCTTAACCGAATCAACCAAGCATCGTTCTTAAATGCGAGTGCAAAGGTACTACTTTTTTCTGATTCTACCAAATCTTTTTGCAACTTTTTTTCGATAAAAATGCATTTTCTTTGTAACTCCCACATTATCAGGGGTTGTTTCCTTTCAGTATGATGAGTGCTTTCATTCCTAAAACGAGCAGAGGCGGATTTCTTTCTCAGAAATCCGCCTCTTGTAAAAGAAAGGGCCGCTCGATGATGTGATGAAACTCCGAATGTATAAACATTTGAGAGTCCTCCGCCTTTGTAATCCACCGGCTTTTCAGCTTACCTGCCTGCTGCAGTTTATGTGGCCCGCCATGAGCAAGAGAATGTCCTCTCGGTTTCAATAGTGTAATTTGATGAGTATCCCGATCGAACCGAAACGACCCTTATTCCTTCTGGCACCCATGCATCATCACGATGCAATGGTGCAAACATCTTAGTCATTATTTGATAATGCAAAGATAATGCAATATTTTGAAACTACCAAATGTTTTAGCTGTTTTCTTCGAATATTTTTTCGAAATATTTTCTCAACTCTGTTTTGTCCTCTATGATATTGCGCAGTTCGTTGAGCGCTTTCTCGTTAGGGGAGTTGGGAATCCATAACCTGATGTATCCGTTTCGTGAATATTTTTCGTCCATGTGCTGGCTGAACCGCTCCCATTGCTGCTCCTTGTCATCATTTGGATTATTTTCTTTGCCATACTGTATGGCGCGCAGAAAAATTTCGTGAACATCAATGTCGCGATCGGCTTCTGCCACAATCTTGCCATAGATGCTGCGAGGCTGACGGCTGGATGAAGCCCGATGGTCCTCAACAGCTTCTTTCATGATTTTAATCTGCTCCGGACCGAACCAGCGCTTCAGTCTTGCATCCGCCTGCAGAATCTTACCGCTGGTAATATGATGAATGGCACGCGGACCGCTCATCCCCAGGTCGTGGTAAGCGGCTATTACATACACCATATCGATGTCGGCTCCGGTTACCGGAACCAGTTTCAGAGAGTTTCTGATGACTCGGGTAACATGTCTGAGTCCATGACTTTCGCCAAAGGCATTATATTTGGGGAGAATCTGTTTCTCCACAAAGTCCATGATTTCGAGATTTACCTGTTGCTTCATAGATATTCCTCCACTTTATTTATATTATAAGGTACGCGCGTACATTATTATAAGTTTATTATTGTTCAATTCGCCATTCCGATGATGATCAGGGATGATACAATGCCGAAACAGAAGATGTTCAGAGCTGTTTTGCCTAGAATTCTGTTCAGTTCTCTGCCTTCGCCTATCTTTTTCATCTCCATATAGGTTCTGTTGTGCAGAACGATATAGAGTGCTGCAAACGGCAGGAAGATGCTGCTGGCTTCATGCTGAAATACTTCGTAGGTGGTTACACCTATTATGGTAATAATGCCCAGATTGCCCAATGCGCAGTATAACCGCTCGGCATTCTTCTTTCCTATGTGAACCACAAGGGTCTTCTTGCCGGCTTTCAGGTCGTTGTCATGATCGCGGTAATTGTTCAGAATGAGCAGCGTATCAACTACCAGTCCGCAGGCTACAGATACGAGAACCGCTTCCATGCTTACTCCCTGCATGGTTTCGGGCATTACGAGATAGTATGTGCAGCATACGGGTACAATGCCGAAGAAGAGCAGTACCAGAATATCGCCCATGCCCAGATAGCTGAGACAGGTAGTATAGAGGAAACAGAAGACTACGCAACAGATGCCTACGATAACCATTTTCCAACCTCCGAAAAGAACCAGCGGAAGTCCTATGGCGCAACCCAGAAGGGTAGTGAGGATGATTCCCCATTTCATAGCTCCCAATGTTATCCAGCCTTCAGCGCAGGCACGTTTCGGTCCCAGTCGGGTTTCGTCGTCATTACCATGTTTGAAGTCGAAATAATCATTCACCAGATTGCTGTCTATCTGCATCACCCATGCAAAGAGCAGGCAGAGTAGGGCTGGCAATGTCTGTATCTGCTGAGCGTCTTTATAAGCCAGCGCAATACCCAATAAAACAGGAACAGCCGCCGCCGTCAGAGTCTTCGGGCGAGCGGCTAAATACCATGCTTTTATAGAATTTGTTTCTATCATATTCTGAAAAGATTAAAATTGAATCTCCTGAAATTCTTAAGGAAAATCAGGAAGATTAATTGAAGAAGTTCCAACTTACTCCAATACGGAACACTCTTTCGTTCATCGGATAATGAGGAGCGAAGAAGTAGTTCTTGTCGCCCTGGCCTGCATTGATGTGGCTCATCATTACGAAGAATCGGGTGTGCTTGATGTGAACGTTGGCGTAAACATTGACGATAGGATAGTTGCCTATCTTTACGTTGTTCTCGCCGTTGCCCTGCACCGTATACTGTCCCATATAAGGTGAATAGTCGGGAGCTTCGTAGCTTGTAAAGTAGCGCATGTCAGCACCCAGGTCTACGTTCAGCACCTTTACTACCTTGAATTTGATGTAGAGGTTGGTGTAGGCATTGAAGGCTGGCACTGGCAGAACACTCTCCTTGCTTGAGTGCTGGTAGGTAAACTGGTTTTCCCAGTTCAGAATGCCCAGTCTGAAGTTCTGTTCCAGTTGTGCTGTCAGCAGGTTGATTCCTCCGCTTTCCTGCATCGGAGTTACCATGACTCCTGTTCGCAAACCTTCTTCTGTAATGTCATAGCTCTGCGAGAAGTAGGTGTAGTTCTTGATTTCATCTACAGCCACTCTCAGCTTGGTGCGTGTCTTAGGGAAGGAGAGCGTACCCATGATGCGGGTATGGATGGTCTTGTCGAGATCATTCTCCCACCACAGATGTCGGGCGTGATAGTTGCGGTAATAGAACGATGGGGTTTCTCTATGAAAGAAAGCATCGCCTCTTACCTGAAGCGTGTCGCCCAGGAATGGGATGTTCACGTCTACATTACCATCTATGGCAAGGGTTCCAGCGTCTACACCCGTCAGTCCTATTTCTGCTACGGCATTGTAGTGGAGGGTCTTGCCTTCCTGCTTGCTCAGCTGTCCGCCTACGCTCAGCACATGTTCGTTGTATTTTTCGAAACCGCCTTCCATGGTTGGCAGTTCATAGTGTCGGAGGTCGTAGCTGGCGAAAGCCTTCAGTCCTGCCTTTGCCCATTTGTTGAAACCTTCAAGCATGGCAATGGCGAAGGTATTCTTCATGTGCCAGTGCTTGGTCTGGTCGTAGATGGAGTCGCCGGTCAGCCTGCCTGCATCGTAATATTCATTCAGATAATAGTCGGCTGGCGTCTGATAAGCTTCGTAAATACGGCGATAGTTGTCAAACTTTACCGTGTGGATGAAACTCGTTACCGGAACATATTCGCTCTTGTAGAAAAGCGAGTCTTCGGCATTTTTCTTCTGGACGGCAAGCAGACTGTCGGCAGCAGCTTTTCCGTTTACTGCGATTCGGGTACTGTCGTTCCTGATGTCCTTTGCGGCTGAGTCTTTAGCCGGTTCATCGCCTGCAATCTTGGCTCCGTCAGGACGGCCGCTGAATTTAGCTCCCTGCTGTTTGTCGTAGGCTTTCTCATCAAATTTCTTGCCTTGTTCCTTGGCTTTCTTTCTGGCTTCTTCCTTCGCATTCTCTTCAGCATTTTCCTTTTTCGAAGCCATGGCAAATTTCTTTGCCTTGATTTCTTCTTCGGTCATCTTTACCTTTCGGCTGAAACCTACGTTGTAGCGGTGGGTAAAGAAGATATGCTGGTTGTCCAGTCGGTTCCAGTTCTGTTCCAGAACGGTAGGAATTTCATTGGTGGCAAACGATTCGGTGTAGATTTCCGGATGTTTGATGTAATCATCGTTGGTAATACCGCCGTTCTCGGTCATCTTCTCATGATTGGTACTGAAGAGGAAGTGTGCCTGATAGCGGTCGCCCAGGTAAGATGCCCACATGGTATATTTAAAGTGGCTGGTACTCTGGGCGTTATAATATCCTCTGCCATACTTGTAGTCGAATCTGAAACCGGCGCCTAGCCTTTTGTTGGCATTTACTGCAAACATGGCCTTGAAGTCGTCTTCTCCCGTCACCTTGTCGCCGCAGCTGTTCAGCGTAATGTTCGTGATAGGTGAGTAGGTGTTGGTGAAGTGGAAGTCGCTTACCGGATTTACGATATAATCGTAGGGCTCTGTAAAGATGAAGTTGCCCTGCGTGTTGCGGCGGTCGATGAAGATTCGGTTCAGTCGGGCAGTACCCATGTTTCCGAGGGTATTGTATTCGCCTCTCAGTCCTTCCGTGAAGGTTGTGTTCATATACATGTGCTGCAAGGTGTCTACTACCGCAGCCTTTGTGTCGCCGAAGCGTTCGTCTACGGTCCATACTCTGATGCCTTTCGGAATCTCCTTGTCTGAGCCCAGTGAATCGGTGTTCACCTTGCGGTTGGTTTGAGGACGGAACTGTGAATCTTCGTTATAGTTAAAATCGTTTTGTGCCGCAACCGGGAGGGTTGCAGCACAAAATAGGAGTGATGAGAATATAATTTTCTTCTTCATTATTTCTTAAATAGTCGGATACATACTTCGGCAATCTTAAGCACTACACCCACGATGAGTACGATGTAGGCGATATTGCGGCTTTCTTCCAGCTGGGTCCAGAGTATTACCCCCACGATGGCGAGCAGCATGAAGGCGATGTTGAGATAGTTGCGCACCTTCAGCATGTTGTTCTGGTCGCTGTAGGCCAATGGGCGAAGCCGGCGGTGCTGAGGTCTTACGGCGTAGCTGGTAGGCTGCTTCTGTTCAGTCTGTTCTGCGCCCTGCTCAGCTGTAGCGTTTGCAGGCTGCTGTGCCTCGTTCTGTTGTATCTTGTTGTCTGTATTCTGATTATCCATTTTTCTTCAACTTATTGTTTTACTAATGCAGCTAACTCTGCGAATATCTGGCCCTTGCGGTCGATGGTGCATCTGCGGAACTTTCCGAAGATCTTAGCCAGGTCGTTCTGCTTCTTGTTGAGCGCAATCTTGTCGCTGATTACCTCTTCGGCAGGTTCCTTGAAACCGGTGCTTCTTCCTTCCTCGTAGTTGTAGATGATGCGGCAGAGCGAGAGATTCAGATGATTGTCTGAAATCCTGGCTATCAGCTGGTATTTGAATTCCGTGCGGTCGAGCGAGATGAAAGACTGGCTGAAGACGAGCCATTCGTCCATCGTGTTGGCGATGACGTGTTCTGCATCGTTTACCAGTGCTACCCGGCTTGCTATGTTCTGGTCGTTCTGTGTCAGTTCACTCATGTATTTTAATACGATGTCGTAAATCTGCTTGGCAGTTTTCCCGTTAGCATCCGTATCGAGTGTGAATTCTATCTTGTTTTCATCATTATATGTGATGGCGCCTGCCAGATATTTCATGTCCACTTTGGCTGTTGTGCCATTTGACAGCTTGTTGGCAGGCTTGGCAGCCTCCTTTGGCTTAGCGGCTACGGCAACAGGAATCGCCCATCCCGTGGTTGATGTGGTTGGCTCTTTTACAACAACTGGTTCTGGCTCAGTAGCATTGCCCTTCTTTGCTTCAGCCTTTTTTGCTTCAGCTTCCGCCTTGGCGCTTGCAGCGTTGATGCTGTCGGCCTGAGCCTTCAGTTTGGCAGCCTGTGCTTTAATCTTAGCCACTTCCAGTGCCTTCTTGGCAGCTTCCAGCTGTTTCTGTGCCTGTTCCAGCTGCTGCTCTTCAGTCAGCACGGTTTGGGCCTGTGCAGTCATCAGCGGGAGGAGCATAAATATGGGGATGATGATTTTTTTCATGTCGAGTTGTTTTTATGAAACTATAAAATGACGGTTCCTGTAGGGGAACTTAGCGGAAGATGAGGGATTCAAACCCCCGATACCCAGAAGAGGGTATACCGGATTTCGAGTCCAGCGCATTCGGTCACTCTGCCAATCTTCCTTTTTATTTTATCAGATGCAAAAGTAATACATTTTTTGCATCTGACAAAATATTGCTGTTATTTTTTAACTATATTAACCCCGCTTTATAGGATTTTATACTATAGTTTTTACTGTTGCTGCAGGAATCTGTCGGCCTCGATGGCAGCCTTGGCTCCCGAGCCTGCGGCAACAACGCCCTGGCGGTAGATTGGGTCGGCCACATCGCCTGCTGCGAAAACACCCGGAATGTTGGTGGTGGCAGTACCTGGCACTACTTTGATGAAGCCCTGCTCGTCGAGATCTATCTGTCCCTTGAATAGGTCGGTGTTAGGCTTATGTCCGATAGCCAGGAAGAATCCGTCGATGCTGATGTCAAACTTCTCTTCGTTGGCTTCGCCCTTGTGGCGCACGAGATGAGCACCTTCTACACCGTTCTCGCCGAAGAGCCCCAGCGTATTGGTTTCGAACAGAATCTCGATGTTCTCCTTGTTCTTTACACGCTGCTGCATGATTTCTGAAGCACGGAGATAAGGCTTGCGCACAATCATGTAAACCTTCTTGGCAAGTCCGGATAGATACATAGCCTCTTCGCAGGCAGTATCGCCACCGCCCACTACGGCTACGGTGCGCTTGCGGTAGAAGAATCCGTCACAGGTAGCGCAGGCTGAAACGCCCTGTCCGCGATATTTCTCTTCATCGGCAAGACCCAGATATTTGGCTGATGCACCTGTGGCAATGATCACGGTTTCTGCCTCAATCTCGTTGTCGCGCTCATCTGTAAGATGAAATGGGCGTGAACTGAAATCTGCCTTCACGATGCTTCCGTCTCTCATTTCGGCACCGAATCGGGCTGCCTGTTCCTTCATGTCCATCATCATCTGTGTTCCGTCTACGCCGTTAGGATAGCCCGGAAAGTTTTCTACCTCTGTGGTGATGGTGAGCTGTCCGCCTGGCTGCATACCTGAATAGAGTACTGGCTGCAGGTTGGCTCTGCCGGCATAAATGGCAGCTGTATATCCTGCAGGACCGCTACCTATAATTAATGTCTTTATCTTTTCCATTTTTTATCTTATAGTTATATTTTTGTTTCCGATGGCTCGAAATGAGCCATTTTTCTCTGCAAAGGTACATCAAAACAATGAGAAATCAAAATAAAAATACAATATTTTTCTTTTCTTGCATAAATTATTGCTTTCGTTTGAAGAATTATTGTTATCTTTGCACCCGGAATTCTGATGTTTATGGAAGAACATCAATAGAAAAACGAAAAATATAAAACTGGATATATGAATCAGATTAAGAAGATTGTACTGACGGGTGGACCTTGTGCGGGCAAGACTACCGCTATGGTTAAGGTGATTGAACATTTCTCCAGTCTCGGCTATAAGGTCTTTACCATTCCCGAGGTTCCAACCATGTTCACCCAGGCGGGCATGAATTATCTCACCTCCAACAAGGATTTTTTCTTCGAGGGCGAGAAGGCTACTTTCCAGACTCAGATCAACCTGGAAGACAGTTTCCAGCGCATGGCTGAAACATTGCAGCAGCCTGTCATCATCGTCTGCGATCGTGGTACGATGGATATTTCTACCTATCTCACTCCCGATTTCTGGCACCGCATCATCTCTGAAGAGGGTTATACAGATGCCCAGCTTCGCGACCGCTATGATGCTGTGCTGCATCTGGTGAGTGCTGCTGATGGTGCCGAGCAGTTTTATACTACAGCCAACAATGCGCAGCGCCTGGAGCAGGCTGATGAGGAGGGTCTGAAGATAGCGCGCGAGTTGGACAAGAAGATTGTTTCTGCATGGAAGGGTCATCCTCATCTCAGGGTAATCAATAACCACGAAGATTTCAACAACAAGCTGAACCGTGTGCTCAAGGAGATAAGCAATGTGCTTGCCATTCCGCAGCCGATAGAGGAGGAGCGAAAATATATCGTGAAGTTGACGGGCGAGGTTCCTAATGCGATAGACAGCGATATTGTTCAGACTTATCTTACGGGTGAGCCGGGCAGCGAGATTCGTCTTCGCCGTCGCGGTTTCGAGGGAGGCAAGTATGTGTATGTTCACACCACCAAGAAGCGTATTTCAGACAATGAGCAGATAGAGACCGAGCGACAGATTAATGCCAATCTTTACGAGAGTATGCTTCAGCAGGCTGACCCTTACCGCCAGCGCATTCATAAGCATCGCAAGAGTTTTATCTGGAAGGGCCAGTATTTCGAGCTCGACGAGTTTCTTGAGCCGGTTTCCGACCTGATGATTCTTGAAACCCGCGGCATTTCTGCCAACGAGAGTGTAAAGTTTCCTCCTTTCATTCAGGTGCTGGAGGATATTACGGGCAACAGCAAGTATTATAATTATAACATAGCGCTGAAGCGGTAAAATCAGCCGAAAATGTAAAAAGTTACGGAGATAATTCATATTCTCCGTAACTTTTTACATTTTGAGTCCAAAATTATTTCAACTCATAAAACTCCATAATATCCAGCATCTTGAACCACTAGTGTCCCGTTAAAACGAGACGATTATTAAATAAGTTATTAATACTCAAAA
>CAUFXJ010000032.1:0-36298 GCA_959596915.1 Segatella copri
TAGCCTGCAAAAGATAAGACAATTCACGCATATTATTTCTCGGATTTGAGTATTTTATCGCCGATTATTTCTCGGATTTGAGTATTTTAACGCGATTTATTTCTCGGATTTGAGTATTTTCGCTATATTTGCACCTGTTATTCAAACAGTTACGATTATGGAAGAATATATACATAGAAACATAGACTCAGAACTCATCGCCTGGAAGGAAGATTCCATGCGGAAACCCTTGCTGCTTCGTGGTGCCCGTCAGGTTGGGAAGTCATCAGCAGTTAAAAACTTGGGAAAGCAATTCGAGTATTTCGCCGAGGTAAACTTCGAACGTAACAAGGCAATCAAAACCTTCTTTCAGGGGGATATTGACGTACGATTGATTGCTAAAAAAATCAGTAGCTATATCAATGTCCCTATAGAAGCAGGTAAGACGCTCCTCTTTCTCGACGAAATCCAGGAATGCCCTGAAGCCATCATGGCACTACGCTTCTTCAAGGAAGATTATCCTGAACTGCATGTCATAGCCGCAGGATCACTTCTGGAATTTACGCTTCAGGAACTCCCTACTTTTGGAGTAGGAAGGATTCACTCGCTCTTCATGTACCCGATGACTTTCGATGAATTCCTGTATGCCAATCACGAAGAAGGACTCATTCTTCTCCGTAATGAAGCATACGGAAACCAGTCTTTAGATCAAGCCTTCCATGATAAACTCGTGGAATACTTCCGCACCTACCTGCTGGTTGGAGGCATGCCGGAATCTGTTCTGGCATGGACCAAGACACACGATTTCAACCGATGCAGAAACATCCAGGAAGACATTATTCTGACATACGAAGATGATTTCAGCAAGTATAAAAAGAGAGTCAACCCAGATTTACTGCGCACAACGATGCGTGGCATCTGTCATCAGGCAGGAGAGAAGTTGACATACAAGCAAATATCAGCAGATTATCAGAGTTCACAAATCAGAGAAGCCCTCCGCCTGTTGACACTTGCAGGAATCGTTACTCCTGTGGTCGCTACCTCGGGCAATGGTATTCCGCTGGATGCGGAAGCTGACGAGAAAAACATGAAGGTCCTCTTTCTGGACCCAGGATTACTGTTAGCCGTGCTTCAACTGGAAGGCGACCTGTCTCAGCAGCTCATAGAACTTATTTTAGCCGGCACTCCTCAGGAACTTGTCAATAAGGGAGGCGTAACAGAAATGGTTGCCGGACTCGAGATGATGCGTTACAAACCATGCATCCAGCGCCAGAAGATGTTTTATTGGGAGCAGAAGGGGAAGAGTGTTGCCGAGATAGACTATCTGGAAATCCACAACATGAAGATTACCCCTATCGAAATCAAATCGGGCACTCAGGGCGGCATGAAGAGTCTCTGGCTATTCATGAGAGAGAAAAAGCTCACCGAAGCATTCCGTTGTTCCTTAGAGAATTTTGGATCATTTGATTACATTGACAAGGAGGACGATAATGCCATAAGGCATGTCACCATACTGCCTCTCTATGCATTATCCCTATTGAGAAGCCGTTGATAGTCTGCCAACAAGCAGGATTAGGAATAAAAGTGCCTTTTTCCTACATGACGACGTAATCTTTCCTACGTCCTGACACAAAAACTCCTGCGTCGCCATGTAATTTCAAGGGCATTAGAAGAGAAAAAATCCCTTGCAACCACTAGAGTCGCAAGGGATTCACATTATCCACTTATCTATTTGTACCTTAAGGGTTTATTGAAGATTGGAGGTAGGCAATTAGAAACGGTATACAACAAAGCTGTTTGGCTTCATCTTCACGTTCAATACATTGCCCTGAACCTGTGCATCTGATACTACAGGAACAACCACATTTTTATTGTCTATCTTGTTTTCTGCCTGAATATCGTCGGCATGGAGAATGGTTACCTTACCTGGGTTCAACTTCTTGATACCATTAAAGGTGACGTTGATTTCCTTTACCTCGTTAGAGGTGTTGGCAATCTTTACGATGTAGCTCTTGGTTGTCTTATCGAAACAAGCGGTGGCATAGAGACCATTCTCGCCTGCTACAACCTTGCCGTTCTCGGTAAGTTTCAACACATTGGTACCCTTGTTCTCGCCGTAGAGCTGCTGAACATAGTAGTTGGCAGAACGGACAGAGCTGAGGTTATCGAACCAGATGAGGTCCGGACGCCACTGCCATCCCTCTACATGAGCGAAGAGAGGTGCATAGGTAGCCTGATAAACCACATCAGCATTACGCTCCAAACCGGTCATGAAAGCTGCCTCAGAAAGGGCTGCCTCCCAAGAGTTTGGATCATTCTCGGCATGAGCAGCATACTCGCCGGCAAAGACCTTAGGACCCTTGCGGTCGTACTTGTCGTAACGGCTGGCATTGCTGCGGAACCATTCCGGACTCTTGTAGTAGTGCTCATCCACCATGTCTACGCCCAACTTGCGCATCTGCTCCCAACCGTAGTCGAAGTCCTTACCATCAGCAGATGGACCAGATGAACCGCAGATCTTGATCTTAGGATACTTGGCATGAATCTGCTCCATGAACTTCTGCAGACGCTCAGGATACATAGGACCCCACTGCTCGTTACCGATACCAATCTGCTTCAGATTGAATGGAGCAGGATGACCCATATCGGCACGGAGCTTACCCCACTTAGAGGTGACAGGACCATTGGCAAACTCGATGAGGTCGAGTGCATCGTCGATATAGCTCTGGAGATCCTTGACTGCTACATGTGCATTAGGATCCTTATCATCGTTCTGATACTGACAAGCCAGACCTACAGAGAGAATAGGCAATGGCTCAGCACCAATCTTCTCTGAAAGGAGGAAATACTCATAGAAGCCCAAGCCCAATGACTGATAGTAGTTAGGGAAAAGGCGATGTGGGAAGGTATCTCTCCAGCGGTTCTCGTTCAGAGGACGGTTCTCAGGAGCACCCACAGAGTTCTTCCACTCATAACGGGTATCGAGGTCGGTTCCCTCTACGATACATCCGCCAGGGAAACGGAAGATGCCTGGCTTCAAGTCGGCCAAATCCTGTACGAGGTCGGCACGAAGACCATTCCAGTTGTCCTCAGGGAAGAGAGAGATATGGTCGAGGTCTACGCTCTCAGAACCCTTCTCCAGATAAACACGCATCAACCCCTTGGCATCGGTCTGAGGAGAAGTAAGGGTAGCAGTAAGCTTCTGCCATTTATTATTGGTGATGTTGATGACCTGCTTGGCAATTACATCATTCTTTGAATTGACGAGTTCTACGCGAATCTTGCCCTGCTTGCCATCGATGAGATGAAGACGGCCATATACGGTGAAATCGTACTTCATATCCTTCTTCAAGCCCATGCCGAAGAAGCCACGGTTCTCAAGACCAGTCTGCTTCTCACGTGCGCCTGCGCTCTCAAGTGTTACATAATGAGGATTGCGGTCGAAGGCAGGTTTTACATCGCTGAGGGTTACATTTCCGAATGTATTCCATCCCATCAGGCGCTGTGGGAATTCGAAGGAACGGTTCTCTACCATCTCTGCATAAAGACCACCATCGGCACCGAAGTTGATATCCTCGAAGAAGATACCATACATGGTAGGCTGGATTTCTGCTCCAGGCTTGTTAGCCTGAACAGTAAACTGATGCTGTGCGAAAGCTCCGAGTGAAGACATCGCCAGCAATGCTGCTGCGAAAATTTTTGCTTTTCTCATATTGTTTGTTATTGTTTTATTTTTAGGCTGTACCTACACTTTTCCGTGATAGGTGGTGCAAAGATAAAAAAATCCACCCCGAATGAGGTGGATTTTCTGTTTAAATATATTGGATTTTCGTATAAATCCCTGCTTTTCTACTATTTATCTAATGGAATGAGCACGAAAGTGAAGTTCTTATCGCCATAATGGAGGCGATATTTCTCCAAAGGCCATGCACCCCAAGAGTTCTCACCAGCCACACCAGAATGTTCTGCATCGAGGAAGAGATTGGTGAATTTTGACTTCTTCAGGTTGAAACTGTGGCGCTGATCCTTGTCATCACCATCATCCAGTTCTTCGGTGTCGAAGTGGATGGCGGAAGCATAGAA
The DNA here is from genome assembly GCA_959596915.1 of Segatella copri. GTDB lineage: Bacteria > Bacteroidota > Bacteroidia > Bacteroidales > Bacteroidaceae > Prevotella > Prevotella copri_N. Next base: position 4,063 of record CAUFXJ010000032.1, read on the forward strand.
AGGCTTGCAGCTCTTCACCTTGAATCCGAAGCCGGAAGCATCGGTCTGGTTCCACCAGCGCATATCGCCCTTGGTTCCACTCTCCTGTGGACGGATGTATGGGAAGTACTGGTTGTCGGCATCATCGCTGTAGATTCCGATGCGCATGCAGTCCTCACGGTCTGAATAGTTCTCGATAGGACCACGGCCGTAATACTGGCTCTTGTCCATATCGTATGGCAACTGCATCAGCATACCGAAACGGAACAGATCGCTGACCTTGGCATCATCAGAAGCATCAAACTCCTGGCTTACCTTCATCGCACCAGTGTTAGGCATGATGAGATATTCTATTTCCAGCTCACCCTTCACCTCTGGCATCTCATAGGTTGCACAGATGTTGATGGAGTTTGCCTTCTTATCCTTTTCAACAGCTACACCCTTCAGGTTCATGACAGGGTTCTTCCAAACCTGGAACTTCTTCTGCAGGCCTGCACCGAAATCATTATCGGTAGGAGCACGCCAGAAGTTTGGCTTCAGGGTACCGCCCTCGCCGAGGAGCGACTTGCCACGATAGGTATATTCAGAGATGAGACCGGTGGTACGGTTCACCTTCACGGTCAGATCAGGAGTAGTAACGGTGATATCCTGCTCGCCCTTCTTGTCGATGAGCTTAGCCTTCACCTTCTTGCCGTCCTGAGCCTTAGCCATGTTTTCTGCACAATGACCGCAGCACTTCTTCTCCTTCACAGCCAGCTGGGCATAAGCCACAATCTGACCAGCCTCCATCAGAGGTTCAGCCTTCTTCAGACGGAAATCGATGTTGAGGAACACCTCCTTGCCCTTTACCTTAGAAAGGTCATAAGGGATGGTGAAGTTCTTGGTCTGCTGGGCAGCTACATCGATATCAGCGATGGTACCGTTCTGAGTCTCCACGCCGTCCTCAATGAGGCTCCATGCCAAGGCATAGTTGCTCAAATTGCGGAAGAAGTTCTCATTGTGTACACTTACTTCGCCCTTCTCTGCATTCACCATCTTAGCCCAGATGTTCTGATACTGGTAGGCTACCTCGTAGGCATGAGGATTGAGCTGACGGTCAGGACCGATGATACCATTGCAGTTGAAGTTGTTGTCGCTAGGGTCGTAATTGTTATAATCGCCACCGTAGCAATATTCTATCTTGCGGAGCTCTTCATTGCTCATCTTCTCAGGATTCTTGATGGTCATCGGCTTCAATACCTTGCGGTGCAAGCCCTGGTCAACGAAATCCCAGTCGAAACCACCCTGGAGGATAGGATACTTGCGAATCAGAGCCCAGTAATCCTTCAGGTTACCGCCTGAGTTACCCATGGTATGGTTGTACTCGCACTGGATGAGCGGCATCGGACTGTTAGGGTCCTTCGCATACTTTTCACAAGCGCTTACAGGATAGTACATAGGGCAGAAGATATCGGTACCCTCGCCTCTGCTTGCCTGCTCATACTGAACCGGACGACTCTGGTCCTGGCTCTTGATCCACTTGTAAGCCTGCAGGAAGTTATCGCCCATCACAGTCTCATTACCCATACTCCAGGTTACGACACTAGGATGATTGAAGTACATGGAAACATTGTGCTGGTTGCGCTCCATAATCTGCTTGGCAAACATCGGCTTCTTGGCAGCTGCATCATCGCCATACTGGAAACCATGACTCTCCTGGTTAGCCTCAGCTACCACATAGATACCATACTCATCGCAGAGCTCGTACCAGCGTGGATCATCAGGATAGTGGCAGGTACGGACAGCGTTGATATTCAGGCGCTTCATAATCTTGATATCCTGAATCATGCGCTCCATGCTCAATACATAACCTCCATCAGGGTCAATCTCATGACGGTTGGCACCCTTGATGAACACAGGCTGACCATTGACAAGGAACTGCTTGTTCTTGATTTCCACCTTGCGGAAACCTACCTTGACAGGAGTCATGCTAGCCGCCTTCATAGCGTCCTTCTTCTGAGCACCCATCAGGGACACCTGCAGTGTATATAAATAAGGTGTCTCGGCACTCCACTTCTGAGGATTAGCTACCTGCAGAGAGAAATTGGCAGTACCGTTCTTAGCCACGCCGGTGGTGGTTGCTACCTGCTTGCCGTCCTTATCGAACAGGATGAAGGCCAATTTGCCATTACCCTTTACCTTGGCAGAGATATTGAGCACACCATCCTTGTAGTTGTTTACAAGGTCAGGAGTAACACGGATATCCTCCAAATGCAACTGGGCTTCGCGGGCAAAGAGATAGCTTTCACGAGCCACACCACTCAAGCGCCAGAAGTCCTGATCCTCATCCCAGGAACCATCGCACCAGCGGAAGGTCTGGAAGGCAATCAGATTCTTGCCCTTCTTCAGATAAGGAGTGATGTCAAACTCGGCAGCTACCTTGCTATCCTCAGCATAACCGGCAAACTTGCCGTTTACATAAAGATAGATGTTGGAAGTTACGCTACCGAAATGGGCTATTACCTGCTTGCCATCCCAGTTGGCAGGGATGTCGATGATACGGCGGTAAGAGCCTACATGATTGTCCTTGGTAGGAACTGCTGGTGGCTGCTGGTCGAAATGTCCACGCCATGCAAAACCATTATTTACATACTCCGGATCACCGAATCCGTTCATCTCCCAGTTGCCTGGAACATTCATGGTCTTCCAGTTGGAATCATCAAGATCTTCCTTGTAGAAGTCGGTAGGACGCTGGTCGGCATTAGCCACCCAGTAGAACTTCCAGGTTCCGTCGAGCGAAAGGAAATACTTGCTCTCCGTCTTGTTCATGTGCAGGATATCCTTGCTCACGATCTTACCGTTTTTCTCAGAAACCCAGTCATCTGCCGGATAGGTGAAGAAATTGGTGTGCAACGGAAAACGATTGATGGCATTCACCTGAAGGTCGTGCCATTCTGTGTAAGTTGGCTGTTGGATGGTCGTCTTATTCAACGACTTAATGGCAGTCTTCGGTTTGGTTGCACCAAAGGTTGCCATTGCTAATCCTGCCAAACTCAATGTTACGAACAGTCTCTGTTTCATGTTTGTTAGTTATTTATACATTAGATTGAAATTACACCTTATTATATATAGGCTATTCTATACCTTATTATATATAGGCATATCCTGGAGGATCTTATATACCTCCATGTTGCCGGTAGCCTCAGCTAAGCAACTGCAAATATATGAAAATTAAGTTAGAAACAAGCAGATCGCCCGTTTTTTTTATTGTTTTTTCAACACCGGAGCACCATTTTCCCAAGAAACAGGTACCCACAAGTGTCTGCTGTCACTCAAATGCTTCGGATTCCACATATCTGCCATGAATGCATAGTCAGCGCCATGGAACATCTTCTTATGTGCTCTGCACACATTATTATATATATACCCATACCATCATAGAAAGGCATATAGAAATATAAAACTTTTTCAATATCCACTAAAAGAAAATGACAAAAAAGTTTGGTGTTTCCAAAAAAATGCATTACCTTTGCCATCATAAAATAAACAACGAAACGACATAAAAATTATGATGACAATCGAAGAATACAGAGCAGCCATCTTGCAGGCTTTGCTCGATACTAAGAACGAGGACGGCACTCCAGCCATTACTCCAAGGGAAGCACAGGAAGCACTCAACGGATTTACCGACGACGAGTTGCAAGACGGACTCCTATGGAATTCGCCCGAAGACGTGGCGTCAATTATCCTTGAGGGATAAATCACGGAAGTTATATTCAGCTACCAACAGATAAGAATAGGAGCAAAGACCCTTTTTGCGGGGTTTTTGCTCCTATTCCCATTTATACTTCCTGTTCTTTCTTTCCTTTAAAGACAGTCTTCAACAGCCCCGCAATACTTCATTTCTGTTGCAAAAGCAATAAAAAACTAAAGAATGCGACAAAAAACAAAAGAATGTGCAATTTTTCTTTCACAATTCAATTATTATTTGTAAATTTGCAGCCGCATAAACGGAAAGGGAACTTGCAAATCCCTCTTCAATCAGTTTAAAAAGATAATTTTACCGGTAAAAAAGATATATTAAATAATGAAGATAGAAAACGAAATCATCAGCTCGGTCATCGCTGCGGTGAAGGAGCTTTATGGTCAGGACGTACCTGAGAAGATGGTAGCCCTGCAGAAGACCAAGAGTAATTTCGAAGGTAACCTTACCCTCGTCGTATTCCCATTCCTCAAAATGTCGAAGAAAAAGCCTGAGGATACAGCACAGGAAATCGGCGAATACCTGAAGAAAAACTGCGCTAATGTTATCGCAGACTTCAACGTGGTTAAGGGTTTCCTCAACCTTTCTATCGCTCCTGCCGCTTGGGTAGGACTCTTGAATACCATCAACGCTGACCCTAAGTTTGGTGAGAAGCCAGTTACTGAGAACAGTCCGCTCGTCATGATCGAGTACTCTTCTCCTAACACCAACAAGCCTCTCCACCTCGGTCACGTGCGCAACAACCTCCTCGGCTGGTCTCTGGCCCAGATTATGGAGGCTAACGGCAACAAGGTAATCAAGACAAATATCGTTAACGACCGTGGTATCCACATCTGTAAGTCTATGCTCGCCTGGCTCAAGTGGGGCAATGGCGAAACTCCTGAAACTTCCGGCAAGAAGGGCGATCACCTCATCGGCGACTACTATGTAGCCTTTGACAAGCACTATCGTGAGGAAATCGCAGAGCTCAAGGCTCAGTATATGAAGGATGGCATGGACGAAGAAGCTGCCACAGAGAAAGCAAAAGTAGAGGCTCCGCTGATCAAGGAGGCTCACGAAATGCTCGTAAAGTGGGAGAACAACGACCCTGAGGTTCGTGCACTCTGGCAGAAGATGAACAACTGGGTTTATGCTGGCTTCGATGAGACTTACAAGATGATGGGTGTAAGTTTCGACAAGATATATTATGAGTCAAACACTTACCTCGAAGGTAAGAAGAAGGTAGAGGAAGGATTGGAGAAGGGTCTCTTCTTCCGCAAGGACGATAACTCTGTTTGGGCTGACCTCACCAACGAGGGTCTCGACCAGAAACTCCTGCTCCGTTCTGACGGCACTTCTGTCTATATGACTCAGGACATCGGTACTGCCGACCTCCGTTTCAAGGACTTCCCTATCGACAAGATGATCTACGTAGTAGGTAACGAGCAGAACTACCACTTCCAGGTGCTCTCTATCCTGCTCGACCGTCTCGGTTTCAAGTGGGGTAAGGACTTGGTTCACTTCTCTTACGGAATGGTAGAGTTGCCTAACGGTAAGATGAAGAGCCGCGAGGGAACCGTAGTAGATGCTGATGACCTGATGGCAGAGATGATCAAGGATGCTCGCCAGACAAGCGATGAGCTCGGCAAGTTCAAGGACATGAGCGAGGAAGAGCGCCAGGAGATTTCACGCATCGTGGGTCTCGGAGCGTTGAAGTACTTCATCCTCAAGGTAGATGCCCGCAAGAACATGCTCTTCAACCCAGAAGAGAGTATCGACTTCAATGGTAACACAGGTCCTTTCATCCAGTATACCTACGCTCGTATCCGCAGCATCATGCGCAAGGCAGCAGCCGAGGGCATCGAGATTCCTGCAGAGTTGGGCGCAGATGCTCCTATCAACGAGAAGGAGATTGACCTCATCCAGAAGATGAACGACTTCGCAGCAGCCGTAGCCGATGCCGGCAACAACTACAACCCTGGTGGTATCGCTAACTACTGCTACGAGTTGACCAAGGAGTTCAACCAGTTCTACCACGACTACAGCATCCTGAATGCTGAGAGCGATGCAGAGAAGATTACCCGCCTGGTTCTTGCAGCCAACGTGGCTAAGATTCTGAAGAACGGTATGTCTCTGCTCGGCATCGAGGTTCCAGAAAGAATGTAATATATACATAAGATATAATAACCTACAATTTAAAAATAAAAAAATATTGACTATTTGACATAATGAGCATGGCCCTGGAGCTCGACTCCAAGGCGCATGCTCATTTCAGTTTTAGCCAATCCTTTTTGTTTTCCAACCCCAAAAAGAAAAAATATGAATAAAATGCCCGTAAATCCTCCTTCATGGAGAAACGATACCGTTTTACCTCTGCCCAACGAGGTAAGAGCCAACGCCTGGGCTGTGGATGCCGCCTGTTCCGGCAATCCCGGTCCGATGGAATACCAATGCATCGACCTTCAGACCGGTGCCCAGGTTTTCCATTATGGTCCTATCCACGGCACCAACAACATCGGCGAGTTTCTCGCCATCGTCCACGCCCTCGCCCTGATGCAGCAGAAGGGCATTACCGACAAGGTAATTTATAGCGACAGCGTGAATGCCCAGCTCTGGGTAAGCAAGAAACAATGCAAGACCAAACTGGAGCGCACTCCCCAGACCGAACAGCTCTACCAGGTCATCGCCCGAGCCGAGAACTGGCTCCGCACCCACCCCATCAACATACCTATTATAAAATGGGAAACGAAGAAATGGGGCGAGATTCCAGCCGATTTCGGAAGAAAGGGATAAAAAGGACATTTTTATGTGCCTTTCTCGAAATAATGCCCGCAAAAGCTTGCAATTTCAGATATTTTGTTTAATTTTGCAGCTATTATCGTATTAAACATACATAATCGCAAGAATGGAAATAGAAAAAGAAACAATATTATTAATGTCGAAAGGAGACAAGAAAGCATACGAAACGATGTTCCGCAGGTTCTATCCTAAGGTACACCGTTTTGTAGCCATGCTCTTGAAAAACGAAGATGATGCTGATGACGTCAGCCAGCTCATCTTCTTAAAGGTATGGAACAAACGCGAGAAGTTTGCCGATATCCAGGACTTCGATTCCTACCTCTTTATTTTGGCAAAATATACTGTCATCAACTATATTTCCTCCAAGCACATCATCCCAATAGATATTGACAGTCTGCCAGACAGATACGCCAACGAATCTTCGCCACATGACGATGTGGTGGCAAAGGATACCCAGCTGCTCATCGACATGGTGGTAGAAAGCATGCCGCAACAACGCCAGCAGATTTATCGCATGAGCCGCGAACAGCATCTCAAGAACGAAGAGATAGCCCAGCGGCTGGGTATTCAGAAGAAAACGGTAGAAAATCATCTTAACCTAGCTCTTAAAGAAATAAAAAAAGCCTTATATTTGATGATTTTGTTACCTTGGCATTGGGTGTAACACCATTGAAACATGTCTTAAAAGTAAATGAAGTTTTTATTATGGCAACAAAGATAAGGGATATCATAGATTATTATAGCGGGCACAATGTGCCGGATGAAATAAAAGAAAGGGTATTAGATAGGATTTCCAATACACAAGACGATAAAGAGGCGAACGAAGCATTTAGAGAATTATGGGACAAGGCTGATTCAGCCTATATGGAAGAAGAAGAAATTTCTGCTGCATACAACCGCCTCTTCGAAACAGAAGAAACAAGAGAAATAGAAAAGAAAAAATCGCTTCGAATCTTCAACTTTGCCAAACTGGCTGCCGTCTTCGTACCGCTGCTGATGCTGATTGTATTCGGCAAGCTCTACGTCCAGATGAACAACCAACTCAAGGATATAAAACTGGCAACCATGCTCCAGGAACATACCATCAACGAAGAGAGCAAAGTCATCGCCTTGGCAGACGGAACGAGAGTAAGACTCAGCCAGAGTTCCGTACTCCTCTATCCTTCCTCTTTCAAGGGAGCAGAAGAACGCAAGGTTTTCCTGTCGGGAGAGGCATTCTTCGACATCAGGCATGATGATGCACAGCCGTTCCACGTCAGCACTCCTCATTTCGAGATTACCGACTTGGGCACCTCTTTTACGGTTTCATCTTATTCAAATACAGATGAAGTATCTGCCACACTCAAAACCGGCAAGATAGAACTCCGCATCATAGGCCAGGAAGACAAGGTTTACAGCATGAAGCCTAACGACCAGTTAGTATATAATGTAAAGACCAAGGCAGTAAACCTCCGCAAGGTTTCGGCCGAAGAAGATGGTACAAGCTGGCGCAACAAGGAGATTGACCTGAACGATGTAACGCTGGCAGAAGCTGGTAAGATTCTGGGGAATGCATACGGAGTGAAATTCACCTTCCGTTCAAAGATTCACCAGAAGACGAAGGTTACAGTTCATTTCAACCGTGGCGAAACCCTCTCGGGAGCCATGTTTGTCTTGAAGAACCTGGTTCCTGGTCTGGAATACGAAGTGAAGAAAGATGAAGTAATCATCAGGTAGGCATATATTATAATAGGTAAACAAAAGGCGCATTATGTAAAAATGATGCGCCTTTTTTCATAAAAGAGTATCTCTGCACGGGATATGAAAACAGAAATAATAACATAAACTGGAAATATCATGATAAAGAATTTGATTTTTGATTTTGGAAAAGTACTCGTAGATTACGAATACTTTGAAACGCTTGACCAGATATTCAAGACCCACGAACAGGCTGAAGAATTCTATCATCTCCTGATAGACGGCAAATGGAATGAGAATATGGATCGCGGAGATTCTTTCGAAGAAACCTTCTGCAAGATGCAGCAGATCATGCCGCAATATAAGGAAGAAATAGCAACCGTAGCCCAGCGTTTTAACGAATTTGTAAGGGGCGAGAAAAAAGGAATGCGCACCTTGCTGACCCAGTTGAAGGCAGAAGGCTACCACCTTTACGGACTTTCCAACTGGTGCACCAAGGTTCACGAAACGATGGCCCAATATCCCATCTTCCAGCTTCTGGAAGGACAGGTGATTTCTTCAGAAGAGAAAATCATCAAACCAGACAGGGCTATTTATGAAAGAATCTGCCAGAAATACAATCTGAAACCGGAAGAATGTCTTTTTGCTGACGACAGAATAGAGAATGTAGAAGCCGCCCAGCGTTTCGGAATGCAGGCCATCTGCTTTGAGGATGCTGCGCAGTACGAGCGGGAATTGAGAAAAATCCTGTCTGAGGAAAGAACGAAATAAGTTCTGATTATCAAAAGCACTACTGCTATTTTCATACCAATAGCATTATTGAAATATTCAAGGCTCTAAATTAGCAGCAAGAAATGCTAATTTAGAGCCTTCATATTATGTATTTATAATTTCCAAAAGAAGAAATTTATAGGGTGTTTGCGAACACAAGATATTTTTTTCAGAAAAATTTCATTTTAACAGTTTTGTAATTGGGTGCAACTCTCTTTCCCGTTGTCTTTAAGACGTAACAAGCAAATTATTATTAACTTAAAAAGATAAAGTATGAATCTTAAAAGAATCTCTGCGTCATGCTTCTGTTTGCTCCTGGCAGGCCAGATGACCCTTTCGGCTCAGAACGTCAGCTTCAGCTCAAACAAGGTAACGCTTAAGTCTGCTTTTGAGAAGATTGAAAAGGAATCTAAGTACAAGATTGCCTACAACTCCTCACAGTTGGATGCTAACCGTTCGGTTACATTAACCAAGAAAAGTGATGATGTCTTTGGTATGTTGAACCAATTGCTCAAAGGTACCAATTTTACCTATGAGATGGAAGGCAACTACATCGTCATCAAGCCTCAGCAAAAAGCTAAATCTCAGGCTCATGGCAAGAAAATCAAGGTACGTGGTGTAGTGAAAGACGAAACTGGCGAGCCAGTTATCGGCGCTACCGTCATGGAGAAGGGTACCACCACCAATGGTGTTGTAACCGATCTTGACGGCAACTATACCATCGAGATTCCTGCCGACGGTATGTTGGCAGTATCATACATTGGCTGCAAGGACCAGGATATCAAGGTTAATGGTCGCGAAGTAATCAATGTTAACCTGGCAGATGATAATAAGGTCTTGAGCGAAGTTGTAGTTGTTGGTTATGGTACTCAGAAGAAAGCTAATTTAACTGGTGCTGTGTCAATGATTACTGCAGATGACATAAACAATCGCCCAGTATCAAATGCAGCTGGCGCATTACAAGGTGCAGATCCTTCTGTAAACTTGACTTTTAATTCAGGAAGTTTGGATTCTGGTTATAGCATTGACATTCGTGGTGTCGCTTCCATTAATGGAGGTAGTCCATTGGTGTTGGCTGATGGCATGGAGGTCAACTTGAGCCAGATAAATCCTAATGACATTGAATCTATCTCAGTTTTGAAAGATGCTTCTGCTTCTGCAATTTATGGTGCCAAAGCCTCTTCTGGTGTTATTTTGATTACTACAAAGAGTGGAAAAGACTCAGAAGGTAAAGCTTCCATATCATATAATGGTCGCGTAGGTTGGAAACAGAATACAACTTCAACAGATTTCATACATACAGGTTATGACCATGTAAATATTGTCAACCAATTCTATGAGGCTTACCAAGGCAAATTGATGGCAAATTATACAGACAAAGATTTGCAGATGCTTTATGATAGACGTAATGATAAGACCGAAAATCCAGATAGACCATGGACCGTAGTTGGCGATGACGGAAAGTATTATTATTATGGCAACTTTGATTGGTATGATTATTTCTATCGCAAAACAAGACCAGAGCAGGAGCATAATATTTCTGTGACAGGTGGTAATGATAAGGTTAATTATTTTGCAAGCGGTCGTTTCTTTACACAGGATGGTATCTTTAATATCTACAAAGATAATTATCAGAATGTATCCTTTAGAGGAAAGCTGAATGCTAAGTTGTCTAAACATTTGACGTATTCTGTTAATTTCAATTATAACAAAACGGCCTACAAATATGCAGGTTTCTATAATGAGCAGCAGACTATTTCTAGTTTGCAGTCAAACATTTTGTCTTCTTTCGTACCAAGAAATCCTGATGGCTCTGTTGTACAGTATACAAACCAATTGACCTCCAATTCACCTTTGGGCTCTGGCCATGCAGGTTTCCTGACAGCAAACGAGGCGCGCAACTCTCGTGAAAACAAGTACTGGATTGTTGCAAATCAACTTGATTATAAAGTATTTGACGATTTGGTCTTGACGGCTTCATACGCTTATAAAAACAGAAATTACATTTATAAGAGAAGAAGTATGCCTTTTGAGTATTCACGCGCAGAGGGAGCAACTGCAACATTTACTTCTGGTACTATAACAGATTACTATCAGGAAGGACACATGCAGGTAGACGACAACAACCTGAATATATATGGTACTTATACTCATGTATGGGACAAAAAGCATAACTTTAAGGTTGTAGCAGGTGGTCAATATGAGGATTATAGAACAACAGATTTATCTGTAAAAAAGAATGATCTTCTTTCTAAAGATTTATCTTCTTTCACCGTTGCACAAGGTGAAACTACTGTTGGACAAGATATATCTGCTTATAGAACCTTAGGATATTTTGCCAGAGTCAATTACGACTATGAAGGTAAATATTTGGCTGAGATTAGCGGCCGATGGGATGGAACTTCTAAGTTTGCGTCAAAAGACAGATGGGGATTTTTCCCTTCTGCTTCAATTGGTTGGCGAATGAGTTCTGAGAAATTCTGGAATAAGTTATTGCCTGTAGTAAATAATGCTAAGTTCCGTTTCTCTGTAGGTAGTCTTGGAAACCAGCAAGTAAGCAACTATGCTTATTTTGACCAGATTTATACAGACAACAAGATGTCTTATACATTTGACGGTTTGAACAAGGCATATTATGCAAGTGTGTCTTCTCCGTTATCTTCATCTTTAACTTGGGAGACAGTTTCTACCTACAACTGGGGTTTGGATTTGGGTTTCTTGGATAGTAAATTAACTTTGACAGCGGATATTTACATCCGTGACACCAAAGACATGCTAACCCATTCTATAACATTACCATCTGTATTTGGAGCAACTACTCCAAAAGAAAACTGTGCAGATTTGAGAACAAATGGATGGGAATTGTATATTGGATGGCAAGATAAATTTAATTTAGCAGGCAAGCCATTCCATTATAATGTATCAGCGACAATCGGAGATTACAAGTCAAAGATTACCAAATTTAACAATCCTGACAAGTTGATATCTGATTATTATGAAGGAATGACTTTAGGTGAGATTTGGGGCTATAAGGTAGCAGGTCTTTTTGCAACGGATGAAGAAGCAGCAGCTTATCAGGCAAAGATTAACGATAAGGCTGTTAACGGTCGTGTATACAGCTCTAAGAAAGATAACCATTTGATGGCAGGTGATGTAAAATTCATGGATTTGGATGGTGATAATGTTATTTCTGAAGGCTCTGGTACAGTTGCAGACCCAGGAGACAAGAGAATTATTGGTAATAGCTTACCACGCTATTCTTATTCTTTCCGTTTGGGAGCAGATTGGAACGGAATTGATTTTAATGCATTCTTCCAAGGTGTAGGTAAACGCAATTGGTATCCTACAACCTATGCATATGATTTCTGGGGACCATATTCTTTCCCTTCACTGTCATTCATCCACAAGGATTTCACGGATAATGTTTGGAGCGAAGATAACCAGGGAGCTTATTTCCCACGTCCTCGAGGATATGCGTCTTATAGTGGAGGTGCATTGGGTGTTGTTAATGATAGATATTTACAGAATGCTGCTTATTTGCGCTTGAAGAATTTGACTGTAGGTTATACAATTCCTATTAGCAAAAAAATCATCAATTCTTTGAGAGTATATTTTACAGCAGAGAACTTATTCTACTGGTCTCCATTGAAGAAGTACTGCAAGACGGTCGATCCAGAAATGATTTATGCTTCATCATATAATTCTGGTTCGGGAGTTGGTTATAGTTATTCTAAATCATTCTCTTTTGGTCTTGATATAATATTCTAAATATAAAAAGGTAATAGCAATGAAAAAGTTAATAAATATATTGGGGGCTGCTTTACTCATTACAAACTTAACAGCTTGTGATAGTTTGTTGGATATGTCTCCTGAAGACACAATGAGTCCTGAGACCTATTTTAGTTCTACACGAGAATTGAAACTATGGACTGATGGATTTTATAGCCAGTTGGAAGGTGCAGATGACGTGATTGGCATCAATGCGGATGACAATATTGATACCGAGTTAGGTGCAACTTTGCTTGGGCAACGTTCTGCTGCTGATGAAAATGGTTGGAACTGGACACAACTTCGTTCTATAAACTATTATTTACAGCATTCAGATAGATGCAAAGACGAAGTTGGTCGTAAGGAAAATGATGGAGTAGCTTACTTTATGAGAGCATACTTCTATTACGTTAAAGTCAGAAGATATGGCGATGTACCTTGGTATGATCAAGTCTTGAATTCTGACCAAGATGAACTTTTGGCAAAAGCACGTGATGACCGTGAAGTTATTATGGATCATGTCATGGATGACCTTGACAAGGCAATAAAGATGCTTCCGTCAACCAAGAGTGTCTATTACGTAACGAAATGGACAGCATTAGCCCTTAAGACTCGTGCAGCTCTGTATGAGGGAACTTATCGTAAATATCGTAATATGCCTAATGCAGAAAAGTATTTGAACCAAGTAGTTGATGCTGGTGAAAACTTTATCAAGAATAGTGGTTACAAACTTTATACAACAGGTGATACTCCTTATCGCTCCTTGTTTAATAGTTTGGATGCTTGTTCTGATGAAGTCATCTTGGCAAGAAGATATAGTTCTGATGCAAATGTAATGCATGGTGTTCCTTTTGCTATCAAGAATTCTCGCCAAGGTTTTACCAAGCGATTCATGAATCACTATTTAATGGCAGATGGCTCTCGCTATACTGACAAACAAGGCTGGGAAACAGATGACTTTGTAGCAGAAACCAGCAATCGTGATCCTCGTATGGCTCAAACAGTTTTATGCCCAGGTTACATTCAGAAAGGCGCAACAAAGGTGACTGCAAACAACTTAAATGCTCTAACAGGGTATCAACCGATTAAGTATATTGCAGAGTCTAAATATGATGGCGCAAATAAGGCATTTACAGATTGGTCTTTGTTTAGGACAGCCGAAGTGTATTTGAACTATGCTGAAGCTAAGGCAGAGTTAGGTACATTAACACAAAATGACTTGGATGTTTCTATCAATAAAATTCGTGACAGAGCAAGAATGCCACATCTCAACATGAGTGCGGCTAATGCCAATCCAGACCCATTGATGTTGAAATATTATCCTAATGTGACAAGAAGTGTCAATACTGGTATAATTCTGGAGATTCGTCGTGAACGTACTGTTGAAATGCCTTTGGAGGGATTCCGTCTGTGGGATATATTCCGTTGGAAAGAAGGTCAGCAGTTGACAAAACCTTTCTATGGTTGTTATTTCCCATCAGAAGGACAATACGACATGGATAATGATGGAAAGAAAGATCTGTTATTATACACGACTGATAAGGGTACCTTTAAGGGTACTGCTAAGAAAATTGGCAAGGACTTGGAACTATCTAATGGTACTTCCGGATACATCTATCCATTTAGCCAGATTACTATAACTTGGGATGAGAACAGGGATTATCTTTGGCCAATTCCTGCAAGCGAAAGAGTCTTGACTGGTGGTAAGCTCACGCAGAACCCTGGTTGGACGGATAGTACGAATTTTAATTAAACTGATATGGTTAGTGGGCTAGTCCCACTAACCTCTAATATTATAATGAGATGAGAAATATCATTGTTACTTTGGTGAGCATGTTCTTTATATTGAACGTGTCTGCACAAAACAAAGGTTTTGATTTCCTTCAGAAAAAGATGTATGATGGGGGAAAGTCTAATTATGTGATGATTTTTGCACATCGCGGAAATTGGAGAGGCGCACCAGAAAACTCTCTTCAGGCATATAAGCAATGTATAGATGGTGGCATTGATGGTGTGGAGATTGATGTCCATATGACTAAGGATAGTGCCATTGTAATGATGCATGATGATACTGTGGATAGAACTACCACCGGTACGGGATTGGTTTCTGATTATACTTTGGAAGAAATTAAAAAACTGAATTTGAAATCTCCGATAGGTGTTATTACTCGTCAGAAAGTACCAACTCTAGACGAAGTCTTGGAGCTTTGTAAAGGAAAGGTATATATTCAGATTGATAAATGGCAACCTTGTAAGGAGAAAGTCTTAGAAATTATTCATAAGCACAAGATGCTGAAGCAGTGTATCTTCCGTGGTACTTTTAATAGTAAGGTATATGAGGAGAAATATGCTAAACTCTTGAACGGGTGTATCTTTAGCCCAGTTGTTGTTTGTA
Organism: Segatella copri; assembly: GCA_959596915.1. Lineage (GTDB taxonomy): Bacteria > Bacteroidota > Bacteroidia > Bacteroidales > Bacteroidaceae > Prevotella > Prevotella copri_N. Next base: position 19,173 of record CAUFXJ010000032.1, read on the forward strand.
ATGGCAAAACTGATGACCAAAAGTTGGATGATTATATGAATCATATTAAGACTCCAATTATGAGCTTGTCTTTCAAGAGAGATGACTATCCTATCTTAAATCGTGCGGAAGAAATGAAGAAGCATGGCTATCGTATCTGGTATAACTCACTTTGGGATACTTTTAATGGTGGTCATGATGATGAGATGGCTTTGGATGATCCCGATGGAAGTTATGGTTGGCTTCTAGACAAAGGAGCAAACATCATCTTCTGCGATAACTCATTCTTATTGCTGGATTATTTGAAAAAGAAAGGAAGAAGATAATTTTTTTGCTTCTTTCGTGTAATACGTGTTAAATTTTAACTAACCAAAAATATGAAACAGAAAGTTTTATTATTGTTTTTAGCAATTGTATGCAGTGCAAATATCTTTGCACAAGACAGAGTTAGCAAGATTCGCGCTAAACTCTTGAATCGTGATGAGTCTTCAGTGATTGTGGCTTCACATCGTGGTGACTGGCGTAACTTTCCTGAAAACTCTTTGGAGGCGATAGACAATGCAATCAAAATGGGCGTTGACATTGTCGAGATAGACTTGCAGAGAACCAAGGATGGGGTCTTGATTTTGATGCACGATCCAAAGATTGACCGTACCACAACGGGTAAAGGTACAATTTCCGAGTTGACCTATGATTCTATTGCAAAGACTCACTTGAAGAACGGATGTAATATCCGTACCATCCATAGAGTACCAACTTTGGAAGAGGCACTTGTGCATGCTCGTGGTAAGATTATGCTGAACCTTGACAAGGCAGACAGATATTTCGAGCAGGTTTACGAATTGATGAAAAAGACTGGTACGACAAAGCAGATTATCATGAAAGGAACAAAGTCTGCTGAACAAGTGAAGGAACTTTATGGCTCATATCTGAATGATGTTATCTATATGCCTATTGTAAATTTGGACAAGTCTAATGCAGAGCAGCAACTCAACAAGTTTATGAAGGATATGAATCCTGTGGCTTTTGAATTGTTGTTTAAGAGTGATGAGAATAAACTTCCATTGTCATTGCCAAAGAAAATGAAAGGTAAATCTTTGATTTGGTATAATACCTTATGGGATACTATGGCAGGAGGACATGATGATGATATGTCTTTACAAGACCCTAATAAGGGATATGGTTATCTCATAGATACTTTGGGAGCTAGAATTATACAAACAGATAGACCTCAGTACTTATTGGATTATTTGCGTTCTCGCAACCTTCATGATTAAATGTTATGTGGAAGAAAATCATAGATTATTATAAAATTCCAGAAGCAGCTAAAGAACCGAGTACAGATAGTGCTCGGTTCAAAAAAATACGCCTTATTTCATTCCTTACTGCAACTTTGGGATATGGTATGTATTACGTTTGTCGTTTAAGCATGAATGTAATTCGTAAACCAATGGTTGATGATGGTGTTTTTACAGAAACAGAAATAGGTATCATAGGCTCTTGCTTGTTCTTTACTTATGCTATAGGTAAATTCTGTAATGGTTTTATAGCAGATAGAAGTAATGTGAAAAAGTTGATGTCAACAGGTCTTTTGATTTCGGCTTTGATAAACTTGGCGCTTGGATTCACCAATTCGTTTATCGTGTTCGCAGTACTTTGGGGAATCAATGGATATTTCCAATCTATGGGAGCAGCATCTGGAGTAGTATCCCTATCCCGCTGGTTTGATGCATCAAATCGTGGTACTTATTATGGTTATTGGAGCGCAAGTCATAATTTAGGTGAGGCTATCACTTTCATATCCATTGCTATTCTTGCTACTAATTTTGGGTGGCGATATGGATTGATTGGAGCAGGCTTAATCGGCATTACTTATTTTTTCATTATGCAATGGTTAATGAAAGATACACCTCAGAAGTATGGCTATTTATTAGAGGATGCGACTTCTAAAAAAGAAGAAAAGAACAAGGCAGATTTCAACGCAAGTCAGAAGACCGTCTTATGTAGTCCTGCTATATGGATTCTAGCTTTAGCAAGTGCGTTTATGTATATAAGTAGATATGCTGTAAACAGTTGGGGAGTCTTTTATCTGGAGACGATGAAGGGATATTCTACTCTTGACGCAAGCTTTATTATTTCCATCAGTTCTGTTTGTGGTATTGTAGGAACAGTTGCTTCAGGTTTAATCTCAGACAAATTATTCAAAGGATCTAGAAACATACCGGCTTTGGTCTTTGGCTTGATGAATGTTTTGGCGCTATGTTTATTCTTATTAGTACCAGGTGTTCATTTTTATATTGATGTTATTGCTATGGTATTATTCGGACTAGGAATCGGCGTTCTGATTTGTTTCCTCGGTGGTCTTATGGCCGTAGATTTAGCTCCTAAGAACGCAGCAGGTGCAGCTCTTGGTGTTGTCGGCGTGGCAAGCTACATTGGTGCCGGTATCCAAGACATTATGAGCGGTCTGCTCATCGAGGGCAACAAGCATCTGGTAAATGGCGTAGAGACCTACGACTTTACCTACATCAATTATTTCTGGATTGGTGCAGCTTTGATGTCTGTACTATTAACACTTTTGGTTTGGAATGCGAAACCAAAGACAGTTTAAGAAATAAACGAAGCTATCATCAAAATACTCTTCACTCTTCACCTTTCGGCCGGAAACCCCTGTGTTTATCGGCATTCCGAGGGGTGAAGAGTTGTTTTTATCTCTTCACCCACTCTTCACCACTCGAAATGTCGATAAACACAGGGGATTCGGGGCTTTTGGTGAAGAGTGAAGAGTATTTGGCAGGAAGCCTATACGAAAACAAAATAAAGGAGGTTTCGATAACTGTTCCAGTAAAACAGCCGACTAGCGACAAATGCGCTAGTCGGCTGTTTGCAGTTTGCCAGTTGGCTGTTTATATTTTGCCAGTTGGCTATTTCCGGTTCTTGCATCAATCATCGCAAGTACCTGCATCAATCATCGTAAATACTTGCATTAATACACGCTATTTTGCTCGAAATGGGGTAAAAATACCATTTCGAGCAGAATTTACTTAGCATTTACGAACCGATACTTATTTATCCAACACACTTAAATTCTGATAGAACCAGACGTTCATCTGATTGGCTCCACGATGATTCCAAGCATAGTAAGGAATCAGAGTCAACACATTGTTCTTGACAGATACGCCATTGGCACCCTCTTCCAGAATCTGGGCATCAGCCTTGATGGCCTTGACAGAGAAGGCTGGAGCACCCTTGGTCTCGGTGTTCTGAATGCTGTAGTTATCCACCACAGAGAAGGCAGGCTTCTTGGCCATGACGGCACGGAGCACTGGCTCGTTCTGATTATCCACAGCCTCAGCGCAATATACCAATGGTCCACGCTCTACAGCAACCTTACCCTTATCATCTGCTACCTTGCCATTAGCAACCACAGTACGAACCGGCATATCAAAATGGATGCGGATTACATCGCCCTTCTTGATGTTCTTGACAGGGAGATAACCCTTGTTGGCATCGAGATCAGCCTCTACAGCCTTGCCGTTTACGGTTACGCTATAAGCAGGCTTCTCAGCATCGCTATACTTATAAAGATCGCTAGGCACTACCTGATTGCGAACCCATCCAGGAATACGGACCAGGAGGTTGGCATTCTTCACACCGCTCTTCTTCACAGCAATCTTGATGTCGCCGTTCCAAGGATACTCGGTAGTCTCCTCCAGAACCACATCCTTGCCATTCACCTTGATGGTAGATGTATTACCGGCAAAGAGGTTTACATAGATGTTGTTATCCTTCACACCATAGAGATAACCCGGCACAGAAGGGATGAAGCGGCTCAGGTTACTTGGGCAGCAGGCACATCCGAACCAAGGCTGGCGGGTGGTGTTGCCATCGGCATTGAAGGCATACTTGCCGTCGCTTGACAATGGGTTAGGATAGAAGAATCTGCCTCCATCCATGCTCATACCCGAGATGACACCATTATATAAGGTACGCTCCATGCAGTCGATATACTTGCTCTCGCCGTGAAGCAGGAACATGCGCTCGAAGAGGTAAACCATAGAGATGGCTGCACAGGTTTCATTATAGGCAGTCATGTTTGGCAACTCATAGTTCTCGCCGAAAGCTTCACCTGCATGACGGGCACCTACACCACCCGTAAGATAATACTTCTTGCCAACGATGTTTTCGAAAATGCGGTCGATGACCTTCATATAGGCAGAATCCTTGGTCAGGGCAGCCACATCGGCAATACCAGCATACATATAGCCGGCACGAACAGCATGACCTACCGCCTCTTTCTGCTCCAGGATAGGAGTCTGGCTCTGAGAATATGGGTTGCGGATATGAGTCTTGCCACGATAGTCGAGCAGATACTTAGCCTCATCCAGATACTTCTTCTCACCGGTCAGGGTATAGAGACGAGCCAAAGCCATCTCTGCAATCTGATGACCAGGAACGATGGTAGCCTGTCCTGGTTTAGGACCTACTTCCCTTACCACGCAATCAGCATAACGCTTGGCGATATTCAGGAACTTGGTGCTACCCGTAGCCTGATAGTGAGCGCAGGCTGCATCTACCATGTGACCGAGGTTGTAAAGCTCGTGGCTCGCCTCCTCGTCCTTGCCCCAACGCTTATTTCCCGACCACTGGTGTGGATGCTTTGGATTGATGGTACGGGCGGTATAGAGATAGCCATCTGGCTCCTGTGCCGCAGCTACCACATCGAGCACGCTGTCGATGTAAGCCTTCAACTTCTTGTTCGGATAAGTCTGGAGGATGTAGCTGGCACCTTCGATGGTCTTATAAACATCGGTATCATCGAAAGAGAAGCCCATGAACTTGCTCACATCCCACTCCTTGGTATCCAAGCCCGGGTGGTTAGGATGCTGCAGGGTATAGGCAGCCATATCGAAATTCTTGTAACGGTGCTCGCTCTCACACTTGCTGAAAGCCAATGGCACGGTTACTTCTCGGGCAGCCTTCAAGCGGGCACCCCAGAAAGTATTCTGTGAAATCTTCACACTGGTGAATGGTACTTGAGTAAATGGATAACCATTGCCCAATGTCTTTGCATTCTTCGCCATGGTTGGCACAACTACGGCTGCCGAAAGCAATACTGCTGAAATTAATCTCTTCATTTTCAAATAGGTTTTATTAATTTTATATTATTGTTTGTTATTTCTGTTGCAAAGATAAGAAAACTTTCCGACTATAGTGTATAATAAACAATAAAAAGCAGGTAATTATCAGTCAAACACCTATATTTATATCATATTTAACGCTTTTTTTTGTTACAATCGTTTTTTTATCTTACCTTTGCAGTCAAATTAGAAATACAATAATATATCAAATATGAATCATCTTCCATACCATGCCATCGCCCTTGATCTGGATGGCACCCTGACCAACCACGACAAGGTGGTTACCCCGAAAACCCGCGAAGCGCTGCTCCAGGCAGAAGCCGAGGGTGTTGTTATCATCCTTGCTTCAGGCAGACCGACCTACGGCATCGAACCGGTGGCGGAATGTCTGGAACTGGATAAGCGAGGCGGATACATCCTATCTTATAATGGCGGCAACATCGTGAATGCCAAGACTGGCGAAAAACTCTTCGCCCAGTTCCTGCCTGATGAGGTGATACCTATATTATATAGGTACGCGAAGGAGAAGAACCATGCCCTGCTGGGATATGCCGGCAACGAGATTATCACCGAGATGCCCGACGACCAGTATGTGAAGGAAGAATCGCGTATCAACAAGATGAACATCCGAAAGGTAGAAAACCTGTTCGAAGCCCTGGAGCCTCACCCTACCAAGCTCCTCATGACAGGCGACCCGGCAGATATGCTCAAGGCAGAAAACGAGCTTTCAGAGATTCTGGGCGACAGGATGGACATCTTCCGTTCAGCCCCATTCTTCCTGGAACTGGTTCCTAAAGGCATCGACAAGGCTAAGTCCCTGCTCCGCCTTCTGTCGAAAATCAATCTCACCCCAGCCGATATGATTGCTTTCGGAGATGGCTACAACGACCTGAGCATGCTGAAACTAGCAGGCATGGGTGTAGCCATGCAGAATGCAGCACCAGAGGTTAGAGCCGAAGCCGACTACATCACGCTGTCCAATGAAGAAGATGGCGTAGCTGCTGCTTTGGAACATTTCTGTAAAAAGGATTTTTAAAGGTAAAAAGGTAAAAAAGTAAAAAGGTAAAAAAGCCTAGCGGGGTATAATCTCCCTAGTTTCTTTTTACCTTTTTACTTTTTTACCTTTTTACTTTTCAACAATCAGTCCACCCTTAGGCTGCATTTCCACCTTCAGGTTTCCCTTCTTATCCACCTTTACGGTCTTCATCTGAGAAACAGGCCAGAGAGCCTTCTTGTCCTTGCTGGCAGTTTCATGATAATAGGTAACGCTCTTGCCGGCAAGCATTGGCAGATTCAGGGTGAGCTTCATCACCTGGTCGGTGCCGTTCAAACCAGCCACATACCATTTATCACCATGTCGACGGGCAACAACGGCATATTTTCCAGGATAACCGGCGATGAATTTGGTCTCATCCCAGGTAGTAGGAACGCTCTTCAGGAAATCAATCTCGTGCTGAGGAAGCTCAGAGAGATTATTCGGATAGATGGCGATACATTGGATAGCTGCCTGGTTCATAATAGCCGAAGCCATCTCGAAAACATCGGTAGTATAACGGCGATGACGACTCTTGTTATCTTTAGAGAGATACTTGTTCATGATGGTACCACCCCAATCCATCGCACCCACGGCGTTGCGGCAAAATGGATGCATGGTCAGTTCGAAAGCCTCCTGCTTGGCATGATAATCAGAGAAGAATACATTCTCCGAAGCCAGTACAGCCTCACTGGAAATATAGTTTGGATACATGCGCTCCCAACCTCTTGGCAGGGTGCAGCCATGGAAGATAACGTGAATGCCGTAATCGTTGGCATCGCTCAGGATATCTTCATACTGCTGCATGGTATGCTGCTTGTCGCCACCGAAGAAATCTACCTTGATGCCCTTGATGCCGATACTCTTCATCCAGGCCATCTCCTTCTTTCTTGCCACGATGTTATCCATGATGCCACGAGGACCCTGAGGTGCATCGTTGGCCACACCATTGGAATTATACCAGAGCATCAGACTTACATTCTTGCTCTGCGCATACTTGCTCAACTCTGCTATCTTATCTCTACCAATCTGAGTATCCCAGAGTGCATCAACCAGCACATATTCATATCCCATGGTAGCAGCCAGGTCGATGAACTGCTTCTGGTCGTTATAGTTGCAGGAGCCATCCTGCCAGATGAGCCAGCTCCAGGCATATTTTCCCACACCATACTTCTGGGATGCCTCATAGCGAGGCTCTACTACATCGTATGGAATGGTGGTCTCTACCAGAGGCTTCAAATCAGAACCCACGGTAATGGTACGCCAAGGAGTGGAACCCGGAAGAATGAAGGTGCCCGATGTAGAACCGATGCCATCAGCCTCTTTCTCCATTGGGAAGGCGATCTGATAACCCTTGGCAGCATCGTAATCGCTGATATGACAACCCGGATAGTTGCCGTGAGTACCCGTCTCGCTAACCAATACCCAGCCATCGCCACCTACCTTGAAGAGGCATGGGAAGGTATAGCCATGACCATAACCCGACTTGGCTGTAAGAGGCTGATCCACCTTATAATCTTCTTCATAACTTGGTTTGGTACGGGCAAAACCGATGAGCGGATCCGACTGTGGACAGAGGTAAGTGGTGGTTACCTTAGGAAGATTGAAGGCAGTCTTCTCCTCGTTTACGATGATATGCTGAGCCTTCAGTTGATCAAAAGTATAACGGAAAGCCACATCGTTGTTGCTTACATTGAAGGTAACCGTCATTGGCTGCTTCTTACCGTTGATGTATGTCACGTTGAGCTGGTTGGCATGATAATCTACATGCGAAACCTTGGCGGTGCGGAGGTCATAGCTCTTCTCCACCTTTATCTCATTCTTGCCCTGATAGGTCAAGCCCTGACTGAAATCGCCTACATTGGCAAGGAGTCCGAGCTGTGATTCCTCCATCATTCGCTTGCCTGCATAGTCGATGGAATAATAGAGTTTACCATCGCGGTCTTCTACCACGACATTCAACTTACCATCAGGAGAGCTGACAGTATTCTTCTCTGCGTATGCACCGATGCTCGCCATCAATGCCAACGCTACTGCTAAAACGTTTTTCTTCATTTCCAGATAAAAGTAATTAGTTTATTTGTTACTATGTTTTTATGCCGCAAAGTTAAGCAATATTATCGAATAAACAAAAATTAAACCGAATTATTTTGTATTTTCTTCAAATAATAGTAACTTTGCACGAAATAAACTATACACATATCAGCAGTTATGTTACAACTTGACAATTTCTATAAGGCTCGCTTCGTGCTGAGCAAAGTAATAAGAAAGACTGAGCTGGTTCACACGCCAAGAATCAACCCAGAGAGTGATGTTTATTTGAAACCAGAGTGCCTGCAGAAGACCGGTTCGTTCAAGATTCGTGGTGCTTACTATAAGATTTCACAACTCACCGATGAAGAAAAGGCGAAGGGTGTGATAGCCTGTTCTGCGGGCAACCATGCACAGGGTGTAGCTCTCGGTGCCACCGCCATGGGAGTGAAGAGTCTTATCTGTCTGCCAGAGGGTGCTCCTATTAGTAAGGTGGAAGCCACCAAGCGTCTCGGTGCAGAGGTCTGCCTGGTACCTGGCGTTTACGATGATGCCTACCAGAAGGCGCTGGAACTGAGAGATGAGCATGGCTACACCTTCGTTCATCCTTTCGATGATGAGAATGTCATCGCCGGACAGGGCACCATCGGTCTGGAGATTCTCGACCAGTTGCCAGATGTAGAAGCTGTCGTCGTTCCTGTAGGTGGCGGCGGACTTATCTCTGGTGTAGCCTTTGCCATCAAGTCGCTGAATCCTAACGTCAAGGTATATGGCGTTCAGGCTGAAGGAGCAGCAAGTATGGTCCAGAGTCTGCACGATCACAAACAGGAGAAGTTGCCTTCTGTAGCGACCGTTGCTGATGGTATTGCCGTAAAGGAACCGGGCAAGATTACTTTTGAAACCTGCTCCAACTATGTAGACGAAATCGTAACCGTGAGCGAGGATGAGATTTGTGCAGCCATTCTGAAACTCATAGAGAGTGAGAAGATGGTAGCCGAAGGTGCCGGTGCGGCCAGCGTGGCAGCCGTGATGTATAACAAGATTCCGGTGAAGGGCAAGAAAACCATCTGCGTGGTAAGCGGCGGTAATATCGACGTAACCATCCTGAACCGCGTCATCACCCGTGGTCTTGCCAAGAGCGGCCGTCTCTGCACCATCGAGATGGAGCTGGATGACAAACCGGGCGAATTGGTAGAGGTCTGCTCTGTCATCGCCGGATTGGGCGGCAACATCACGGGAGTTCATCACGACCGTTCTGCCAACCGCAACAAGGTGAATGCCTGCGTGCTCCGTGTCACCATGGAGACCCGCGACGAGGAACACGTCAAGGAAATCAAGGAGGCTTTGGAATCAAAGGGATTCCATCTCTGGATAGTATAATATTTAATGTTGAATGGTTAGTGTTCAATGTTTAGTATTAAGTGTTAAGTGTTAAATTATAAATTGTAAATTATAAATTGAAGATTATGAACGCAATTCACACAGACAATGCGCCTGCAGCTATCGGTCCATATAGCCAGGCTATCGAAGTAAATGGTTTTGTTTTTGCATCGGGTCAGATTCCTATCGACCCTGCAACAGGCAATTTCGTAGAAGGCGGCATCAAGGAGCAGACTCGCCAGAGCCTCACCAACGCCCAGAACATCCTGAAGGCAGCAGGTACCGACCTTTCTCATGTGGTTAAGACTACAGTTTATCTGAACAGCATGGACGATTTCGCTGCCATGAACGAGGTTTATGCCGAGTTCTTCAGCCAGCCATATCCAGCCCGTTCTGCCGTAGCTGTAGAGAAGTTGCCAAAGGGCGCCCTCGTAGAGGTTGAGGTTTTGGCAGCCAAGTAATTCTTCCTTTTTTCTATCAGGAAGTAAAGTTTCAAGGTGAAAATATTCTTTAGATGGTATCAAGCATTACATTAAAGAATCTGATTATAGGCTATCGTTCGAAGCATCGGCTCCGGGCGATAGCCTCACCTGTTCATGCCTCGCTCCAAGCCGGTGAACTGACCTGTCTCATCGGAGCCAACGGAGTGGGCAAATCTACCTTACTCAGAACTTTAGCCGGATTTCAGCCAGCACTTGATGGCGAAATTCTGATTCAGGACAAATCCCTTTCCGATTTCTCTGCCCAGGAACTCGCCAGAGAAATCAGCATCGTTCTCACATCGAAGACAGACCATGCCCAACTCTCTGCAGAAGAGATTGTTGGCATAGGCCGTTCTCCCTATACCGGTTTCTGGGGCACATTATCAGCTGCCGATAAGCAGATTGTTGCTTCTGCTCTTCAGGAAACGGGCATTCAGCATCTTGCCCAGAGAAACATCAGCGAACTGAGCGATGGTGAGCGCCAGAAGGTAATGATAGCCAAAGCCTTGGCGCAGCAAACCCGCATCATCATCCTGGACGAGCCTACCGCCTTCCTCGATTTCCCCAGCAAGATAGAAACCCTACAGATGCTCCGCCGTCTGGCGCACGAACAGCATAAATCCATATTACTGTCAACCCATGATGTAGAGTTGGCGCTCCAGCTCTCCGACCGTCTCTGGCTGATGGAAGAAAGCCGTTTCTCTATCGGCACTCCTAAAGAGTTGGCTGCCGATGGTTCCTTATCCAGATTCATCAATCGTGACGGCATCCGATTCAACAAGGATTCCCTCCGCATCGAAATCAAATGAGTTTTCGTAACTGATTTTATTCTATGGTTGCACGCAAGCACATGAAGAAAAATTCTCAAGTGGCTCAGTTTGCTAACTCAAGTAGCTCAGTTTGCTAACTCAAGTGGCTCAGTCAGCGAGTTCAGACGTCTCAGTAAGTTGATGCAGACGTCTCGATAAGCCTACGGATACGGCTCCGATAGCCTACGCAGCCATATCTGTAACCCTACGCAGTCATATTCGTAACCCAGCGCAGTCATATTCGTAACCCAGCGCAGCCATATTCGTAACCCAGCGCAACCATATTCGTAACCCAGCGCAACCATATTCGTGAATAAGTTTTAGATAATTATCTATCATCCATCACGATTTACATACACAACGCGCATTAATACTCTAATATACAGATACTTAAATAGCGTGATAGATACTCCAAAAACGGAAATATCCATCACGCTATCCATCACGATTTGGGGTTATCCATCACGATTTTCTCACTACCAGATACCGCATTCCGTCGTTGAAACGCTTGCGATGGATGGTTGGCATCTGAGAAAGCTTGCGGCCGAAGGCTATGAGACTGTTCAACTTCAACGATGAACCGATGTGACTCTTCAGCTCTTGGAAAATCTCGGCTGCCGTAAGATACTCACCCTGTTTGGCATCATCGGTCAGGTCGAAATAGAGATCGAAATACTGGTCTACCGGAGAAACTACCTCAAACTTCCTGTTGTTCGCCATGATCAGTCGGGTCTGCTCCGCATCAAAATAAGTCTTCTCGCCTGCCCGTAATGCTGAAAGCGCCTGCGCATAAAGCTGTTCATAATTCGGACGCTGGCTCACATCGATAGGACCCGTGAGCTCCACACCCAGAAAACGGCGATTACCGGAAGGATCGGAGAGGATATCCTCCATATTGCTCGTGGCGATAAAAGACGCCATTCTCGGAAATTCCTGTACATGACTGCCATACGGAGGCTTTATCTTGACACTCGGCAACTGGATGATATTCTTCAGGAATCCCTGCTGCACCTGAGGAGAAATCTGGTTGAACTCATCCAGGTTGATAACCAGCGACTGGCACATCGCCTGAAGCACCTGCCGTTTCTCTGACAATACGAGATTATCATTATACCCCCATTGCAACTCCGGCGGAACCAGAGACCGGCAGAAAGTACTCTTGTTGTAGCCCTGCTTGGAAATGAGAAGTGGTGCCACAGAGTTGCCGTATTTGCGATGACTGTAAGCACGCCACTGGTCAACCATCGCCAGGAACCAGGTATAGAACCAATCCTCCCAATAAGGATTATCAGTAGGCACCGTGCGCGCCAAGGCACGGATATGATCCTTACCGTCCCACTTCCCCTCACACTTGAACAGGAAGTTTTCTACAGGATTATAGGTAGAAAGAAGATCCGACTCCAGATAATTGCGCACATCCTTGATACTCACACGGATGTTGGCGAGCTGTACCTCCAGCGTCATACGCTTCTGCACACGAGCATCCACAGGCTGATAGCCCCAATAATCCTTTTCCTTCGGTCTATATTCTGTGCATTTCATTACCGAATTATAACGGAAATCATATTTCTTACACAGAAATCCGATCATACTCATGATATTGTCACTCAACTCCTTACGGTCGTTATCCACACCTCCGGAAGAGTGGTCAGTCTCCTTCTCATCAACGATCTCCACAGGTTTTTCTGCGCCATGAAAGACTTCATTCAACGTCAGGGGCAAGGCATCTTCACGATAATAAGGAAAAGAATCTCTTGTCATCAGAAAATCGGAAAAGATAGAAGGCTCGGGCATCTGCATCTTTGCCTTTACTAGCGTCTGATAAAGCGGAGCAAAGGTCAGGAAGGCCTGCTTGTAAATCCTGTCGGCTGCAACCTCCTCATCAGGTAACGTCCCCTTTGCTAGCGCATATTTCGCCAGAACATGCAGGCTGATGCCATCGGCTCCCACAAAGGCTGCAAAAGTAGAAGGCAGACTGGCTACTTTCTGCTTGATGGCATCCATACCTCCATCCTCATTTATATCAACAAACGTAAGCAGCAGAACGCCGTTGTTTTTCTTCATCTTCAGGAGTCCATTCTCCGATTTCTGAAATTCTGCCGCAGGGTGAACATGCATCCAGGTTGGCATATCCTTATACCCATCATAACCATTCATGAGATAAGGTACATATTCACGGAAGTTCTCCACGGTATTCCTGGCGTCATCGTTTACGATGCGCCCCAGGAAACGTTCCAGACTCTTGGTACTTACCAGGAGCTGGTTCTTTTTATTTCTATGTGTTATGGTAAATTTCATTGTCTGTCATTTTAAAAAGTTTATCGATACGAAACAGTTTGGTTCATACCATGAAACAATTTGGTTCAAGCGGAGAAACACTCTGTTTCACCCTGTGAAACAAACCGATACGTCGCATTCCCGCTGTGGATACATCGGCAGGGGATTGTGCTTTATTCGTAAACGAATCCGATTTCTTCTGCATAATGATCATAGGCAGGTTCCCCATAACCATATTCAGCAAAGACCTTCTTCACCTGCTCCTGCATTTCCGGCGTAAGATGTTTCTCCCCCCGATGTACACGATAATAGGTAGTACGGTTGCCCAGAACATCCATGATGCGGTACTTGATGGTCTGCATTTCGACATGTTTTACCTGGTCGTAGAGATGGGAAAATCCCCATGCTGCCTTGAACTGGTACACACGCATGAAATGGGAACAAGATGCATGGAGGTTAGCATCGGGATAAACAGCATTTCCGACAGTAACATCATCGGGTTTGAACTTTGCCGAGATGAATCGGATGCATTCTGCTGCCCGAGGACAATCGGCATTGAAGCAGTACATCCAATGATAATCTACCAGACTTTTGATAAACGTAGGATCATTAAGATTTAATTCCATAAAAAATAAATTTTAATTTAAACATTAGGTTTCGCAGTGGTTATTGCCATTGTGGAATCTGTGTTGTCAACACTCCGCAAAGATACAAAATTTTAAAGCCAGATGCAAGCTTTGTCCCGAAAACTTTCATATTTGTCCCGAATCACGTGCATAAAAAAAGCACTTTCAGCAAGAAGATAAGCTGAAAGACGTGATGGATAGCGTGATGGATTTTGTAAACATTTCGTCCATCTATCACGCTACACAAAAGAGACAACCACCTCATTATCAAACGATTAAAGATTAAAAAGAGAAAACGTGAGGGATGTGATGGATAAAATGAGAAAAAAACTTAGCGCAAGCAGAAAAAATGATTTTGCACTCAAGTTTTGCATATTCAGAATGAGCCGATAAATGAGCCTCCATCCAATCGACAAACAGCCGAGATTAACGTAAAAAACATTAAAAACGACAAGATTCTCTGAGAAAAGCATTGCCTTATCCTAGGAAATGTGTATTTTTGCACCTACGGAAACCTAGGAAACGTGTAAAATACAAGATTACAAAACCTAGGAAACGTGTAAAATCCAACACTCTCAAAGCTAGGATACGTGCAACAACAAGAATACCAGAAAGTTATGAAACGTAAAATCTATAGTCAATTATTAAGATGGAAATCAGACGACAATGGGCAGAATGCATTGCTCATTGATGGGGCACGACGTGTCGGTAAAAGCTATATCGTAGAGGAATTTGCCAAGAATGAATACGAATCGTATATCTTGATAGACTTCAACAATACGATGCAGCAAGTATTAGATCTGTTTAGGGACTACCTATATGATCTTGATACTTTCTTTATGTACTTGCAACTCTACTTCAATGTAAAATTAACAGCGCGCAAGTCGCTCATCATCTTCGATGAAGTACAGGCTTTTCCTGAAGCGAGAGCCGCCATCAAGTATCTTGTCAAAGATGGACGATACGACTATATTGAAACAGGTTCACTTGTTTCCATCAACAAGAATGTAAAAAACATCATGATTCCATCCGAAGAGATTAGAATCAACATGTATCCGATGGATTTTGAAGAATTTCTTTGGGCAATGGACGAAGAGGCAATCATGCAACTCATCAAAAACCAATTTGCCAAGCTTAAGCCTCTTGGCCTCGACATGCATCGCAAGGCTATGACCTTATTCCGTCAATATATGATAGTAGGAGGCATGCCTAAGGCTGTAGATACCTATGTAAAGACTCGCGATTTTACAAAAGTTGATACAATAAAACGTGCGATAATAAGCCTGTATAGAAATGACATTCAGAAATACGCAGAAGGCAACGAGGTAAGAGTGACGAGCATCTTTGATCTGATTCCAAGCCAACTTCAGAAACACGAGAAGAAATTCCGTCTGTCTGAAATAAAGGCTGGTGCCAGAATGCGTGAATACGAGGGCGCTTTCTTTTGGCTGAACGAAGCTATGGTTGCAAATATCTGCTACGGAGCAACGGAGCCAAACATCGGACTTAATCTCAAGTTGGAAAACTCTAGCTTGAAATGTTACATGGCAGATACAGGTTTGCTAATCAGTATGGCTTTTGACGAGAATCGAATCATGCAGGAATCACTTTACAAGAAACTGATGATGGACAAGTTGGAAGTAAACGAAGGGATGCTTGTAGAGAATATAGTAGCACAGATGTTGAAGGCAAAGGGGCACAAACTGTTTTTCTATTCCAACTATTCACGTGAGGCAGAAGACAGAATGGAAATCGACTTTCTGATAGCGAAACCTTCGATTACGAGCAAGCACAACATCTCGCCAATAGAGGTAAAGTCTACCAATCGTTATACCATTTCATCTTTGGAAAAGTGTGTCAGGAAGTACAAGAATTACCTATCGACTCCTTATGTCATTCACACCTCAGACCTAGCGGAAAAAGATGGGATAGTATATCTGCCACTCTATATGACACCCCTGCTATAAAATGCATTTTTCTAGAGCATGTACAATATATTCTTTTATCAGGTATCTATTTACATCTTTTTAATTGCCAAAAACTTGCATGATTCAAAAATTAGCCGTATCTTTGCGGCTAAAGATAGGAATAGAAGAAAAGATTATGGCAAACAATGCATGCAGAAAGCTGCCGGTAGGCATACAGTCTTTCAATGTTATCAGAGAGGAAGGATACCTCTATGTTGACAAGACTGACATCATCTGGAATTTGGCGAACAACGGCAGGCAATATAATTTTTTAATCCGTCCTCGCCGATTTGGTAAGTCTGTGCTTGTTGATACACTCCAGGCTTACTTCGAAGGAAGGAAAGAACTCTTCGAAGGACTAAAAATCATGGAGTTGGAGAAGGAATGGAAACAGTACCCGGTTATTCGATTCGACATGAGCCGAGGGGGAGCGACTGCACATGAAGTTAAGGCATACCTGGATCGAACTTTTGATGTTTATGAGCAATTATATGGCATCCATATCAAACCTACAGATTCACTAGGAAACCGCTTCGACCTCATCATTAAAACCGCCTATGAGCAAACAGGGCTCAAGGTTGCCATTCTTATCGATGAGTACGACTCTCCTCTCCAGCACTCGTGGAAAACTCCCGAGCATGAGGGTTGCACAGAAGTATATAGAAGCGTGTTTTCCATCTTGAAAGCTGATGATGCGTACCAACGTTTCGTCTTCATTACGGGTATCACCAAGTTTACGCAGATTTCTCTTTTCTCTGTTCTCAACAACCTGACCAATATCAGTTTCCTTCCTGAATATGCAGCTATCTGCGGTATTACAGAAGAAGAAATCGGGGAGAACTTCAAGCCGGAACTGGAAAGAATGGCTGAAGTGAACGAGTGGACCTTGCAGCAAACTCATGATAACCTGAAGGATTACTACGATGGATACCATTTCAGTCGCAGAAACATGGTGGACATCTACAATCCTTTCAGTCTCCTTAATGCACTAGACGCACAAGATTTGAGCTGTTTCTGGGTTTCATCAGGAGCAACCTCCATGCTACCTAAGTTTGTGGACAACATGGAACTGCGCTTACGAAATTTCGAAAATTGTCCGATTTTACGCAAGACTCTTGAGAGTTCTGATGTCATAAATGGTGGTGCCGAACTCTTTCTCTATCAGACGGGTTACCTTACCATCAAGTCGAGCGATGAATTTGGCTATTTCTTAGGTTTTCCAAACCAAGAAGTGAAACAGGCTCTTTACGAGGTTGTACTGCCAAGCCTGACCATGAAATCAGAAAGCGATATTGTCAGCCTGCAAGGCAGTCTGTTCCGCCAATTGGGTACCGGGCAAATCGCAGATGCCATGATTCCTAAGACATCACCAAATTTTTGAGAGCTTTTTTGTGTTAAAAT